>DATIXL010000148.1:0-5689 GCA_035518615.1 Terriglobales bacterium | reverse complement strand
ACGCCTTTTCTGTCACAAACGGCCGCGGCAGATTCAAGTCCCCTTGAGGCCACGCTTTATTGGTGCACAAGGTCCGCAGGTACCTCACCACCATCTTGATCTCATCCTGAGTCAGCACCCCCCTGAACGAGGGCATGATCTCCGAAAAACCGCGCGCCGGGCCTCCGTTGGTTATGATGGCTTGCCACTGTATGTTCGGTTCTGGTGTGGACCCACGGCAACTGGTGAAATCGGGGAAGGTGCTCGGTCGCTCGAACCCCTGCAGCACCCGCGACTGCCCGTTTCCCTCCGCGCCGTGGCAGGCAACGCAACCTGACATATAGATATCTTTGCCGGTCTTGAAATTCCGCTTGCTCGTTGTGTTTTGTGCATGCAGCGCAGTGGCCATCCACACGGCCCCGCCGGCAAGGACGGTCGAAAAAACGACCCAAAATATTCGCATCGACATCGAATTGCGATGTTGGTCGCTAGGGGCGAACACGCGGCCCTCCCGGAAGTTTCATATTAGACCTTTTCAGTTGTTGCGTAGTGTGCCCAGAATCACACAACCTGTGTCCGGCGCAGGCTTACGCGTGCGGGTGTGCCTTGTCGTAGATCTCCATCAATTGCCGCATCGACGCGTGCGTATACTTTTGCGTTGTTGAAAGCGAAGCGTGCCCCAGCAGTTCCTGAATCGCGCGCAAGTCCGCCCCATCCGCCAGCAAATGAGTTGCAAATGCGTGCCGCAAAGAGTGCGGATGCAGGTCCCAATTGATGTTCACCAGCTTCACGTATTTCTTCACCAGTCGCCCCACACTTCGCGTCGTCAACCGCCTGCCTCTGTAGTTCAGGAAAACGGCGTCAATGTTTTTCTCGTTCGCCTTATTTTCTCTCAGCAGAGTCTCGCGCACCGGCCAGTACAGTCGCAGTGCCTCCGCGGCTTTGGCGCCGTAAGGTACTATTCGCTCCTTTCGGCCCTTGCCCATTACGCGCACCACTTGATCTTTCTCGTCTACGTCGACTAGATCCAATCCCGTCAGCTCACTCACCCGCAATCCGGCGGCATACAGTAACTCCAGAATCGAGCGGTCCCGGCACAATAAAACACTATCCTCAAGTTTCGCTAGCGCGTTGTTCGATGTTGCCAGCGAACTTCGTTTCCGTCTGGGTGGCCGTCCTGGGCCCGCCAACTGGTCCAGAAAGACCCCCATTTCTTCCGCGGAAAGCACCGCCGGAATGCGTTTCGGCAACTTCGGAGTCGGCACCAGGCGCGCCGGATTCTCCTTCAGCATTCCTTCTCTCACACAGTATTTAAAAAAAGATCGCAGCGCTGCCAGCTTTCGCGCTATCGAGCTCTTCTCCAGGCCGTTTTCGTGCAGGTGGCCCACAAATTCCCGAATCATCTTGTGATCGATCTTCTCCAGTGGTGGCATTTCAGATTCCGGCGGCGTCATGTATGCCCGGAACTGCTCCAGATCCTTCCTATAGTTCGCGATGGTATGGGGTGAAGCGTTCCTCACCGAATGCAGGTATTCCAGGAATTTGCCAACGGATGCCTTCATTCTTCCTCTTGCCCAATTATAGGAGCACACTTTCCGCCCGGTGGCGGAGTTCCCAGAAAGTTGCTTCGAATGATGTGATAATGGGTCGGTAACGTGCCGACCCATCATTTCAGGCCTTCGCTGCGACCGGCGCTTCTTCCGTTCCGACAGCCTTCGACGGCTGCTCGTCCGTCAGCTTCTCCCAGTCGCATCCTTCTTTGATGCACGCATGTACGGTACCGATCTTTGTTTTCTTTTCCACAATGAACGGCGCGCCGCACTTCGGGCACGGCTCCGCAATCGGCATATTCGGCGTCGTAAAATCGCAATCCGGATAACGCGAACAGCCATAGAACACGCGGAACCTTCCTCGTCCGCCCTTGCCCATGCTGCCCCGCTTCACAAACTCGCCTTCATTGCACTTCGGGCACTTGATCCCCATCGTGATTGGCCGGGTGTATTTGCACTTCGGGTAGCCCGTGCATCCGATGAACGTGCCAAAACGACCGTGCTTCTTCACCAATCCGTTTCCGTCCAACGGGCACTTTTCGTCCAGCGGCTCATCTGGCTGGAGCGCAATGCGCGTCCCTTGCACCAGCCTCCGCGTCGTCTTGCAATCCGGGTATCCCGTGCACGCCAGGAACGTCCCGAACCGCCCACGTTTCAGCGCCATCTCTTTCCCGCAATTCTCGCAGTACTCGGTCTTGTTCTCGGCATCTTCCGGAATCTCTTCCGCCATGTCCTGAATGAAGTCGCACTCCGGGTACCGCGAACACCCCAGGAAGAAACCATGCCGGCTGATGCGTTCCAGCAATTCGCCTTGCCCGCACTTTTCGCACTTCTTTCCGGTTGGAATCCCGGCCTTGTATGAAATCATTTCATCGCCGGCCTTATCCAGGTCCACGATGAACTTTTCCCAGAACTCCTTCACCGATTCGCGCCACGGCATCTTACCTTCTTCGATTTCGTCCAACTCCTCTTCCAGGCGCGCCGTGAATCTCACGTCGAACACGTCTTCGAAGCTCTTGATCAGCAGCATGCACACGCGTTCGCCCAGCATCGTCGGCGTAAACCGCCCCTGCTCTTTCTTCACGTATTCCCGCTCCACAATCGTCGAAATGATCGACGCGTACGTCGACGGCCGCCCGATCCCGTCCTCTTCCAGTTCCTTCACCAGCGTCGCTTCCGTATAGCGTGGCGGCGGCTCCGTGAAGTGCTGGTCCGGCCGGAGCGAATCCAGCTTCAGGACCTGTCCCTCGACGACCCGTGGCAGTGCCTTGCCTTCTCCCTCATCATCTTTTTCATCGTCCTCGCGGTCCGTGGTTGCTGCTGGAATCTGGTACACCTTCAAATAGCCGTCGAATTTCAGGATCGATCCCGTCGCCCGAAACGTATAATCCCCCGCCGTTATGTCGATCGTCGTCTGATCGGAAACTGCCGGCAGCATCTGCGAGGCCACGAACCGTTGCCAGATTAGCTGGTACAACTTGAAGACGTCGTCTTCCAGATATTTCCGCACGTCTTCCGGCGCGCGGCTCACCTCCGTCGGACGAATCGCTTCGTGCGCGCCCTGCGCATCCTTCTTCGATTTATAAAAGTTCGGCTTCTCCGGCAGATAATCGCTGCCAAACCGAGCCGGAATCAGTTCCCGGACCTGATCCAACGCGTCATTCGAAACGTGCACCGAATCCGTGCGCATGTAGGTAATCAGCGCCACAGACCCTTCTTCGCCCAGCTCAATGCCTTCATACAGACGCTGCGCCAAGGCCATCGTCCTCTTCGCCGTAAACCGCAGTCGGTTATACGCCGCCTGTTGCAGCTTCGATGTTGTAAACGGCGGCGGCGGGTTCCGGCGCTTTTCCTTTTGCGCCACGCTCGAAACTTGCCACTTCGCCTTGCTCACCGCCGCCACAACGGCGTCGGCGCCTTCCTGATTGTTGATCTCGATGTCTTCGCCCTTTTTCTTCGTCAGCTTTGCTTCGAAGATGGGTGGCTCGCCCGCATCCAGCATCGCGTGGATCGTCCAGTATTCCTGCGGCACAAACGCGCGGATCTCCTGCTCACGCTCCACGATCAGCCGTAACGCGACCGTCTGCACGCGCCCCGCGCTCAGTCCCCGCCGCACTTTGTCCCACAGCAGCGGCGAAATCTTATACCCCACAATCCGGTCGAGCACGCGCCTCGCCTGCTGCGCATCCACGAGCTGCGAATCCACTGACCGCGGCTTTTCAAACGCCGCGCGAATGGCTTTCGGCGTGATTTCGTTAAAGGTCACCCGGAAGATCTTCTTCGGGTCGATCGGCTCGATCTCGATCCGGTCTTTTTCTGCCGTTTTCTTCGCTTTGCCTTTCGCGCCTTTCTTATTCCCGTTTGCGGTGGCCTCTTCCTTCTTCTCGCCATTCTTCCCGTTTTCACTTTCTTCTTCCTCGGGAATCAGGAACTTTGCTGGCTTTGACAACACCATGGCCAGGTGCGCAGATATTGCTTCTCCTTCGCGGTCCGGATCGCCTGCCAGGTACACTGCCTCTGCGGTTTGTGCCGACTTCCTCAGGTCATTAATCACTTTCCCTTTGCCGGGGATCACTTGCAGCGTCGGTTCGAAAATCTTCGGGTCGTCCAGCGAAACGGGCTTCAACGGCGGCTTCGGCGCAGCGCCTTTCCTTCTCTTTTTTTTCTTGCTCTTCTTGACCTCGTCATCATCGATGGGCAGACGGATTCCGATGGTCTTCGTCGGCAAATCCAGTACGTGGCCAACGGACGCCTTGACCGTGTAGTTTTTCCCTAAATATTTATTGATCGTTTTCGCCTTCGCCGGCGATTCAACGATCACCAATGATCTTGCCATGTGTTCCTTTGTAACCTTAGATTCCGCCGCAGGAAGGGCTAGCAGGGCGGCGTGTGTCCTTCTCGCTACCTTATATACTGTTCGTCATATACTGTTCGTCGCCGCTTTCCGAGTCTGTGCGGCTTCCAGCCATCTGGCTTCCATCAGATGCATTTCCTGTCTGTGACGGCGCCCCTTCCCCTTACAACAATACCTTACCTTGCTGAACTGCTTCCCCGGCGATTGCCGTATGATGCCTTTCATCTCCAATTCAAAAAGCGTAGCCAGAACTTCGCTGGAATTCAACCTCGACATTTCGACCAGCTCATCAATATGCCGCGTTTCCTCATGACTGAGTAACTCATAAATCCTTTTTTCTGTTGGACTTAACCCATCTGCGGCCAGTAAATTCCGCTGTTCGCTGGCCACCGTCTCCGCCTGCACCAACACGGCCCGGATCGGGGTTGGCAGCTCTTCGATCACGTCTTCGGCATTCGTCACCAGTTTTGCCCCCTGCTTGATTAACTGGTTTGGGGCGAAGCTCACTTCCTGGGTCACATTCCCCGGAACTCCAAACACCTCCCGCCCGAATTCCATCGCCAGCCGCGCCGTTATCAACGACCCGCTGTACTCCTTGCCCTCCACGATCACCACTCCCAGCGGCATGCCTGCAATAATCCGGTTGCGCACTGGAAAATTTTCCGGAGCGGGATGCGACCCAGTCGGCAGTTCACTGATGATCGCTCCCCGCTCCAGAACCTTCTCGAACAGCTTTTTATTTTCCTTGGGATAGCAGACGTCCACGCCCGTCCCCAAAACTCCGATCGCCCGCCCGCCGGCTTCGGTCGCTCCTCGATGCGCAATGGCGTCCACGCCCCGCGCCAGCCCGCTCACCACCACCAGTCCGCGCTTCGCCAGGTCGCGGCCCATCAGCTCCGCCATTTGTGTGCCGTAGATCGTCGGCCGCCGCGTCCCCACGATTCCCAAACTCGGCTGGTTCAGAATCGAAACGTCTCCCCGCACATACAGCAGCACGGGCGGATCATAAATTTGCAGCAGCGACTGCGGATATTCCGGCTCTTTCCAATTCAGCACCCGGCATCCGATCCGCCGGATCGCATCCACCTCTTTTTCCGCCCGCCAGAATGTCTGCTTTTTGAAAATTGCCTGTGCCGCGGGTGCGGGCAGGTTGCAAGCCTCCAGCCCCGTCAAGCTCGCCCGGAACACACCTTCCGGGCTGCCAAATTCGCGCAATAATCTCGCGGACAACCGGGACGCAATGCCCGGCGTCATCGTCAACGCCAGCCACGAGAGGGAAGCTTCGGGCTCCACCTAGCCAGCGTAA
>DATIXL010000147.1:0-6527 GCA_035518615.1 Terriglobales bacterium | reverse complement strand
ACGTCGGGCCATCGAGCCCGATTAAGTGCTTCTTTCGCAGTTCGCTGAGAAGTCGCGTGACGGTCTCGCGCGATGCGCCAATTCTCTGCGCCATTTCTTCGTGCGTCATCGGCGAACACTTGCTGGTTCCGTTTTGCGGCTCCTCTTCCGGTGATTGCGACAGTAACAGCCGAGCCAGTTTGCCGGCGGAAGAGCGCGTCAAGACCAGATCGTGAATATCGTGATAAGCCGTCTGATAATCCCGGCTCAGGCTTTGGGCGGTGTGGAATCCTGCCTCGCTTTGCGTTTCCAGCAATTCCAGAAAGTGCTTACGGTCGATAAAGTTCAACTGGCACGGCGTTGCTGTTTCCGCCGTGGTCTCGTAGCCCACGCCCGAGATTACGGCACTGAGGCCGAGCGCGTCTCCAGGACCGGCACTCTTCAGAATAAGGATTTTTCCTTCGCGCGACGTGGTGGAGAGATTTACGCGGCCGGAGCAAACAATGAACATGCCGCGTGGAGCTTGCCCTTCGACAAACAGGATGGCCCCGGCCGGCAGCGTGCTTTTGTGGCTCACCTGATTAAGCGTCTCCATCACAGGATGAGAGAAGCAGCAAAAAAATCCCGGCTGCGTGTTGGCACATTGCGTGCAGTCGTCGACGATCTCAATCCCGTAAGGCGTATTCATCGCATTCTCCAGCGTAGCTTGCCGCTTCTTGGGTACCGGTCCCGAATCCGAATTTGCGCTCCCCAGATCGTGCGAACTGGCCAGCAGGGCCAAGGCATGGGCGCGTGTGTCACTATGGGAACTCTGGGCAGCCGCAATCAGCTCCCAGGCCGCGCCGGGTTCTTCCCGTTGTTCCCACTCGACGTGACACGCGAACAGATAGAAGGGATCGATGGCACCGGATGACGTCGGCTCGATTCGGGGAGGTGTGTCGCCGGGGAGCGAGAGCGTCAAAGGCTCCTGCCTCACGAAGGGCTGCTCCCATGCCGGGCGCACAAATATCTCGGACGAAGGCCGGCAGCGGTGCGGTCTCGACACCGAAGCCGAACAATCTACACTTCTAGCAGCGACGCTCGAAACCAGCGCCTGACATTTACGAAACAGCACTTTCTGACTCCGAATCGTGCCCTGGGGGAACAGGACGCTTCAGCTCTTGAGATTGGGGCCGGCTCCACTGCGAGAAATATGACTCTGGGACTGTCTCTGCAGCAGAGAAAAACATTGCGCTTGCACGATAATTTCCAAAACAGGACATGGAAGCACGGCAGGAACTTCCCTCATTGGAACAAGTTCCAAAACCGAATGTGTTCGCGATAGATCCGACTGTGCCGCTGTGTCGCCAGATGTGACGATTAGCCGTCAAACTCCGGATAGCTCAACCAAATCATTTGTTTTCCGGGCGCACATAATCTCGGCGGGCGATCTTCAGCCGATCCATTTTCGACTGCAGGGTAGTACGCTTCACCCCCAGCCTTTCCGCCGCCGCCGAGACTACCCCGCGACTCTCGCGCAGGATGCGAATGATGTGTCGCTTTTCTGCATTGTCCAGCGTTTCATCCCCAGACGGAAGCGGTGATTCGTGACTGAGGCGCAGTTCCGAAAGTGGAATCCGCAATACCGGGCCCTCACTCAGAATCACGCTTCTCTCGATCAGATTCTCGAGTTCACGAACGTTGCCAGGCCAGTGCCATTCTTTCATCGTCTGCATGGCGTCCTTCGGAATTGACTCAATCGTGCGATTCATTCTGGATGCGAACTTGTTCACGAAGTGGCGCACCAGCAGTGGAATATCTTCCGGGCGTTCCCGCAGCGGAGGGAGCACGATTGGAAAAACGCTCAGGCGGTAGAACAGATCGCTGCGGAATTCCCGCTTGGCGATGCTCTCCGCCAGATTCCGGTTGGTGGCAGCAAGCAGGCGCACGTTTACCTTGATCGTCCGGTTGCTTCCCAGCCGTTCGAACTCTCCATCCTGCAACACGCGGAGCAGCTTGGGCTGCAATTCGATCGGGATCTCTCCGACCTCGTCCAGAAGCAGAGTTCCTCCATCCGCCAGCTCCATTCTTCCGATCTTTTGGTTGATCGCGCCGGTAAAGGCACCTTTTTCATGTCCGAATAGTTCGCTCTCCAGCAGGCCCATCGGGATTGCGGCACAGTTGACCTTGACGAACGGCCCGTTCTTGCGCGGATTCATGCGATGAATGGCCTTGGCCACCAATTCCTTGCCGGTCCCAGTCTCGCCGAGGATCAACACGGTCGCCTCACTCGAAGCAACCGTTGCAACCTGATCAAGGACTCGCCGCAACGTAGGGCTTTCTCCGACCATCTCGGGGAATTCGCCGGCAGCTGCGGGTTTGCCCTGCAGGAACTTGCGTTCTTCGCCGAGCCGCTGCTTTAACGCCTCGATTTCGGAAGCGGCTCGGTGGTTCTCAATGGCAATCGCCAGTTGAGCCGCAACTTGCTCCAGGACGTTCAGGTCTTCGCTATGGAAGGCGTCTTTTCGCGTGCTGCCGAGAACAAAAACTCCCAATGGCCCTTGCGGACGCACGAGGGGAACACAGCAGAGAGATTGCAAGCCTTCGGCGAGGAAGCTCCGTGCAATTTCTCCCTGGAAGGATTGAATTTCGTCCCGATTGAAGATTCTGGAGGCTCGTGTTTCCAAGGCGGCAGATGCGGGACAGTTGTGCGCGATCGGAAGGCTGGAAGTAAAGCCCTTGCCTAAAGGAAAATCCAGCGATTGGCGGACCAATCCTCCCGCGTCGACGTCATGAATCGCGAAGCTCGCGTATTCCTGGCGCAATACCCGCCGAATTCGCGCCGAAATCTGAGGAAAGACCTTGGGCAGATCCCGATTTTCCGCAAGCAACCGGCTCACTTCCAGAAGCATTTGCACTTTGCGTATTTCCTGATCCAGTCGCTTGCCGGTTGCGTGCAAACTCTGTTCCAATTTCTTCTGCGCGGTTATCTCGACCACAACGGAGCCCACTCGGGCGACTTTCCCGGTTTCGTCAGGAATCGGGAAGTAATGCACGATCCAGTGGCCAGCCTCCTCCCT
Source organism: Terriglobales bacterium (assembly GCA_035518615.1). GTDB lineage: Bacteria > Acidobacteriota > Terriglobia > Acidiferrales > UBA7541 > Acidiferrum. Next base: position 3,489 of record DATIXL010000147.1, on the reverse strand, counting down.
GCGCGGGAGTTTGGCGCCAATTTCAAAGTGCGACGCAGTCCCTGACGAGAGCACGTTTCGCAACTCAGGTTCTATCGAGGAAGCGAAATCCCCCAGCACTTCCCGCACGGTCTTGCCTAGATGTTCGGCGGCAGGTATGCCATTGATGCGCGCCAAGGTCTCATTGACGGCGATGAATCGGAGAGCAGTGTCGAAAATGGCAAGTCCCACAGTAGACGAGCTGAAGTATGCGGAGACCAGCTTTTCCGGGTTTGTGAAGGCCTGGCCATGCGCGGAAAAAAGCGGATCAGGCGCCATGGGAGAACCCCCGTTCCGGAATCGCTCCTAGGCTTCGTAAGCTGGAGGAATAACCAAAGCGAACACATCCAAAGCTTGGTGGAAAAGTGAATACCTGCCCAGCGCCTCCCGGGATGGGAGGGTCCAAGGGGGATTTTGGATTCAAGCGCGCCGCGCTTGATAGCTTGTGCACAACAACTACTCCAAGCCGCCTCCCCCTCAAAAGGCGGGCCCGTTCGGGGCTCAACTCCCGGCATTATACCCAGAGTGTCAAGGAACGATCATAACTTTCACGAGGATCGCGTTGGCCGAAGAGGAGCCAATGCAAGGGCATATCGACCGACACCGAGGTGAGCTTTATTCACCCAAACAGCATGCCGTTTTGCGGAGTCCGGGCACTATACTCATTTTGATGGCGCGTGGTTGGGAGAGTAAATCGGTTGAAGCACAGCAGGCGGAGGCATGGGAAAAGTCAAACACCGCCCGACGTCGCCTTAGCCCCGAGGAGGCAGCCCGGGTTCGCGAAAAAGAGAGCCTGCGGCTGGCCCGCCAGAGATTGTTGGAGCAGATTGAACGCACAGAGAATCCGCGCCATCGGAAGCTGCTGGAAGACTCTTTGGCCGAACTGGAGAAAAGAATGAGCGCGGTGGGAAACAACGATTCCCCTCGCGTATAATGCTGCTTTTATGATAGCCTACGTGTACGTCTCCCTCAAGAAAAGCGTCCTCGACCCCCAAGGCAAAACAATTCAAGGTGCGTTGAAAAAGATGGGCTATAAGGGGCTGGAGAGCGTCCGCCAAGGGAAATATTTCGAACTTTCTTTGGACGGAGGCTTGTCCCGTGAAGAGGCGCAGGCCGAAGTGGAGCGTATTGCCCGCGAGGTCCTGACCAACCCCGTAATCGAAGAATTCCGCTTTTCCCTCGGCGACTAAGCAATCGCGAATTCCATTTGAGGTTTTTCCTATGTGCGGCATTGTTGGGTACGTGGGCAAGAAAAGTGTAGTTCCTGTCATCGTGGAAGGGCTGCGACGGCTGGAGTATCGCGGCTATGACTCGGCCGGAATTGCGGTTTGCGGCAATGGCGATGGCTTGCAGATCCGCCGTGCCGAAGGCAAGCTCAGAAATCTGGAAGACGCCATCCGCCAAAAGCCGCTCGAGGGGACATTCGGCATCGGCCACACACGATGGGCGACGCATGGTCGTCCCACGGAAGAGAATGCGCATCCGCACCGCGACTGCACGGGAAAAATTGTGGTCGTACATAATGGGATCGTCGAGAACTATCTCAGCCTGAAGAAGAAGCTCATCGAAGAAGGCCACACGTTCACGACTGAGACCGACACCGAAATCATCGCGCATCTGGTCGAGAAGTATTCCAACCCTTCCGCCAATGGAAACCGCGTGCGTCTGGAAGATGCTGTCCGTCAGACGGTGAAACAGATCACTGGCGTTTTCGCTTTGGCCGTAATCTCCACGGACGAGCCCAACAAGATTGTGGCGGCACGCAATGGCCCCCCGGCCGTGATCGGTCTTGGCAACGACGAATATTTTGTCGCGTCCGACGTCCCCGCGATTCTGCAGCACACCCGCGACATCTTCTTCCTCGCCGATGGGGATATGGCTATCGTTACACCTCGAGGCGTGCAGTTGACCGATTTCGACGGCAAGCCAGTCGTGCGAAAAGTGCAGCATGTGACCTGGGACCCCATCGCGGCGGAAAAGGGCGGCTTTAAGCACTTCATGCTCAAGGAAATCTACGAGCAGCCGCGCGCGGTCCGCGACACCACGCTGGGCCGGGTCTCGCAAGACACCGGGCACATCTTTCTTGACGAAATGGAAATCAGCGGGGCCGAGTTCCGGGAAGCACAAAAGATCAACATCATCGCCTGCGGAACCAGTTGGCATGCCGGGCAGGCGGGCAAATTCATGATCGAATCGTTGGCGCGCGTGCCGGTCGAAGTCGACTATGCCAGCGAATGGCGATACCGCAATCCGATCGTCGAGCCAAACACGATCACGCTCGTGATTTCGCAATCCGGCGAAACTGCTGATACTATCGCCGCGCAGCGGGAAGCCAAGACCAAGGGCTCGAAAACGCTTGCCATCTGCAACGTGGTGGGATCGATGATCACGCGCGAAGCCGCGGGCACGATCTACACGCACGCCGGTCCGGAGATCGGTGTTGCCTCAACCAAAGCCTTCACCGGACAACTGACCGCACTTTACATCTTCGCCATGTATCTGGCGCAAGTGCGCGGCGTGATGACGGCGGAGCGAGCCCGCGCGTCCATGCTCGAGTTAACGAAAATTCCAGCCAAGCTCGAGACCATTCTTGCCCACGATCCCGCCTGCGACGAATTGGCGAGGCATTATCAGAAGGTGCACGACTTCCTTTTCCTGGGACGCGGCATTCACTATCCCATCGCGCTCGAAGGCGCGCTGAAACTGAAGGAAATTTCCTATATCCACGCCGAAGGGTATCCCGCCGGCGAAATGAAGCACGGTCCGAACGCCCTGATCGACGAAAACCTGCCCGTGGTTGTGATCGCTACCCGCGATCCCAATGATCCGGATGCTGTGTTGCGCTACGAGAAGACGATCTCAAATCTGAAAGAAGTGAAGGCTCGTTCGGGGGTGGTAATCGCGCTCGCAACCGAAGGGGATGAAGAGATCAAGGAATCGGCCGACCACGTTTTGTACATTCCCAATGCGCCCGAAGAATTGTCGCCGATTCTGGAAATCGTTCCGCTGCAGTTGCTGGCGTATCACATTGCTGTTCGCCGCGGATGTGACGTGGATCAGCCAAGGAACTTGGCGAAGTCTGTTACGGTGGAGTAACGAATCCTTCAACTACGTTTCGGATTGGCCGCGCAAACTAGTCTTTAAGCGGGATAAGACGGTTGCCAATGCGGCCAGCCCAATCCCCCAGACTACAAAAGCTGCATCGACCACCCAGCGCGGGACGGCCCCCACCCGCCGCAACAGGAAGGGCAGGAAGTTCCAGCAGGTGATGTGGACGTAATCCCACGGATCGTAGGTCATCTCTTCGGTATTCAGGCCCCAGGCCTGCATTTTGCCGAAAGCGAATGCAATAATATTCTTGAAGCGCAGACCGATTACGAACGTCGGATGTCCAAACTCCTCGATCTGGTAGTACTCGAGCGGCAGCCAGAACATCAGCGAAGCGAGCTGGATGACCAAGCTGATGAAGAT
>DATIXL010000146.1:0-50171 GCA_035518615.1 Terriglobales bacterium | reverse complement strand
GTTTGCGTGTTGGCTGCGTTGAACTGATCGGTGATGGCGAGATGGCGGCCGTTGGCGTAGATCTCGTGACGGCAGCCCGCAGTGCTGGAAGTGTGCTCCAGGGTTTGCTCGCCGAAGATGTTGTAGCCGAAATCGCAGATGCCGGTGGAGTCGCGAGTGTCATCGTGAAAGCCGGTTTGGGGGACGCGGCGGCCATCCGGGTCGAAGACAAGGATGTTGTACCGATCGTAGGGCATGTTGTGGGAGAGATCGTAACGCCGGGGTGGAAAGCGGGGAAGAAGAATCTCCGCACGCGGGCCGAAGCGCACGGCCCGGATGCGGAGGACTAAGGTAGGGCTTATGCGGGGAGGTTTTCGATAACGATCAGAGCAGAATGGTTATTCGTGAGGAGAATGGCACCTTTCGAACGGGGAGGGGCGGGGTTTGTTGAGTTGAGGGGATTTAGGGCAGAGAAACTCGGCTCTCTTCATCAGGGCCTTGGTCGTTCGCGCTTCCAAGTTTACTCGGAACGAGGAGCCGACAACGTCATCCAATCAGGCATCGAGGGTTGAAGAGAGTCTTCGAGAAGAGATCAAAGGCAAGACCCAGGTTCAAACACGGAACCTGGGGCACCCACCGCAACGGGAGTTCACGTCTGGCTCGGTGGCGCATCTGCATTCGGAGGAAACTGATTCACTCTATTCGGGAGGACGGAGGTAGGCGGCGCCGTGGCGGAAAAGTCCGGCGGAAGGAAGCGGCTGGGAGAAGACGATGCGGATGGGAACGAAGATGGCGCCGCTGCCCGGAGTGTAGGGAACAGCGACTTCGAGGCGCGTGCCTTCCGGATATTGATTGCGGCTGCGGAAGCTGATGCCGCCTTTGGAAAGATCTTCACAGACGGCGACCTCTTCCTGAAAGCCGCGGCGGCGGATGCAGGCGAGGACGCGAGCGCGAATGCGGGTGCGATTGCGGCGGGGAACAACGCGTTCGTCCGCGTCGGGGACGCGAAGAGGCAGGGCATCGGGAGGAGGAATTTCCGGCTGGGCTTCGATCCAGATGGAAGGCGCATCGCAAATCTTACAAACGCGGGCGACGCATTTGCGGATCTCGAAGGATTTCAGTTCCAATTCGTTGAGATAGACGACTTCGCGGCGCTGGCAGAAGCTGCATTCCATGAGCAGGCGAGCAAGAGCTTCTTCGGCGCGGTGGGGAACGGGAAATTCGATGTCCCAGAAGTCGGCCCAAGGATCGAGGATGCTGATGGCGTAGATGAAACCTTCCGGCTCGTGGTCAATTTCGGCGACGACGCGTGCGCGAGCGGATTTGGTGAGATCGCCTTCGAGAGAGCGCTTGAGGGTAAGTTCCTGGCCTGCTTGCAGCTTTTCCTGGAGGCGAATGACACCGCCATTGCGACTAACGAGCAGCGTCTGGGCGATTTGCTTGACCACGAGGCCGCTGCCAGCCAGCCAGCTGGTCTCCAGCGGCATGCGAAAAGCGATGCGGTCGCTTTGACGAAGCCCTTCGGTACGCGCCGTAGTCATGAGGGGGAGGCAAACGACTCCAGATTCAGAATAGCACGGGCCCCTGGACCGGTTGCCGGGGCGATGCGGGGTTTTGTCGTTTGCACTAATAACAGTTCCAGTGATTCGCGGGCAGGCAAAGCCAGTGGAGAATGGCGCCGCTGTTACCTTTTTGGCGCATTGTCTGTGCAAATATAGGGAATCGCCGGATTGATGGAGGAAACTGTTCGTTAGTACAGCGCCGGGAAAGCCAGGTGGTAACGGAGCGGATCCCAGCCGCCGTGAATAACGTTATATCCATGGACGACCACATCGCCAAGGAACGATCGCGTTCGCAACCCCTTCGCGACCGCCGCTATGCCATCCGTTTTCCATTTGCCGCAGACGCCGAGTTTCTCGATCTGGAAACAGGAGAGAGGACCGAGGGAGTGACCTCCGACATTTCATTAGGCGGATGCTTTGTTTGCACCAGCAAACCGCTTTTGGCGAATTCGCGCGTGCGGGTGACGCTGACGAGGAAGGATCAGAAGCTCGAAGCGCTAGCGGTGGTGCGGATTGTGAAGCCACGCGTAGGCATGGGAATCGAGTTTCTTGACGTAGATACGAAATCGCACGTTGTGCTGGAACGGTGGATCGAGCAGCTTCGGCGCGGGGTACGTTAGCCCGTCAGGACCTGATCGAGAAGCTGCCCCACCGCGCGGAGCGCTTCCAGAATCGAAAAACGGTGATCCATGGCGCCGGCGAGGTCCGTATTGGCGAAGGCGATTCTGCCGAACGGAGCACCGCGAAGAATGTCGCGCGGAGCCGGCTGACCTGTTTTTCCAAAGAAAAATCCAGGCTGAGGGCTGAGGTAGGCGTGGCCCCAACGGTTCAGAATGATGCCCGCGATGTCGCGTTGGGCGTCGAAGCCAGCGTGTGAAAACATTTCGGTGAATTGGGCGCGAATGCGGCGTTCATAGTCACGAAAGGAAGTGGTGATCATTTCGCCGCGGCCGCGATGGCCCTGATCCTCGGTGCTCAGGCCGGGATAGGAATACAGAACTTTGAGCGTGAGCACCACCGGAGAATCGGGACTGAGGGTGGCGTCAATGTTGCCGACGGTGGCGAGGCGGCGCAGTTCGAGGTAATTGCCGAGGCCGCCGCCGAACCAGCGGCATCCCGTAATTCCCATTTTGTAAAGAAAATTCCAGTTGCGTAGAGCGATGTTGGCCATGAGGCAAGGCGAGCGATAAAACTGGGAGTAGGCATTCTTTTGCGCGGCAGGAAGATCCGTGACGATGTTCTTTGTGGTCCAGGAGCCGCCCGCCATCACGGCGGAGCGCGCTTTAACGCGAGAGAGTTTGCCGGCGCGGGCATAGGTGAGCGTCAGGGAATCAGATTTCGAGGGATCGCCGTCATGTTCGACGGAAATCACTGTGGAGGAGAGACGGAGGCGGACGGGAGAATGGGGAACGTCGAGAGCGGGGAAATTCACGGAGCCGAGACTGACTCCGTCGGGTGTGGCGTCACCTGCAATCGAAGAGGGGATCAGAGCCTTGACCATGAGGCGGGCGATGGTGGTGTTTCCACCGGGAAACATCTGCACGCCGCCGCCTTCGTCGTAAGGGTGAAGAAGATCGGCGGCATAGTCCGAGTAGGCGGAGAGCGCATCGGCACCGAGGCCCGAGCCGCCGCCAAGGTCCGGGGAGAGAAAGGTCCGAATGAAGTCGCGCGAGAGGCTAAAGCGCTGGATATAGTGTTCCTCGAGGGTGATGGCATCGAGCGCGCGCGAAATGGAGTCGCCTTCGAATTGCGGCGGAGTGAAGGGCGTGGCATTTTCGGCGGAGCCGGAAAACCAGCGTAAGAGTTCGCTGCGCGAAGATTCGCTCACGGGGGCACCCGCGAATTTCTTGCCGATAGGATCAATCAGCCAAAGACCAGATTTGGGATCGAGGGCACCGGCGGAATGCCCGGCGGGAGAAGCGCCGAAATTGGCGCCAAACCAGAAGCCGTAGTTCCCGGTATTCAAACCCGCCGAATCGTAGGGAGTGCGGCCAATGGGCAACGCGGGGCCGTGGCCAGCCCACTTCTGATAATTCAATTTTGGAGTGGAGAGGCCGATGGAGTCATAGAAGCGCTCAAGGAAGCTGTGGGGATATTGTACGAAATAGATGGCGGAGCCCTGATGGGCGATGAGGCGCTTGCCATCCACTTCGAATTCATTTTGCTTGGCCTCGCCGCCAAAGATGGGATGGTCTTCGAGGATGAGGCAATTTGCGCCGGAACCGGCACGGCGCAAGAAAAAGAGCGCCGCGGCGAGACCGCTGATGCCTCCGCCGACGATCACGCAATCGTAGGTTTCTCCGGTGTCGGTTGCTGTGGCGAGAAGGGAGCGGTAAGCGTGATCGCGCATCTTGTGGCCTGCGGTCATCACGTCCCAGGTGTTGCCATTCGAATCGGCGTATTCGCCCACACCGCCGTAGCCGGTCCAGTCTTCCTGAGCGGCAAGGAGTTGCGCGGGTGTAAGCGAATCGAGGAGCATGGCGCCCGAAGCGAGAAGCGTATTACCGAGAAAATCGCGGCGGGTGATAGCCGTCTCCATGCCCAAGGCGCGATCGCCAGGCAAATTGTGCTTTTTGCTTTGCATGAATCAGTTTGCCGCCGCGCTATTGCTTCGTGTCGAGCGGATGCTTGCTCTGTTCGTAAAATTCGTCCTGCAGTTTGAGGCTGACATCATCGGCTTTGACGGCGCGGATGCATTCGTCAATGTAGTCAATGAAGCCGGTCACGTTCCATTCGCCGAGGGCTTTGGCGGCGACGGAACCATCGCCCGAATAATGGTTCGGGAAACGAGCGTACCACCAAATTCCCGTGTAGAGGCCGTCGGGTAGATTCTGGCGATGCTGATCGGCGCCGGATTCTTCCTTGGCGCGGTCGAGATGAACGAGATCCGGGCGGGAAACAAGAGTGTTGGAGGTTTCGTTTTCGCCGGCGTGCCAGTCAATACCAGTGGATTTCTTTTCCGGGCCGCCGGGGCGGCTGCGCTCGCCATCAATGATGTAAACCACGTAATCGTGCGGCAAGTCCAGTTGCGATTGCGCGAAAAATGGAAGCAGATGCTCATTGCCGCCATGGCCGTTGACGATGATGATTTTTTTGCAGCCATTGCGGGCCATTTCGTCGGTGGTCTCCTGGAGAAGTTTCATCTGAATGTCCGCACTGTAGGCGACGGTGCCGGGCTGGTGCTTGGCCTCGAAGATCTGGCCGAAGTAATAGGCGGGGAAAACGACGGCGTATTCTTTTTCGGCAGCGTGAAGAGCGGCGTAACGAACGTTGATGAGATCCGTGCCGATGGGCATGTGAGGACCGTGCTTTTCCAGAATGCCAAAGGGCAGAAGGCACGTACCCTGGGCCTGATGGATGGCGGCGATAAAATCGGGACCCGTGAGCTCCTCCCAATGAACGGAGAGCTTGTTTTGCGCTGGAGCGGCAAAAGCGGCCGCGAGACAGAGCGAAGAAAGAATGGCGATGCGGCGGATCATGAAATGCTCCTCGAAGGGATTTGTGCTCGGGGCATTGTACTGCGCCGGCGAGAAAGCGGCACATTTAAATCGATTTTATATTGGGAGTGCGCGGCTTGGCGGGTTGATTCGCGCGCAAGAGTTCGAGCATGGCGAATGCGGTGAGGATAAGAAGCACCGGATCGGCGGGATGGCGGTAACGGAGCGAAGTGTGAGTGATGTAGTAGATCATCGGAAAAACGAGGGGGTAAGCGGCGACGGGAATTGCGAAAGGATTGCGACGAAGGAAGAGAAGCACCGTGCCGGAGACGGTTCCGAGCAGGATCAGAAAATTGCAGATGATGACGACACGGGCGAGCAGGGAACTGGCCGAGAGGAAATCTTCGATGGGTTTTTCCGTGCCGAGCCAGGTGGCGACAATGCGGCGGCCGATGAGGCGGAGCTCCAGCAAGGGATGCGAGCGAATGAAAGCGCAAGCAAGATGCCATTTTTGTTGCATGAAGGCGGTCTCGCCGATTTGTGAATAGAGCCGCGCCTGCTCGAAGCGAGTGATGCGCTGAATTCCGTGAACGGCGTGAGGGTCGAAAATATCGTTGTTGCCGAGCCACAATTCGAACGGAAAATTAGAACGAAGAGGCACGAAGCACTGGAACTGGACATAGTTGCGAATGGTCCAGGGCAGGCAGCAGAGGACGGCTACCGATAAAGCGAGCGCTGGGAATCTCCAAGCACGCACCGAATTCGCGCGGGAACGATAGACGAGCCACACAAGAAGAAAAGGAAGGACGGCTGCAATCGCGGGATCGTTCATCAAAGAGAATCCCCAGAGCAAACCATAAGCGCACCAGTGGCGCCGGTGCTGGGAGTTCGCAATGGCAAGAGTCGCCCAGAGGAGCGTGGCAGCAAGCAGTGCGGAGAGAGAAGTGTCCCAGATCCATTCAGTGGGAATCATGACCGCGTTGGGGAAAGGGGCCCAGAGCCAGGCGGCGAGCACGGCGGCCACCGGACCTGCGACTTTCTTCGCAGCGAAGTAAATGGGAAGGGAGGTCGCAGCGGAGAAGAGGCAATTCATGAGGGCAGCGGCAAGGAAGGCGGGAAAGGTGAACGCTCCGAAAACGCGGAAAATTCCCGCGAGGAGCAGAGGATAGACGGGGGTGAGCCATGCAGTAGGCCCGGTCTCCTGACGAAAAACGTTGGAAAAACCCTTTCCCTCGGAAAGAGCGAAGGCAATGTTGCCGGCTTCCTGGGCGAAAGGGAGAACGGAGAGCGCCTGATGCGGAATTACGCTCTGCTCATGCCAGAGAAAAGCAGCACGGGCAGCAAAAGCAACCCCGCAGATAAACCAAACTGAGCAGAGCAGCGCCAGGATTCGGGATCGCATGGAAATCAGAACAGATGGAAGTTTAACAATGGTGATCGCCGGAAGCCAAAGTTGGTGGCGATGGACCGGTGCGGTCAGGTATGCGGCGAAAGGCGCCGGTAATTGCCGCGATAATACAGGAGCGGCTCGCCCGGGGAAATTTGGGCACTATGGACCTCTCCAACAAATATTGTGTGGTCGCCCGCCAGATAGCTTGCCGCGACGTGGCATTCCATCTGCACCAGCGTGTTATCGAGAAGCGGGATGCCATGCGCCGTCCAGCGGAAACGGACGCCAAGGGCCTTCTCATCGGGTTCGGGCTGTTCCGGTTGCGAAAAAAAACGAGAAAGAGCAGCCTGATCCGCCCGGAGCAGGTTCACGCCGAAGCGCCGCCGTTCGTGAAGCAGGACGAGCATTTGCGCGTGTTCCGCGATACAGACGAGGAGGAGCGGAGGTTCCAAAGAGACGGAAGCCAGGGAATTGGCGGTCATGCCATGCACGAGGCCCGGGGCGCGCTCGACGGTGATCACGGTGACGCCGGTGGCGAAATGACTGAGGGCGCCACGGAAATTCGAGGAGGTCAGGGGAGTCGTGGTCATACGGCAATGCCATGAGTCTACAGGGGAGGGATGGAAACGTCACGCGACGGCCAGGAGGCCGGGGAACGTTCCGTTCGAAGCAAGAGACGCGGGGAGGGGATTTAATGAATAGGTTGACTCGACGGAATTCTTTCGGAAACAATGCAACTGGCATTTCGAGAGACAAACGCAAATGAGACTTGGACTGTTTACGCCCGTTCTCGGGAAACTGTCGTTCGAACAAATGCTGGAAAAAGTGCGCTCGCTGGAAAAGGTGCGGGCGATCGAGATCGGCACCGGTGGCTGGCCGGGCGACGACCATCTGGATCTTGACGCGTTGCTGGAAAATGCACACAAGGCGAGCGATTACCGCAAGCGAATTCAGGACGCGGGATTGATGATCAGCGCGCTCTCCTGCCACGGGAATCCGCTCCATCCCGATGGCGCCGTGGCGAAAAACTACGATGTGATATTTCGAAAGACGGTGAGGCTGGCGGAAAAACTGGAGGTGCCAGTGGTGGTTACGTTTTCGGGATGTCCCGGAGACAGCGATCAGGCCAAGAGCCCCAATTGGGTGGTTACGCCGTGGCCACCGGAGTTTCTGGAGACGCTGGCCTGGCAGTGGGAAAAGAAAGTGATTCCATACTGGCAGGATGCAGGGAAGTTCGCCGGAGAACACGGCATCAAGGTGGCGCTCGAAGCACATCCTGGCTTCGTTGTTTACAACGTGGAAACAGCGTTGCGGTTGCGTGAGGCGGCGGGGAAAGCAATCGGCGTCAATTTCGATCCGAGCCATTTTTTTTGGCAGGGAGTGGACATACCGGTGGCGATTCGAGCGCTGGGTGAGGCGATCTTTCACGTGCATGCGAAAGATGTGGCGCTGAACAAGGAAAACATCCGGTGCAATGGAATTCTGGACGCGAAAAGCTATCGCCAAATGCTGGAGCGGTCCTGGCTCTTCCGGAGCGTGGGGTGGGGGCACGGCGAGCTGGAATGGAAGCGCATTATCAGCGCGCTTCGGCTCATCGGCTACGACTATGTGATGAGCATCGAGCACGAAGACGCGCTTGCCTCCGTGGACCAGGGGCTAAACTTTGCCGTGGAATTTCTGAGCCGCCTGCTCTTGACTGAATCGCCTGCTGAGCCGTGGTGGACGTGATGGTTAAAAGCGACACCAGTCAGAAGCAGCAACAATCTTGAAGAAAGATAGGAAGATCCACTCAATTTTTCGGGGGATGGAGTGACCAGCGCATGCAAGTTCAGATGAGGGTTCGCTTATCGGCGATGATGTTTCTCGAGTATTTCATCTGGGGCGTGTGGTACGTCACGCTGGGAACATGGCTCGGCGAGCAATTGCATTTTTCGGGCCAGCAGATCGGACTGGCTGCGGGAACGACGGCCCTTGGTGCAATGCTGTCGCCGTTTCTCGTGGGCCTACTCGCTGATGAGTTTTTCGCCACGCAGAATCTTCTTGCAGCCCTCCATGGGATTGGCGGCGTGCTTCTCTGGTACGCCTCCACGCGCAAAGAGTTCGGCATTTTCTACGTGATTTTGTTGCTTTATTCTCTGTGTTATATGCCGACGATGGCGCTGACAAATTCATTGTCGTTCCGCCATATGCGCGATCCACGGCAGGAATTCGGGTCGATCCGCGTGCTCGGCACGGCAGGATGGATCGTGGCCGGATTGATCATCGGTTTTCTACACGTAGAGCCGACGGCCATTCCTATGCGATTGGCTGCCGGATCCTCGATTCTCATGGCGATTTATTGCCTCACCCTGCCGCACACGCCTCCGCTGGGCTGCGCATCGGAACTGAAACTCAAGAACATTTTTCCAGCCGAATCCGTCAGCTTGTTCAAAGATAAAGCGTTTTCGGTGTTTGCCGCGGCTTCGTTTCTGATTTGCATTCCGCTGCAGTTCTACTACGCGTTCACCAATCCCTACCTCAATGAAATCGGCGTGCAGAACGCGGCGGGTAAAATGACCATGGGTCAAATGTCGGAACTGCTGTTCATGCTGGCGATACCGTGGTTTTTCAGAAAGCTCGGAGTCAAGAAGACGCTGATGCTCGGCATGCTCGCCTGGGTTTTGCGCTACGCGGCATTCGCTTATGGCAATAATGGCGCGCTTGTCTGGCTGCTCTATTTCGGCATCGTGGTGCATGGGATCTGCTATGACTTTTTCTTCGTGACCGGGCAGATCTACGTGGACCGCAAGGCTCCGCCGGCATTGCGAGCGGCGGCGCAAGGTCTGATCACGTTCATCACGTACGGGGCCGGAATGTTCATAGGGTCGTGGCTTTCCGGAAAAGTCGTGGACATTTATGTTACATCCGCAAAATTGGGCGTGGTGATACACAACTGGCGCTCGATCTGGATCGTTCCCGCGGCGGGGTCGGCTGTGGTGCTGATTCTGTTTGCGCTGGGATTCCGGGACAACGAGGCGAAGCTCTCGGCATCACCGTCTGCGGAGGCGGCCCCTGCGTCCGATTGAGGCCAAGCTTGCGGGCCGGCCCCGACGGGCAATGATTCTTCATGCGGATTTCCGTTCGATCCCGTGGCGGCGTGCTTTCCTCCGGCATCTAAAGAGCGTTTGACATAAACTAGAGAATAGAATGATTCCGAACCAACGCTTTTCCGGCCTGCGCACCGACCTGTATGAACTTACGATGGCGGCCGGTTACTTTCAGCACAAGTTCGACGCCACGGCCACGTTCGAACTGTTCGTGCGGCATCTGCCGAGGAATCGCAATTACTTTGTGGCTGCAGGCCTCGAGCAGGCGCTCGATTATCTTGAAAATGTTCAGTTTTCTCCTGACGAAGTGGCTTACCTTCGCGGGCTGCCCGTCTTCCGCAACGTTCATTCCGGATTTTTCGACTATCTCGCGAGCTTTCGTTTTTCGGGCGACGTGTGGGCTCTGCCCGAAGGCACAATCTTCTTTCCGGGTGAGCCTTTGCTTCGCCTGACCGCCCCCATCGCCGAGGCCCAATTGTTGGAGACAAGCCTACTCTCCATCCTCCATTTCCAGACATTGATCGCAAGCAAGGCGGCTCGCGTGACCGCTGCCGCGGCGGGGCGGCCCGTGGTGGAGTTCGGGTCGCGGCGCGCCCACGGCATCCAGGCGGGAGTGCTCGCAGCGCGCGCGGCGTTTATCGCTGGATGCACGGGAACATCAAATGCCTATGCAGGGTATTGTTTCGGCATACCGGTATATGGCACGCAAGCGCACTCGTGGGTCATGGCCCATGAGGACGAAAGCAATGCGTTCAGCGATTTCCTCGACGTATTTCCAGAAGCGGCACTGCTTGTGGATACGTACGACGTTCGCGAAGCCATCCAAAAAATCATTGCGCTCGGACGAAAACCAAATAGCGTCCGCATTGATAGCGGTGATGTTCTTGCGGAGAGCATTTGGACGCGCAAGCGGCTCGACGAGGCGGGCTGGCCCGACGTGCGGATTTTCGTCTCCGGCGATCTGGACGAAAACCGCATCGAGTCCCTCCTGGAGTCGCAAGCGCCGATTGACGCGTTTGGAGTGGGCACTGCGCTATCCACGTCCGCCGACGCGCCGCATATCGGAGTTATCTACAAGCTGGTGGAAATTCGGAACGACCATCTCGCGCGAGTCACGGCGAAATTCAGCGCGGAAAAGAAAACCTATCCCGGAAGGAAGCAGGTGTTCCGTTTTACGGGGCCCGGGCAGGCTTATTCTGGTGACGTGATCGCGCTGGATGGCGAGGAATTTCCGGGCGGTGCGCCCTTGCTTGTTCCGGTGATGAGAAATGGCCGACGCATTGAGGGTTCCGCGAAAAACTCGAAGGCGGCCGTGCAAGCAGCGCAGGCAAGGTTCTTCGAGGATCGCAACCGGGTGCCAAGCCAGCTTCTCGGCACGGCTCCGGACGATTCGGCGTATCCGGTTTCTTACAGCGCACGTCTGGAGGAGTTGTGCGAAGAGACGAGAATTCGATTCATGAAAACAGCGCGCACATGAACCCGTGGAGGAAATTTGGCTTTATCCAAGACGGTCTTTTGGGAAGTGGATGTTCAGGCTGATTTCATGCTTTCTGGCGGGCGCCTGTACGTGCCGGGCGCCGAGAGCATCATCGCGAACGTCAACCGCCTTGTAGACGCCGCGCGCCAGGGCCGCGTATTTCTAATTTCCTCTGCCGATGCGCACAACCCGGACGATCCCGAGCTTCGAGAGTGGCCACTGCACTGCCTGAAGGGCAGCCCTGGAGCGGCGCTTCTGCCTGAGGCTTGTGCCTCGCCCAGGCTGGTCATCCCAAACCAAAGGGAATTTGCTTTCCCGGAAGAGTTCAAAGGCATTCGGCAGATCACGCTGGAAAAAAGCACTCTCGACGTTTTTGATAATCCGAATACCGACGAGCTTCTGGCTGGGGAGAACCGCAGGGGTTCTCGGTTCGCCGCGTCAGATCCCGAGTTCATCGTGTTTGGCGTTGCGACGGAATATTGCGTTCGATGCACGGCAGATGGCCTGCTGCAACGCGGTCAAATGGTGGCGCTTGTATCCGATGCGATTCACGCCATCGAACACGAAAAAGGCGAACAGGTGATCGGCGACCTGCGCTCAAGGGGCGCACGGTTGATCTCGACCGAGCAGGCATTGGCCCTGGTGTAATCCCCGCCCCTTGCTCGAACACAGGCGAAGCGACTGAATTTCTCAAAGTTACTCACAGGGCCTTTTAATGATGTGCTTGACACGCGACATCGAGCAAAGTAACTTGGCGCCACAAGTGCTTTTGGGGAATCGGCAGAAGATTCTCCCATTGGGGTGCTTTTGGGGTGGAAGTTTAAGGGGTTGCATACTCCTGATACGACTTTAGATTGTGGATTGGCATGCTTCCTGGCCCGAAGGAGAGCGGCGAACCTTATTCTTTCCTCCCTTTTACCCCACAAGTCAGGCTAGCCAGATTTCTGAGGGGGTGTACGCGATGAGAAGGCTATTGGTCTATGCGGGCGTGGCGTGTCTTGGTGTGCTTCTCTGCGGTCAGAGTTCTTTTGGCCAAGCGACCGGCAGTTTCCTGGGGACGGTCACGGACAAAACAGGCGCTGCGGTCGCCGGAGCGACGGTCACGGCCACTTCGCAATCTACGGGTGTAGCACGTTCAACCGTTACGGATGAGACCGGCCACTACACGATCAACTTGCTGCCCGTATCCGTCTACACCATTCGTGTGGAGTTCAAGGGATTCCAGACTGCGGAAACCAAGGACGTCAAACTCCAGGTGGATGAGCAGCGCGAGCAGGATTTCAGTCTAACGCCCGCCACGGTGAGCACCTCGGTGGAGGTCGTGGGTTCTGCGGTCGCGCTTGAAACTGCAAATCCATCGCTAGGCCAGGTCATCACCTCGCAGCAGGTGGCGCAATTGCCCTTGAATGGCCGCGATTTTGTGCAACTCGCAACGCTCACTCCAGGCACGACACAGGAAACCAATCCCAACAGCTTTTTTACCGCGGGCGCCAGCAGCGAAGTCGCCGCGCGCGGTTCCTTTTCACTTTCGGTGGGCGGCTCGCGCGCCAACAGCACGGACTGGCTGCTAGACGGTGTGGATAATAACGAATTGACTGCCGGGGGCATTGCCATCCTGTCTTCCATCGACTCTCTGCAAGAATTTAAAGTTCTGACGTACAACTATTCCGCGGAGTACGGAACCCGAGCGGGGCCGACCGTGCTGCTCACGACGAAATCGGGCACGAATGATTTCCACGGCTCGCTTTTCGAGTTTCTCCGCAACACCTCACTGGATGCCAAGAGCTATTTCGCTACATCCACTGAGAAGTTCAACCTGAATCAGTTCGGCGGGACCATCGGCGGGCCGATCCAGAAGAATAAAACTTTCTTTTTCGTGGATGGAGAGCAGAAGGACCAATTACACGGCACGTCATTTCAAGGTCTGGTGCCCACGGACGCGATGCGCATGGGAGATTTCAGCAGCGATAACCTGGGGAATCCTCTCCCGGTGGGCGACCTCGTTATCTCCAATCCATACATGACCGGAGCATCCACGGACCCTACGACGTTTCCGAACGTCTATTTCCAATGCGACGCTTCCGGAAATCCCACGGCCGTTAACGCCTCCACCGGACTGCAGATTCAGGGCACGGCCTGCAACAAGATACCCTCCGGACTATTCAACACGATTGGCCAGCAGATGATCGCGCTTTATCCCGAGCCGACTCCGGGCTACACCGTGAACGGGAACAATTTTCAGGGCCAGCCTGTGCGCACTCTTTACGAAACAAAGTTCGATGTGCGCGTGGACCACACGTTTTCGACGGCTGACAGCGTCTTTAGCCGCTTCAGTTATGATCAGGCGACGTCCTATGTCCCCGGGGGCGCCACGGGCTATTTTGCGGAAGCCGGGGCATTCGGCAGCAACCAAGGAATAATCAATCATGCGCGCAACGTGGCCATTGGCGAGACGCACGTATTCTCTTCCACGAGCGTGAACCAGTTCAGTTTCGGCTACAACCGGATTTTCGACTACATCACCTCCCAAGGCACGGGCTCGTGCGAGTCGGCGATTCTTGGGATTCCCGGCGCCAATCTTGGATGCGGTTCCGGCGCGACTCCGACGTGCGCTGGTAGCAGTTGCGGCCTAACTTCGACGCAGTTGAGCGGCGGCTACTGGGCTTTGGGAGACCGTGGCTATTCTCCCTTTCAAGGCGGAACGAACGTATTCACGATCGACGACACATTCGACATGATTCGCGGCAAGCATGACATCCGAGTCGGGGGTGGGATCCGCATCAATCAAATGAACGTGCGCGCGGTCGGATTTCAGGACGGCTACTGGATCGTCAGCGGGGCCTGGACGGGAAACGCGGCTGCGGACTTGCTCATGGGACTTTCGAGCCTCCGCATTCACGACCAGAATTTCAATGGCGACATCACCGGGCGCCGCTGGAAGCTCTTTCGGCCTTTTGTCCAGGACGATTGGCGGATCACCAACAATCTAACTTTGAATCTGGGCGTGGCTTGGGCGCTGACAACTCCGGTCTCCGAGGCCGCTAACCGCATGGCCGATTTCATTCCGTCCGCCACCAGTTATCAGTGGCTTATCGCTGGTTCCGGATGCACATCCGCAGTTCAACCTTGCACGAGCGCAGGGTCGGCTGCAGGCATCCAAGCGGATCTCACCGCCCTCGAACCGCGCTTCGGTTTTGCCTGGAAGGCGTTTGGGAGCGACAAAACCGTGGTCCGCGGCGGTTACTCCATTTACCACGACTCGGCATGGAGCATGGGCGCTCAGGGTCTATGGCAGAATCCACCCTATGCGGCGGAATCATTTGGTATTTCGTTTGGTGGCTGTACCACGGCTACCGCATATTGCGCATCAATCCCCGGCCAGACGCCGAACGTCGGAACCGGACAAATGGTGGGATTCTCAGATGGATTTCCTTTGATCTCGCCGCCGGTGACACCTGTGAACTTCTCCGGAGCTTTCATCACCGAGCCCACGGATATCAAGCAGGGTATGGTCCAGCAGTTCAATATCAACGTTGAAAGGCAGTTGCCCGGGCAAATCGTCTTGACCGCGGGATATGCTGGCTCCCGCGGTCAACATATCCTGAATTTCGGAAATAATATCAATACGGGATCCCCGACTGCTTGCGCGGGCGGGCCCGACGAAGTGCCCGGATATACGCTGGGATGCGGCCCCGGGGGCGCATATTTCCCTTCGCCGTACGCGCTATTTCCGGCCGAGTTCGGTATCAACATGTACAGCATCAACGATTTTGGGAGAGCGCACTACAATTCGCTGCAGATTAAAGCGGAAACCAAGTCTCCTAAATACGGCCTATATTTCTTACTCGGGTACACGTATTCGCGGACGTACGATTCAGGCTATTCGGATGGTTTGAGCACGCCGATTGGCGCTCCTTATTTCCCGTTGCCGGGATGGCAGAAACTCGACTGGGCTTTATCGCAGATCAACCTCAATAACAGCTTCACGGGCAGCGTGATTTACGATCTGCCGTTCGGCAAAGGCAAAAAGTTCGGCAACAATTGGAGCAACGTAGAAAATACTGTCCTCGGAAATTGGCAGGTGACCGTCATCGAGAAAATCACTTCTGGTTTCCCGGTATTCGTCATGGACAGCCTACCTGCGTCTGGCGCTTCTTTAATTAACATTGGCACGGCGGCTGCCGCGGGCCGTCCGGATCAGGTTGGCAATCCATTCCAGGCCGGCAACATCGGCGCTTGCACGGGGCCGAGCAGCTTGAGCGGAAAGGGCTACTGGTTCAACCCCTGCGCGTTTGCCGTTCCTGCTGATGGTGAACTCGGCAATGCATCTCGCGCCCCGCTCTCGGGTCCAAATTTCGTGAATACCGATTTTTCGGTGATCAAGCGCTTCGCGCTCCCTTGGGAAAATATGGGACTCGATTTCCGGACCGAAATATTCAACCTGTTCAACCACGCACAGTTTGGCCTGCCCACGGCGGATATTACTGCGCCGCAGTTCGGGCAGGTTTCCTCTACTGTGAACAACCCCCGGCTCATCCAGTTCGGATTGAAACTGACGTTCTAGCAGCCACGAGCACAAACGAGAAATTGTCGAGTGTACTCAGGCTCTGCACGGAGCTTTGCGCCCTTCAAGCCCAATTGGGCATACAGTGGGATTAAGGTCCGAGCTCTTTTAGTTCCGCCAGAGCTTGCTCATGCCCGGGGTGCTGCTTCAAGAGCTCGCGAAGAACCGCTTTTGCCTTGTCCCGTTCGCCCTCGATAACAAAGAGCCGCGCGAGATTGAGATAGGATTGGTCGTAACCCGGGGCTAAACGAATGGATTCTTCGAAGCTGTGGATCGCGTCCTCTGGCCTTCGAGTACGTAAATAGAGAATTCCAAGGTTGTTCAGCGCTTCCGGGTAAACCGGACGGAGCGCTAGCGCCTTCAAAAGATACTGGGATGCGTGTGCCGTGTCGTTCTGCTCCGCAAACACCATTCCCAGGCTATAGTTTGTTTCGGGATCGTCAGGGGCTATCGCGAGGGCACGCACAAGCGCTTGCTGCGCCTGTGACCAATGTTTGCTCTGGCGGTAGGCGTTTCCGAGGTTTAGCAGGGCGATGGAGTGCTCGGGATCGATCTGAAGTGCGCGCTGAAAATATTGGATGGCCGTGCTCGTGTTGCCCTGCCGCGCCGCCAAAAGACCGAGATTGTTCCAGCAATTGGGAATCGTTCCCGGATAGCCCGCATGCAATTGAAGAGCACGCTGAAAATCGTCGCGCGCTTCCTCATCCTTTTGAAGTCGCAGGCAGGCGCTGCCGAGAGCATAGAGCGCGTCCGCGCTTTGCGGATCATCCCTGACGGCTTGGCGGTAGAAGACTTCAGCCTCGGCAAAATAGCCTCGTTCGAAGAAGCCAAAGCCAAGCGAAAGATAATTCCTCCCGAATTCATAAGTGTGCGCCGATCCTGGAAATGGCAATGCTTTTGAGACTCGTTGCGCATCGTTCTGCGGAATGCCTTTGAAGTCTGCTTCCAGGTGCTCAGCCGGGACGCGGCCTTGATAGACTTTGACCACGTGACCCAGCGGATCAATGAGAAAGGAAGTGGGAAGGCTCATATCCCGGTGACGATCGAAAATGTGGCGAAAAAGTAAGTTGTAGACTGCGGCCACATCGGCAGAGCTCTTCAAAAGCGGAAACGAGTAGCGGCGGTCGGGGACTTCGGAATGGCTCGGATTTCCGATTTCGGCGCGGTCCACAAGCATCGCGAACAACTGCAGGCCCTCGCGCGACCATCGCTCGTAGAAACGCTCAAGTTCTTCCAGATGCGATTGCGAATCCGCGGCCATATCAGACCAGAAATAAAGCAGAACAGGCTTGCCCCGTTGGGACCCAAGAGATTCACTGCGGCCGGATTGATCCGGGAGGGAAAAATCAGGGGCGGGAACAGGAACAAGCATCCAGGTTTCTGCTTCGCATGGCAGCTCATCCATGGAACTGCGGCCGGGATTTTCCTCGTCCGCGGGAGCTTTCGAAACCGGCTTAAATGGCTCGATTCGTGTAGGAGCCAATCCTTCTTCAACCCAAACCCGGTGATTTAACGGCAAACCCTCAAGTTTCTGCACGAAGCCGCTCGGCCACTCCACAGTCACTTTCACTGGGGATTTTTGCGCTCCCAGCCCGAAAAACAGTTCCTTTGTGTGCTGGGCGAGAAAACCGGAGCCGGCTTGAAGCGTGCGTATCTGCCGCCCCAAGGAGGTTTCCACTGTGACTCTGGCGCCGATCGCGTCGCGGTTACTCTTTCTGCCGGTTAATCGAAAAGAGATGGAGGGAGGCAGTTCCGGGAGCACGTTTTTCATGTAGCGAAGCTGCGGGCCGTTGCGATTTTTAAGGATTACTTCCAGACGGCCGTCACCGTCAAAGTCGGCGAGAGCAAAGGTACGGCCATCCTCGATGGAGTCCAGCCCGGAAATCCCTGAAATGTCGGAAAACGTCCCGTCGCCGTTATTGAGATAGAAAACGTTGCGCTCGTATCCGCTCCAGGTGCCATCCGAACGGATCAGTTCATTGATGGCGTTCCAACCCTGTTCGTATTCGTGGCTTGGGCGCGGCTCGTTCGGCGAATTGGCGACCACTTGGCGCCAGAAAAAGCTGTTCAGGTCTTCCCGGCCCGGTCCGGTGATCATTCCGTTGGCTATGTAAATGTCGGGAAAGCCGTCGTGCTTAAAATCCCAGGAGTCGCTCGACCATGACCACCGGCCCATCATCGTCCCTGAATGTCTGGCCACGTCATCGAATTTGGCGCCCTGATTGCGAAAAAGCGAATTTCCCATGGCGTGCGCCTGGTAAAGTTCGCGGACTGCCGGGGCCGCATCTTTCTGAAAAATGCCCTGCGCGGAGATGCGGATGCCTGCCGCAGTCCACATATCGGCGACGTAGAGATCCTCGCGGGAATCTTTGTCGAAATCAAACCAGGCTGCGCTCATGCCCGCGCCGACATTCTCCACTCCTGCCGCGGCCGCAACGTCCGTGAAGGTGCCGTCGCCATTGTTTTTGTACAGATTTTTTCGGCCAAAATCGTTCACCACGTACAAGTCAGGCCACCCGTCACCGTTGTAATCGGACCACGCGGAGCAAAAACTGAAACGTGTATTGTTTTTGTCCAGCCCGGATTCTTTCGTGACGTCACGAAAGGTGCCGTCGCGGTTGTTGCGCATCAGAAAGTTCGGAGGCCCGTTCAGTGCATCATAATAGGGAGCGGGGTAACGATATTGATCGGCACCCTGATAGTAAGAATACAGACAGAAATAAATATCCAACCAGCCGTCGCGGTCGTAATCGGCCATTGCGGCACCCGTGAATGTGCCCTGCGGAGGATTGGCAAACCGGAAGGCTTCGGCTTCGAGCCGGAATTTGCCGCCTCCTTGATTGAAAAAAACCAGCGGCCCATTGGCACGCACGACAATCAGATCCTGCCGGCCGTCGTTATCAATGTCTGCAAACAATGCACAAGACGTATTTTCCAGAACGCCGACTCCAGCCGAATCCGTGATGTCCTCGAAAGTGCCGTCGCCGCGATTGCGAAAAAGGCGGTTGGGGAGTCCCGATGGTTGGCAGACATAGAGATCATCCAGACCGTCACCGTCAATATCCGCGGCGGAAACGCCGTTGTGGCCGTAGATGTCAATTCCGCACGCACCATCAAGGATTGTTCGCCAATAATCAGCGCCGTGAAGCAACTGCAACTCATAAGCACGGTTTCGCGCAAAGGCATGCGCCGTGATGTTGCGATAGATAGGAATGCGGGCCCGGCTACCTTCTTCGTTCCGCGCCCGCCACTGGACGAGGCGCAATTCGCCCGGCGAAATCATCTCCCAATTGAGTTCCCAGTGCCCCGCGCGTTGGTCGCGATGAAATCCGCTCCCCGATCCCACGATTTCGTAGCGCACCTTGGTCTTGAAGCTTTTCCATTCGGCGATGCTCGAAGAAAGGGAACTGTTGTTGTGAATGCCCATGATTTGAAATTCGGCGACAATTATTTTGTCCAAATGGCGCAGCCACTCGCGCAAGTCGGCGAGAAAAGCGTCCTTCGTCAGGCTCAACTCCGGAGGAAATTGCGCGCGCCACGCACGAATGGGCGGATGGTCATAAACCAATTGCACTTGGCCGCGGGTTATGGAGTTGGCCGCAAAAGAAGGGGAGAGCACTCGATCGAGTGCCGTCACGTCGAGGGAAGAGCGAAGTAACTGTGCGCTCCATTCGCTCAAAATCGCGGCGGCCTGGTCGTGAACTGTTTCCGAAACAAAATCATCGAAACCGGCAGGCACCTTGCGGAGCAATTCTTCGATCCCGCGTTCCATGCGGTACTGCGGTCGTAGCGCCAGTTGAACTGGCGTGGATGGCTCTTGCAAAAGGCGTGGGAAAAGGCCGCGGAAGTCCAGACCTGCCGGAAAAAACGCAAGCGGCACTCCCTGACAGGATTGTAGGAATTGGCGGCGGCTTAAGGAGACGGAATCAGATTTCTTGCGCCACCTGCTCAGACAAACGCTCCCTGTGCGCGTGCTACGGAATCGGCAATGTAACACCCCGGTCCGGGACCGTCAACATTGCGTTGACGTACATTGTTGGCGCCTTGGGCTGATACACCGCAGGGGAAAAACGGTGACCCGGAAACGGCTATGGTACTCTGGCATTGCGTCGCACCCTGATTCTGGGCGCGACTTCTGGCCATGCGACTATCGCGATGCGCTTTCCTGCTATTGATCTTCCTGCTTCCGGGAGTCTCGCTATCCAGTCAATCCGGGGAGCAGGATACTTCCCCTCAGAGCGTCTCCTCGGGGAACGCGCTCGAATTGCATTTGGGAAGCGGATACGAATTACTGAGGGAGGAGAAATATCCGGAAGCGGAAAAGGAGTTGCGAGCGGCGCTGGCGATCGATCCGAGCTTGGCTCTGCGCGCACGCTTTCCGTTGGGAGTCGCCTTGTTCGAGCAGCACAAAAATGTGGAAGCGCGGCGTGAATTGGAAATCGTCCGCCGCGACGCGGGAGATCAGCCGGGGATCTATTACTATCTCGGAAGGATTGATCTCTCCGAACAAAATTACAAAAGCGCGATGGAAAATCTCGGCAAAGCCAGCGAGCATCCGCCGTTTCCGGACACAGCGTTCTACTTGGGCATAGCTTACTTGCAGGCCGGTTTCGCCCAGGAGGCCGAAATATGGCTGAAAAAAGCGACCGAAATGAATCCCGCGGATTCCCGCGCCGAGTATGAATTAGCCAAGCTGTATCGCAAACAGGGCCGCGATGCTGACGCAAGAAAGGCCTTTGGGCTTTCGGAAGAATTAAAAGCGCGCAGCGACAAGCTCAGCCAACTGAAATACGAATGCGGCCGGGAATTGGACCGCACCTCGCAAGAAAGTACTCCGGTATGCGACCAACTCTACGATCCCAACGATGCGGAACTCCTGACAGCGCTGGGAATTCTTTACGGCCAGCACGGCGAACTGGAAAAGGCCCTGAAGCCGCTGCAAAGGGCGGCGGAGCTTGCGCCGCGCTCTCCCCAGATACAGTACAACCTCGCGTATACCTACTATCAACTGAGGAGGTTTCAGGAAGCGCGCCGCGCACTGGAACCGGCCGCGCAGCAATGGCCGGACCTGTATTCTGTGAGCGCCTTGTACGGAGCCGTGTTGTGGAATTTAGGCGACACGTACGCTGCGTACGAAACTTTAGAGCATGCGCACAAGCTCAATTCCCGCGACGCGAGTACAACATCACTGCTTTACCAGTGCACTCTGCAAGTGGCCGCGGAATCCGAAAAGGCGGCGCAAGATTCCGACGCCCTCCGTTATCTTGAAGAAGCGGCAGCGCTTGCTCCAACGGAGCCGGAACCTCACCGGCTGATGGGCGCGATATACCGGCGCATCGGCCAGCCCGGGCAAGCAAAGACGGAAGAGCAAAAAGCGGAAGAGATAGCCGGGGCGCCAAAAATCACGCCGTGATTTGAGAGCGGAAGTGCAATCGGTTCCGGGCGTCCACTCTCGAATTGCCGGCCGCTCGGCGGGGAACGTCATCCACGCCGTAGGATTCCAGGCGCGAGCGCCGATTCGATAGAGAAGACCAAACCAAAAAAGTACGATAGGGACGACGAGGCTTGGACTCGCGGCCTCTGCCGGGACAGTGCTTCCTGAATTGGTTTTGCATCAACCTACAGGAACGCTGGGATCGCCAAGCGCAGCGTGAGCCGCATAAGACTCCATGAATTGTAGGTTCAGCAGCGGGATGAGTACTCCAACAGAAGGGGCTTCCTCCCCTCTTCGCCTCGCTGCCTTGAGTTCATAACAGCGCGTGTTTCCAATCGTCTTGGGCACTCTGTGTTACAGTCTGCCCTTTGGCATTTAAGTCATGCGCGGAAGCGCCCCCTTCGAGCAGCAGCTCAATGATTTCCTTTTGGCATGTCTTTGACCCTGGTGATCCCGAGCCACCTCTGCCCGTGTTTTGTACGGCGAGGTGCAATGGTGTTGAGCCGGTTTTGTTCTTGAGCTTAACTTGTGCACCGTTACGCAGCAAGGCGTCCACGGCGCTTGGGCACCGCTGACGCACCGCGCGGTGGAGAGGAGCCACGCCACTCTCGTCCAGGGCATTCGGATCGGCGCCGGCCTCGATCAACAATGAGATCATCGCGGCTTGGGCCCGGGGATTCCAGTTGGGCAAACCAGGTCCACCGTCCGCCGCATAGTGCAAAGGCTGCGCTCCCCTTCTGTTACGAGCTGCAACGTTGGCTCCTCCCTTAAGAAGGGCACGGTCAATCTCCTGCCGGTAACCGGCCGCAGCGGCGTGCAAAGGGGTGTCACCGGAATAGATATAATGCGCGATTTCGGTGAAGAAAAAGTCCACCGACTGGCGGCGCGTAGCGCCAACGGCAATACATCCCTGGGCGAGCGATGGCGAGGTCTTCAAGAGTTTCGATACCTCGGACGAGTCGTCGCCTACTATCGCCCGAATCAGGGGGAGGAGGAGATCTCTCTCGAGCGGTTCGTGAAGAGTTTTCCGCATTTGCGCAAAGATACCAGTGCCCTAACGCCTCAGCAAGTGCGCGGCTCCGCGATGACTGCACTTCATTGCGCTCGGTCGGAGGTGGGAGTTTTAGGAGTCATCATCCCAAAGTTACTTTGGAATATGTAAGGGGAACAAGACTTAAGCTTGCGACCGCACTCTGAGAGGGGGGAAGAATCAATGATTTGATCCTGTTCGCAGACACAATGTATTTTTGTGTCTCCACTCCGCATCTCCTTACTGGTCTTAAGCGAATTGAGATAATTCCTCTGGAATGTTCCGCAGGAGCGACGGGAATCGAGCACACGGATAAGGCAGTGACAGCATGCCGGTTTTCCGAGTTGGGTCGGAATGACGTGAGCCAGCCCTCCTCGGGGGGAGTCGCCTGAGCCCGCGCTTACTTCTTCTTCGTTGCCTTCTGAGCGCGCGCTGCGGAGTTGGCCGCCACCGCGGCGCGGATGAGTTGCTTGAAAGCGGCTTCGTTGATCTTCTCGCCTTCGCGAATGTCGATGGCTCGGCGCGCGTTTCCTTCCAGACTCGAATTGAAGAGCTTCTTCGGGTCTTTGATGGAGGCCCCGCGAGCGAAGGTGAGCTTCACGACCAGCCTGTACGATTCCCCTGTGCAGACAATGCCGCCATAGGACCAGACAGGGGTTCCGGGGGATTTTGGCTTCGCCCATTTCCATTCCTCCTGGATCTCGGGGTCCGCGTCGTGGATGAGCTGACGGACATGAGCGAGGGTTTTCCCGCGCCAGCCCCCAAGTTCCTTGATTCTCTCGTCGATTGATGCAGAAGCAGATTCCATGGGTTTATTCCTCCTACCTTTCATCTCTTCGAACCGCTTGGCGGCCAGTCGGGTGCCTCAACGCCGAACTGCTTGGCGTACTCCGCGTTCAACCGCTGCCAGCCGCCGAACTTGATCGCGTCGGGGCCGACGAGGCGACCTATGGGAGTTCCGCTGAGAAAGCGGTCCAGAACATCAAAACAAATATGCCACCCTGCAGCACCCATGGAGATAAAGCTGTGACCGATGCTGGTCCAAAGTGTGAGGCGCGTGCCGCCACCAAAGGCTTCGAGTTCCCAGCGCATATCAAAGCCACCCCAGTTGTATTCAAGCAGCTTGGGAAAGTCTGCTCGCTTCACCGTCGTTTCACAGATGCGTGAAGCCGGCGCGCCCACTGTAGTGAGCTTCACCGTATTTCCAACTGCACCTAGGCTCCCATCGGCGTCGAAGGGGGCCCACTCACGCAGGTGCGCCGGGTCGGTTAGCGCCTGCCAGACTTTTTCCGGCGAGTGGCGAAGCTCTCTGACGAGAATGAGCGTCCACTTCCCTCCATCCTTTCGCACCTGGGCCCCGCCGGCCAGACCCGGCGAGTACCGCTCGCGATTGGTCATCTTCTCTTCCATGTTTTAGCCTGAATAGCGCAGCAGTTGTGTAATCTGAATGAGATTACCGCACGTGTCGTTCAGCATCGCGATCTTGGATGCAGTTACGTCCTTAGGTGGCATGGTGAACTCGGCGCCGCGCGCTTTCATACGCTCGAAATCGGCCTGCACATCGTCGGTGAAAAACATGGCCGCGGGCTGGCCTTGCTGGAAAATGGCCTGCTGGTAAGCTTTGGCCGCCGGATTGTTATTGAGCGCCAGCTGCAGCTCCGTGCCGTTCGGATCCTCCGCTGAGGCCACCGTGAGCCAGCGAAACGGTCCTTGGCTGAAGTCAGTCTTCTTTGCGAAGCCCAGCACTTCGGTATAGAAGCGCAGGGCCTTGTCCTGGTCGTCCACGTATAGGCTGGTCAATTTGATTTTCATTTCGATTCTCCTTTGTCACGATCGCAGATCGGCCCGCCCCGGCTTCTACGAGTCTTCCTTTTCGTTCGTGTTGCCCGATTGCAAGATTGATCCATGCGGTCGAGGTGGTGTTCGAGAGCATCTAGGTGAGCGGACCAGAACCGGCGAAACGGGGCCAGCCAGGCTTCCACCTCCTGAAGCGGTTCAGGTTTCAGCCGGTAGAGACGGCGCTGTGCGTCCACGGTGGATTCCACAAAACCCGCCTCTCGCAGCACTCGCAGGTGCTTGGACACGCTCGGCTGCGGCATGCGAAGCTGTCGCTCGATCTGGCCCACTGACTGCTGTGCAGAGACGAGGAGGCTCAGTATCGCGCGGCGGCTCGGCTCCGCAATGATTTCGAAGACTGATTCCATTGCTTTCATATACACCGCTGAGCATATACGTGTCAAGGCATATTTAGTCGGGGCCCAGTAACGGCGGCCGAGGGCAAGAAAAAACGCAAAACGCGTACTCTTTGTTATCCACCCAGCTCGAGTGAATTTCTCCTTGCTCTGTTGCAAAGAATGGCGGAGATGACAAGGCTCGAACTCGCAACCTCCCGCGTGACCGGGAGGAACAGCAAGCACTTACAATAACTTACAAGGTCGCGTGGGAGTGCCATGTACTTGGTATTCCTCATAACTTGGATGAAGATCTGGCTGGACCTCGAGTCGAACAACAAAAGTACGGAACTTTCCCGAGAGTGCGACTTCAACGAATACCTGGCTTTTCATCAATCTGAATTGATCCCGATTCCTGCTTCGGGGCGCTTCTCTAGCACCCACGGCCGAGCGACCGTATCTCAAGGTATGCAAGCTGAGCGCTTGTGAGAATTCGTAGGCGATTTCTGACAGAACACCCTAGGTGTATGGCCGCCGAATTCGATTCATAAGCCTTTCAAACGGGGTGCCAGTAGACCGTTCGGAAGCTTCGAAGATCATCCTCCCGGGAACGATCAATACGACTTCTGTACCTTTGCGTGGAACGCTCAAGATTCTCAGCGTCGCATTGATGCGCCGGGCTCTTTCGCGCATTCCCGTCAGACCGAAATGTCCTGCTTTGCCTTCCCTCATTATATGTTCATCGATGCCATGCCCGTCATCTCGAATCACAAGGCTCAAGCCACCTTCGTACAATAGCTGAAGGGCCACAGTTCGTCCGCCCGAATGCCGGCACGCATTGCCCATGGCCTCATAGGCGATCATAAAAATTTCCTGCATGACAACCGGATGGATCTTGCTGGGAGTGCCTTGGACACTTAAGGATATGGCCAAGGCATACTTTGACTTTAGCTCTTCAATCCCCCCACGGATAGATGCCGTTAGATCGCCCGTTCCTGAGTTCGTCATCCGAAGGGATTCGAGGACGGCCCTTCCCTCAAGACTGGCGCGATCAAGCCAGTTGGCGAGGTGATTTAGATAGCTTTTCGTTTTTTCAGGATCAGAGAGATCGCTTTTTGCCTGATCCACCACCATTTTGCTTCCCTGAATGGTTTGCAGCAGTGTGTCATGGAGGTTGCGGGCAATCTGAGTACGTTCGTCGATGCGTTCATCGAACCTCGCACGAATGGAGCGCGAAGCTTGTTTCATCCGCAGGTAATAAAGGAGCCACAAAAAGAAAATAGCGGCAAGGACGCACGAAATGCGGAATGCGGCCGTCTGGTACCAGGCCGGGGCGATAGCAAACGAAAGCGAGGCGCCTTCGTTGTTCCAGACTCCGTCCTTGTTGCATGCCGTCACGCGGAAACGATAATTGCCCGGCCGGAGATCGCTGTAGAACGCTTGGCGGCGCCCTTGTGAATCCTGCCATTCGCCGTCGTGTCCCTCCAATTTGTATTGAAACCGCACTTTCTGTGGGACGACGAAACTCGGGGCGGTAAAGTCGATTTCCAGATTGCCGATGAGTGCGGGGAGATCAAGGTTGGGTTGGGGGAGATAAGTAGTGCCATCTGCCACGACGCGTTCCGCAATCACGTTGGGCGGCAGGGTATCCTTGCGCCACTTTCTTGGATCAAATGTCTGAACAATGTTGTCGTTTGCAAACCAGAGCCGGCCATCCGTCGAGCGGGTGGCCTGCGGCTGCAAAGGGGTGCTTCCCGGTTGAACGCCATCGTAAATGTCAAGCAACTCGGTTTTCACTCGCGCGTCTTGGTTCTTTTGAAAGAGGTTCAGCTGTGACGCAGCGATGGAAAAAAGACCGCATCGCGAATAGACCCACAGGGTGCCCTCGGTATCCTTTACGGCGGAATACAAATCGGTGCACGGCAATCCGTTTCGCGTCGTAAGCGCTGCGCGCTTGTTGCCGTTCCACCACACCAAGCTGTTGCCGGTAACTGCCCACAATCCGCCAAACTCCGGCAACAGGAGACGTATCTTTTCACTGCTGACCGTCCCATCTGCGGGAAACAATTGCGAATGTCCTATAGAATAGTGGCTTAAATCACCATTCTCAAATCCCAGCCAGATACCCTCTTTGGGATCAGCCGCGATGGAGAAAGCCCTTTCCGGTAGGCGAATTTCCGCGCGGACCGTCTGGCGCTCGATACGAAGCAATTCATCCTGGGTAAGGACCCATTCGTTGTGGCTGGTATCTTCCGTTATTCCAAAGATCACTCCCAGCGGAGCGCCCCCCGGTTTGCGAATTGGAAGAAATCGTCCCTCATCGAGCACTGACAAGTTGGTATCCACCCCGATCCACAAACGGCCCAGACTGTCCTCGAACATCGTCGTAATATCGCGCCCCGGAAGACCGTGATTTGTGCGGATGGTTGAAAGCTTATCCTGCTTTAGAAAACTGAGCGCCTCCGCGCCTCCGATCCATACCCCGCCGCGGCGCGATGCCAAAATAGTGCTCACGCTGTCGGATGGCAGGCCTTCTTTGATTGAATAGCTCACCACTGGCAAGTCACGAAAGCTGTCAATTCCCTTCGTGGTCGCCACCCACAAGACGCCCTCACGATCCTCTAAAAACCTTTCCACGGAGTCGCTGGACAACCCATCGGCATTCGAAAAGTGATCAACTTTGTCTTCCCATACCCGATACACCCCATCGCTCGCAGTGCCGATCCAGAGCTCGCCCTGAGCATCGAGAAACAGTACATTCGTGCTCGGATCGGCCCCATGCACTTTCGGCAAACGATGCACTCTCCATTTCCCCTGGTCGAATTCCAGGAGTTCCAAGTTGCCGTTTGCCTGTTGCAAGCCAACCCAGAAGTGCTCCTCGTTCTGCACCGCCAATGCGGAGACTCCGATCAGGTAACCGCGCCCGGCTAGCTCCTTCCTGAAATAGGGGGTGCCCACACCGTCTTTCCATTTGCAGAGTCCCTGATATCCAAAAATCCAGATGTTCCCCGCTGGATCGATTGTCAATCCCATGGCTATAGAAAGAAAAACTCCGTCGTCTCGACCGAAACACTGAACAGCGGTTCCGCTCACGCGGCAAAGCGCACCGCGCTGGTCTTGAGGCCTGATCTGCGAGCGCGCAATCCAAATGTTTCCTTGGCGGTCTTCCGCGATCCCATTGATGCGATTCGGCAGTTCTTTGAAACTGGTAAGCTGTCCGTCCTTCCACCTGGCTAAACCCTTCAGCGTTCCGATCCATAAACTGCCATCGCTTCCTCCCAGGAGAGAAAAGATGTGATTGTCCGGCAGTTGCTTGGCAGTAAGCGAGGCCCAAGGTGCAAACCGCACGCCGTCAAACCGGAGCAATCCTAAGTCAGTTCCGATCCACAGATAACCATCCTTCGTCTGCGTAATGTCTTCGGGAGGGCCAGGCAAATAGCCATCCTGAATCCGCCAAATGCGGTGGCCATATTGTGAAATCTTCTGCAGATGGTCTAAGGGCAAACCGGCTGTGCAAACGACCGAGAGTAACGCGGTGTAGAATATGCTCGCTGCGAGAAGTCGATGCTTCATGATTCCTGATTCGCCGCCCGTGTCCCGCAAGATGCAACAAACACACCTTCCATGCAGCGGCAGAAGGCCATTCTCTCCCCGACAACGCTAATCATTGTAAATCAACCGAGAAACCGTGAAATCTATAGGAGACGACCTATAGAAAAATGCAGGTCTCACGGCCTTGCGCTGGCGTACCATCGTTAGAAATCTCCCCTCCGAATGAGCTGGAAATAGCGACAGGAGGCAGGCGACATGGATGCGCCCAAACAAATCACGATCATGACCGTGGAGGACCACCCTGTCTTTCGTGAGGGCCTCAGTCTGATACTTGGCTCGCAGGCGGACATGCTTGTCGTGGCGCAGGCATCTACCGCGGAAGAAGCCGTGAAGCAATATCGGCAAGTGCGGCCGGATCTGGTGCTGATGGACCAGAGATTGCCGGAAGCGAGCGGAACGGAAGCGCTTATCGCCATCCGCAATCAGTTCCCGCAAGCCAAGGTAATTATATTGACCACTTCGAGCGGCGACGTAGAAATTCAACGCGCTTTGCGCGCCGGAGCCTCGGCTTATGTACTCAAGAGCATTTCCAAGGATCAATTGTTGCAAATCATCCGCGAGGTCGCGGCTGGGCGTCGTCGGATCCCATCCGATGTTGCGGGTTACGTTGCGGAGCACTTAGGTCAGGAGGACCTCACCCCCCGGGAATTAGAGGTTCTCGAACTGATCCGCGACGGAAACCGCAACAAGCAGATTGCCGATCAGCTGTCTATTTCTGAGACCACGGTGAACTTTCACATCAAAAACATCATGGAAAAGCTGCAGGCCAACGATCGCACTCATGCGGTGACCATCGCGCTACGCCGGGGATTGCTTCAAATTTAAGCAGCAGAATAACTCCACTTCCATATTGCGTCCCTGTAGAAAACTACAGGTACCCGCCTATCCGATTACCTGATGCGCAAAAGCTTCGCTTCCAAAACAATACCTACGACTTGAATGAATTCGCAGAAAGGACCTCATCTGTATTGTGGAGAGGCGAAGTGATCGTAAATGGCTGACGCCGTTTATCTGTATCTCGGAACGACTGAGCTGCTTCCCGGGACAGAGGCCGCCGTTTCGAGAATGTATTCCTTCTCGAGAGACTTGCGGGCATCGTGTTATTGGGGGAATCTCGAAGAAAAGACTCGTGCAGAATTTGGAGAAATCATCGGAGAAAGCGCGGCTTTGAATGGCACCTTGAAACTGGTGTCGGTGGTGGCGCCAACCGATTCAAGCGTGCTGATCATGGGCGAGACGGGAACTGGTAAGGAACTCATCGCGCGCGCCATACAAAAGTTGAGCAGTCGCAGCCAAAAGCCATTCGTGAAACTGAATTGCGCCGCAATTCCTCTGGGGCTTCTGGAAAGCGAATTGTTTGGTCACGAAAAAGGAGCATTTACCGGCGCCATCGCCCAGAAAACGGGGCGCTTCGAACTCGCAAACAAAGGCACTCTATTCCTTGACGAGGTCGGCGACATCCCGCTGAGTCTCCAGGCAAAACTGCTCCGCGTCCTGCAAGAGCAGGAATTTGAGAGGCTGGGCAGCAACCATACACACAAGGTTGACGTGCGTCTGATAGCGGCGACGCATCGAGATTTAACTGTCATGGTAGAGCAAGGCACTTTTCGCGAGGACCTTTATTACCGGCTGAATGTGTTTCCGATCCAGGTGCCATCCCTTCGCCAACGAGCTGAGGATATCCCGACATTGGTCTGGCATTTCACAAGGCTCTACGCGCAACGAATGAAGAAGCGAATCGATAGCATTCCCACCGAGAGCATGGATGCGCTAATACGCTACCCCTGGCCTGGAAACGTTCGAGAACTCCAGAACTTTATCGAGCGTTCAGTGATCCTTTCCCCTTATTCAGTACTCCGCGCCCCAATTTCCGAGTTGGATTCGTTCGACTCTCACGCAATATCCGGCATGCCAATCTGCGGTCTAGCGGAGGTACAACGAGATCATATCGTCCGAGCTCTTGAAGCCAGCAATTGGGTGGTAGGTGGCCGTAATGGCGCCGCTGAGCGACTGGGGATGAAGCGCACGTCTTTGACTTACAGAATGAAAAAGCTTCGTGTAACCCGGCCTGCCGAGGTCTCTCTGAAACACTGCGTGGGTGGGCAGCCGGCCACGAGCGAGATTCCAAGCCCTCGCCGCAGACCGGCAGTCTGTGACACAGGGATTGACTGAAATCCGTCAGTGACGGACTTCCATCAGTGATTTGTCAGGTACGATTCGAGATTTGCAAGGCTCCCCGCTTATAAACTTCAAATACAAGAGTAATTTGCGTTGAATGAATTTTCTTTGCGTGAGCTTTGCTTCTTTGGCACTACACCTGCCCTGATGGCAAGCGCACCCGCCGGGTGCTCAAGAGACCGGAAATAGAAAAGGAGAGAATGCGATGCTTCCCAAGATTACATTAGGATTGACGCTTGTTTTGCTAACGCTCGCTTTCGGGGCGCAGTCCTTGATCTACGCTCAGGGCGACATGAAGCTGGAAAAAAATGCCCGGATCCTGGAAACGGGCACTTTTCATGGCAAAGTCCACAAGACTTCAGGCCGCGCCACCGTTTATCAGGAGGCGGACGGAAGGCTGGTTCTTCGTCTGACGAATTTCAAGACTTCCAATGGGCCCGATGTTCACGTAATTTTAATTGCCGCAAACGACGCGAGTGATGATGCCAACTTCCTGAAGAGCGCCACCGAACGAGTGGAGCTAGGCATGCTCAAGGGGAACGAAGGCGACCAGAACTACGAAATTCCCTCCGGTACGGACCTTGCCAAATTCCAAACGGTTTCAATCTATTGCGAGCGGTTCAACGCGAATTTCGGCGCCGCACCTCTCCAGAAGTTCTGAAGCCCGAGGATTCAACGTGCGCGGATCGGGCAGGTTGGAACTGCCCGATTCAAATATCTGAAAGGAGCAAATCATGAGTCGCAGTATAAGTGCCTGGCTTTTTCGCAAGAAGTGGATCTTGGCTGGTATCGGTGTGCCCGTCCTCGTGGCGGCCTGGTGGGCTTTTCGGCCCGAGAAGCTGTGGATCAATCAGAAAGTGGATGAGCCGGCGCCGTTCGCCTCGAACAGCGATCCCGTCCCCATATACACGGGGCTGCTGGTCGGCAAAGCGCACGCGACGAGCGGGCGCGCATCCATCTATCAAAGTGCCGATGGCAGGCGCGATCTCCGGCTGACGGATTTCATGACCTCGAACGGTCCTGACGTTCATGTCCTGCTAGCGCGTAACGACGACGAGGATCTCGCAAAAGACTTTGTAAAAGGCAAACTCGATAGTGTTGAGTTGGGCGTTCTGAAAGCGAACCAAGGGGATCAAAACTACGCAGTCCCAGTTTCGGCCGACCTAACGAATTATGACGCCGTCGTGATTTATTGCGTGCGGTTTCATGTCGTGTTTGGCGTGGCGAAGCTCGGTAAATTCTGAGCGAACGTCAGCTGCTCTAAACAGCAAAGAAGTGAGGGGTCTTCATCATAGATGCGACTTCGCGAACAGCTGCAAAACGCGCCGCGCTGTACCAGGATGCTCACGAGTCCCGTGGCGGCACCTGAGGGGAAAAGGTAGCCGCCAACTCGGTTTGCAGCGGTGTCTGTACCCCTGGCCCACTGCGAGCAGGCGTGAGTAGAGTCGGCCCGAGTATTGCTCAACCCGAGATCTGGAAGTTTCGCCCACTGAGGCTTAAACTAACCTGTAGTTATCCAGCCCGAAGCTTAAGCCACGAATCGGTTTGAGTGGCCGGCGTACCGTCGACCTCTTCGCAAGGGGGAGGAGACCTTTTTTGGTGAGGATCATCCAATAGTGGCGGCACATCCGTACTAAGAGCCAAGTGCCCAAGTGCCATGGCGCGAGGAAAGGACCCTTTCATGGAAAGGGCAATAGAGTCTCCTCTCGAAGACCCGTCGAGGGCTCAACAGGCGGAGCATCAGTCGAGCTTCTCTTCCAGCAAAGCTGTACTCGATATCCTGAAACTCATTTTTGCGGGTTCGCCGCTGCCGGAAGTATTGACGATTATTGCCCGGTTGGTCGAGTCTCAAGGCGAGGGTTTGCTCTGCACGATCTGGCTCCCCGATGAAGAGGGGAGCTATCTCCACTGCGCCGCAGCGCCCAGCCTGCCTGGATTTAGCGAGCATGTTGGACGCACGCAAGTATGCCCTAAAGGCGCGTCCTGCGGCACCGCCGTTTATCGCAGGGAACCGGTGTACGTAACCGACATCCTTACAGAGCCCAGTTGGGACGACTATCGCCAGCTGATGTTGCCTTACGGGATTCGCTCCGTGTGGTCGCGACCCTTGTTCACGACTGAAGGTAAAGTCCTTGGTACATTCGCCATTCTTTATCGTGAATCACGTAGCCCGGATACCGCGGACATACAACTGATCGAAAATGCAAGCCATATCACCGGAATCGCGATTGAACGGCACATGAACGAAGACGAGTTGCGCCGCGAACGTGACAGGCTTCGCTTGCTTCTCGAGATCACAAACAGCATGACGTCCAAGCTGAACCTTCGCCGCTTAGTGGATGCGCTTTCCACGAATTTGCTGAAAGTAACGCGCTGTGATTTTTGCGCATTGCTCCTGCCGGACGCGGACAAGGACGAGTTGCGACTTACGATCCTGTACAACCCGGAATCGCGCGGGGCGATTTGTGACGGAACGGGCATACCTCTCTATGGTTCGGTATGCGGCAAGGTTTTTCGGACCGGCAAGAGCCAGTTCTTCGACAGCCTGGAAGAGGTGCGCGACGACCCTGAAAGCTTCGGAAATGAACTGGGACGCCGATTCTTCGAACGGGTCGTGGCAGAAGGCCTGAGTTCGGGCTGCGATCTACCCTTGATCGGCCGAAGTGGGGTGCTCGGTGTGTTGAGCGCCCTTAAGCGATCAGAAAAGGGATTTGGGAAAGAGGACATTAAATTTCTCGAACAGGTGTCACGACAGGTAGCAATTGCGGTCGAGAATGCACTGGATTACGAGTCCGCGATCAAGGACCGCGACACAGAGACGAATCAAAGGCGCTATTTCGAGGAGGAAATTCGCGCTGAGTTTGGGGAGATCGTGGGAGAGAGTGCAGCTTTGAAGACCGCTCTGAGCCTGGCGTCTGTCGTGGCACCTACGGATTCCAGTGTGCTGATCCTGGGCGAGACGGGGACCGGAAAGGAACTGGTCGCACGTGCGATACATAAGCTTAGTGCGCGCAGCGAAAAAGCGTTCGTCAAACTGAATTGCGCTTCAATCCCTCTCGGACTTCTTGAGAGTGAGTTATTCGGACACGAAAAAGGAGCATTTACCGGCGCCATCGCCCAGAAAACGGGACGCTTCGAACTCGCCGATAAGGGCACGCTTTTTCTCGACGAGGTCGGCGATATACCTCTGGAACTTCAGGCGAAACTGCTCCGTGTTTTGCAGGAGCAGGAGTTTGAGAGGCTGGGCAGCAACCGTACACACAAAGTGGACGTCAGGCTGGTCGCGGCTACGCATCGGGATTTGCCGGGTATGGTAAAGCAAGGAACATTTCGCGAAGACCTTTATTATCGGCTGAAAGTCTTCCCGATCCACGTCCCGCCGTTGCGGCACCGCACGGAGGATATTCCGAGATTAGTGCGGCATTTCACATCCCTCTATGCTCAACGCCTGAACAAACGAATTGACATTATCCCTCACGAAACGATGGATGCTATGGTGCGATACCGATGGCCCGGAAACATTCGCGAATTGCAGAACCTCATTGAACGCGCGGTGATTCTTTCGCCGCAATCAATTTTGCATGTACCAACTTCTGAGCTCGGGCCGTTCCAGCCGCACAAGGAGACCAGTGTTCCAATGAATGGTCTCGCGGAAGTAGAACGGGACCATATCCTTCGGGCGCTGAAAGCGAGCAATTGGGTGATTGGCGGGAGAAATGGCGCGGCCGAGCGTTTGGGGATGAAACGTACATCTTTGGTCTACAGAATGAAAAAGCTGCTTATAATTCGGCCTGAAGCGATCCCACAGAAACTTAGTCGCGGCGCGGCTGGCGACGACTGAGCTTCCCAGTCATCGAAGCGAACGACCCAGCACTGGCTGTGAACCCGACGGAAACCCGTCAGTGGCGGAAATCCGTCAGCAACTTGCCAAGCAGTATCCAAATCTTGCGTTGATGCCTTCCTCCAAAACTCAACCCCCAGAGTGATTTGCGTTGAATGTCCTCTTTATGAGTGAACCGTGGTTCTTTGGCATCTCACCTGCGCTAACGGCCGAGGAAGTGAGAGAGGGTTCTATGAACGATTCGACCTTACGAACAGCTACAAAACGCGGATCTGCGAGCCACAATGAAATCCCATTCGGCATTCCTCCAACATCCATTCACAGGGTCGAGGCCGATGGTGTACAAATGTTTTATCGTGCCGCCGGCGAAGTAAACGCGCCCGTAGT
Source organism: Terriglobales bacterium (assembly GCA_035518615.1). Taxonomy (GTDB): domain Bacteria; phylum Acidobacteriota; class Terriglobia; order Acidiferrales; family UBA7541; genus Acidiferrum. The sequence continues at coordinate 16,023 of DATIXL010000146.1, read as the reverse complement.
GCTCTTGCTGCACGGATTCCCAGCCTCATCTTTCATGTTCCGTGAACTCATTCCGCGCCTGGCCGATGAATACCGTGTGATCGCGCCGGACCTCCCCGGTTTCGGGTTCACGGAGATCCCATGCGAACGAAAATACGTTTACTCGTTCGATCGACTGGCATTCACAGTAGAGGCTTTCACGCGGACACTCAAAATCGACCGCTACGCGATCTACGTGTTTGACTATGGCGCGCCAACTGGATTCCGCTTGGCGATGGCTCATCCCGAGCGGGTCACAGCGATCGTTTCGCAGAACGGCAACGCCTACGAAGAAGGCCTGGGTGATGCATGGGACCCAATCCGAAAATACTGGGCGGCGCCCACGGCACAGAATAGGGACATTCTCCGCAAAAGCATTTTGACGGAGGGAGGAACGCGCTGGCAGTACACCCACGGCGTGAGGTATCCCGAGAGTGTTCCCCCCGAGTCGTACACTTTGGACACGGCGCTGCTCGAGCGTCCGAGGAACAAAGAAATTCAGCTCGATTTGTTTCTGGATTATGCCTCGAACGTGAAGCTCTATCCAAAATTCCAGGAATATTTCCGCAGGTCGAAACCGCCTTTGCTTGCGATCTGGGGCAAGAATGATCCTTTCTTCGTTCCCGCGGGGGCCAAGGCTTTTCGAAAGGACTTACCCAACGCGACAGTCCAATTTCTTGACACCGGACATTTTGCGACAGAGACACACGTTATAGAAATCGCTTCCGCGATGAAGGAGTTCCTCGACGCAAGTGGAGTTAAGCACACGACATTGGAAGGCAGGGATCCGAGATGAGGGCCTTTCCTCGGGACTCGACAATCATTTTGGTTCACGGGGCGTGGGCCGACGGGTCTTGTTGGAGGGACGTTATTTTCCCATTAGAACGCCGGGGCTTGAAGGTCATTTGCGCGCCGATCCCACTTACTTCGTTGGCCGACGACATTTCTGCGTTGACCCGCGCACTCGAAAGAACGGGTGGCCCCGTCGTGCTAGCCGGCCATGCTTACGGAGGCGCTGTGATTGGTGCGATCCACAGGGAGTGCGTTAAGGCGTTTGTTTATATCGCGGCGCTCGCGCCCGACGAAGGCGAGACCGTCGCGCAGGTGTTTTATCGTGACGAACCCCATGCGGAAGCGCCGAAGCTAGCCCCGGACAAACACGGCTTTATCTGGATGCCGGAAGACGGATTTAGCAGCGCGGTCGCCCACGAGGCTTCGACCGAGCAGACCAGAATCCTGGCCGCAGTGCAGCGCCCGATTTCGGTTCAGTGCATTCAAGAGCGGGCGCCCGCCCCGGGATGGAAGGAGAAGCCTTCCTGGTTTCTACTCGCGGAAGACGACCGCATGATCAATCCGAAAACGCAGCAATTCATGGCCTCTCGAATGGGTGCGAAAATCCGCTCGAGCCGAGTGGACCATAGCCCCATGTACACCGCGGCGGATCTGGTAGTCCAGGTGATTTTGGAGGCAGCCTGCATGACTGTCGGCGATGGATGCCTGCCCAGCCGAGCGGCAAACGGCTGAGGGGGTCACCTTCGTGAACACCAGAACCGTAGCGATCGTCACCGGTGCCAGTCAAGGCATAGGTCAAGCTACGGCCCTCCGGCTGGCCCGCGATTTTTCGGTTGTTGTTCTCGTTGCAAGGAGTCAAGACAAGCTAGAGGAGACTGCGACTGAGGTGAGATGCGTCGGGGCCGAGGCTGCGGTTTACGCCCTCGATTTGCGCCAGCCTCAATCGGCACAGATCGTCATTAGCGGCACCCTCGAGCGATTTGGCAGAATCGATGCGCTGCTCAACATTGCCGGAGCGGTGCCACAGGTTGATTTGTTCAAGATGACGGACGCGCAGTGGGACGACGGCATGGCACTGAAGCTGCACGGGGCGCGTAGATTGACGATACGATCTTGGGACGCTTTAAAGGCTTCGAATGGGTCTGTAGTCTTCATCTCTGGAAGCGCAGCTCTTGATCCCAAGCCGGGATTCGCCGCAGTCGCGGCGACAAATGCAGCCATCATTGCGCTCGCCAAGGCATTCGCGGAGCAAAGAATCAAAGATGGAGTGCAGATTAACAGCGTGGTTCCCGGCGCCGTGATGACCGGACGCCGGCAATCCTTCTTCGAAAAGTGGGCTCCCGCCCACAATCTCACAGTAGAAGAAGCGATTAAGAAGTTTCCGGAGGAAGCGGGCATTGCTCGCTTTGGAAAACCCGAAGAGATTGCCGACTTGTTGGGTTATTTGGTATCGCCTGCCGCGAAGTGGATGACCGGTTCGTCGCTACGCATGGACGGTGGCGAGATTAAAGGTATCTAGGGCGCGACGGCAGCCGCGTTAAGCCGAAGTGTAGCTTGAGACTGGTCGTCGGCGGTTTTCGGCGACCGGACGCCCAGAAAAATAGCAGGAGTACGATCCCTCCTACGCCCCTCTCCCGAGTCATTTGTGTTCCTGTCTGTCCGACTGGGGTCGCGACCAAAACTTGTCAGCGTTGGGCGTTCGTCACAGATTCGTCGGTCTTGGATAAAGATTCTCTTGCTCCTCTCGAAGTTATCTTGTGCATCCGGAACGGCTTATCTCTCTTGAGGGCACCGAGTATCGGCCGCCTGCTTTGGCATGCCCTGTGCGTAGATACGCAGTGCTTCTCGGCGCACAAGAATTTGACGCCAGAACTCTGAGAGAGATCGCCGTGAGTCTGAATTGTGGAATTCAAAATTCCCATCCTGTAGATGGAAGCAAACGGGCACTGGAAGAGGTGTTGGTCAACTGCCGACCGCAACTTTTTTGGCATGCTTTCCGGATTCTGAGCAATCACGAAGACGCTGAAGACGCGCTTCAACAGGCATTCCTGAGCGCGCTGCGCCATTTCGACCAGTTTGAAGGACGCTCGAAGCTATCAACCTGGCTGACTCGCGTGGTCATCAATGCGGCCCTGATGGTCCGGCGTGGCAAACACGGCGATCGCGAAACCTCACTGGAAAATTGGGTTTCGAGTCGTGAGGATCGTGCGCCACGACAAATCGCGGATCTCAAGCCCGATCCGGAGCAAATTTGCGGCACCTCCGAAATTGGAGCTCTAATTTGGGAAAAAGTCGATCTGCTTCCTCCTCCCCTCCGCGCGGCATTCCAGCTTCGCTACATGGACGGCATGTCCTGCGAAGAAGCGGCTCAAAGCCTCGGGATCACACCGTCCGCACTGAAAGCGCGTGTCCTGCGGGCCAGACGCGAGATGGCATCGAGGTTGCATCCTGTGCATCGCGAGCATGGCCGGAAGCCCCGGCACCAGGCCACCTCATCCATGCCACCGCGGTTGCGTTCCGCGTGTGCCTCTGCCATACAGAATCAGGGAGCATGCAAGATATGAGCAACACTCCCACAAAGCGAATTGTAATTCTCGGCGGCGGATTCGCCGGAGTCTCTGCAGCAAAGGAACTCGAAAAACAACTGGCTCGACATCCGAAGGTACAGATCACGCTGGTCAGCCGGGAGAACTTCTTTCTCTTCACTCCCATGCTGCACGAAGTGGCAACGAGCGACCTCGAACTCACTACGATCGTGAACCCGGTTCGCAAAATATTGACGCGGACGCAGGTTTTTGTCGGCGAGATAAAATCGATCGACCTTTCTCGGAGGGAAGTTACCGTGTCCCACGGCTTCGACCATCACGAGCACTCGCTCGTATGGGATCACCTGGTTATTGGGCTGGGATCGCGAACGAACGTTTACGAATTGCCCGGTCTGGAAGAGCGCGCCCTCACGATAAAGTCGCTGGGGGATGCGGTGAGACTGCGGAATCACCTGATCGCGCAATTAGAGGAAGCCGACAGCGAATGTGTGACAAAAAAGGATCCGCTCTTGACCTTCGTCGTCGCTGGAGGAGGTTTCGCGGGCGTAGAAACCGTTGCGGGCATCAATGACTTCGTCCGCGAGGTGCTCCCTTCCTATCCGCACTTGAGGAAAGAGATGCTGCGCGTTGTGCTGGTACACGCGGGGGCCATAATTCTTCCTGAACTCGGCGACAAACTCGGCGTGTACGCACAAAAGAAGCTGGCTGCTCGTGGAGTCGAGATCCACCTCAACGCGAAGGCGACCTCTCTGTCGGAGCGTAGCATCGAGTTGAGTGACGGCACATCCATCGAGAGCAACACGCTAGTGTGGGCGGCCGGAACCTCTCCATACCCGCTCGTGCGGGATCTACCTTGCAAGAAAGAGCGGGGCAGGATCGTAGTGAATCCGTTTTTGGAGGTTGTCGGATGGCCCGGAGTTTGGGCAATCGGCGATTGCGCGGCCGTTCCCGACGCATCCACCGGCAGAGCCAGCCCGCCCACGGCCCAACACGCCCTTCGCCAGGGAAAGATCGTGGGCCATAATATTGCCGCCGACGTTCGATCAAAGGCGAAACAGCCATTCGTGTTTGCGACTCTGGGCCAGCTCGCGACGATTGGAACGCGATCCGCCGTAGCTAATATATTGGGCGTACACTTTTCCGGCTTTGTTGCCTGGTGGTTCTGGCGGACAATTTACCTGAGTAAATTGCCCCGTGTCGAAAAGAAAGTTCGCGTTGCACTTGACTGGAGCCTGGACCTGCTATTTTCGAAAGACATCGTGCAGTTTTCTATGGAATCCGCTCCCGCTCTCACGGAGAGCTCCGATGAGGTTTCGAACAGCAGGGCTAGGCACCACGCCGAGCCGAGGAGTGCCGACGTTAACGGCGTCCGCCAAATGTAATATCCTCCCAGCGGAGCTTCTGAGTGCCAATGGCATATACAGATCTGAGCATAGACGAATACCTTCGTAAGCGCCTGATGCCGGTGGAAGGTTCAATCCCCCGCGTGCAAGGAATCGAGATGTGCGGCAATTCCATCCCGGCGGGAATCGTCGGCGGCGATCTATTTGAATACATTAATTTTCCGCAGCGTTACGACATCGATGCGCGCATTCGACGGGCATTGCGACGGTCCAAGGAGTATCTCGAGAAACTGCCTGATGGCGCCGCGCCACGTAACTCCGTGGACGACCACGTGAATTGGCTGAAGCTGCGGCCGGGCTACAAGTCGGAAATGGAAACGGCTTACCGAGAAGCGCGAAGCTCAGAGCAAGCGCGAGTCGCCGAAGAGTTGCGCGATCTGAATAGCACAGCGGGGGTTCTGTTGGTAGATGCTGAAGGGCACGGAATCATTGCTGCAAAAATCGCATCGACTGTGCACGATACGTTCCATGCTCTCATGCTCTCTGAACTCGATCACCGGGGCAAAACTACACCGGAGTTATTTGAGAGGATCAACCTGCGATTGGCACAGTCGGTCACCGCTCGCAATGCGCTGGGAAGAAGTGAGAAAGAGAGCGCTCAAGAGATCGCCACCATGCTGTATGGCGAGGTACACCCCTATGGGTACTTTCGATTCGTGAATTTCGGACACCCACCTCCGTTGGTTTTTTCAGCTGAATATCGCAAGTTTATGGACATTGACAGAAGCCGTATGATTCAATTTCTGCCGCTTGGCTTGCAGATCCCTGAAGACCATCCGGACCGGGACAGGTATCTGTCGCTGGATTTCCGGAAGAACCGCATGAAGTCCTCTGATTTAGGCGAGCTCACATTAATGAGTCCGGGGGACATCCTTTTCCTTTACACGGACGGGGTCTACGACGGAACCGACATTAAGGTACGTCAGCAATTCGAAGACGTAATGCGGGAACACTATCGTCAACCTTCCAAAATCATCTGCGATGCGTTGCTTGAATACGCCATAAAACAGGACGAGCACTTGCGACAAATTGGCGAGGAAGATCGGATTGACGACAAGACCGTCTTTATTATCAAGCGCAGCTGAATAGCCTCGCGTCCCCGGTGCCTGCGTTCCGCATGGTCGACCTGCGCCTTCGTGCCACGAGAAATGTAGAGCCTCTGAGGGTGTGCCTCCATGGTAGGCTTGCACCCATTCTTGTGGCGATCACCCGGAGTGTGAGCAGTCCGAAATCGCGAACACCCGCCGCGCGATGCGAATTAGGGTGGCCGATACGGGCGCAGCCGAATGAACTTTGAAGGTCCCCGCTCGAAATTGGAAATCGAAATCTTTGGACAAGAGACTCTCTTTGTTGTCTTTGTCGCCCGAGGAAACCAGGCGGGATCTATACGAGGTCAAAAGCGGCAGGAAGCTACGTATCTGCTAAGGCTGGCTTGGTCCTTGCCTGATCTTTCAGAATCCCAGCTTTGCCAAGAACTGCGTTAGCCAGAGGTAAGTTCCCAGATCGATGTGCATTCACTCGGCACAGGCTTTTGTGATCGGCATTCGTGTCCGTCGCGCGCGTAGGTTCTAAAATTCGAGTTTCAACATGAATTGCATTTGGCGTGGTGTGCCCAAACCCACCGGGGTGGTATTCAAAGGCAAGTATATCCTGCCGAAGTCGGAAGCTGAAATGAGGCCGTCCGGGTTTGCGTACATTGCCCGGTTGAAGACGTTAAAGACTTCTGCGCGGAACTGAAGTCGAAACTCTTCTGTGATCGAAATGCTCTTGCCAAGCGCCAAATCAAGTTGCCAGACTCCGGGGCCTCGGAGGAAATTGCGGGGGACATCCCCAAATCCTGAGGGGCAGGTACCGCCTGGGTAGAGCGCATCCGCAGTGCCGGGAGTGCAGAAGGCCGCGGGGTTGAAATTTCCGCCGGCCAAGTACAAAGGCTGGTCGGGAACCAGGTTGGGACGCTGCCCGGTGGTATTTCCGTCGGGGCCAGTGGCGCTAGTCGTGAGGTTCACGGGGAACCCGGTACGGGCAGTGAAGATTGAGCTGAGCGACCACGACCCAAACAACGTGCGCAGCACTCCAGCCTCAGTCAGGAACGCCTTGCCGAGACCAAATGGTAACTCGTAAATGACATTCGCGTTGAACGCATGGCGGGCGTCGAAGGCCCCGCTGGTTCGCTCCCCGCAACTCGGCCCTCCCTTGGGATAGCAGGAAACATTTTGTGGAGTGATGGAATCGCCGTCGCCGCTACCGTTGGAATCGTCGTCGATTTCGTGCGACCAGGTATAGTTGGCGGCAGCCAGCAAACCCTTAAAGAAGGAACGCTTCAGCGAGACCGAGAGCGCATTATATTCGCTGTTACCGACGGTGCCTCGCCAAGGGACTTGGGAGAAATCGGAGTAAGGTCGCAGCCCGGTTAGCGGATCTATGACGTTAACATAGGATTCCTGGAGAAGATGGGTACCTTTGCTGCCGACATAGGACAGGGTACCGAGGAAATCGGCCGGCAGCGCTTGCTGAATCGAGAGGCCCCATTGGGTTGCGGACGAATCCTTACGGTGCCGTTGTTCGGCGTTTGGAGAATTTGTCCCGTTCACGCAAACAGGATTGCCTGCGGAGTCTAGTCCCAAGGGATAACTGAGGCCAGGGCAGTTGTTTGGGGTTAGCGCATAGCTTAGCACTTCGTTCTTAACAGGAAGGTTCTGATCATCCAACTGGCCGTCTTCGTGATAAATACCAAAACCGCTGCGAATGACAGTTTTCCCGCCGAGAGCGGCCGGCGCCCAGGCAAAGGCAATGCGTGGGTCGACGTCGTGATAATTCGGCCAGCCAAAGCTCGCACCGACGCCACAATACCCCCCGGGGCCGCAGGTTTCGAAGTCAAAAGGATTCGCGCGGTCCAGCACTTCGCTGAAGATGCCGAAGTAGTTGTAGCGCACGCCCAGATTTAAGGTGAAGTTCGGCCGCCACTTGAACTCGTCCTGAAGATAACCGAAATAATCGGTCTTGCGCAGGCCGTTGACGGGATAATCTCCGGTGATGCTGGCCTTATAGGATTCGTTAGCGGCAAAGCTGGAGAGGGAATTAAAACTGATAGTGCCATAGGCAGTACTGCCCTGGTTCATCTGTACGCGACGTATCTCGACCCCAGCTTTCAGCACGTGTCTTCCCCTGACCCAGCTAACATCGTCGATTCCGCTGAATGTATTGCCAACGCCGGTACTTGTCCGGCCATTGTTTAAAGATGTCAAACCTGTGACTGAAACTGCATACAGCACCCCGGTTTGATTGAGGTAAGTGGCGTCGGTCGTGCCTCGATTAAAGCCAAACTTGGCTTCGTTGAGCAGGGTGGGAGAAAAGACATGCGATAGCGAAATGACGCTGTTGACTGGAAAGGAGTTGAGATCTTCCTGTTCATTGAGATATTGGCCAGAGCTTGGGGAGTAAGGGACAAGGTAGTCAGCTTTGTCGATGTCTGCCCGCACAAAGAGACTCGTTGCTTCAGTGAAGCGATGATCGACGCGGAACATCCCTGAGTCCTCCCGGCCCACCTGTTTGCCTTCTCCAACGAATTGGTCCACGTCTGGATTGCTGGTGGAGTTCTGCCCTTGAGGATAGGCGTTAATCACAGGAACAAGCGCAGGGGACTGCGCCGCTACCTGAGCGGCAAAGGCAGGGCTGGGCACATAACCGATGAGAGTCTCTCCCAAGTCTTGGCGGTAGCCCTCGTAAGCGACAAAGAAAAAGGTCTTGGAACGCTGAATGGGTCCGGCAAAGGACCCTCCGAACTGATTGAGGTGGAATGGTGGCTGGTGTGTCGGGTTCAGGGCGTCAATTGGATCGGTAGCATCGAAAACGTCGTTGCGGAAGAAATCATAGGCGTCTCCGTGGAACTGGTTCGTGCCGGAAGGTGAAGCCAGATTCAATTGCGCCCCTGCTGTAGCGCCGGTTTGCGCCGTCGCCAGCATGGGGTCGACGCGAATTTCGCTGATGGTATCGAGCGGAATTGCCGCACGCACATAATAAAGCTGAGACTGATTTATAACGTAGGTAGCATCAATGCCGTCGTAGGTATAGTTGTTATCGTCTCTTCCCCTGCCTGCATAGCGAATTGAACGCTGGTTACCGGCTCCGGGCCCGCCCGCGGCGTCAACCGCGCCCGGAACCAGTGTGGTCAAGGTGGACCAATTCTGGCCGTTTATGGGGAGATGCTTCGCCTGTACGCGTTCAATTCCCGTTCCCCAGGTGTCGGCAGTCTGATCCAGCGAAGGCGGATTAGCCGTAACTTCCACTTGTTCCTTGCCTCCCGCTACCTTTAGCCTCGCGTTCAGGGTTCGGGTCCGCCCCAGGCTCTGAACCACATTCTCGAAGCGCACCGTTTCGAAGCCTCCCCGGCCAAAGCTCACGGTATAGACCCCGACTGGTAGGCCGGGAATTTCATAGGTTCCCTGGGCAGAAGAGACCGTCTCGCGACGGAGTCCCGTAGCATCTTGCACGGCCACCACGCGCACATCTGGAATCACGCGTGCGGCGGCATCAGTCACGGTACCGGAAAGTCCAGTACTGTTCAGTTGTGGCCAAAGGGGGACGCTACCCAGGAGGCAAATTACAGCCAGGGCCACGGGACGGCAGGAAAAGCTGACAACTGCGGCGAGCCCGAGTAAAAATCGCGATAACAGCATTGCCGACCTCCGATGCTTCAATTTTGCGTTGGATAGCGGCCCCGCTTGGGCCGTCTCGGACCTTTTGCGGAGAGGATTCTTAAATCTACGAATCAATCCGCAGGCGAACCTCACATGAAGTATAACGATTACAAAAATGAAATCATCTTGGGGCTACATCAGGATTATCTCTAGGTGAATTCTTTAATAACGCTGGCTTGGGATCCTCGGAGAGGTTCCCAATGCTTGCCGTCATTTTCCGTCGACGGTGGGTGTTCTGCCTGGGTAGTCGAATATCCGCCCTATCCCCCGGCGTCGGGGCATGGAGGACGGCAAAAGTAGTAATTCCGTGCAACGCAAAAGCATTAACGTATTTTTGATATTGCACTAACACGACGGGTTTATTCATTGCCTGGTTGGCATCGTCGCCCCCGGCTCTTCTGGCCCACATGGCATCTTTCCAATTGGGCACGAACACCTTGAAGATTCCAAATGCCAGTCGGTCGACGGCCGGTGGAGTTCCGATGCTTTATACGCAAGCCGCAAAAGCCGTCTTCAGAGGAAGTTTTTTGAACTGGATACTTGCGATGCGCGTGGTCTGCGCCAACGGCATGATTCTGGAGACGAAATCCTGTCGCCTATGAAAATCTTGATCGTCGAGGACGAGGCCAAGACCGCCAAGTTCCTGAAGAAGGGATTTGAAGAAGCGGGATTCGTTATCGACGTGGCGAGCGATGGTTTCGAAGGCTTTCACTTGGCTCGGGAACTGGACTTCGATCTGATCATCCTGGACGTGATGCTTCCCGGCTTGGATGGCTGGCAATTTCTCACGTGCCTTCGGCAGGCTGGGCGGAAGTCTCTTGTGCTCCTACTGACTGCGCGTGATGCCGTGCATGAACGCGTACGGGGCTTTGATTTGGGCGCCGATGACTACCTCGTGAAGCCGTTCGCGTTCTCGGAATTATTGGCTCGGGTGCGGTCGTTGTTGCGCCGGGGACCCGCTCGCCAGCCGGAAACCCTTCATATGGCCGACTTGGAAATCGATTTATTGCGGCAACGTGCGACGCGGGCCGGTCAACGCCTGGACCTGACGTCGAAGGAATTCTCGCTCCTGACTCTTCTGGCCAGACGCGCCGGCGAGGTGCTATCCAGGACCCTGATCGCCGAGGCTGTTTGGGACATGAACTTTGACAGCGACACAAATGTGGTGGACGTAAACGTGCGCCGGCTTCGCGTAAAAGTCGATGAGCCTTTTCCCCTCAAGCTGATCCACACGGTCCGGGGCGCCGAATATGTTATGGAACGTGAGCAGTAGCTTCGCTCGTTTTGCGTCGTGGCGGGGCACTCTTGCCTTGCGGTTGACCGCCGGTTATGCCCTGGCCGGCCTGCTTATGGTCCTTATCTCCACGGCGTCACTCTATTTTGTCCTTGTCACGGAGTTGGAAAAAAGCACCGACTTATTTCTTGCCGACAAATTGAACGTGATTCGCACCATGTTGCGGGAACGCCCCGGCGACTTGGACGCGTTGCGGGAAGAAGTTGAGCTGGAATCCGCGGCACGCCGATACGAGCAGTTTTACATTCGCTTGCTGGATGAACGAAATGCTTCCTTCATGTCCACGCCAGGAATGACGGAACAATTGGACCTGCAGCATTTCCCCAGCCAGGCACAGGCTTCGCCGGGCCATGCCCTGTCCATGATGGGTAAAAACGGCCGGCCCTTTCGCGTCGCTAGCGCCGTCGTGCCCGTCGGCTCCCCGCCGGCGGAAAGCGATACGATTCAAGTCGCCATTGATGTTTCGCAAAAAGAGGATTTGTTGGCAAGGTATAGGAGTTGGTTTGGAGTCATCCTGCTTGGATCGCTCGTGATCTTCCCTCTGGTCGGGTACCAAATCGCCTGCCAGGGAATCCGCCCCGTGGAAGAAATTGCCACGACCGCCCGCCACATCAGCTCTACCAACCTGCATGAGCGCATCCTTCCGGAGGGATATCCTTCGGAACTAGCTTCACTGGCCCGCACCTTCAATCAAATGCTGGATCGTTTGGAAGACTCCTTCGACCGGATTTCCAGATTTACCGCTGACATTGCCCACGACTTGCGCACGCCGGTGAATAACATCCGCGGTGAAGCGGAAGTAGCATTGGCGCGCGCGCGAACGGTGGAGGAATATCGCGATGTGCTGGGATCCTGTCTGGAAGAAGCCGTGCGCCTTTCCGATCTGATCAGCGACCTGCTTTTTTTGGCCAGGGCAGAGAGCCCCCCGGCCCATTTGCACTGGGCGCGCGTGGACGTTTGCGAAATGTTGAGCAGCGTGCGGGACTACTATGAAGGCGCCGCCGCAGATGGCGGAATTTCGCTGACCGCGGCGAATGGCCTCGATCCGGTGATGGTTGAGATGGACCGCATGCTGATGCAACGCGCGGTTGCCAACCTGGTGGCAAACGCTGTTGCGCACACGCCGTCCGGAGGTTCGGTAGTTCTGCAGGCTGAGTCTGAAGGGGACTCGATTCGTATCTCCGTGGCCGACACAGGCGGCGGCATCCCACCCGAAGCTCTTCCGAGAGTTTTTGACCGTTTCTTTCGGGTGGATCAGTCGCGTTCGCAGGTCTCCGGCGGTACCGGCTTGGGCTTGTCGATTGTCCAGAGCATTATGGTTCTCCATGGCGGCAATGCGGAAATAGCGAGTCAGCCGGGCCTGGGCACTCGCGTGACTCTGCACTTGCCCATAGCCCAGCCCAGATGACAAAAATGTAATCCCCACGTCATCTTGGCGTTTGCGCCCCGCTCCTAGCATTGTGATGCTGGTGCACTCCTCAAGGCGCACCAAGCCCCGGCCGAGAAAAATCCAAGGAGGAGAACCGTATATGTTGCGAAAATCCCCTCGAAACAATTCGAGGATCAATCTTCTGCGTCCAATCGGCGTCCTGCTCGTGGCTGCCCTGAGTTTCGCGGCGCTCGCTGCGGCTCAGTCCGTCCCGTTCCCGAAGTATCAGGTCGGTGAGAACAAGAACGCGACGCAAGGCCCGAACTACCCTTCAACCTTGCCCAACCCGTGGGTTGTTAGCGATGGCGCGATCATCACCCCCGCTGGCACACAAGTCTACCTTGGCATCCGCGTCCGCGCGAAAGCCATCGCGCTGAACCCCACTGGCAATCACACCGCCGCGGTCCTCACCTTGGGTACATCGGCGGCAAATGGCAACGGGGCCGTCGAGGTGTTTGACACCCAAACCGGCACGGTCCTGCAGATGGGCTACAACCCGTTCGGCGATTCACACGGCAGCCATAACGGCATCGCCTACACCTCGGATGGCAAGTACCTGCTGTTCAGTCAGGACAGCAGCTATGTCGCCATCGCAAGCGTCAATGCAGCGGGCCTGCTCACCGACTATGCCCGCGTCAACGTTCCGGTGAACGGCACCCCCACCACCATCCCCAACACCACCACGAGCACGTCCGTACCATATGCTCCGATCAATACGGATCTTCTGAACACGACAACCTGCTTTCCGAAGAGCCCGGGGGGAACCAACGGGAGCATTGTAATCCCCTGTGGCCATACCGACTCCTTTGGTACTTCCTACCCCTTGGGGATCGCGATCTCGGGGGACAACAAGGCTGCCTATGTCGTGCTTGACGTGAACGATACTCTCGCCAAAATCGACCTGACCACGAACACAAAGGTAGGTGAGATCCGCGTCGGTAACGTCCCGCACAGCGTCGTGATCTCCGCCGACGGCACCACCGCCTACGTCTCTAATGAGGCCGGCCGGGTTGCTACCGAAAAGGACTTCCAGGAATACTCCGATGGCACGCCAGTCGTTGCCCACTACCCGACGGGCTCCACGTCCACCGGCACTGTTTCCGTGGTCAATCTGTCCACGTTTACGGTTACCTCCACTATCGAGACCGCCCTGCACCCGACCGGCATGGCGTTCTGGGGGAGATATTTGTTGGTCGCCAACACCTACAGCGACAGCATCTCCGTGATTGACACAAGCCGCAACCAGGAGGTGCGAAAGATCGATCTCGGGTTACCAATCGGAGTGCCCGGCGAACACGGTTCGGCATACGGCGCGGGACCAAACTCGATCGCCGTAGATGCCGCAAACAACATCGCCTACGTCGCGCTTTACAATGCTAATGCGATTGCCGTAGTCGACCTCCGCGACCACTACGGCGACGATGACGATCACGGCCAGTTCGACGGCCACGACAACCAGTGGAGCCCGGTCCTGGGCATGATACCTGTCGGCTATGCGCCGAGTGCGGTGGTTCTGGACACAGCGGACCATGCATTGCTCGTTGCCAACGACAAGGGTATCGGCACGACTGGGTTCGACGTGGCAGCTCCTCCGAGTAGTTCGGCCGAGAACTCATATCAGACCAGCCACGGCGTCATTAGCTTCGGTACCCACCAGGACCTTGGTACCGCCAGCATCGTCCCCCTACCGATTAACTCAAGCGAGCTTGCGAGATTTACGCATCAGGTCTTCCAGAACAACCACTGGGACCTGGCGGAAAATATCTGGAGCGCCTCCGGCGGCAACCGGTGGACTAAGGCAGTCGCAATCCCGGATAGGATTGGCGATCCATCGAAGATCAAGCACGTGTTTGTGATCATCCGTGAGAACCGCACCTACGATCAGATCTTGGGCGACGTGGCCGGCGGCAAAGGTGACCCGACCTTGGCGGTCTTCGGCGATGCGGCGAGCTACGGCTTTCTAGGAGGTGTAACTCCCAATGCGCACGCCCTGGTGCAGCGCTTCCCGCTCTTTGACAACTTCTACGACCCGAGCCGGCAGTCGGCAGACGGTCACAACTGGATCGTGCAAGCCATGGCGCCTTACTCTGATGACATCCAATCGCCTGACTGGGTCCGCGACTATCCCTCCAATGGCGGCGATGCGATTGCCTATCAGAAGAAGGGTCACCTGTGGGATGTAGCGGCCAAGGCAGGTGTCACGACGAAGAACTACGGTGAGTACATTGAGTACAACACCTTCCTGACCCCCGCGGGAAATACTCTCGAGCCCAGCTGGACTGATTTCTACCAGGACACCTTGGATTACGAGTCGGGCGTGGAGAAGCAGCTCTACTATTACAACACGGTAGCGTCACACACTCCGCTCCCGAACCTGTACAAGGTCACGGTCCAGAACTACCCGCAGTTCGATCTGGGCATTCCCGACCAGTTCCGCGTTGATGTCTGGGAGCAGGATTTCCAGAAGGACGTCAAGCACGGCACGGTGCCCCAGTTGGAGTTCATGTGGATCAGCTCCGACCACACGGGTGGACCACCGACCGCGCAAGCGATGCAGGCCGATAACGACCTGGCCCTGGGCCGTTTTATTGACATCATCAGCCACAGCCCCATTTGGTCCTCTTCGGCGATCTTCGTCGAGGAAGACGACGCACAGGACGGCGTTGATCATATTGACGGTCACCGCAGCCCCGGATACATCCTCAGCCCCTACGTCAAGCAGAAGGTGAACCACGATGGCACGGGGGCCGGCGTAACCGAGGACAGCGTCTTCTACACGCAGGTCAACATGACCCGCACGATAGAACAAATCCTTGGACTGGCGCCCATGAACCAGTTTGACCTGGTGGCCTCCCCGATGCGGGAGATTTTTGTCGACAACCCCCCCGCGGCGAACTTCCTCCCCTGGTCTTACGTGGCGAACGTGGTCCCTCTGGACGACGGCGTCACTCCCGAAACCCACGTAGCCCAAAACTTGAGTCCCAAAGCCAAGGCTTTGCAGGCTGCCTGGCTCAAGAAGAAGGCGGAGATTTTCGCCAGCAAATATCACATTCCCGATTCCGAAGACCCAGCGACGGTCAACCACCTGGACTGGTACGAGGCCACTGGCTTTACGCGGCCCTATCCAGGCGAAAAAGCGGTTCGACCCCCGACCGACTTTAACAACCCAGCACCCGCCACCGGCGATGACGATGACGACGCCAGCGCCGGAAACAAGAACTGAAACACGTCCCGAATACAGCCGCCCTCTCCCCGAGACCGGGGAGAGGGCTTTTTCTTTGCGCCTCACACGCAAAGTCCCCACCCACATGTCCCCCGCCACCTTCGTGAACGTTGCCCGCCCAGGTTCGTCTCGCGATAAAGCAAATAAGACATCGTCTGTCGAATTTGGACGAGACGGGGTCACTGGCGCATCGGCCATCTAAAGTGCAGGCAAGTCTTCTGGAGGCGACCAAGGCCGAAATGCGTCAAAAAAAGGCGGCTTAGATTGCGTTCAGGTTGAGAGTGCTGCGGAGGGTGGCTTCTTTTTCCATGACTCGCAGAAAAGGAATGGCGGGGACGACGAGACTCGAACTCGCGACCTCTGCCGTGACAGGGCAGCGTTCTAACCAACTGAACTACGTCCCCACCGCCAGAATCAACGACTTACGATAAAACCCTGCAAATTAAGGAGTTGCAGGATTTGCATATAGCGCAACTGTTGGCCTGCGGTGCATACGGTAGCATCTGTCCCTGCCAAAACCGCCCATAAACCGCCCATAAAAATCAGTGCTCTCATGCGGATTTCATACTAACACAGATAGTTCTCTTCGTCATGTTAGCTCGCGTCTTTCCGTCTTTCCGC
>DATIXL010000145.1:0-99877 GCA_035518615.1 Terriglobales bacterium | reverse complement strand
TCTCATTTTTCTCTTCGTTCCCACTCGTCTCCCGGTTATTATTCTTCGGCCCAAGCCTTTCCTTTATTTCTGGAGGAGATGATGAAACGCATGCTTGCCTCTGCACTCTTGTTTGCTTTTGTGCCGCCGCTCGCGCCAATTCCGGCCCAACCTCAGAAGAAGGACGAAGTTCCCAAACTTACTCTTAAGGTCGGGGACACCGCTCCGGACTTCACGCTACTCAGTAATGAGTGGAAAACCGTGAAGCTGAGCGACTTTCGCGGAAAGAAAAACGTCTTCCTCGCCGTCTACGTCCTCGCCTTCACCGATGGTTGAACGAAGCAACTCCAGGCGGTCCAGTCTGGAATAGACGCAGGTAAAATTGATCTGAACGACACGGCGGTCTTCGGTGTCAGCATGGATTCTCCCGCCGCCAACGCCGCCTTCGCAAAGCAGATTGACGTGAAGTTTCCGCTGCTCAGCGACATGAACAAGAAAATGCTGACTGCCTATGGAATTCTGAAAGGCTACGACGTGCAAAGCCAGACTTACGAGTGGGCTCAGCGCGCCAATATCGTCATCGACAAGAACGGCGTCATCCAGCACATCGAGGAGGGTGACAGTGCCGTCAATCCCAACAACGCTCTCTCCGTCTGCACCGACCTGCACAAGAAGGAATCGAGCAAGTGAACTGTTAGATCGCCGCGTTCGGCGCGAAACCAGCGGGACTCCCGCGTTGGCGGACTCCTTCAGTCTCTCTTCAAGCTTCGATAGTGGAAAGACCACATCGCCAACAGCAGGAAAACGAAGGCATAGTCCAATCCGTAGCTCAACGTGGTCAGGTGTTCCAGCCAGGTTGCTTGCCTTAAGGAGGCATCCTTGATGGTCAGGAATCGGTCCTCAGAGAGCAGCCCCGTGGACGGCAAGATGACATAGACTATTTCTTTAATCCAGCGCAGCGCTGGCTTGGCCACCGACACACTGGGCGCTGTAATTTTCGCCCCGACGGCAACCAGGATCACGATTCCCCAACTTACCAATGGATGCAGGACAGTCACGAGCGTCATTGCCATCGCGCTGTAGATTGCGTATCTCACCAGCGGATAAACCAAGAGAACCCAAGGAGTGGATTGAATCTTCTGTCCCCCCAGCCAGGCCAGCAGATAACCCAGAAAAAACATCATGACCACGTATAGAGACATAAGCAGCATCACGCCCACGAACTTGCCCGCCAGAAACTCCCAGCGTTTCACCGGCCGCGCCATAACGGCAAGAACGGTTCCGCTCTTGAGTTCGGTCGCCACTGAATTCGCCGCGAGCCACGCTGCCAGCAAGCTGCCGCAGCCGCTCACCATGAAGATAATTACCGAAACAAGTTCGAGGATTACGGATTGCTCTTGCTGCATGTTTGAAGCCGTGGTCATCGCCTTCATGCCCAGTAGCGGCGTCATCATCAGCAGAATCACACAGGTGAACAGAATCGCAAAGACGATTAGCAGTTTGTCCCGTACCAGGCTTCCGAACGTATTCAGGGCGATTGTGCGAATTCTCATGACGGCTCACCCCCACCGACGAGCTTCATATAGAGCTCCTCGAGAGAGCCCTTGACCGGTTGCATGCTGATTACGTCGCACCCTGCGGCCCACAATTTCTCGGCAAGCTCGCGTTTCCGCGCCGAGCTCACGTTGATTCGGGCGCGGGTTTCGTTCCGTTCGATCGCCGCTCCCCAGTCGCGCACGATCGGCTCCAGCTCCTCCGGCAATCGGTCCGCGACGATTTCAACGCGATCCTCCGAGGTCAGCAACTCCTTCATTGAGCCCGAACGCACCACCTGCCCGCGGTCAATGATTACCGCGCGGTCGCACATCTGCTCCACTTCCGAAAGAATGTGCGAACTCAGAAAAATGGTTTTGCCAGACTGCTTCAGGGAAAAAATAAGGTCGCGCACCTCTTTTCGCCCGGCCGGATCCAGGCCCGAGGTAGGCTCGTCCATCACCAGCAACTGCGGATCGCCAAGGAGCGCTTGTGCGATCCCGATCCGTTGCACCATCCCGCGCGAATACTTCGAGATCTTCAGGCCCTCGTAGTCGCTCAGTTTCACTTTTCCGATCAGTTCCCGAATCAACGCATTCGCTGCATTTTCCGGCACGCCCGCCAGCTTCGCGTGAAACTCAAGCAATTTCCTGGCACTCAGGTGCCGGTAGAACGAGAAATTCTCAGGGACAAACCCGATCTGCCGCTTCGCCTTCACATCTCCGGGCGCATAGCCGAGCACGCGAATCTCGCCCCAGTCTGCATAAAGGAACCCCATGACGATGCTGATGCTTGTCGTTTTCCCCGCTCCGTTTGGTCCCAGAAACGCACAAACCTCACCCGGATTCACCTCGATAGACACATGCGACAGCGCTACGACCTCGCGGCCGGAAAAGCGGTGCTGGTAGACCTTGCTCACGTCCTGAAATTCAATTGTGGGAGTCATGTTTTTCTGGCTCTTGCGCCGGGACTCCTGGGATCGTGGGATTCAGTCCGAGTCTGACCGCCAACTCGATTTCCATGGTTTCTTCCAGCCCTGTTTTTGCGTAGATCACCTTTCCCGCCTTGTCCACGATGCAGATTGTTGGTATCACCTCAACCGAATACGCATCGGCCGCTCTGTTGCCGGGATCGTAGAGGATGGGGAAGGGAAGTTTCTCTTTGCGCGCATACTCATCGGCCGCGAACTTGTCATCATCCAGGCTGATTGCCAGCACTTCGAAGTCGGAATTCTCCGTGTGAAACTTTTTGTAAAATTCACGGAGCTGTGGAAGTTCAAGCCGGCAAGGCCCGCACCAGCTCGCCCAGTAGCTCAACACCACATTTTTCTTTCCCCTGTAGTCCGCAAGGGAAATCGTTCGTCCATCGTTCGAAGTCAGAGAGAAATCCGGCGCCTTCTTGTGAAGCAGGGCAGCCGCCGGATCGCGTTCATGAAACTCGGATTCCAGAGTTTTTGCCCGCCACGTGATAAACACCGTGAACATGGCAAGCAAAAGAATCCCGCCCATCTGAGCCGGCGGCAGTTTGCGAAGCATGTGGCGGAGAAGTATATATCAATGTGGACTTCAACGAAGCCTGGCAGCCATTCGGGATTGAAATGTTCCGCGATTTCTGCCTGTTTCATCGTTTTGCCTTGGGGCCGGGGAACTGCCGGCAGAGCCGGGATCCGCGTTCTCTCATTGGACCGGAAGCCGCTTAATTCGCGACCGTCAGCTCGACAGTCGTAGCTGCATCCAGCCGCTTTCCCGGCAGGGGCGACTGGTCAATCACCGCGGCATGGGGCCATTGGGGGGCCGTGACGTAGTTGATGGTGTGCTTGATTCCTGCCTGGTCCAGGCGTCGCTGCGCATCCGGCTCCAGCATTCCCTCCAGTCGCGGCATCACGTAAGCTGCGCTCTCGGGACCATCGGACACCAGCACATCCACGCGGGGAGTTGCTGCAGTTTTCCCGCGCTTGGGAATCTGCTGTAGCACGTCGTCCGCGGGCGCCTCTGGCATCGTAACTTCGGAAACCTCGCCCACCTGCAGACCTTCGCGAAGAAGTTCGATGCGCGCCACGCGCAGAGAGCTCCCTTCGAGTTGAGGAATCTGCAATTGTCTTTGTCCCAGGCTAAGGACGACGTGAGCCTCCTGCGTCTCCTTCATGAGCATTCCCGCAGGCGGCATCTGCCGGATCACCACATTGATCGGTTGATCGCTGTAAATCCGATCGGCCACGCGGAGATAAAGTCCCTTGCTCCTCAGCGATTTGTCCGCTTGCGAAACGTTGTCGCCAATCAGATTGGGCATTTTCACTTCGCGTCCATGAATCGCGATGCGCATGGCTGTGATCGCACTCAAAAACGCCGCCGACGCCAGGATAAACACCAGCAGCGTCATTCTGCCGGCCCATTCCAGTCTTTCCTTGAGCGTCATGAATCGCGTCTCTGTTATTTTGTCAGCGCTGGAGGTGGATACTCCGGCAGCTTGTCCTTGCTGGTATCCGCCCTTTTTACTTCCAGCTCATCGAAAAGCAGGGAAGGGCTGATGATGGTCATCGGCAATCCCAGTTCGCGATTGCTCACCAGTGGGTCGTTCCCCACCGCCGACAAATCGCTGCGCATCGCGCGTAGGTCGAGTTCGCTGAACACCGCTCCCCGCACCAGCTCTTCGTGGCCGTCTTTCGCGTAGACGCGGTAAAGAAGCCTGGGCGTAAGCCCTCCCAGTGTTTCCACGCGGTAGACGTAAGGCATACTTCCGTCTGTAGCCATCTGCACGATCTTTTTCCTCAAATCCGCGGGCGATTCCGCCTCCGAACTCTTTAGCAGAAGCACGCCCACAGCGGGCCCGGGAGGCGCGGCCGCCCCCGCGCGGCCGTGTCCGTTGGATTCGGGAAAATCGCGAATCGGCTGTCTTCCTATCAGGTAGTTCGTCAGAAGGCCTTTTTCCACGACATTCACAGGCTGCGCCTTCACGCCTTCGTCGTCCACGTCATAGCTTCCCACCAGGCTCTTGCCCTCGAACTCTTTCATCGTCGGATCGTCAACTACGTCAACGAACGTCGGCAACACTCTCGACTTATAACTCGTGGCGAACTCCCCCGTGGTCCGGTTCGGCGCTCCGAGCTGCGGCTTCCGCCCGAGAATGTTCTGTCCGATCAACGCGGCCACGACGTCATTGGCGGCGTCAGGAGCAAAAAGCACCGGCCCACGGTACTCTTCCTCGACGATTGGGGCCTTACGTAAAGCGGTGAGTGTGTCGAGCGTTTCCTTCGTGTCGCTCAGTAGTTTTTCCCGCGTCGGCAGCTCCGCAACCTTCCCAACCGTCCAGTCGGGCGACCTATCCAGCCGCATCCCGTCCGGCGCTTGCGTGGACGCTTGCAGCGTCACTGAATAAACATTCTTGCCGGAGCGATTGACGGTGCCCTCCGACGTGACAAGGTACTCGTTGACCGCTGAAAAGCGCGCGGATGCCGAAAGCGATTGCACCTCGGGATACTTGCGGTAGAGGCTGGTGGCATCCTCCAGGGTTTTATTCCACTCCTCAGTATTGACCGTCAAGCTTACGGTTGGTTCCACCACGCTCGTTATCGCTGCCTTCGCGAAATCGTCCACGGGGTGATCGTCAGCCGTGAATTGTTTCAGGATGGCCTGTTTTTCCGTCAGGGCTTCTCCCGCGTTTTTGTATGCTTCGTCGGTCGCCAGCCAGATTTGCCGCCGAATCGCGATCGAATCGCTGTCCAGCGGAAGGATGGTCGTCTCTCCCATCCCTTGTCCGAAATAGCTGTCCTGTTTGTAATCGCCCACCCGCACGACCACGCGCAGCAGCCGCACGTGAATATTCTGGTTCTGGCGCAGTGCGCCAAAAGCCGCTTCCGCAATGAATTGCTGGATGTCGCTTACGCGGTACTCGATGTAATAGGGCGCTGGAACCTGATCCATCTTCAATTGCGACTTCGATCGCTCGAGCTCTGTGAGCAGAGCTTCCAGCAACGGGTCGCCATTGGCTGCTGCACGCGCCGCCGCCATTGCGTCTGGCGTCTTTGCGTCATTTTTTGGCGCCGGAGATGCGAAGATCACCGCCGCAAACGTTGCCGTTAGCGGCAAAATGGCAAGTGTGCGGAAGGCCTTCATGGTTTCACTCCCGCTGCTGCGGTCTTTGTCTTTGCTTCATTCTCGAAACCCGGCGCAGGAAGGATCGGCGGACGTTCATGCTCGTGCGCCCGCTTCTGCACTTCCATTTCGGAGAAGAGCATCGCCGGAGCTGCCGCCGCCACTGGAACGTTTCCGCTCTCCGCGCCGCACACGCCGTTGAAAACGTGTTCCTGGTCGCCGGTCGCTACGATGCGCGTCAACGCTGCAAGCGGTGTTCCTACAATGTCCACCCCGCGCACCAGTTCGTCTGGTCGTCCGTCGGGATATACCTTGTAGACCAGCACCGGCAGCACCTGAAAGGCCTGCGGAAGCTGCCGCGTCGTCAGCGTGAATCCTCCCTGAATATCGTCGAAGTACAGCCCGTACGGTTTGCCTTCTTTTTTGACCTCGTCAATCAATTTCTGTCGCAGCTCTTTCTCGGGCACGGTTTGCGAAGACGTCACAATCAGATTTCCCTGTCGTCCTGTCGGCATGCGTCCCGGCTGATTGCGCCCGTGTCCGTTGGATTTATCAAAGCCCGTGATCGGCATGCGCGACATCAGAAAATTCTTCAGAACGCCGTTCTGGATCACGTCCACGCGTTGTGCCGGCACTCCTTCATCGTCATACGCATAGGATCCTGCAAGCCTCACCCCGCCCAGTTCATGAAGAGTGGGATCGTCAGCCACGCTCAAAAACTTCGGCAAAACTTCCTGACCAACTTTCTTGGTGAAGGTCTGTCCTTCGTCCTCGTCGCGCTGGCGGTGCCCTTCGAGGCGGTGTCCCAGCACTTCGTGAAAGAATACCGCCGCCGCCCGCCCGCTTAAGAGTGCAGGACCGTCGTAGGGCTCCGCCACGGGCGCATTTCTCAGCGCCTTCAAGTCCGAAGCCATTTTTTCGATCCTGGCGTTTAGCTCTGCTTCGCTCGGCAATCCTTCCGGTGAGGGCGATTGGAATGTCTCGACTCGAAGAAGCTCCATTCCGTCGTCCGCCCGAGTCTGCGCTTCGATAATCATCCGCGTTGAGACGCTCGGGGAAGTGATCTCCGTTCCTTCAGTAGTTACCGTGTGCTCGTCGGCGTCCTGCACTTGCAGCACCACGTTGGCGGTGTACACGTAGTCATATTTTCGGAACTCCCCGGAGAGCCGCCGGATTTCGCCTTCCCATTGCGCCCGGTCAAACGCGGGAAGAGGCACGGGCGGCGCCACGTGCGTCACCGGAGCCTCTTTCGAAAAATCCGGGGACTTGTCCTCTTCTTCTGCGCGCACTGCGGTGTTCGTCTTCACGTTCAGGAATGCGGGGGCTGCCCGCTTGTATTCCCGGTCCGTCAATTGCCACAGTACCATCGAGATCGCGTCTTTGTCGTCGCTGAGCGGCAGCATTCCGGAAGTCATGCCGCTCATCCTGCTTTGTCCGTGTGTATTATCCAGTGCCGGCGATCCCACGCGGATCGTCACGTCCGCCTCGCGCCTCTGCACCACAGTATTCGCCAGTAAGCTGCCGTACGAGCCCGCCATGATCACGTACTTTTGGTCGTAAACCGTGTATCCGATGAAGTAAGGAGCCGGATCGGATTTCGCCAGATCGGTTTGCGCGCGCAGCAGTTCGGCCTTCATCACCGCGAGCAATGGGTCGGCCGCGGTGTTGTCCGCCGCGGTCACCTTTCTACTGTCACCAAAAGCCGCCGGAACGCATGCGAGTTGCGCAACCAGCAAAGCGCACACGGCTGCGCGCAGCAGCTCCTTGCCGCGGGCACGCACACTCCCGTACTTTGGAAAAATTCTTGAATTGTTCATGAAAGGTTGGCTCCCAATGCGGCCTTGAATCCGATGGCGCGAATTTTGAGTATGCATGACCGTTGTCGCCCGTGCAATTCACTCTTCGTCAAAGCGTTCCCCGGCAGCAAGACGTGCTCCTCGCGCAAATTCTGCCGCCTGAACCTCGTTCCGGCCCTCCAATTTGACGCGCTGAAGGCGGAGAATGCTTCTGCTTCCGCACGCTACATACAATTCCTTTTGCGCAGGAATCAGCGTCCCTGGCTGCGCATCCGTATTCTCGTCGGCGGCTGGCTCGCCCCATAGATGGCAACTCTGTCCGCGAAATGCAGAAAATGCTCCCGGCCACGGCGCGAACCCTCGCATACGGTCAAAAATCTGCCGCGCGGTGCGTTCCCATGCGATTTTCCCGTCTTTCTTCTTGAGCAGCGGCGCATAACTCGCTCCCGCATCATTTTGCGGCCGTCCGTGAATCGAGCCCGCGCTCAATCCGCGCAGCGTTTCCGCTATCAGGGCCGCTCCCGCCTCCGCCAGCCGCACGGCGAGTGCAGGTGCCGTTTCCTTCGGCCCGATTCCCACTTCGTGCTGCAGCAACATTTCCCCGGTATCCATTCCGGCGTCAATTTTCATGGTCGTCAGGCCAGTACGCTCTTCGCCGTTCGCGATTGCCCAGTTGATCGGCGCCGCCCCGCGGTATTTTGGCAGCAGGGAAGCGTGCAGGTTGATCCATCCCAGTCGCGGGATGTTCAGCAGACGTTCGGGAATAATTTGTCCGTACGCGATGATCACGATGGCGTCCGGTTTCAATTCGCGCAAAAGAGTTTCCGCTTCCGGCATTCGCATTTTTTCCGGTTGATGAACCGCAACCCCTGCCGCGAGAGCGGCTTCTTTCACGGGAGAGGTCGCCACCTTTTGTCCACGGCCGCGCGCGCGATCCGGCTGCGTGATCACACTTGCAATCTCAAAATCCTTCTGGGAGAGAAGATGCTTCAAGGAGGGCACCGCAAATTGAGGTGTTCCACAGAAAACGATGCGCAAGCCGCTCACCGCGAGCTTCCTCTTCGGGCTACCACTCGCCCTGTTTCCGAAGTTTCTTGATTTTTCTCCGGATCAGGTCGCGTTTGAGCATGCTCAGGTGCTGCAAAAAAAGCACCCCGTTCAGGTGGTCAATCTCGTGGCAAAACGCGCGCGCCAGTAAATCTTCGCCGCGTATTTCAAACCATTCGCCTTTTGCGTTCTGCGCTTTGATGGTCACGAACTGCGGACGAATCACGTACCCGCGGAATCCGGGAATCGAAAGACAGCCTTCTTCTTCGCGCTTTTCGCCTTCCGCGTGGATGATGTCCGGATTGGCCAGCACGATCTTCGCTTCGGGATTTTTTCCGCTGGTCACGTCCACCACGGTCAGCCGCAAGCTCAATCCGATTTGCGGCGCCGCGAGTCCCACGCCTTGTGCCGCATACATTGTGGCAAACATGTCCTCCGTCAATTCCTCAAGTTCGGAGTCAAACTTCGTGATTGATTTGCCAGGCGTCTCGAGCACAGGGTCCCCATACTTGCGAATTGGATAGATCTTCCGCGCTGGAGCGGACGCTTCCGCCGCCACGGCCGGTTCAGAACTCTTGGATTTGTCGGGCATAATTGTCGAAATTTCGCCGCATCTCGGCGAGTGAGTCTCCTCCGAATTTTTGCAGAAAAGCATCCGCCAGGACAAGTGCCACCATGGCCTCTCCCGCTACTCCCGCTGCCGGCACCACACACCAATCCGATCGCTCGTAGGCCGCCTGGACCGGTTCTTTGGTCACCATGTCCGCGGTTCCTAGCGCTCTCCTCAGCGTCGAAATTGGTTTCAGGTACCCTCGAACCACTACATCCTCACCGTTGGTGATCCCTCCTTCCAACCCGCCCGCGCGGTTTGAGGATCTCTGAAATTTCTTCGCGCCTTTATCGTATGAGATTTCGTCCTGTACTTCGCTTCCATATGAACCCGCGGCAAGCACACCTGCTCCAAGTTCCACGGCCTTCACCGCCTGGATGCTCATCACCGCCTGCGCCAATCTTCCATCCAGCTTTTCATTCCACTGCGCATGCGAACCCAGTCCCACCGGCACATTGTGAGCGACCACTTCGAAAATCCCTCCAACGGTATCTCCTGCCTTCAACGCCGCATCCACTTCTGTTTTCATCTTCTCCTGCGTGTTCGCATCCACACACCGCAGCGGTGATTCCAGATCGTCGGAGATCGCGCGTATCTCTCCCCACGCAGCCGCACGCTCCAGCTGCACGTGCCCTACTTGAATCGTGTGGCTCGCGATCTCCGTGCCAAACTGCCGCAGCATCAGTTTCGCAAAGGCTCCGGCCGCCACGCGCGCCGCCGTTTCCCGCGCCGAAGCTCGCTCCAGCACATATCTCGCGTCATGAAAATTGAATTTCTGCGACCCCGCCAAATCCGCATGCCCGGGACGCGGCGCCAGGAGTTTCCTTGTCGGCGCATCATCCTCCGCCGCATCCACAGGAAGTATCTTCTCCCAATTCGACCAATCACGATTTTCAATTCGCAGCGCAACCGGCGCTCCGATCGTCTGTCCATGCCGCACTCCGGCGAAAACATCCGCGCGATCCTTCTCGATTTTCTGCCGCCCCCCGCGTCCGTACCCCAGCTGTCTTCGATGCAATTCGCGATTGATAAATTCAAGATCCACAGGCACGCTCGCCGGTAATCCGGAAATGAACGCGAGCAGCGCCTGGCCGTGTGATTCGCCTGCTGTATAGAAATGCAGCATCTCTTCGCAGCACCTTCTGCCCGGTACATTTCGCGTCGGAGAAATAACAAAGTGTATCTTTGCTTGCGCTTCTCGTCCAGTTTGCGAGCTCCCGTGGAGCAGATTGCTACTACCTTTCCCCTGGACTCGTTCGAAAATCTTTTTTCGCCAATCCGAGATCGAACCTTGACGGCGCATGGTGGCGCAGTTACGCTTCTTTCACTGGATTTTTCGCCGGAGATGCCTCTTCGTGGCTCTGGGCCGGCATTTGTTGCCGCGGCTGGTTTGGGATTTTTGCTTGTCGGTTCTTTGAGGAGCGGAAATCTTTGGGAGAGATGCCTCTTCAGATGGCAGGCCACAAACCTCCGGAGGAGGAAGCGCCCTCCGTGGCTGGGATCGTGGCCAGTGGAGCCAAGGAACTCATCGCTGGTCTGCAGGAATATTCTTACCTCGCCTTCCAATCGCTCACGAATCTTCTCTCCGGTCCGTATTACATCCAAGACATTCTTGACCAGATGGATGGCATCGGCGTCGGTTCGCTCCCGATCGTCTTGGTTTGCGGTTTCTTCATCGGCGCGGTGATGGTCCTCCAGACCGGCGCGCAATTCACCCGTTTTGGCCAAACCGCCCTTACCGGCGATGTCGTTGCGCTCGCTTTGGTCCGCGAATTAGGCCCGACGATGACGGGCATCCTGGTCGCCGGCCGCTGCGCTTCGGGCATCGCTTCCGAACTCGGTTCCATGCTGGTCACCGAACAGGTTGACGCCATGCGCGCCATGGGCACCGATCCCAGCCGCAAACTCGTCACCCCGCGCGTTCTCGGCGCCGTCCTCGTCGTTCCTCTGCTCACTGCCCTGATGGATTTCATTGGCTTGATCGGCGGCTGCGTGGCCTCGGTGTTCACTTTGCGCCTTGATATCGTTCAATTCTGGACTCGGGCCATCAACGCTCTTGAATTCGGCGATATCATGCAGGGCATGAGCAAGCCCATCATCTTCGGCTTCATTCTAGCCACCATCGGCTGTTACAAAGGGCTGACCGTCCGCGGTGGCACTCAGGGTGTTGGCCGCGCCACCACCCAAGCTGTCGTGCTTGCTTCCGTCCTGATCATCGTCGCAAACACGTTCCTTACAAAACTCGCTCTGTTCCTCGCAAACAAAATTTTCTGATGACTCTACCTGACACTTCAGCTGAAGCCCAAGCGCCCGCCGTTCAATTCGATAACGTGCACTTGGGGTTTGACGAAGGGGAAGTCCTTCGCGGCCTTTCCTTCAACGTCAAGCCTCGCGACACGCTGATCCTTCTCGGCGAAACGGGCACCGGAAAGACCTTGTCTTTAAAGATCGCTGCCGGTCTCTTACGTCCAACCGCAGGCCACGCCACCGTGCTGGGCAAGAATCTGGAAGGCATGGAAGAAAAAGAACTGCTGGGATTTCGCCGCGAAATAGGTTTTGTATTTCAAGAAGGCGCTCTTTTCGACTCCATGACCGTCGCGGACAATGTTGCGTACCGCCTCCGCGAAGAACACTTGGACGAAGATCAGATTGAACCGCGCGTGCAGGAAGCGCTGCGCTTTGTGGAGCTCGAAAATACCCTGGAGCTGCTGCCCTCCGAACTTTCAGGCGGGATGCGCCGCCGCGTTTCGATCGCGCGCGCCTTGATCAACCGCCCTCCCATTGTTCTTTACGATTCGCCGACCGCGGGCCTCGATCCCGTCACTTCGCAAACTATCATCACGCTGATTCTCCGCCTCCGCGATATCTACGGAGTGACCTCCATCCTCGCCACCCATCGCCTTCAGGACGGTTTTGCCATGGCAAATTTTCGGTTCGACGCCGCGGAGCGCCGCGTTGTCTCCGAATCCGCCGTTACTCCAGACAAGGCGATTCCTTCCGTCACGCGATTTGCTGTTTTGCGTGAAGGCGTGGTTTATTTTGAAGGCGAACCGGAGGAGCTCGCGGAAACCAGGGATCCGTATTTGCAGCGTTTCCTGATCTGATTTTGCGGTAGTCTTGTGGCAGGGAAAGCGGGAGGCATCGAAGATGGCGCAGAGAAAACAACTGACCTGGGCGGAACTGCGTGTGGGCCTTTTCGTCCTCGTGGGCTTGTTTGTTCTCGCTGCCGGTATTTTTTATGTCACCGCGCCTGGCGTTTTCGGTCCTAAATACCGCCTCAAAACCTTTCTTCCGGAGGTTTCCGGCCTCACTGGAGGCGCCCCCGTCCGGCTGGATGGCGTGGAAGTCGGCAACGTGGAAGCCATCAAATTCGTTCCCCGCGTCCCCGGTAAGCCTCTCGACCGAGATCGCAACGTCGAAGTTGAAATGCGAATTGACGAGCGCTATCAGAATGACATCCTGACGGATTCCACGGCGAGCCTGGTCACGGAAGGGCTCTTGGGAAATCGCTATGTGAACATTACTCGCGGCTTCACCGGCGTTCCCTTGAAGAATGGCGCGGAAGTCCCCGGCGTCGAAGAAAAAGCCATCAAGGAAGTTGTGGAAAGAAGTGCAGACCTCCTGGGGAACATGCAGGCCTTGTCCCAGGACGCGCGCGACCTGATTGCCGGCGTGCAGCACGGCCGCGGATCGCTCGGCAAACTGCTCACCGACGATCAAGCCTACAATCATCTCAACAGTCTTCTGGCCAAGAGCGACCAGATGGTCAGCAATATCCAGGCGGGTCAGGGATCCATCGGCAAGCTGGTGGCTTCCGACGAAATGTACAACAAGGTGGACAAGGCTCTCGATAACGCCAACGGCATCTTCTCGGACTTGCGCGCGGGGAAGGGAACCCTTGGCAAACTGCTTTACGATCCGACCCTCTACGATGAGGCGAAACAGGCTCTGCACAACGGAAATGCCATGATTTCCGATGTGCGCGAAGGTAAAGGCACTCTGGGCAAGCTGGCCACCGACGATACGCTGTACAACAAACTTCGCGACACCAGTTCGAACCTCGCTTCCGCTACGGCCAAGCTGAACGACAACACCACAACGGCAGGGAAACTTTTCTCCGATCCGCAGCTCTATGACAACTTGACCGGCCTTACGGGAGATTTGCGCTTGCTGATCGGAGATTTCCGCCAGAATCCGAAAAAGTTCTTACACATTAAGGTTTCGATCTTCTGAGCGCCTTCCTCGCTTTGCGAGCCTGCCCGGAATTGTGTTGTAATGCCCTTGTAACAATTCTCGAATATTGTTTTCTTTGATCCACGGCCACAACAAATTGTGATGGAAATCCAGGAAACTGCGAAACCTTTGCGCGGGGAAGCGGCTAAATCCACTTTGCCACAGCCCGGACGCCCCGTCCCCAGCCGTGCCTATCCCGGCGCCCTCATCGTGGTCGAAGGCACGGACGGCTCGGGCAAAAGCACTCAACTCTATCTCTTGAAACGCTGGCTGGAAATCGGCGGCTATCGTCTTCACTTCACGGAATGGAATTCATCCCCGCTCGTCAAATCCGCTACGCGACGCGGCAAGCAGCGCCGTCTTCTAACTCCCCCGACATTTTCATTGCTGCACGCCGCCGACTTCGCCGACCGTTGCGAGCGCCAGATCATGCCGCTCCTGCAGGGAGATTATCTGGTCCTTGCGGACCGTTACATCTACACAGCGTTCGCGCGCGACGCTTCGCGCGGATGTCCTCCGCGTTGGTTGCGTAATCTCTATCGCTTCGCGCCCATTCCGGATATCACGTTTTATTTTCGCGCTCCGCTGGACGTCGCCGTTCACCGCATCCTCAGCGGCCGTCCTCGCCTCAAATACTACGAAGCGGGAATGGATCTTGCGCTCTCCTATGACCGCGCGGAAAGCTTCAAACTTTTCCAGGCGCGCATCCTCGAGGAATACGACAAGATGGTCGAATCCGATAATTTTGTCGTGCTCGATGGCACCTTGCCAGTAAACAAATTGCAGCGCCAGATGCGCGACATCGTGGCGTCCAAAATTGATCTCAAGCGGTTCGCTCCTCGCGCGGAGATAGCAGAATAGATATGCCGGATTCGGAGAAAGAAAAAGAGAAGGAAAAGCCGCTTGCCCCCGAAGGGGAAGCTGCTGCTCTAGCTCCTTCCGCTCCGGTGGCAAAGGCTGCTGCTCCTGGCGAAGAAGAATCTTCTCAATCTTTTTTTGGCGAACCCCTCGTCGGCTTTGATCCCGGGGATATTACGGGTTCTTTGGTAGTCATCGAAGGGATGGACGGCTCCGGCCGCTCCACCCAAATCGCTCTGCTTCAGGAATGGCTCGAGTCGGAAGGCTTTGCGGTCCAGACCAGCGGCTTGCGGCGCTCTGCTCTCGTCGGACGCGACATCGACGAGTTGCTCGCCAAGAATGCGGTCACCCGCCTCACTCTTGCTCTGATGTACGCCACCGATTTCTTTGACCAGCTCGAGCATCGCATCGTTCCCGCCCTTAAGTCTGGCGCCGTCGTTCTTGCCGACCGGTACATCTTCACGCTCATCGGGCGCGGCGTCGTCCGCGGCATCAACCGCGATTATCTCGCGGGACTTTACGCCATGGCGCTTCGCCCGCATCTCACGTTCTGGCTCAACGTCCGTCCGGAAACGGCTTTCGGCCGCGAATTCCGTAAAGCCCAGGCCATCAGCTATTGGGAGGCGGGCCGCGACATGTCTCTCTCTCACGATTTGTACTGGTCTTTTATTCGTTACCAGACCATGATCAAACGTGAATTCGAGACCATGGCCAAGCGCCATAATTTCATCGAACTCGACGGCGAAGCCAGCGTTCCGGCCGTCAACAAATTGCTGCGCCAGAGGATTGCCGAGCAGCTCGGGATCCGCGCGACCAAGTACGCGCCCTCTTCCGCTCTCGCGCATCTCTGGCGATAAGTTCCTGAATGTCCGAACCGGTACACATCGCCGCGATTGATGCCGGCTCCAACGCAGTCCGTCTTTCCGTCGCTCGCGCCTATTCCGCCATAGATATCGAGCCGCTCCACAACGAGCGTTATCCCCTCCGTCTTGGCGAAAGCGTTTTCGTACGCAATCGTTTTACGGAAGAGATCGTCAAGAAAAGCGGCAAAGCCTTTCGTCATTTTCGAGGAATCATGGATGAATTCGGCGTCACTCGTTATCGCGCCGTCGCCACCAGCGCCACCCGCGAAGCGAAAAATCGCGAAGCCTTCGTGCGCTACATCCGAATGCGCTCGGGTATCAAGCTGGAAGTCATCAGCGCGGCGGAAGAATCCCGCCTTGGCCGCGAAGCGGTTCTCGCAGCGCTCGGCCCGGAAGCTCTGCCGCGTTGCATTCTCGATCTCGGAGGCGGCAGCCTGGAAATCAGTCTCCTTCGCGATCACCGCGTGGAGCAGACCGCGCAACTCCCCGTCGGCACCGTTCGGCTCATGACCACGCTCGATCTTCCCGGCGTGATTCAGCCTCCGCAAGCCGAACAAGTTCGGCGTTATCTTCGCGCACTCCTCGAATCCAAACTGCCTTCGCGACCGAATCTTGGTGACGAAATGGCCGTCGCTCTTGGCGGCAACGCGGAAGCGCTCTCGACTGTGGCACCCGGCCCGCGCCGCCATGGCCTGCCGACGCTCGAACTATCTCTCTTGCGCGACCGCTTGCCGCAGCTGCTCAAGCTTGATCTCCGCGAGCGCATGAAAGCCTACGGCATCCGCCGCGACCGCGCGGACGTCATGGGCATCGCCGGAATTATTTTTGTTACGCTTGGACGCTATCTCAACGTGGATAGCCTCACCATTCCTGGCGTCGGAATCCGAGAAGGCCTGATCCGTGAAATCGTTCGCGACGCTTTCTCGCGCAAGGAGCCGCATCGTTACAATGCCGCTGCCCGGCAGTTGCTTCTCGGCGCGCGCAGCTTTGCGCGGCGCCTTGAACAGGATCAGCGTCACGCCGAGCACGTGCGGGAACTGAGCCTGCAATTATTCGATCGCTTGCAGCCTGTTCATCACCTTCCGCCGGAATCGCGCGTGCTTCTCGATGCCGGTGCTTTGCTCCACGACGTGGGCCACACCGTCAGCCACAAGGGACATCACAAGCACGGTGAGTATCTCACCATGAACGGCGACATCCCCGGGCTCGAAGGCCGCGAGCGCGCCATTGTCGCCGCGGCCGTTCGCTACCACAACCGCAAGGCTGAGCCGGCGAGCCACCATGTTTCTTACTCCTTTTTGAACAATGGCGACCGGCACCTCGCTCTGCGTCTCGCCGCGATTCTTCGCATCGCCGAAGGATTAGATCACTCGCATCGCCAGCGCGTCACCAGTCTTACCGCTTCGTTTCAGCGCGGCGCGGTAGCGGTTCAGGTTGCCGCGCGAGGCGACGTTGCCGAAGACCTCCGCGACGCCACACGCTGCGCTGAGCTTTTCGAAAAGGAATTTCACGTGCGGCTTTATTTTCGTCTCGTCGCGCCGTGAAATCTGGCACGATGGTTTTTGTGGTCGCCGCGAGGTAGAGAAAGATGCTCTTGTACATCGTCAGGCACGGAATCGCCATTGATCGCGAGGATCCGAAATGTCCGCCCGATCCGGAACGTTATCTCACCGAGGAAGGCCTGAAGAAAACGAAGGAAGTTGCCCAAGGCGTTGCGGCGCTCGGTGTGAAGCCCGATCTATTTCTTTCCAGTCCTTACGTGCGCGCCATGCAGACGGCGGAGATTTTTTCTTCCGTTTTCAAAGTTTCACAACTGAAAATTCGCCGCACGGATCTTCTGCTTCCCGGCTCCGAAGTTCATTTTTTCTACCGCGATCTCGCAAAGTACCGTTCGCTCGAGACTGTTTTCTGCTTCGGGCACGCGCCGCATCTCGATGAATTGCTTTCCGTCGGCTTGGGCATGAAAAAAGACTTGAGTCAGCTCAAAAAAGCGGGCGTCGCGGTGCTCGAGTTGTCGAGGATCTTCCCGCCGGAAGGAACGCTCGTCTGGCTCGCGACTCCGAAGCTACTGCGAAAAGCGCGCAAATGATCGCGCTGGGATGGATTCAGTCGGAAGCCGCCGCGGACAAGGGCTGCTCGTCGGCTGCTTTCGTCAGCGTCACGATTTTTTCCGGCGCGGGAACCGCCTTGATTAAAATGGGTTTTCCCAATCCGCGTTCGAGCAAATGTTTTGCCGCGGCCAACCGCGCGGAAACTTCCGGCGAGTCCTGAAGATTCGGAGCGGTCAGCACGATTGCTTCGCCGGACGCGGTCGCGCGCATGCCTTTGGAGGAATTCATTCCTGCTTTCCGCAAAGCTCTTGCTAACCGCGAGATTCCCGCCAGCAAATAGATATTGTTCCTCTGTTCCCCGGCCATCTTGGAGATTGCGCCGCGGTCCGATTTGGGCTCCGCTCCCCGGTGATAGCGCAAAACCAAGGCGACCATGCGCCAGTCCTCGTTGCTCCATCCTGGCGGCGTGGGCAGCGACGCCAGGTACTTCCTCGCGGCCTTCCGCGCGCCCTTTCCCGTAGCGCCTGGCCGAATTCCCTGCAGCTTTGACGATGCAAGAAGCAAACGCCTGAAACTTACCTCCGCGAAAATTGTTGCAACTTTTGCGCGCCGAAATGCTTCCGCAATTCCGCGCGCAAGATTGGCGTCGCGCGTGGTCCGGCGGTGATGCGGATCCGCCGCGCGTGCCGTTGTCTGGATGCGCGCCATTGCTGCCGCGTGAATCTGTCCGTTGGTCGGCAGGCCGATTTGCCAGCGATTCCAGAGACTCACCGTGCCGAGAGTCAGCTGGCGGTAGGTTTCGATGCGGTCATGGCGTTCGCGCTCGATGGCTTCTTCCCAGATGCCGCGTTCTTCTGCAAAAGTTGCGTCGCCCGTTTCCTTGATCATCGAGTGCAGCACGTCAAAATCGTGAATATCTCCAAGCAGATCCTGCACGCGCTTCAAATCCCCGCTCCATGCGGCGTGATGTTCGGGAAGAAAACCTTCGACGGTGTAGCGGAATTTCTTTACGCCAATGCGCAGTTTGTGCCACGGTTTCGGACGCTCCGTACGCAAAGCGCGGCGATGCAATTCCCGCGCTGCCTCGAACCGTTCGAGCGCCAGGCATTGCGCCGCGAGACCGCCGGGAGCGACCAGCTGCGCGCGGCTGCGCAGCGTTCGCGCAAGTCGTTTCCATTGCTTTTCGTCGAAGCGCGCGGCTGCGCGCAGAGCCTGTTCTCGCGAATTGTTTTCGCAAACTTCCATCCGGTTCAGCAGCAGCGCGCGCAACCGGTCATTTTCTGCTCCCAGTCTCCTTACGAGTCCTTCCTGAACCTGCACGTCGCGGAGCGCGCCAAGCTTGCGAAAAAGTTTTCGCCCCTGTTTGCGCATTTCTCTCCAGGCGGGATGCGGATCCACTTCCTCTATCGTCGCCGCCATGGAGCGGCACCGCCGCAGCGCCACGCGCAAATCATGTACGGCATCGGGAGTCGCGGATTGGCGCACGTGTTCGAGTTCGCGCAGAACGCGCTGCATCCAGAAAAAAGAACCGCGGGGCTCGGGCGCAGGCCCGGCCGGAAGGGGAACAATCACTGCCATAATTTCTTTGCCGCCCGATCTTGACCCGGAGAGGGTCCCCTGAGAATCGAGACGGCCTCAGATTAGTGCCATGTTGGGAGGGTGTCCAGTGGCAGGGGTTTTTCCACAGTAATAGTACTGCCTGGGTAGGTGAAGCCTAGGAAGCTTGCAGGATTTTGACCGGCGGTCATCTTGACGGAACTGTGGGAAAGAAAGATCGTTTTAAGTGAGATTGGTCACGCCAGGCGAGTCGCGTCACTTTCTCCCGGGACCGCTGCTGACAGGGAATAGCCCCACATGTTATTTTGAATGTCTCCACGCCGGAGTGGCGGAATGGCAGACGCGGCGGACTCAAAATCCGCTGACCGCAAGGTCGTGAAGGTTCGACTCCTTTCTCCGGCACCAGTCGTTCCAGAAACAATCGTCTCCCGCACACAGCAGGTTGCCAAAGGGACGGGAGAGGCGTCTGGAAAGGAAATTGTTGGTATGGTGACCTGCCCAGGAGTTTCGGAGATGGCTGGCAGGTTTGTTTCAGGTATGCCCGTCATCCGGGCGCAATCCGGAAAATTGGCTTTGAGCGGGCTAACGGGAAAATCTAAAATTGCGAAGCCCATCCGTGTCGCCCGAACTTAGGGAATGCTCGCCTGCGTGGAGGACGGATTTAGACTCTCGATGCGAGACAGTTGGTCGCGGAGGCGGGCTGCTTCGTCGCGATCTTTCTCAGCCAGGAGCTTGTATTTGACGGAGCCGACGTTTCCCATGGCCTTGAAAAGTTTGCTGACGCCATCGGTCTTGCCCTTGTTCATATGTTCGAGCTGGCTGACGAGATCATCTTGGTAGGAGGCGTCGGCCTCCACTGCGTCAATGCGATGGCGAAGATCCTGGATGTTCGCCCAACGCTGAGCCTGGTCAAGGGCAGGATCATGGACAGCGGCAGTGGCATTTTGCGACGAACCGTCTTCCTCAAGATTGGTGGTGAGATCCTCAAGGTTCCTTTGGCCGTTGATATTGCCCCTGTCGGCAGACAATTGATACCAACTCAGCGCCCTGGCATCGTCCCGTTGCACGCCTTGCCCGAATTGGTACATCCACCCAAGCTGGTTCTCAGCGTCGCCGTTGCCCTGGGCCGCGGCTTGCTCGAACCACGAGATCGCCTTGGCAAAATCTATCGAGGCGCCAGTGCCATGTTGAAAGATATAACCGATGTTCTCCTGGGCTTGGCCGTTGCGATGTTCCGCGGCTTTGTAATACCAGGAAAGAGACTCGGCGAAATTCTGCTGCTGGCCCCATCCCTGCTCCGCCATGTAGCCTAGCTGGTTTTCGGCGTTGGAATTGCCGTGGCCGGCGGCGCGGAGATACCAAGCGATCGCCTGGACATAATCACGCTTAACTCCCAGTCCGCACTGATAGAAATAGCCGACTTCCTCCTCTGCGTCAGGGAGATTCTGGTCAGCTGCTTTGCGGTACCAGTTGAGGGCTTGCTTGTAATCACGATGGACGGCGAGGCCGGCCTCATACATCGCTGCCAGATGGTACTGCGCGAGCGCGTAGCCCTGGTTTGCCGCTAGACGGTAATAGCTTGCCGCGCCCTTGTAATTCTGCGGCAGACCGAGATTGTTTTCATACATGGCACCGAGCTGATCCTGCGCAGGAGCAAAGCCCTGGGCAGCGGATTTGCGATACCAAGACAGGGCCTGCGCGTAATCGAGGGTCATGTAGCGGCCATTAAAATAATAATTCCCGAGATCAAATTGCGCCCGGGCATCGCCCGCAGCGGCCTCCGCAGTCAGAGAGTCGGGTTCAGTGCTCGGCGCCTCAGTATTTCGAGTCGAAGTCTGCGCCGGCGCTTGCGTCCGCGCAACAGCAGTCAGCGCGAATAAGAAATAGCCCGCTCGTGTGGCAGTAGTCCGAAGGCTCATTGAGAACTTCTCGCTCGACTATTTTGGCAGAATGGTTCCCGCCGCAGTGCAGCCGGCTCCTCGCCCTGATCCGCAAAATCGCTTCAGGCCGCAATCATCCGGCATCTTCGATTAGATTGGCAGATCGAAGCTCCTAGAACGATAGACTGCTGGAACTAAAAGGACAGAATGTGCTCAATCTTGTATTCGCAGCCGTGAGAAGAGCATTGAGGCGAGGGCATGAAGATAGAACCGCAGTCGGCCTGGAGTATTCCTCCAGTAAAGCCAAAGGCGGGCTGTTCACGAGGGAGTCTGCGGGCGCCTAACTTCCTCGAAAACCTGAACCGACCCTGGGGACTATGCATGCCAATGAGCAACACCAAGATCCAAGAGTAGCTGATTGACTCATGGTCCATAGAAAAGAACTTAGCACCCTGATACAATGCCTTCCCATGTTTCGCATCATGACGGCACTGATCCGAAGATCTCCAGAGTGGCGACTGCTTGCAAGGCTGACAATCCTTAGTTCGGCAACTCTCCGTGCAGAAGCGGGCTCTAAACGTGGGGCCGGATGGTTGTAGACGGACAAATGTTTCGGATTCTCGTCGTAGATGATTATGAGCCCTGGCGTAGTTTCGCTGCGTACGAAATTCGAAAACGGTCAGAGCTTCTGATCGTGGGCGAAGCAGCGGATGGAATAAGCGCAGTCGAAAAAGTCCGAGAATTGCGCCCCGATATCGTCTTATTGGACATCAGCCTTCTGAGATTGAATGGGATTGGGGCTGCGAAGCAGATCCAACTGTATTCGCCGAATACAAAGATCCTATTTTGCAGCCAAAATAGTTCCCCAGACATCGTAGAAGAAGCATTAGGGACTGGCGCAGCAGGGTATGTGCTCAAGTCTGATGCCGCAACCGATTTGCTTCCTGGCGTGACCGCCGCTCTTCAGGGCAAGCAATTTGTGAGCCGCAGCATTGCGGGCCACGATTTTGCCCAGACTGAGGATCTACGTCCGGATCGTCGAGTGGGACACGTGGTGCATTTCTACGCGGATGATTCCGTGCTTTTGGCCGGATTCCTCTCATTGCTGCGGAGTTCCTTGAGTGCGGAGGAATCTATCCTTGCCATACTGACGAGTCCCCATCGAATCTGGTTAGAGAAACAATTAATCTGCCAAAGAATCGATGTGCGTGAGGCGATAAGAACTGAACAGCTGGTCATCCTTGATGCCGATCGGACGCTCAGCGAGCTCGTGGACGCAATGAGACTGGACCGCGAGCGTTTTCTCATCAGGCTTGAAGATATGTTGCGCAGGCTAGAGGCCGCAGCCATTGTCAAAAACAAGCGACTCGTTGTCTTCGGTGAAGTGGTTACCATGTTGTGGGCACAGGGGAAGCACGATGCGGCTATTCAGGTTGAGAAGCTTTGGAACGAACTTGCTCAGAGGTACTCTTTTTACCTTTGCTGCGCATACCCGGCGAGCGCATTTCCCGAGCAATCGAAGAGCGGAGGTTACGCTGCGATTTGCGATCAACACTCCGAAGTAGTTTCCGCGTTTTGACTCCCGCACTCACGTACGGATGAGTTGCGCAGCGCCGCAAAGAAGTAAAGCATCATCCGGCCGCACGTTGAGCGGCGTAATGTGTTTCGAAAGGAACACAAGCATGGATGGTCGTTCCACGCAGGGGCTCCGATTCAATACTCAACAGGCCGCCCACCAATTTTATTCGTTCTTTCATACTTGTCAGACCCAGCCCATGTTCAATCGCCGCCTTTTCAGGATCAAAGCCCACACCAGTATCATGCACACTCAGGTAAATCTCGTTCGACGCGCCTCTAAGTAACACCTCGACACGCGCCGCACCGCTGTGCTTGATGGCATTTTGAAGAGCCTCTTGCAGCACCCGAAAGAGACAAATCGAGACATCCTTCGGCAGGGATTTGAAAACGCCAGCCGATTGAAAATCAATCTTGATACTCTGACCCTGTGAAAACTCCCGGCACAAAGAGGACGAGGCCTTTTCAAGGCCCAGCAAATCCAGTTTTGACGAATGCAGGCGGTGCGACAGAGTCTGGATATCCCTCCCCAAATTCGCCACGCTTTCATGGATTTCTTCGAACTGGCTGCCCGCCTCGACGCCAAGCCGTTCAGCCAAATTGGCTAAATTCACCGCCAGCAGCGCCACACGCTGGTTGAAATCGTCATGCAGCTCTCGGGCAATCCAGGTGCGTTCCTCCTCGTGCGCCTCTATCAGTTTGCGGCTCACGCCCGCAAGGGCTTCCTCGGCCTGTTTGCGTTCGGTCACGTCCAAGGCCGTCCCAATCAGAAACAAAGGCTGGCTCCCGGCGCCTCGAATCCAGGAGGCGCTACTTTCCGTAATGACCACTCGTCCGCTTTTGTGCAGGCAGCGCTTTTCGACTCTTTGGAGTGTGGTGCCTTGCTCCAGCGTCTCGCTAAGATTCCGCATAAATTCCGGCCAATCTTCCTTAAGAGTAATCGACTGCACGGTCTTCCGCTGTAGTTCTTCCTCCGTGTACCCCAGAGTGACGCAGAATGCATCATTCGCTGCAAGAAAACGTCCCGCAGGCGAAACAATGACCATGCCCACACCCGCGTTTCGAAACATCGTGCGAAACTTCTCCTCGCTCTCACGAAGCGCTTCTTCAGCGTCCTTGCGTTCCGTGATGTCCTGGGCGGTGCCCCGCAGGCCGATGATTCGGCCGGACGCGTCGGACAACGCCTCGCCGCTATCGCTTATCCAGCGCCTGGTGCCATCCGGCCGAACTATCTCAAGATCGAGTTTGTATGGCGTTCCGTTTCGCATGGCCTGGCCGACGGCCCACTGCAGGCGTTCCCAGCTGTCCGGGGTATATAACTGTGTCTGATCCCTGTATCCGGGAGGCTGGAAGTTCGGGTCGTGGCCAGTGATCCGAAAGAGTTCCGGGGACCAGACGACTTTGTCGGACTTGGGGTCCCATTGCCAACTGCCAACTTGCGCAACGCGCTGGGCCTCCAAAAGATCTGCCTCCCGCTTCCTTAATGCCGCCTCGGTGTCCGCGCGCTCATGAGCAAGCGCCGCCAAGACCATGAAAGGAATCGCAGTGCATATCAGGAACAGCTGTATCGAAAGCAGGCTAACAGGATGCCCACCCTCGATGAAGGGGCCGCGCCGATGCGCTTCGCCCCAAATGGCGAAGAAGGTGATCACGATAACTGCGGAATTGGTGCCGGTCATGCCAAAGCGTACAGCGGACCACAGGAGGAGCGGCACGAGGGAATAAAGAAAAGCGGGTGAGTTAGTGCCCTGGGCTACCATGAGACTTAGATAGCCCAGAAGAACCAGACCAGTGATCAGGATTGCCGCCTCGATGCGCCCACGCATTTCGTGCAGGCGGTCAGGCCTGTTGTTGGCCCAGCCCAAAATGGCCGGCGTGAGCGTAAGGAACGCCAGCACCTCGGAAAGAAAGCAGGTGCTCCAACCGTTCCAATACCTGCTGTGGATACCCGGGGCAGCAAAAAAGGCGGCAACACTAGGCCCAAGGATTACGGCACAGAGCAGATACTTCAGCAGATTCTTGAGGCTGCTCAGACGAGGAGGCCCATCGAAGAAATAGCCGAGACCGAAAACGGCGATTAACACTTCGGCCAAGTCAGCCAAAATAAACCAGGCAATGGAACTAAGGGGCACGCCCGACTGCAGGTCGTACACAACGAAGGCTGCAAAGGCCGCAGGGATCAGGAGCAGCCACGTCTTCCGCGGCACGAACAGGAGTACCGACACAAGAAGGGCACACCCAGGCCACATCGCCCACACCGTCTGAGGGTGCAGGACAAGGTCACCCTCGATTCTTACAACGAAGTAGGAGAGCAGCGCTACCAGTGAAGAGAGGAGCAATGTCTGCGCCCATGATTCCTGGTTCCAAAAGGTCTTGGATTGATGGCCGCTTTTGACCTTCATCCGTCATCTCCCACATCTGAGCTTTCGCCGCTGCGAGCGAGGTACGTGCTAGCTGGTCGAGAGCCGACGCTGGCCATTCGCTGAGTCGGGGTGCCTCCCTGGAGGGAAGCAAATATAGTGTCACAAAGGAAAGTAGAGGTAAACAATCCGAACCAAAAGCGGCACGGAAAAGATTAACGAAAACCATTCATTGACAGTCCTGGACGGCAAAGCTCCGCCCCGCTCCAAAGCTCTCCGAACGGGAGACACGCGTAAGGAGTGGGGATGGTCCCCATCATTGCCGGTGGTTGTTGAGAGTCAACTTCGAATCCAGATAAGGCGGCAAACAAGAAGTAACCCAATTCCTTCCTGTTGACCCGTGAATCAGGAATTGAATTGAACCACTAAGGCTGCGCCGGTTTTTTGGCGGCGTCTATTTTGGCCCACTCCGCTTTCTTTTTTTCGATGGCTTCTGCTGTGGGGGGATAGTTTTTGAACGCTTTCATAATGTTGCTGTCTGCCGTCTTCCAGATTTTGTCCGGATCGTTGTGGATGATCTTTTCACTCACAAAAAGGCGCCACGCAAGATCCCGCGAATTCGCGTCAATCAGTTCAATGCCAA
This sequence comes from Terriglobales bacterium, assembly GCA_035518615.1. Taxonomy (GTDB): domain Bacteria; phylum Acidobacteriota; class Terriglobia; order Acidiferrales; family UBA7541; genus Acidiferrum. The sequence continues at coordinate 74,801 of DATIXL010000145.1, read as the reverse complement.
GTGTGCCCTTGTGGGTCACCGGTGTGCTCATCGTCGTGTACATCACAGTCCAATAGCCACCATAGTAGGAACCATAGGTACCCCAGTGGGCAGTGCCAGTTACCTGCGCGTTTGACTCCGCTTCAACCCAATAACGCACCACGAGATCCGGATTTTCCTCTGGCCGTACCTCGCGAAGTCCCTTGCCCGACAGTTCACGCACCACCGCGCGGTGGATTCGATTGTTGAGCAGCTCCGGGTTCAGCTGCATCCTGACGAGAGATTCAACTCCGCCGAGATAAGCAAAGGTCTTGTACTTCGAGAAATCGAGATTGGGATTGAAATCCGTCGCCATTTTGGCATGAGTCGCCACGGCCCAAAGCAAAACGAACAGGAACGCCGCCAGAGGTAGAAACAATCTCAGACAATGCTTACGAGTTTCTGCCCTGTTCTGATTCATGAGTTCCTTTCTGAGCGGACGGCTGGCCTAAACCAAAAAGCATTTCGAAACGCAGAAGAAATCCCCCAGGTACACGCCAATCGCCGAACTTTCACTACATCGAAAGCTCGGCGAGTAGCTGACCCGAACCTCGCTAAGTTGAATCTGGCCGAGGCTCGCGTACTCCTAGCTTCCGGCAATGCCTTTGTTGACCAGGACTTTGATCTCAACGCGCCGGTTTTGCGCCCGCCCTGCCTGGGTCTCGTTCGATACGGCTGGTTGGTATTCACCCAGCGCTCCCGGCGCCACGATACGGTGCACCGGCACGTTGCACTGCTGCGTCAAATAACCGACTACTGCTTCTGCGCGGTCTTCGCTTAATTTCTCATTCATGATCGCGTCGCCACTGGAATCGGCAAAACCCTTTACCTCGATAAGATAACCGTTGAGATCAATGGCGGTTTGCGCTAACTTCTTGAGTTGTTCCTTGTCCTCCGCCGAAACTTGGGAGCTGCCCACCGCAAATCTCACCGTTGCTTCGGCCTTTACGTCGTATTCGCCCAACTTGGAAAACCGTTCAGTGTTTTCCTGGACTTGCTGCGCCGTGGGATGCAAACCCGCCTGGATCATCTCCGCTGTTTCCAGATCATCACCGTCGACGGTGATTGTTTTTGCTACGATCCGGCCCTCGGCATCGGACGCCCCCTCAACGTTCACCTTCAGGCCCGGTATAAGCACCGTATTGGCCATGTACTCCTTCCTCAAGCCAATTAGCCCCTTATTGTCTTTCGTTTTGGTGTCATCGGTCAGAACCACAGTAACGTTTCCACCGGAGGTTTTAACGGTCAAAGTTTCTCCGGTCCGGAAAATGATCATTCCTTTTACTTCGGCTTTCTCGTCACTTGCACCAAACACCGATGCGCATGTCAGAAAACTCACGGCCGCGAGGCTCATTACAATTGTCGTCCACTTTCTCTCCATAGTTTTCTCGTCACCTTTCGTATCAGGAAAGCTTTTCTGAGTCCTGCACTGAAAATCGCAGGAGCATGAGATCCCGAAGGATCACAAACTCATGAGTGCTTTCTTATGGGTCAATCGGCCCGATCACTAGGCTGTAAGTATCGTTGGCCGGAGCACACTTTCACCTGTCAAAAGTGCCAGCCTTTCGCGCACACGTCGCGGCAAGCCGGCAACCCTTCCAGAATTTGGGAGGATCTGAAGTAGGTGTAAGGATTGCCTGGGATCCATCCGCGCCCAGCTGCAGTTGGCGGGGAGTTTCGATTTTCACAGTCTTATCACAGTTGAAAAATGATCGGCAGGTGCGGTCTGAAATCCGCTGTGTCTCTTCGCGGGTGAGCATCCGTGCTCGTTTTGGAACCAGCCTTTCCAGGAACCGCGCCGACCAGGCACTAAACGGCTTGTCTGTTGCGTGATTCGATTTGGAGCCTTGACTTCAGCTTAACCGAGCCCTAGAGTTCTGTGCATCAGACGTTCCCTCTCCGGGAACAGATCCGTGAACCAGTGCACACGCATTTTCGTCGGGGTGGCGCTCGGAGTGGGACTTCTGCGACCGGTCGCATTTGCACAGAAACCCACAGCTCCGGTTCCTTCGCCCCCTCCACCCCCCACTTCCACAAGCAGTCCCTCGACCACTGCGCCGGTTAATCCGCAGCTAAGCCAACCGCAAGAGGATCTGGTGATGTTTCTCTACGGACGCGTTGCAAGCGAAGATGGCTCGCCCATTCCGAACGATGCGATGATTGAGCGGGTTTGCAACGGCAGCGTGCGTCAACAGGTATATACAACTTCCCGTGGTGATTTCAGCATGCAGTTGGGATCGATGGCTGATTCTTTCCTTGACGCTAGCGGCGACCCGCCTTCGCGAGATGCTCCGGCTAGCAGCGATTCGCGGACGGGGATTCCGAGGCGTAAGTTGGCGAATTGTGAGCTAAGGGCCTCGATTTCGGGCTTTCAATCCCGTGTCATCAGCTTAATGGGCCTCACCGAACCAGGCAACGAGAGCATTGATGTTGGCGCCATTGTAGTCAAGCGACGCACAAAGAATGAAGGCATGACGATTAGCGCCATCCCCTACAAAGCACCGGCGAATGCCAGAAAAGCTTATGAGCAAGGCCTCGGGAACGAAAGGAACGGCAACCTGATCAAGGCACGCAAAAATTATGAAAAGGCAGTGGAGATCTTCCCCTCGTACGCAAGCGCTTGGTTTCAGCTTGGCACCGTTTTACAAAAGGAAAACCAAGAGAATGCGGCTCGCGCGGCGTTTACCCAGGCCACGACGGTCGATACCAAGTTCCTGCCGCCGTATCTATCGCTCGCGTTAATGGCCTTGGAGGCGCGAAACTGGAAAGAGGTCCTTACACTTACCGATCACATTCTGGATCCCGATCCGTTTAATCACATTGCTGGTTACATCGTGGATCTCGATCCGCTGGATTACACCGCCGCCTATTTCTATAACTCGGTCGCAAATTACAAGCTGAACAACATCGAACCTGCTGAAAAGAGCGCGCGCAACGCGGAACGCCTGGACCTGCGCACTCGTTTCCCGCAACTGCACCTCTTGCTGGCTGAGATTTATGCCCGGAAAAACAATTACGGTTCTGCGATCTCAGAGATCCAAACTTATTTGCAATTAGTTCCACAATCGAAAGACAGGGATCAGGTGCGAGAGTGGCAAGCAAAATTGGAGAAGCTGAACGACCCAGTCCCAACAAGTGGAAAGCCCGATCAGAATTGAACTTCGGCAATTGGCGCCCAACCCAGTGCCCCTGAGTAAGCACTTCTGCCCAGTGCTTAACTTCAACCTTGAAGTCAGCTCCCGATTACCCGGCTGACAGCTCGAATTCGCATCATTGACAACGCTTTAAGTAACTCATTAAAACTAACAATTGAGCGATCACTTCCGTTTTGCCGATGTGCGACCACCAATTCGGAAACTTTTCAAGTGCGTGCCCTAAAAAGACTTACAAGGGCGGAAAAGGCTGATTCACGGCGGGGAGCGGTCACTTCTCGGTCTCGGAAAAACGCGATGTCGATCGTGGTTTCAACTTTCACGGTCTTTCCGTCATGGATGGCGACGCAATTCTGTCGCCCGAAGGACTATTTTCTAACCGTCGGCTTTTGCGCTCGTCTAATCCTGTGCGGTCCTCGAACCTTGTGCTTTATCCTTGCCTTTTCGCCTGACGTGAGGTGCCCATGCGAGAACTGATTCAGGACGTCCGCTATGGTTTGCGTGTTCTCGCCAAGTCGCCTGTCTTCGCGGCTGTGGCGATTCTCACTCTCGCGCTGGGCATCGGCGCGAACGCGGCCATCTTTCAACTCATTGACGCCGTGCGGCTTCGCACTCTTCCGGTCAAGGATCCGGAACGGCTCAGCATTGTCCACATCGACAAGAAACACTGGGGATCCGGCAATTTCAACGGGCCATACGCCGAATTCACCTTTCCGCTCTGGCAGCAGGTAAAGCAGCGACAGGATGCCTTCACATCCATAGCCGCTTGGGGCGCCGAAACACACAACCTTGCCAAGGGCGGCGAAGTGGACGTAGCCCACGTAATCTGGACTAGCGGCGCATTCTTTGACGCTCTGGGTGTCCAGCCCATGTTGGGGCGCCTGATTTCCGACGCGGATGATCAGCAGGGGTGTTCGGGGGCGGTCGTCCTCAGCTATGCCTTCTGGCAACGGCGCTACGGGGGCGCCGCTTCGGCGATTGGCAAGACGCTCACCCTCGACGGCCATCCATTTCCGATCATCGGGGTGACGCCTCCTGATTTTTATGGCGTTTCCGTTGGAGACCGCTTCGATGTGGCCATCCCCATCTGCTCCGAGCCGATCATCAGCGGCCAATTCAGCCGCATCACGGGAGAGAGAGCCCGGGAAAGCTGGTGGCTCTCGGTATTCGGACGCCTCAAGCCCGGGTGGACGCTGAAGAAAGCGACGGCCCAACTGGCCACGATCGCCTCGCCATCCCTGCATGAAACGATCCCTCCGCAATACGATGCCGAAGGAGTGAAACATTACCTCGACTACGCCTTCGAGGCTTGGCCCGCCGCGAACGGCTTTTCGGAAATGCGACGCGATAGTTCCGATCCGCTCTGGCTCTTGCTGGGCCTCTCCGGGCTGGTGCTGCTGATTGCCTGTGCGAATCTGGCAAATCTGACGCTGGCGCGCGCCAGCGCCCGCGAACGCGAAGTTGCCGTACGGCTGGCCCTGGGGGCCTCGCGCGCCCGATTGATTCGCCAACTGCTTTCTGAGAGCGCGTTGCTGGCGATCGGCGGAGCGGCTTGCGGCGGAATTCTTGCAGCCACGTTGAGCCGCGCCCTGATCGCGTTCGTGAGCACGCCAAACAATCCGGTTTTTCTGGACATGCCGACGGACTGGCGCGTTCTCGGATTCGCGGCAGGCCTCGCGGTTCTGACAACGACGCTCTTCGGTCTTGCTCCCGCGCTGCGATCCGGGAACGTGGCACCGGGGAGAGCGCTCGGCGGTCGCGGAACGACGGGAGGCCGCGAGCGCTTCCGCTTCCAACGCATCCTGGTGGCATCCCAGGTTGCACTCTCGCTGGTGCTCCTCGCCGGGGCCCTCCTTTTCACAGAAAGCCTGCGCAATCTGATGACGCGCAACCCCGGCTTCGCGCAGAAGGGCGTGCTCGTTGCCGACCTGGATTTTGCGCGACTGAACCTCCCCGCTGCGCAACTGGAGCAGTTCACGCGCCACCTTCTGGAACGCATTCGCGCCATTCCCGGGGTTGCCGCCGTCGGTGCGTCAAACCGCTACCCCGTGAGCGGAAATACGAGCAATGACTGGGTTCTCGACGACAAGGGGAACCATCCGAACGGCGCTTCCTTCGAGGATTACGTCAGCCCGGGCTATTTTCAGACTCTGGAGATCCCGATCCTTGCCGGGCGCGATTTCAATTTAAGCGACACAGCCGATTCGCCGAGCGTGGCGGTGGTCAATGAGAGCTTTGTGAAGAAGTTCCTGAACGGCGCGAAGAACGCGATTGGCGTGCGCTTTCGCGTCTGGGCGCCACCGGGCCAAGCTCCGCGGTATTACACGGTGGTTGGCGAAGTGAAAGATTCCGTGTACGACGACCTGCACGATCCGATGCAGCCGATCATGTATTTTCCGCGGACCGAGCTCCTCCCGCCGTTCGTTTATCCCGGCGCGACATTTCTGATTCGCTCGCGGGCGGGCGCGGGAGGATTGCTGAATTCCGTCAAAGAAGCGATTTCGTCCACCAGCCCGGAGATTGACATCGTCTTCACGCTTCTCCCTGCCCGAGTCCACGAATCGCTGGTGCAGGATGAACTCATGGCCACGCTTTGCAGCTTCTTCGGGGGACTGGCCGTTCTGCTGGCCGCGGTCGGACTCTACGGCGTGATTTCCTACACCGTTGCGCAGCGCACGAATGAGATTGGCATTCGTATGACGCTCGGCTCGCAACGCGGCGGAGTGATCCGCCTGATCCTGGGGGAAGTGGCTATCCTTATCGGCATTGGATTAGCCGCGGGAGTCGGACTCACGCTTGCGGGGAGCAAAGCGGCAAGCTCCATGCTTTTCGGCTTGAAGCCGCGAGATCCCCTGACGCTGACGCTCGCCGTCCTGATCCTGGCGGGTATCGGTTTCGCGGCGAGCTTTCTTCCCGCGCATCGCGCCTCACGCCTCGACCCTATGACCGCCCTGCGTTATGAATAATCCAGGCGGTGAACAACTCCAAGCAGTTGCGATTTGCGTAGTGCTGTGTTGAGTTATACAGAGCTCGTGTGCATCACCACCATTGTTCGTGCCCATTTCGCGGGCAGCGCCCGCCGCAAGGAGGTCCGATGATAGTTTGTGTGCAGTGCGGAACATCGAATCCGGAAGGCGCCGAGTCGTGTAAGTTCTGTCGCGCATCGCTTGTGGCGAAAACAGAGAGTGCTGTATTGCGCGGACCTTCAGCGGAGACACCTGCTGAGCCCCATTCCGGCCCGAGAAAGAGAAGCAGAATAAGAGTCGCGGCGATCATTCTTGGATATTTCGCAGCGACGTGCGTGCTCATCGTCGCAATCCTGTTTGTGGGACTCATTTTGCACGAGCAGGGCATCATCAAGCAGGCAGATGAGTCGTCGGCGGCCGGCATGTTGCGAACGATGAACACCGCGGCGATCACCTACCAGTCCAGTTATCACAATGGTTTTCCGCCCAGCCAAGCAGCATTCGGAGGAGAGACGCCGGGCACGTGCGACGCCCCAGGCTTGTTTGCCGATTCCTCATTCGAGATGCTAGGGGTGAATGGTGGCGTACAGAGGAGCGGGTACACGATCACGTACACGGGCGGGGCCGCGCTAACCTCTGCAGCACCAGGATGCACGGCCCCAGGCGTGACCGCGTATGTCATCCACGCAGATCCCGTCAGTAGAGGGAAGACGGGGCAGCGGAGCTTTTTCACCGACGAAACAGGCGTCATCCGCTCCAACCAGGACGGAGTTGCAACGAAAGACAGCGCCCCGATTGAATAGCCCGGGAAGTTGAATTCGCAATGGCACGAAGGGGAGCGGCGAGGCTTTGGCCAGATGATTTCTGCCAGGCCAAAGCGATGGAGTTACCGATGCGCGTATTCAGTGAAGACGTAATCTCTTGACTTCACAATGGTGTGGCACGCGAAGCCACACTTGGCGTCGTTGCCCTGCGGAGGCTTGTCAGTTGTGGTGCCGGGCCTGAACGTATCGGTCGCGGCATCATACTCGAATTCAGCCCAGCCCCACCCGCCGCTGTCCGCGAATCTCTTGCTGTCCTTCACCATGAAGTCTGCGTCGTGCTGAGCGCCTGGAACCGTGGCGGCGGGGAAAGTTTCCAGCTTTTTCGGAATCCAATGGATCTTTGCCATCTTGGCGCCATCGGGAAATGGTTTGCCGTTGCCGGGAATACCGGACGCGTAGGCCTCGATCATCTCAGGATTCCCGAGAGTCGCAGCAACGACAGGCCCATCCTGGCTGATGGAGATTACCTGCCAGCTCTCGTATCCCCTGAACTCGGAAAATGCGAGGCCACCAGGCACTTTCAGCGCGTACTTGTCCTGCATGGAATTGGCCCTGCTGCCCAAAACGGCAAAAACTAATGCAGCTACCCCTAGTCCGGAGAATAGAATCCACTTCATGGCTTGTTCCTCCGCTAATTTTTGAATTTCGGGGCCTTTCGGTCGGAAGCTGGGGAGTTGGGCGGCGAATCATAGGTCAATTCGGCTTTGCGGTCAAGATTCCGTGAACGGCGGCGGCGGCCTGCGCGCCAGGATTGGGAAATTCGCGGCAATAGCGAATGATCGTCCGGGCGGTTATTCTGAAGAGTGGACGAAACTCCAGCAATAGCTCCAGCTATAGCCCCAGTCACTGCTCCACGGCCTGAAAGACCGATTCGGAGAAGCCTTCTCCGAATTTTTCTTCGCTGGTTGGTGCTCGTGGCAGCGCTGGTGTGGTCGGTGGCTGCGCTGCTGCTCGTGGCAGCGCGGTGGATCAATCCGCCCACGACGGCAGTGCATATCGAGCGGCGCGCCGAGGCGCGGAGTCATGACAGGCCGTATCGCGAGCGATATGAATTTGTTCCGCTCCGGCAAATCTCGCCGGATTTCCAGCATGCCGTCATTGCCGCGGAAGACGCGCGGTTTTACCAGCATCATGGATTCGACTGGCACGCAATGGAGATCGCCGCGGACACTGATTTGCAGGGCGGGAGGCTTCGCGGCGGGTCCACGCTGACGCAGCAACTGGTGAAAAATTTGTTTTTCGGAACGAGCCGCTCGATTTTGCGCAAGGGCGCCGAGTTTACGCTTGTTCCGGTAGCGGAACTGGTGCTGGGCAAGCGGCGCATCCTGGAGCTCTATCTCAATGAGGTGGAATGGGGCCCAGGGGTTTATGGCGCGGAGGCGGCGAGCCGCTATTATTATGGAATTTCGGCACGGAATATTGACAGGGAAGAGGGGGCGCGGCTGGCGGCGATTTTGCCCTTGCCGCTCAAGCGGCGGCCCGAGCGCATGAATCACTACAGCGAGCTGATCCTGGAGAGAATGCAGCAGATGGGGTGGTGATGGCGCCGCGGGGTGGGGGGAGATCGCGGGAACGAAATTCTTAGCGGGTGACATTGGGGTGGGCCAGGACTAACGTCGCGGCATTCGTACGCAGTCGGTTACCCTGCAACTTTCCTTGGTGCATTTCCGGGACACGAAAATCAATTTTGTAAGGAGTTTCACGATGCTGAAACGAATGGCGGCTCTTGCCGCGCTGTTTTGTGTTGTGGGCTTGCTGTGCCTGCCGACGGGAGCGCAGAACAATCGGGAGCAGGCGCCTATTTTCACGTACGTCGCGCAATGGGCCGTGCCGCGAGCGCAATGGGCGGACGTGACAAAAATGAATGAAGCCACCAAGCCACTGCTCGACGGGCTGGTTGCGGACGGCACGCTGATCGGCTATGGAACATTCGATAACCGGATTCACTCCGTGGAGGGCATGACGCATGGGAGCTGGTTCCAGGCGACCTCGCTGGCAGGGATCTTCAATGCGCTGGACAAGATCTACGCACAGCCGGGAGCGGTGACGCAGCCGGTGATGGCGGCTTCGAAGCACATGGACTACCTGATGATCTCGAACATCCACGGAGCGAAGACGGTCACCAATGGCACAGGCTATCTACGCGTAATTAGCGCGCAGATCAAGCCGGGGAGGGAGCTAGAGTTCGTGGAGGCGTATCGACGTTATCTCGAGCCGGTGTATGCAAAGCTCCTGGCGGAGGGTACGATCGTTTCGTATCAACTGGACACAGAATACAACATTGAAAACGCTCCAGGACGTTTCTTCAGCGCGGTGGTTACACCAAACGCGGAAGGGCTGGACAAGATGCGGATGGCGCTCGACGAGCTCTTCGAGAAGAATCCCGCCGCGCTCGAGGCTCTGATGTCCGCTTCCGTGGCAAACTCACGCAATGATCTGATTGCGCGCGTCAGCAGCATAACGCGGAAATAAATTGGGGGCGCGTTGCTCGCGCCGCGAGCTTCCGGGCACTAACGGGCGACGACACGACCTGAAGCCAGCCGAAGGCTTGTTCAGGCGGCAGGCTGGTAACAGAGCAGGACGTTTCCATTGCGAAAGGCGCGGGTCCTGGTCAAGCGGAGAGTCAACTGGCCAGAGATGTTTCCAAAAAGCGTGCGGCCGTGGCCAATGGCGACGGGATTCAGGACGATTTCGTACTCGTCAATGAGGCCAAGTGAGCCGAGTTGTGAGACGATCGATCCGCTTCCCAGGATAGAGACACGCGTGCCGGGAAGTCCTTTGATCCTGCGAACCTCCAAACCGATGTCTCCATTGAGGAACGTGGTGTTGTTTCAGGAGCTGTAGGTGAGCGTCCGGGAAAGGACGAACTTCGGAAGACTGTTCATGCGCTCCGCGATTGCGGGATCATTTTTGATAGCGCTCGCTGTAGGCCAGTAGGCGGCCATGATTTCATAAGTGATGCGGCCGAAGAGAAGAGCGCTGGCGGAATTTATATTTTCCACGGCAAAGGCGTAAAATTCGTCATCCTTGAAGCGCTGATGGAGAAAATCAATCTCGCCGCTCGGCCGCGCAAAAAATCCGTCGAGGCTGATGTGATCAAGGACGACCAGAGGCGCCAAGGTTGCTCCTGTTTTGCCGCGGTGGGGAGCGCAGCGCTCGAATCTTAGATCGAAGAGACGGCTCAAGCAACGCCCATCGGGAGGTGCAGCTAGCAGGCGGCACGAGGGACGAGAGTGCGCCGCGTTAGCCGAAGCGTGGTGATTCTGATAGGCTGGGCCGGACAAACAGAAAAGGCCAAAGGAGAATTCCCGTGCCCGTCGTGGCTGGAGTGGACCTGGGCGGTACCGCAGTCAACTACACGCTGGTGGATCAGCAGGAAAAATTTTTAATCGAAGGGCTGTGCGAGCATCCGGCGCTTGCGAAGCAGGGGCCGGAAGTTTGCCTGCGGCAGATTGCGGAGGGGCTGAAGATTGCTGCGGAACGAGCTCGCGTTTCTATGGATGACGTGTTGGCGGTGGGGCTGGATACGCCAGGCCCGGCGAGCGCGGGAGGAAAGTTCAGCGCGGAGGGCTCAACGAATTTTGCGCATAAAGACTGGGGCAATTTCGATGTTCGTGAAGGGCTGGCACACAAGCTAGGCAAACCTGTGTCGTACCTCAACGATGCGAATGCGGCCGCGCTCTGGGGGCATTACGCGATTTTTGGCGCAAACAGCCGCGAGACTTCTATCTCGATCGTTATTGGGACGGGGAACGGTGGCGGGATCATCCTCGACGGGAACGTGGTGAAGGGTAAAAATGGATTTGGCGGGGAACTGGGACACGTGCTGCTGCCCTATCAGGAGATTGCAGGCACTCCTGGATTGCATCCGGTGTGCAATTGCGGCCGCGAGGGCGACCTGGAATCACTTTGCTCGCTGACAGCGATCGAGAACAATCTGCTCCCGTACTTTTTGCCGAAATATGCCGGGCACGAGCTGGAGAAGCTGGACCGGCATCAAGCGGCAAAGCTGGTGCGCGGGATGGCCGACAAAGGCGATGCGATGTGCAAGGAAGTGTTTCGCGTGCAGGCGCATGCGCTGGGGCTTTTTTTCGACGAGATGGTGAACACGTTCGATCCAGACGCGTTCGTCGTGGGCGGAGGAGCGTTGGAGACGAGCCAGCCGTTCCAGCAGTGGTTTTTGGAGGAAGTGCGGAAGGGAATGCCTCCGCAGCGCGCGGAGCAAGCCAATATTCCGATTCATGTGATGCCAAACGGGGATACGGCTGGGGCGCGGGGAGCAGCGATCGAGGCGCTGAAGCTGGCAAGGGAATCGGGATTGATGTAGCCGACAGTGCCCTCACGCCGTCATTCTCAGGGCATTCGACGGGGATACCCGAAGAATCTGAACGCTAGCTGCAATCGCAAATTGCCCCTCGCGTGGGTATAGCTGCGGTCGTTTCCGGGCTCTTTGCGGGCCAGGCTTCAGCCCGGCGTTCTGCGCGCCGGTTGGGCAATCCCTCATCGCCCAGCCTCGCACGGTGTCACTCCGAATCCCGCGCTTTTTGCGAGTGAGGAATCTTCTACTTTCGCAGGGCCCGCCGCGAAACGGCCCCGCTTCCTGCAGTACCCGTCGTGCCCCATCACACTGCCTTCTATCCTCCATTTGCATCAGATTGAATTATGCTTGCTTGAAAACCTTGCCCGTAACGGAGGGAACATGCGGCGCTCCTTCGTCGTTTTGTGGGCTGGATCGTTCTTCGCGCTCACTTGGGGCTGTGCAAAGAAAGCGACGATGCTTTATCAACCGCCCCCTGCCGGCGAACATTCTTCAGGGAGGGATTCGGGTGGGGTGGGAGACGCGGGAAAGGTGGTACTGGCGTCCACGGCCTCTCCCCAGCGTTTTATCGCCGAGCATGACAAGATCGAACTTTTAACCTCCGCCATTCAGCTTCAAAAATCGTGGGAATCCGCCGTTCATTTCTGCGGAACGATTCAATGCGAAGTTGTGACGTCGAGCCTGACGACCGGGGCGGGCGGCGCACAGCCAACGTGAAGCATTTCCCTGCGCATCGCGCCGGAGGATTTTCAAAAGCTGATGGAGCAACTGCAGAAGCTCGGGAAGATTTCGCAGCACACCACTGAGCGCACTGATGTCACGACCCAGGTAGTTGACACAGAAGCGAAGATCAAGAACCAGACGGCTTTTCGCGACAATTTGCGCGCGATGCTTTCGAAGCCTTCGGCCACGGTCAAGGATCTCGTGGAGATTCAATCCCAACTTACAGACACGCAATCTGAACTGGACAGCGAGACGACCCAGCGCAAGATTCTCGCGAACGAAACCGAGAAGATCGCCGCAGACGTCAGTTTCTATGCGGAGAACCGTGGACGCAGTGCGTTCTCCTCAATCAGCGATGCCTTTGGCGAAGCCGGTTCGGATTTGGCAGACAGCACCGCCGCATTGATCACTTTTATCGTGACGATTATTCCTTGGCTGATCCTGATCGTGCCCGCCATCTGGCTCTTCGTCCGCCTCTGGCGCAAATGGCGGAGGAGGCGCGACGCGCGTCCGCGAGAGACGGCTGTGCAACAGTGAAGAGTGTCTTCTCCCAGTGCGGTTGCGCACGGTATATCTCTCACCGGAGGTGTGTGAGTTCTTGCGTCAGGAGCCGGTGGTGGCATACTTCCGTCCGCCGGAGATTTCCGTTATTGCATCCAAATTCAATTCAGGAGTGGAATTTGACGAGGGAAAACGAGATGCGGGTCATCTTTGTGGGAGTCAGAACTGGAGTGAAATTTGCCGTGCTGCTGATCGCCGGATTGGTGGCTGCGGCGGGATTGCGTGCAACGACGCTCAAAGAAGCCGAGGCGGAGGTGCAGGCGAAGATCGCGAAGAGTGGCGCGGACGTGGCCATCGCGCTTCGGACGCTTGACGGCAAGGAGGAATGGCTGTTGAACCCGGACGAATCGTTTCATGCGGCGAGCACCATGAAGATACCGGTGATGATCGAGCTATTTCACGAGGTGCGGGAGGGGAAGATCGAGCTGGACGAGCCGCTGGTGATCCACAACGAATTCCACAGCATTGTGGACGGATCGGTCTATCATCTCGATTCCAGCGACGATTCCGAGTTGACTCTCTACAAGGAAGAGGGTCAGTCGCGATCCATCGGCGAGTTGCTGGAACTGATGATCACGCAGAGCAGCAACCTAGCGACGGATCTGCTGATCGAAAAACTTGGCGTGGAGAATATCCGCACGACAGTGCACGCGCTAAATGCAGACGGGATGCACGTTTTGCGCGGGGTGGAAGACGACAAAGCGTACGAAAAGGGGATCAACAACACGACGACAGCGCGGGGACTGCTCGTCCTGCTTGAAGCAATTGCAAATGGCAAGGCGGTGGATGCCGACGCTTCCAAGCAGATGGTTGCCATTCTCGAGCGGCAGAAATTCAATGAAGCGATACCCGCGGGATTGCCTGCGGGCACCGTGGTGGCGCACAAGACGGGCGAAATTACAAAAATCCATCACGATGCGGCGATCGTTTATGCCCACAGGCCTTTTATCCTGGTGATTCTGGTGCGGGGGATCGAGGACCGCAACCTGAGCGCGGCACTGATGGCGGACGTTACGCGGACGCTTTACGGAGCGATACAATAGCGAAAATTTGGCGCAACGCGCGCAAGGTCGGCGCCATCTCATTAATGGGGTTTCCTGGGCATTCCCCATGGGAGTGTATTCAGGGTAGTCGAGGATCGAGCCAGAACCTGAGGGAAAAACGAAATGCAGAACTTGAAAAAACTGCTGATTGTGGCTGGTGTTGCGCTCGGACTCGCAGGCGTCGCCGCCGCGGACACGCTGCAGATGAAGGACGGGCGAGTATTCCAAGGAAAATATTTGGGCGGCACGCAAGCGGTGTTGCGGTTTGAGATCAACGGAGATGTGCAGACGTTTTCAACGAACGACGTTCTGGTGATTACGTTTACAGATAGCGCTCCACCGCCGCAGTCGGTTGCTGCACCGGCTCCTGCGCAAGAGCCGGCCCCTTCGGATGATGCTGCTCCGCCGCCAGGGGAGACGCCGCCGGATGCCAACCAGTCGGCAGACGCAGCGCCAGCTCCCGCGCCCGCTCCTGCTCCCGCAGCAGCCGCGGCTCCCGCTGCACCGGCAAATGTAAGCGCGAGCTCTGACGCCAACAGTATTACCCTTCCGGCCGGGCAATCGCTTCTCGTACGAATGATAGATGGAGTGGACTCCACGAAGAATCATGTGGGCGACGTGTTTCACGCGAGCCTGGAGACGGATTTGAACGTTAACGGCGTTCTGGTGGCGCGCAAAGGCGCGGACGTTTACGGCAAGCTCGTCACCGCAGAAAAGTCCGGAAATTTCACGGGCCATTCCGAATTACAACTAGAACTTACGAGCATTGTGATTGATGGGCGCACGTACCCATTGGTGAGCAGCGATTACAACTTACAGGGCAAGGGGCGCGGCGCGGATACAGCCAAGAAAGTCGGCGGCGGCGCGGTGTTTGGGGCAATTATCGGGGCGATCGCCGGAGGAGGGCAGGGTGCTGCCATTGGCGCTGCCGCGGGATCGGCGGCGGGCGCAGGCGTTCAAGTGCTGACCAAGGGAGAACAAGTGAAAGTTCCTAGTGAAACGCTGCTGGAATTCCGGCTGCAACAGCCGACGACTGTGATCCCGGTGGGCGGGTAACATGCACGCCTGGCCGAGCCGCTGGCGTGAGTAGCGGGGTTTATGATTAGTAGGCATTACCCCACAAATGGCGCTTGTTTCTTCCGCTGTTAGTGACTATGATACCCCCTCGATTGGGGGATCGCATGCCGAAAGAAAAACCACGCGTCAACATCGGGGAAGTGATCAAAACCTACCGCAGCCAGCGAGGGCTTTCGCAGGGAGATATCGAGAGGCGCACAGGCCTGCTGCGCTGCTATTTGTCGCGCGTCGAAAATGGGCACACCGTGCCGTCGCTCGAAACGCTGGCGAAAATCGCCGAAGCGATGGATATTTCGCTGGCGGATTTTTTCCCGGGCACAGAGACGCCGCGCGACCGCGAAACGCAGAAGATGCTGGGCGAACTTTCGCAGGACGAAATCCGCTTTCTAGCGGAAATCAAGAAGTACAGCACCACGCTTTCCGACGGCGACAAACGGCTGGTGCTGGCGATGATCCGGAAGATGGCGACGATGATTCCGCCGCCAGTGCGCAAGCCGCTGGTGAGGCGGCCGGCAGTTTAAGCTGGAGCCTGGATTCAGTCCAAGCTGTTCCGGATTGAACCGGCTTCGGTGGTCGAACGAGAAGAAATCAATACCTGCGCATTACCAGACAACTGGCAATCATGTCATGCAGCGCCTGCTTCTTCTCCGTGAAGCCGGCAAGGGCGTAGCCGATTCCGAGAGGAATCAGCCCGGTGATGAGCTTCGCGAAGAAGCGGCCCGAAGCGCGCCCAAAGGAAACCGGCCTTCCGTTTAGATCAGTCACAAATAGGTTCAGGATTTTTTTCCCGGGAGTGGCCTGCCAACTGGAGCTCTCGAAATAAGCGTAATAGAGCCATCCGCCGAGGAGTGCTGCACCAACCAGAATTCCATAGAATGCAAATATCATGAGAAAGAAGTGCGGATCCGGCTCCTCGCCAGGGTGCAGTCCCCGGATCATCTCCACACCTCCGCTCAGAAAGAAAAGCGGCACAAGAATCGCCATAATGACAAAGCCCATGATGAGGCTGTCCACCAAATAAGCCACGACGCGCAACCAAAAACCGGCGTAAGGAATCGTAGGCGCGGGACGCCAGTGAGGTGAAACTAATCCGGGAGCGGCGGCGGGAATCGCCTGAGGCGCCAGAGGAAATTGAGGAGTGGCTGACGCAGGGGATGGCTGGCCGCAGCGGGGACAGTAGGGACTTCCATCGGCCATAGCGTTTCCGCACTTGGAGCAGTACACGTGTTCTCCCTTGGCGAAATGTATTCGAGGAAAGCGACTGCGCGAAATCCTATTCTACCTTATGCCAGAACTCATAGAGCTGGTGGAGGGAGAACGGGCAGAGTGTTTCGAAAGGCTTAACCGGCATGGATGCCGCGGACGGCGTTCGCGGCCGGGCGCTCGAGATTGAGGACGGAGGAAACGAATTCGCTGACGGTGATTCCCAGGTGGCCCCAGAGGCGGCGCTTCAGGCTGGTATAGTCCTGCGTGCCGCTGAAGATGTCTCCCAACAACTGGCGAAAAACGACGCTTCGCCGAAGGAGCTGAACCATGCGGGTGGTGACGGCAGTGCCCAGGACCGTGCCGCGGTAAAAGCGGCGGACGATGCGGGCGGCGAATTCCAGTTCGCAGGAAAAGGAGGCCTTCACGGCGGCGGGATATTTCTCCGGAGCGCCTTCTGCGATGGATTTGCCGAGCAATTCGCCCGATCGCATGGCGTAGAACAGACCTTCGCCCGTCAGCGGATCCACCCAGGCGGCGGCGTCCCCGACAAGCGCCCAGTTTTTGCCGACGACATTGCGCTGGGAGAGCGTGCGTTCCTGCGGAGAAGGCAGGACGTGGCTATAAAACTGCGCGTCTTCCATGGGGATATTTTGTTTCAGCAGGAACGTCTGCAAATGTTCGCGGAGCTCAGCGCTGGTGTGGGAGGCCATGCTGCCGCAGATGCCCACGGAGAGATGATCGCAGCGGGGGAACGACCAGATGTAACCGTCGAACTGCGGCAAGAACTTCACGATGATGGCATCGGCGGATTGCGGCACGAAATAGCCTTGAGTCATTTCGAGCTCATCCCGCTGCAATGCGCGAGTCTCCGGAAGCAAATGATTGCGAGCGCCGGCGGCGAGCACCAGGAAATCGGAGGCGTGCCACTCGCCCTCGACGCAATAGCGTGGTTTTTCGGCGGAAGTGTCCACCGAAACGATATGGGACCGTTCGATCTTACAGCCCGCTTCCTCTGCGCGATCGAGCAACATGCCGTTCAGTACCCTCCGGGAGTAGACCACGATGGGGTGGGCCATCTCGAGAGTGGCGCGCTGTTCGTTGCTGGCGATCAGATCAACGGAATAGATGAGTTTCTTGGGATAGGGATTGTCGAGCAAGAAAGGGAAGCACTCGATGGCCTTGTGGGTCAGGCCGCCGCCACAGGGCTTTTCCCAGGCGAGATGCTCGTCGTAAATTTTAACCTGGTGACCCGCGCGGGCGAGCTGCTCGCCGCACATGGATCCCGACGGTCCGCCGCCAACGATTGCGATATCCGCCATGGCCCTCTCGCTTGAATCAGGATTCCGTCTTCGGGCGTGAACCACCTCAGGCGACGGGGAAGATCGCCAGGGCCAACCCAGCGAAGAGTATAGCACCGAAGATGGCTGCTGCTGCAGGGGAGTGTGTCTCACGGCGTACTAGAGCCGCGGCGAGGCGCTCAAGAACAAAAAACATTGCGAAATAGATACTCAGAAGAAGCAGAAGGATTTCTCCTGAATGGAGGAAGAAAAGCGCAGACACGAGGGCAACCCACACCAGGGCGCGGAAGCTCAGAGAGAGGAAGTAGCGGCGCCAGCGGGATTCCAATCCGGCTGGACCGAGAAGAATCTCCTCTGCGAAAAACCATGGAAGAAAAAGAAGGGCGACGATGGGGAGCCGGAGCCAGCGCGCGGGAGTTAGCCAGGCATCGTAAAGACTGAGGTTGAACCATGCGCCGAAGAGAACGATGAGAGCGGCCGCGGCAAATGCGGAAGCGAGGAGCGGGCGCGAACGGTGGGAGAACGACGGGCCGACGAGGCGACGGTTCCAGATCAACAGGGCCACCCCGGTGAGAGCGAAAAAGCTGATGAGATAATCGCCCTGGAAAATGCGCAGGGCTCGAAGCGGGACACCGGGGCTCAACGCCAGCACAGCCAACGCGGAGACGATCGCAACTTGCGCAAAGGAACTCCACGACGAAGGCGCGGTAAAAGCTTCCGGGTTCGGCGGATCATCCGGATTGCCCGTGACTTCCCTCAGAAACGGGACGACCAGGATCGCAAGACCCGCGAAGCCGAGGAAAAAGCCGAGAAGGGACCAGTGTGGAGGGATTGGCGAATCAGAAGAGATTTTGAGTAGGCGAGCGACCCAGGCACGATCCTGAGCCGCGACGTCGGAATCGAAGAGCAGGCTGACATGGGTGGCGCGAGGAATGACGACATACTTATCGGAGATACCAGGTTGAGCTGGAACGAGATTTTTTGCAGCCGTTCTTTGAGGCGGTGGTTCCCATGCGCCGCTGATGACGAGCGAGTTAAAGCTGAGTGCGCCGAAACTAGGGTAGGGAAGCATTTCCGGGCTGATGCCGGGAGTCGGGCGCATCGGGGCGGGCGAGATGGCAATCGCGCCAGCGACGGGAATGTGAGAGGCGACGCGAAGAGCGATGGCGCCGCCGAGTGAGTGGCCAACGAGAAACGTTCGATCGGGAAGGATGGCGCGGCGTTCGATGAGATCTTGTACGAGCGCTTCGGAGCAGGACTCTGCGCGATCGTAGGTGAAAGGTCCCGGAGAAGCGCCATGGCCGGGCAAATCCGGGATGAAGACGCGAAGATTTTGGTTCGAGAAAGACTCAGCGAGGTAGAACATGATTCTTTTATTGGCGGAGAGGCCGTGCAAGAGGACCACGAAACCCTCGGCTTGGGAGGTGCGTGAGCCGATCACGTCCACGCGCATGCCGCAACCCCCGGCGGTGGAAATCACGGTGGTGGCGAGATAGGGCTGCGCGTGGAGAAGTAGGACACCGGAACCGGCGAACAGCAGCCCCGCAATCCCGAACCATTGTTTGCCAGGCTTCACGAACGGCCTCGCGGGCGAAAGCGGCGGCAGGACATCGCATGATAAACTAGAAGACGCAGAGATAAGTGCGGTTTCAATATTTTCGCCCGCATGGAGCTCCCTTGCATCCCGGAATTCTGACCACGGAAGAAGCGATTTTGCGGTTTGGCCGCGAGAAACGCAACGGCAAGAAAGTGGTGTTCACGAACGGTTGCTTCGATCTGCTGCATCCCGGGCATTTGCGGAGCCTGGAACAGGCGCGCGAATTGGGAGATGTGCTGATCGTGGGGATCAACGGCGACGCGAGCGTGAAAGAGCTGAAGGGTGAAGGGCGGCCTATTTTGCCGGCGGCGGAGCGCGCGGAGATTCTTGCGGCGCTGGAGTCCGTCGATGCGGTGGTTATCTTCGAAGAATTGACGCCGCAGCGCGTAATTAGCCGGATCCTTCCGGATATTTTGGTGAAGGGGAGCGACTGGCCAGGGGATCAGATCGTTGGGAGGGAAGAGGTGGAGGCGGCAGGCGGCAAAGTGGTGCTCGCGCCTGTCGTGCCCGGTTACTCTACGTCGGCGATTTTGAAGAAGATCCGCGGGACCGGGGCAGAGGTATCGCGGAAATTGTGAATTCAGTTCGATGATCCTGCCCGTGGTTCGTGAGCGTCTGGAGAGTTTGCTGCGGCAGCCTTCGCTGGAGGCTGTTCTTGCGGAAGTGCGCACCGGCAGCAGGCAAACAACGATTTCCGGGCTGCAAGATCCTGCCAAAGCCATCGTCTGTGCTTACCTGGCGCATGAATTGCGCCGGCCTGCCTTCCTTCTTGTGGATTCCAACAAGCGCGCGGAAGAGATCTTCGAGAGCGCGCGGTTCTTTTCAGGAATTTTTCCGGGACCGAGCGGAGGGGTAGCCCTGCTGCCTGCGTTTGACACGCTGCCATGGGAGGCGCGAGGACCGCACGCGGACATTCTGGAACGGCGTGCGGCATCGCTGTTCCGGCTTTCCGCGGGGATGGTATCTCTGGTGATCGTGCCCGTGGCGTCAGCGTTGTGGAGATATCGGGAAGCGAACGAGTACACGGATCTGGCGCGGGTGCTACAGCCGGACGACGAAGTGAGCCTGGAAGAATTCATCGCTCACTTGGGCGCGGTGGGTTATGCGAGAAGCGAAATGGTCGAGCTCCCGGGACAGTTTGCCGTGCGCGGAGGGATTGTGGATGTGTTTTCTCCAGAGGCGCTTCGGCCCGTGCGACTGGAGCTGCTGGGAGACACAATCGAATCCATCCGCGAATTCGATCCGCGGACACAGCGGTCCATTGCGCCCGTCGTTCGAACGCTGCTGCTGCCGCTGACGGAATGGATTGTTCCCGGACCACAGGGAGGGGCGTGGAATCTGCCGGCTTACTGGGGCCCGAAAAGCGAGGCGAGTGCAAATTCGCTGTTCGAACTGGCGGAAAGTTCACTGAGCCCGCTGGTTTTTGTGGATGAACCGCAGAATGTGCATCACGCCGGAGACAAATTCCTAGCGGATGCAGCGGAAACGTACGAGCGGCACGGCCACGCGGATTCGCCTGCGGCTTCGCAATTTTTCTGGAGTGAGGGAGAACTCGCGGAGGCGCTCGAGAAAGTTTCGCGGGTGGAACTGGAGCAGCTTGCGCTGAGTTCGGGCGGCGGTTCGCGCCATGAGTTGTCTTCGCGGCCGAGCGCCATCTTTCATGGAGATGTTGTTGCGTGTGTGGGAGACGTGAAGTCGCAGCTTGGGGCTGGTGGGAAAATATTCTTGACGGCGGCGAGCACGGGGGAACTGGAGCGACTCGCGGATATTTGCCGGGAGTACGAAGTTCCCTACGTGCTGGGCGAATCGGAAGACGCCGCGGCCGGTTACACGGCGGAGAGCGCGCTGGAGTCGGCGGGGCTGGTCTTAATGCGGGCGCCGTTCGGAAGAGGCGTGGCGTTTCCGGACGCGAAACTGACGATTTACGGAAACGGCGATCTTTTCGATGTGGCTCCGGCGGTGGAGCGCGCGAGCCGAAAAATCCGTACTTCGGGATTTTTCAGCGATTTCGCGGAACTGAAGCCGGGGAACTTCGTGGTCCACATTGACCACGGCATCGGGCAATTCGAGGGGTTGAGGCAGATCGAGTCGGATGGACGCCGGGGCGAGTTCATGCTGCTGCGCTACGCGGAGGATGCGCGGCTGTATGTGCCGCTTGAACGCATGGACCTGGTGCAAAGCTACCGCGTGGTGGAAGGGGCCGAGCCTCAACTGGACCGGCTGGGCGGAACAGCATGGACTACGCGAAAAGCGAAGGTGCGCAAATCGCTCGAGGAAATGGCGGACAAGCTGCTGGCGCTCTATGCGACTCGGAAGACGGCGCAGGGATTCGTTTTTTCTCCCGATGGGAATTGGCAAAGGGAATTCGAGGATTCGTTCGAGTTCGAGGAGACTACCGACCAGAACGCGGCGATCGCGGACGTGAAGCGGGACATGCAGCGGGTGACGCCGATGGACAGGCTGCTCTGTGGAGACGTGGGCTACGGCAAGACGGAAGTGGCGATGCGGGCGGCGTTCAAAGCGGTGGCGGACGGGAAGCAGGTTGCGCTTCTGGCGCCGACGACGGTGCTGGCGTTTCAGCACCATGAAACGTTCAAACGAAGATTTGCGGCATTCCCCGCGAATATTGAAATGCTAAGCAGGTTCCGCAGCGCGGCGGAGCAGAAGAAAATCCTGGCCGACATCGAGGCAGGAAAAGTGGATGTGGTGATTGGAACCCATCGGCTGCTTTCGAAGGACTTGAAGTTTCACGACTTGGGTTTGCTGATCGTGGATGAGGAACAGCGATTTGGCGTGGCACACAAGGAGCGGTTGAAGGAAATGCGCAAGAACGTGCATGCGCTGGCGCTTTCCGCGACGCCGATTCCGCGGACGCTGCATATGTCGCTGGTGGGATTGCGCGATATGTCGCTGATCGAGACGCCGCCCCGGGACCGTCTGGCGATCCAGACCTCAGTTGCGCCTTTCAGCGAAGAACTTGTCAAACGGGCGATTGAAACGGAATTGGAACGGCAAGGGCAGGTGTACTTCATCCACAATCGCGTCGAGTCTATTTATTCGCTTGCTTCGCTGGTGCAGAAACTCGTTCCAAGAGCCCGCGTTGTGGTGGGCCACGGACAGATGGGCGAAAAAGAGCTCGAATCGGTGATGTTGAAGTTCATTCGCGATGAAGCGGACGTGCTGGTGGCGACGACAATTGTTGAAAACGGGCTGGATATTCCGCGCGCGAATACGATGCTGATCAACCGTGCGGACCGGCTTGGATTGGCGGAACTTTATCAATTGCGGGGAAGAGTGGGGCGTTCGAATCAACGCGCATACGCCTATCTGCTGGTGCCGCCGGAGAGGATTCTGTCGGAAGCCGCACGGAAAAGGCTTTCGGCGATGAAGGAGTTCAGCGAACTGGGAGCGGGATTCCGGATTGCGGCGCTGGACCTGGAATTGCGCGGGGCAGGCAACCTGCTTGGAAGGCAACAGCACGGGCACATCGAAGCGGTGGGGTTCGATCTTTACACCCAGATGCTGGAGCGGGCAGTTTCGCGACTGAAAGGCGAGGTAGCCGCTCCGGAATTGCGGACGACGCTGAACCTGGGATTGGATGTTCGCATCCCACAAGACTATATTTCCAGCGAGAACCTAAGACTTCGCACCTATAAACGAATTTCCGCGGTGGCCACGGACGAGGAGAAACAAGAAGTGGCGCGCGAGCTGGCGGACCGCTTCGGACCCCCGCCGGGCTCGGTGGAAAACCTTTTGGAGTATGCGGTGCTCAAATCCGTATGCGAGCGATTGAGGATTTCCGGGGTGGAGCGGCAGGGGGGCCGCGTGGCGATGAGGTTTCATCCGGAAACACCGCTTGATCCGGCGGCGCTGGTGCGGGTGGTGCGTTCAAGGGAAGGGATTCGACTCGATCCGAGCGGCGTGTTATGGGTAGAGTTGACGAGGGGAGAGCCGGTGGTGGCGAGGCTTAGAAACGTATTGCTCGGGCTGGAAGGGCAAGGCTAAACTCATCAAGTGAGGGTTTCCATGCAAAAGATTGTATTGTTTGCCGCGGTAATTCTGGCTGCGCCGTTGTACGCGCAGCAGCCGCCGGCGAATCCGCCAGCGAATCCACCGACGAATCCGGCAACGCCCACGCTTGAGCAACCGGGCGAAGCGCCGAACGAGACGCAGCCTCCCGCAGCGCCCGCTGCAGCCCCCGCTCCGGCTCCAACAGCAAGCGACTTACGGAAGATGGCTGCCAAACCGATCAGCCCCGAGGGCGGAGCGATCGTGGAGGAAATTATTGCGCGCGTGAACAATGAGATCATTACGAAATCGGACTATGACAAGGAGCTAGGCAGCGCGGAGGAAGAGGCCAAGCAGGATTGCCAAGGGCGATGCACGCCGGAGCAGTTACAGGCAGAGATCGCAGACCGCAAAAAGAATGCCCTGCGCGACCTGATTGACCAGTCGCTGATGGTGCAACGCGGGAAGGACATGGACATCAACGTGGAGACGGACGTGGTCAAGCAGTTGGACCAGATCCGCATCCAAAACAATTTGGGCAGCATGGAAGACCTGGAGAAGGCAGTGACGGCCCAGGGGATGAACTGGGAGGACTTCAAGAGCAATATCCGAAACAAGATTCTGGTTCAAAAAGTGATCCAGCAGGAGGTCGGCTCGCACATCACGATCGGGCACGACGACGTGCTGAAGTATTACGATGCGCACAAAGCGGACTACGTCCGGCCCGAAGAAGTGGCGCTACGGGAAATTGAAGTCAGCACCGTGGGAAAACCGGAATCGGAAATTCCGGAGCTCAAAAAGAAGGCGGAAACGGCGTTGAAGCGGGTACAGAATGGCGAGGATTTCGGAGAGATCGCCAAGCGCTTTTCCGATGGAGCGACGGCAAAGGACGGGGGCTATCTGGGGATGTACAAGCGCGGCGAGCTGGCCAAGCCAATCGAAGATGTCGTCTTCAAAATGAAGAAAAACGAGCTCACTGGGGTGATGGATATCAAACAGGGATTCATGATTCTGCAGGTGCTGGAACACTACGATCAGGGACAGCAGCCCGTGGAAAAAGTGCAGGACGAAATCATGAATCAACTGTACAGCCACCAGATGGGTCCTGCCATGCGCGCCTACTTGAAAACGCTGCGGGAGCAGAGCTACGTGGTGATCAAGCCAGGGTATGAAGATATCGCGGGAGGCGGAAACAGCGAGATTCAGGAAGTCAGTGCCACGCCGGAAGCGACGAAGAAGAAAAAGGAGCACAAGAAGTTCTTGCTGTTCGGCAAGCGGTCGAACTCTCAGTCATGAAAGCCGTTTTCGTCAGCGATCTGATCGGCGATACGGCCGTCACCGCATATTTCCTCGTCCTCGAAAAGGAAATTCGCAACACGCGCGAAGGGAAGCCGTATCTGCGGCTGGAGCTGGGAGATCGCACGGGCTCTGTGGAAGCGCGCATGTGGGACCACTTCGAAGTGCCGGCGCGGGACGTTGGCCGGGACGATTTCGTCAAAGTGCAGGCGCGCGTGGAGGTTTACCGGAACAAATTGCAACTGGCCATCCAGCAGTTGCGCAAGGCCAAGCCGGACGAAGTGGAACTTGGGGATTTTCTCCCGCACACGAAAGAAGACGTGGAGAAACTGTACGCGCGTCTACTGGAGTATGCGGCGGGGATCAAGAACGAGTGGTTGAGGAAGCTGGTGAATGGGATTCTGGCCGATCCACAGATTGCCGCGCGATACAAGCGCGCGCCGGCGGCAAAGTTGATGCATCACGCATTTTTGGGCGGGCTTCTGGAGCATGTGGTCAGCCTGTGCGATCTGGCAAAGCTTGCGGCGGGGCATTATCCGGAGCTGGACCTCGATTTGTTGCTGACTGCTGCAGCGCTGCACGACGTGGGAAAATTGGATGAGCTTTGCTATGACCGGGCCATCGCGTACACCACGGACGGGCAGTTGCTGGGGCACATCGTTATGGAACTGGAGACGGTGACGCGCGCGATGGACGCGATCCCCGCGTTTCCCGCGCCGCTGAAGACGGTGGTACAGCACCTGCTGATCAGCCATCATGGAGAATACGAATTTGGTTCGCCGAAGCTGCCAATGATTCGCGAAGCGCTGGTGTTTCATTATCTCGATGATCTGGATTCCAAGATGGGAGCCATCCGCACGGCGCTGTCGAGCGAATCGGGCGACGAAGAGTGGTCTGCGTTCAGCGCGGCATTGCAGCGAAAGTTCCTCAGGCTCGATCAATTCCTGAAAGGAACCACGCCGGCCACGGAAAAAGCCGCGCAGGGATAGGCTCTCGCGACAGGCGTTTCCCCTCGCACCATTGGTTCGGCCAAAAGGTGCCTTACGCAGGCACTTGGTTGTAGACTGATCGTGGCGAGTGCGAAATGGTTCCCAACAAACTCCAAATTCGCGACGTTGTGATCCACCCTGCCTCGATTCTTGCGCCCATGGCCGGAGTGACGGACACGCTGTTTCGGCGCGTGATTCGCGGCCTTGGTGGCTGCGGATTGCTGATGACGGAGTTTACCAGCTCCGAAGGCATCACGCGAAGCGCACAGAAAACTTTACGCTATCTCTATTTTCAGGAAGACGAGCATCCCATCACCGCGCAGCTGTTTGGAGCCAATCCGGCAGTGATGGCGGATGCCGCGAAAATGGTGGAAGACCTCGGGTTCGACGCCGTGGACATCAATCTTGGCTGTCCGGCGAAGAAGGTTGTGAAATGCGGGGGATCGGGGCTGCTGCGCGACTTGCCACTGCTTGAGCAAATCTTTCGCACTGTGCGGGCGGCAGTGAAAATTCCGCTGACGATCAAGCTGCGCGCGGGTTGGGACGAGAACTCCATTGTCGCTGTGGACGTTGCCAAAATGGCGGAATCCCTTGGCGTGGAGGGAGTGGCGGTGCACCCGCGAACCCGCGCACAGGGGTATGCTGGCGCGGCAGACTGGAGCATTATTGCGGCAGTCAAAGCGGCCGTGAAAATACCTGTGATCGGCAATGGCGACATCAACATGCCCGAGGATGCTTCGCGGATGGTCCGCGAAACCGGATGCGACGCCGTCATGATCGGGCGAGCAGCGGCCACGAATCCCTGGATCTTTTCCCAGATGGCCCAATATGCCGAAAAAGGGGCCTATTACCATCCCACCGACCAGGACCGGCACCGTTTACTTTCTGGCTACTACGCCCAAATTACAGGTGCCAACCTGCCCGATGGTGTAGGCAAAATGAAGCAGTTCGCCTGCTGGTTTACACATGGCGTGGGAAACGGCGGCGAGCTTCGCAGAAACGTGCATGCGGCGAGAACGACCCAGGAAGTGCTCGAAGCGGTAGAACGCTTCTTCGAGCGCCCTGCCGCAGTGGCCAGCCAAAGTCCGGCTGGCTCAAGGGAGGACCCAGCTCATGGTCAACGCCCTCGTCTCGAAGCAGCGGTCTGAACGCAGGATCTCCGTGCATCTGCCCATGCAGATCAGCGGACGAGACCGCCGCGGAGTGGTGTTCAACGAAGAGACTTCAAGCGAAAATCTTTGCCGGAACGGCGCCGCGTTTGTGACTCGTTTTGACGTTGCGCTCGGCTCAGATCTGGAAATCCGCATTCCGCTCTCGCACCAGGCGATGCGCCGGACGGATGCCGACTTTGCCACCCGAGGGAAAGTCGTGCACGTCGGCAATACACAGTGGGAGGGCGAGCGGCTCGTTGGAGTTCAGTTTACGGGCCCGCGGTTCCAGCGGATGTTCCGGTCGGAATCCGCCGCGTAAGATTCCGCCTGTTGCCAACTTGGCGCACCGCACGCATTTTCCCCCGCATCTCCGCTAATTTACGTCTTCGGCTGCGTTTGGTCTCGCACGATTTGACTTACTTTCCGTCAATTGGCTGTAGGCATCCCTGCGGGTCAGACCACGCTCTTTCGCAGCGAGTTTTAATGCTTCCTTGCGGTCGAGCTTTGCCTGGCGAATCAATTCGTCCACGCGGTCGGCGAGGCTTTGGGCAGTGTCGACATGTGGCGTGGCGCCGGCTTCAGCGGGGCCGATCAAGAGGGTGATCTCGCCCCGCGCGGGGCGTTCGGACAGGGACAGAGCGATTTCAGAGAGCTTGCCCCGGCGGAATTCCTCGTGGACTTTGGTCACTTCCCGCGCCAGACAGGCCGGCCTGTCGCCAAGAATCTCCCGCGCGTCGGCAAAAAACTCCTCGACGCGATGCGGAGCTTCATAGAGAACAATGGTCCGCTCCTCGATTCGCAATCGCGCGAGGGCGCGGCGGCGCTCGCCGCTGCGGGCGGGGAGAAATCCTACAAAAAGGAATTCCTCGCCGGGAAGGCCGGATGCGGAAAGCGCGGCAAGGAGCGCTGACGGACCCGGAACGGGAATCACAGGAATATGATGCCGCAAACAAAGCGTGACCAGACGATGGCCGGGATCGCTGACCAAGGGTGTTCCGGCATCGCTGACCAGAGCGATTTCCTGGCCCTGCTCCATAGCCATGACGAGCTCCGGCGCGCGCGTCATTTCGTTGTGCTCATGGTAACTGACGAGAGGTTTGTGAATGTCGTAGTGGCTGAGGAGCTTTTGCGTATGGCGCGTGTCCTCGCAGGCGATTTGGTCGGCTTCGCGCAGAGTCCGCAGGGCGCGCAGGGTGATGTCCTCGAGGTTTCCGATAGGCGTGCCTACGAGATACAAGCGGCCCCGAGTTTCCGCTGATGTGTCCGCGGGTAGCATGGGTTGAGTCTAGCATGCGTACCGGAACAGCGCGTCCTGCATGCTATACTTTGATATTCTTTGCCACTCTGGAGGAAGAGCAGTGCCCCTGTACGAGTACAAATGCGTGAAGTGCGGTCGCAAAACGGAGAAGATTGAGGGCGTGTCAGGGCCACACCTGAAGAAATGCCCGCATTGTGGCGGCAAGGTGGAGCAGCAGATTACCGCCCCGGCGATTCAATTCAAGGGCAGCGGCTGGTACGTTACAGATTATGCGGGGAAGAAAGGCAGCTCGGGAGGAGAGAGCAGCTCCGAGAAGGCGAAGACGGAGTCGAAAGACAGCGGATCGAAAGACAGCGGAACAAAAGATGCCAGCGCAAAGGAATCCTCCAGCAAAGACAAAAAGGCGTCCAAAGAGAAGTGATCGAAGTCGCGCCTGGCATTAGAGCTTCAGGGTTTTCAAATATTCCCGAAACGCAGAGCCAAATTCCTGGTTTTGCAAAGCTAATTCCACTGTGGCTTTCAGAAAGCCAAGCTTGTCGCCGGCGTCGTAGGATGCCCCATCGTAGATGTACGCCCAGAGGCCTTGCTCCTTGGCAAGGATGCGCAGGGCATCGGTAAGCTGAATTTCACCTCCGGCGCCCGGAGCGGTGCGTTCAAGGCAATCGAAAATAGCGGAAGGGAGGACGTAACGCCCGGTAATGGCCAGATTTGAGGGAGCTTTGTCCGGCTTGGGTTTTTCCACGAGGTCGCGAATTCTTAGGAGGCGCTCGCCGAACGGAGCCTGGGGGGCCGACTCGCCATCTACGATGCCGTAGAGATAAGTCTTTTCGCGGGGAACTTCTTCCACAGCGATGGCGCCAACTCCGGTGGTGTGGTAGACGTCGATCAATTGTTTGGTGGCGGGGTTCGGTCCAGGGATGAGCACGTCGCCGAGAAGGACCGCGAAGGGTTCGTCTCCGACCAAGTCCTTCGCGACAAGAACGGCGTGTCCCAGACCCAGTGGCTCTTTCTGACGCGTATAACTCACCTGAACCAGTTCGCTGATGTCGCGAACCATCTTGGCCTGATCTTTTTTGCCCTTTTCCTCGAGGAAACGCTCGAGCGTCGGGTTGTAGTCGAAATGGTCCTCGATGGAGTTTTTGCCCTTGCCGGTCACGATGATGACGTGCTCGATACCGCTGGCCACGCATTCCTCGACGACGTATTGGATTTGCGGCTTGTCCACCACCGCCAGCATCTCTTTTGGTTGCGCCTTGGTGGCCGGGAGGAAGCGCGTGCCCATGCCTGCCGCGGGAAGCACGGCTTTGCGAACACGTTTGATTGAACCGCTGGGCGGTTGACCGCTCGCTGGATTTGTCATGGATTCAGGTTGTAGGAGCAGCCTGCGTTTATCAATGGGATTCTCCGGCCGAGTTACACGAGAGAGAACGGTTCAAGCCGTCGTGCGTGCTACGATAAATGAGGGGCGGGCGAGCTTTCAAGCTCTGAAGAATTATGAGCATCCGAATCCTGGGTATCGAATCCTCCTGCGACGAAACCGCCGCGGCTGTGGTGGCAAACGGCCGGGAGATTCTTTCAAGCGTGGTAGCCTCGCAGATTGATATTCACCGCAAGTATGGAGGCGTGGTCCCGGAGCTGGCTTCGCGGGAACATTTGCGGCAGATCGTTCCCGTGGTGCGGGAAGCGTTGGAGCAGGCGGGGCTCTCGTTCAACGATTTGGACGCCATCGGTGTCACGGAGGGGCCTGGCCTGGTCGGCTCGTTGCTGGTGGGCATCACCTACGGGAAGACGCTGGCTTCTGCACTGAGCAAGCCGCTGGTGTCCGTGAATCATCTGGAGGGGCATATTCACGCAGTTTTTCTCGAAGCATATAAATCGGGGAAGGCGCCGGAACTGCCTGCGGTTTGTCTGATTGTATCCGGGGGACACACGATTCTTTACGAAGTGAAGGCGCGCGACGCTTCCCCCGGAAATGCACCGGCGCTTTTCGCTTATCGCAAACTCGGGCAGACGCGCGACGACGCCGCGGGAGAAGCCTACGACAAAGTTGCCAAGCTGCTGGGTTTGGGCTACCCCGGAGGGCCGATTCTCGATCGTTTGGCTGCTGCGGCAGGCAGCGCACCTTCGCCGATGCACTTCGGCCAAATCAAGATTCGCGGCAATGCGCATGATTTTAGCTTTAGCGGAATCAAGACCGCGGTTTTGTATCATTTGCGCGAACACCCGGAGTACGCGCCTGAGATTCGCGCCCGGGAAGAGGCCATCGAGCGCGGGGAACGCAAGTTCGAGCAATTGCTGCCTCTTTGCAGCCCGGCGACGCTCGGCCTGGTGCGCGAATTCCAGAATGCAGTGGTTCGCGACCTTGTCGAGCGCACTATGTCCGCTAGGGAGGAACTTTCCGCTGCCAGCGTGATCGTTTCGGGCGGAGTTGCCGCGAATTCGCAGCTTCGCGCCACGTTTGAGCAACGTGCGGCCCAGACGGGCCTCGCCGCGTATTTTCCAAGCCGCGCACTCTCCACCGATAATGCCGCGATGATCGCCGCGGCTGCGTATCCGCGCTTTCGTGCCGGGATCCTCGCGGACGTCTCTCTGAATGCCTCCGCAAACCTGCCTCTCGCCTGAAGGACTACACCTGGCATACGCTATAATTCCGCGAACATGGCTACTCCCGCCGCCGGCAGCGTGAAATTCCAGAATGCGAGCGATCAATCGCTGCTGATTTCTTTCGGCGATTCGTTCAGCTTGCGGGCGCACGAGAAGGTCAGAAAGCTTCTACGGCTCCTTGAATTAGAGCCGGTCCCAGGCATTCGCGATTTACACCCCGGGTATTGCTCGGTGCTGATCCGATTTGACGCTCTGCAGTTGCGGCACGATAAGCTGAAGTCGCTCTTGCAGAAGCTTCTGCACCACTTGAAGTCAGTGGCGCTCCCTAGGCCTCGGCTGGTCGAAATCCCTGTTTGCTATGGCGAGGAATTCGGTCCTGATCTACCTGAAGTTTGCGCGCTGCATGATCTCACGGCCGAACAGGCAATCCAGCTGCACAGTTCCAAGACGTATCTCGTATATTTCCTGGGTTTCGTGCCAGGGTTTGCCTATCTCGGCGGATTGCCGAAAGAGCTCGTGACGCCTCGCCTCTCTGCGCCACGCACGAAGGTGCCGCCCGGGAGCGTGGGGATCGCCGGCAATCAAACGGGCGTCTATCCGTTCGCAACGCCGGGAGGCTGGCGCTTGATCGGGCATACTCCCGCGGTAATGTTCCGCGAGGGGACCAGCTTGCTTGCCATTGGGGATCGCGTACGCTTCGTGCCCATTTCGCGCGAACGCTTCGCCGAACTGGAGTGTGCGTGAAGAGCATCCACGTCATTGCGCCGGGACTGCTGACCACGGTGCAGGATTTGGGCCGCGAAGGTTATGGGCCAATGGGTGTTTCACGATCGGGCGCTGCGGACGCACTTTCGCTGCGTTTGGGAAATCAGTTGGTGGGTAATGCCGAAGGGACAACCGCGCTGGAGATGACCTTGCTTGGCGGCACGTTCGCTTTCCCCGAGGGAGCGGTCATTGCACTTGCGGGTTCCGACTTCGGTGCGACGCTGGATGGCGAAGCCGTGCCCTTGTACACGACGGTGCGTGTGCGCGAGGGGCAAACGCTACAATTAGGTTCGACACGGTCCGGCGCGCGGTGTTACTTGTGCGTTCAAGGCGGAATCCAGGTCAAGCCATTTCTTGGGAGTGGCTCGACACACCTTCTGAGCGGACTCGGCGGCTTCGATGGTCGGCCTCTCCGCAAAGGGGATGTCTTGCAGATCCGCCACGCCGCAGGTTCCGTTCGAGCGAGGAGGCTCTCTCCCAAAGTGCTCAAACAGCTTGTGCCAAGAAAAGTTCTTCGGACCACACCTGGGCCGCAAAGCGACTGGTTTTCCAAATCTTCGATAGACGCTTTTTGCGAGAATATCTATCGTGTTGGAGAAAAATCGGATCGTATGGGCATAAGGCTGGAGGGCCAGGCGGTTATCAGCAAGCGGGAAGGGGACATGATTTCCGAGGGCGTTTCAAACGGCGCGGTGCAAATTCCGCCCGGTGGCACGCCGATTATTTTGTTCGTCGAGCAGCAAACGACGGGCGGCTATCCCAAAATCGCGAATGTGATTTCCGCCGACTTTGGGAGCCTGGGACAACTACGGCCGCGCGATGAAATTCGGTTCGAACAGGTCGGATGGAATAAGGCGCGAGCACTGCTGCTGGAACAAGAACAGCTATTGTCAACGAAGTGTCTGGTTGTGGAATGAAGACGATTGATTTGAATTGCGACATGGGGGAGTTTCCCGAGGCCATCGCGGATGGCACGCAGGAAGCTTTGATGGGCTTCGTCACGTCGGTCAACATTGCTTGTGGCGGGCATGCAGGGGACGCGCAAACGATGAAGGCCACGATTGAACAAGCAATGCGTCGGAATCTGGCGATTGGTTCGCATCCGGGCTATCCGGACCGCGAAAATTTCGGACGCCTGGAGTTGGACATGCCACCGGCCGCCATCATTGATTTCGTGTTTGAGCAGGTGAGCGCCCTTGCGGATATTGCAGCGTCTTGTGGCACGCGGGTGACGCACGTTAAGCCTCACGGGGCGCTTTACAATCAGGCGGTGAACAAACCTGAGCTTGCGCAAGCGATTGCAGCGGGCGTTGCCCGATGGAACAGGGAGGTCGTGCTGGTTGGACTTGCGGCATCGGCCATGCTGGATGTATTCAAGGAAGCTGGATTTGCGGTTGCTGCTGAGGCGTTTGCCGACCGGCGCTACGAGCCGGATGGAATTCTGCGTTCCCGCAGGTTTGAGGACGCGCTGATTCGCGATCCCGTGGAAGCAGCAGAGCAGGCACTGAGCATCATTCAAAATGGAACGGTCCTCGCAAAGGGCGGGACTCCCATCGCTCTTCATGCCCAGACGATCTGCATTCACGGCGATACTCCGGGCGCCGCAGTGATCGCGGAAAACGTCGCAAGAGTCCTACGTCAGGCAGGCGTAACTCTTGGTCCGCTCTCATGATTGACCGGCTAATATGCCGGGACAGGGTAGCCTCAGTACAAAAAAGGGACAGGTGAATTGCCTGCCCCTCTCTACAATTCCGAATGAACTTTTCTACTCGACGGGTTCCTGCATGATGGGGAATTGAAGCTTTGCTTTTGCCAGGGACCGCACCACCAAGGTTTCCGCTAATTCCGCGGAAGTGTTCCGCGCCGTGGCCATCTCGCTGACCAGCAGGTACTTTGCCCGTTCCAACATTTTCTTTTCACGGAAGGAGAGGGGTTTGCTTCTGCTTAGGGAGACCAGACTCTTGAGGACGGCTGCGACTTCGAGGAGGGATCCGGTGCGCATGCGCTCTGAGTTTTCCTTGAAGCGGTGCTTCCAGTCATGATGGGAATTCAGCTTGCCTCTTTCCAGGAATCCGAGAACCTTGGTTGCGTCGTTTGAGCGAATTACAGGCCGGAGGCCGACGCTTTCAGCATTTGTTTGGGGCACCATCACGCGCAGCCCACTGGAAACAATCCGAATCATGAAATATCGCTCTGTTCTGCCGTTCAACACTCCGTAACTGATCTGCTCGATTGCGCCTACGCCGTGATTTGGATACACAACCTTGTCGCCGATTTTATAGTCCATAGCTTCCAGTGCCCCCTTAGCGGATATAAGAATTTTAAGAGTTTGTAGGGAAAGAGTCAAGATATATCATTGGAAATGCAAGGGTTAGCAAAACTTAGGTTCCAATTTGGCAGTCCAATTGCATGCGGCCTTACCTCGCTTTTCGCAGGAGCGATCTCACGGACCTGCTCGGAATGGCTCTCTCCACGCAGACAGTTCCGCCTTATAGGCGCATGGTCTGCGATAGAATGAGAGCATGTTCCTTCTCTCGATAGATACCTGCGACTCCCGAGGCAGCGTTGCCGTACTACGCGATGGTGAGCTCACGGGGGAAAAGATCCACGGTAGTGGGGAAGATTACTCTTCTTGGTTGATTCCTGCGTGTCAGGAGCTTTTGCAAAGCCTTGGGTTAAGTATTTGTGAAATGGATGCTTACGTCGTGGCGTCTGGGCCGGGCTCGTTCACCGGCGTCCGCGTCGGTTTGACTTCCGTAAAGGCTTGGAGCGAGGTTTTTGGCAAACCTGTGCTTGCCGTATCGCGGCTCGAGGCCATCGCTTCTCAGGTCTTCTCGCTAACAAGGTACATCGCCTCCTTTTTCGACGCTCGACGGAATCAACTGTTTGGAGCGCTTTATCGGCGGACGGAAGCGGGTCTACAGCGCATTCAGGACGAGGCCGTGATCGCCCCGGGGGACTTTCTCGAGTGGGTGTCACGTGAGGTTGGGACGGAATCGGTTGCCTGGGCTTCTCCAGATTTGGATACGGTTCAAGCCGAACCTGCCTGGAAAAGCCGGGCGGACAAGGGCGATTTGATTCAACAAGTTTTGCCCCCGCTCGCTCCAGCGATCGGGCGCTTGGGCTTCGCTCAATACCGCGCAGGAAAAGTCACGGACGGACTCCATCTGGATGCGAATTACGTCAGGCGTTCGGATGCCGAGCTTTTGTGGAAAAGCCCAGCTGAGCGAGCTTCCCATGCCTGAGGGAAAAGCGGCATCGAGCGGAGCTGCCGGTGCTGTGGGGCGCGATCCATCCGTCACGATTCGTACATTCCGGCCTGAAGATGGACCATCGGTTGAGGCAATTCTCCGGTCTTCTCCCCAAGCAGCACAATGGACTCAAGATGCCGTAACTCGTTTTTTGACAAGCATTCCGGGGGCATACGCGCATTTTTTCGTTGCCGAGTCTGGCGGCGCGGTCACCGGTTTTCTCATGGCACGGCAAGTAGCGAAAGAAGCTGAAATCCTGAATATCGCCGTGCTACCGGCTTATCGCCGTTCGGGACAAGCGACGGAACTTCTCCGCGAAGGAACCATGCAATGGAACGCCGGCGGGGTCACCATGATCTTTCTCGAAGTACGCGAATCCAATCAGGCTGCGATTGCCTTTTATGAAGCAAACGGATTCACCGTAAGGGGCCGGCGTCCCACCTACTACCGGGAACCGGAAGAGGCGGCCATCTGCATGATGAGAAAAGTCACAGGCTTTCCGGTCCAGGACTAATGTTCTACGCAATTTCTCTTGACGTTCGCCGCCGCTATGCTACTTTCGGCTTGTGGCGGCTGCAGGGGTAGTCGCCGCTCGCCGACCTCCGAACGAGCTTTCCCCGGGCGAGCCGGCCGGTCGAGCGAAATAAAAACTGAATCGAGTTACGCCGCGAGCATCTTGCGGCGCGACCCATGAGGAGGAACGCATGGCCAGCGTGCAGCGGAACCCTCGGGACGTACTCTTCGATGCCGACGCCGAATACCAGCGTCTGGCGGAAGAGCACAGCAAGTACGAAGCGGAACTTCAGAAGATCCTCAAAGCTCCCTACCTCAGTTCGGAAGACCTCCTGGAAGAGATCAAGCTCAAGAAAATGAAGCTCCACTGCAAGGACGAGATGGAGCGTATTGCCGCGCGAGTGCAGTATCTGCGGGCCAAACGTACGCAATAGCTGCCGCAACATCCTTCAAAGTATCATAAAATGGGCTTGCCGCTTTGCGATGCGGCGTGGCATCGCGGAGGTGTGCACCACAGCCCTGGCATGGTCAGAGAAGGCTATTACTTCGGATTGCCGCCCCTCGTTCTTGGCGTCGCCGCGCTCTCCCAGCGCTGGCTGATTCCGGGCGTGATCCTGTGTTTGCTGGCACTCTTTGTTTTTTCGTTCTTTCGCGATCCTGAACGGCGCATTCCCCAGGACGAGTCCCTGCTGGTTTCTCCCGCTGACGGGAAGGTTGTCGTCGTTACGGATGAAGAAAACGCGGGGCGGCCAGGAATAAGGATCAGCATCTTTCTGGCGATCTGGAATGTTCACGTGAACCGCTCGCCCGCCGCCGGCACGATCAAACGGCTCGACTATCGTCCCGGAAAATTCCTCGCAGCTTGGGATGCGCTTGCCTCGTTTCAAAACGAACAGAACGTCTTTACGCTGGCGACGGGGGGCGGCGAACTGGAGATAAAACAGATTGCAGGCTGGGTGGCGCGCCGCGTCGTTTCCTGGAAAAAAGCGGGCGACTCCGTGGCACGCGGCGAACGCATTGGTCTTGTACGTTTCGGCTCCCGCGTTGATCTTTGGTTCCCAGAGGATTCGCAGATTCTGGTAAAAGTGGGAGAAACGGTGAAGGGCGGCTCCAGCGTTCTGGCGCGTTGGCCAGTTGCGAAACCGGGCCCGGCCGCGGAGCCGATCCTTGCCAGCAAAGGAGAACTGGCGTAGTCATGGCCATTCCCGACCAGCAGGAAATTCCGTTCGAGGGACGCCGCCACGGCAAGCGCCGCTTGCGCCGCGGTATCTACCTGCTTCCCGCCCTGTTTACTTCCGCTAATCTTCTTTGCGGGTATTATGCGATTGTTGCCGCACTTATGGGCGGCTGGGAAAATTTCGATCATGCTGCCAAAGCAATTGGCTTTGCGATTCTGTTCGATTCGCTTGATGGGCGCATTGCCAGGCTGACCGGCACGAACACGGAGTTCGGCGTTCAGTTCGATTCGCTGGCCGATGTGGTCAGCTTCGGCGTTGCGCCGGCAATTCTTGCTTATGCCTGGGGATTTCGGAGTTTGGAGGGGGTCGAGGGTGTAGTTGCAAATCTAATGGGCCCTTTCAGCTGGATTCTCTGCTTAGTCTTTCTGATTTGCTGTGCCTGGCGTCTGGCGCGTTTCAACATCCAGGGGATGGCCCCCGGCAGTTCGAAGAATTTTGTGGGTCTGCCTACTCCCGCTGCTGCTGGCGTCCTCGCGGCCATCGTCCACGGTTTCAAGGTGCCGCTCCACGAATGGGAATGGTCCTTTGCTTGGTTCATCCTGGCGGGCGCCCTGGGAGCGCTCATGACCAGTACCATCCGGTATTACAGCTTCAAGGACATTCCCTGGACTCGGAAACTGCCATCGCTCACAATTATTCTGATTCTGCTCCTCATCGCCGTGATCTGGAAGTATTCCGAGATTGTCCTTATTCTCCTCGCTTGCAGCTATACGGCCGCAGGAGTTGCTCTTCATCTTGTTCGTCACTTTCGCCACAGGCTCGTTTCGCGCACCGCCTCGCCCTGATCCATGTCCCTCCTGTATGAGTCCAGGCGTCTCGTGATCGCCGGTGCATCCTCCCTGCTGGGAACCGAGCTCAAAAGTTTGCTGGAAGAAAGCCGCCTGGCGACGTGGGATTCCCGGCTCGTGGACGAGGAAATCGCCGCCGGCATTCTAACGGAAGCCGCGGGCGAGGCCGTGGTCATTCAACCGGTGGAGGGAAGTGCCTTCTCGAAAGCGGCACTCATCTTTTTTACTGGATCGGAGAAGTTCACCGCTTCGAACCTCGATTTTGCCACCCACTCCGGTGCTACGGTCATTGATCTCTCCGGTGCAACTGCAGGCCGAAGCACAACACCTTGGTTCGGGGGAAGCGACGCGCTGGCCCGAGGCGCAGGATCCGGTCCAGGACGGCTCTTCTTCATCCCTTCGGCAGCCGCGGAAGCAATCGCCAAGCTTGCGCTTGCCCTGACCCCGCTTGGCCTCAAGAATCTCACAGTGGTTGCTTTTCAACCGGTTTCCGGCGCAGACAAACCGGGTATTGAGGAATTGGAGACGCAAACAGGGCAGCTCCTTTCGTTCCAATCGCTCGGCAAGCAACTCTTTGATGCCCAGATCGCATTTAACCTGCTGGACCGTTTCGGCCCGGAAAGCATGCATCGACTCAGCGATTTCACGAGCCGTGTGCGCAAGGAAGTCGGAGCGAGTTTGCCGGAGGGAGCAGTGACCCCGGCGATTCAGGTTTTGCATGCGCCGGTGTTTTATGGGACGGCGTTCACTGCATGCGCCGAGTTTGCCCGGGAGATCGGGCGCGAAGCGCTCCTGGCGGCATGCAAAGGCGCGGGCTGCTCCGTGACGAGCGAAGACGCCGCACCCAGCAACATTTCCGTCGCGGGAGAATCGCTTTTGCATCTTGCTCCTCCGCAAACGGACCCGACGCGTCCCGGGACTTGGTGGTTTTGGGGCGCAGCGGATAATATTCGATTGCCTGCCTGGAACGCCGTCCAGCTTGCGGAGAAGCTTGTCGAATGAAACTCACACGAATGATTGCAATGCTCCTGGGTGCAGGTGCTTTTGCCGGTTGCGGCTACCATGTTGTTGGCCAGAATGACGCCTTGCCGAAAACCATCCATGTCATTGCGGTTCCCGCGTTCGAGAACAAAACTTCCAGCTACCGCATCGAACAAAAGCTTACCGGCGCCACGATTCGCGAATTTCTGGAGAGCACGCGGTACAAAATTGTTTCCGACCCCGGCGCGGGTGACGCCGTTCTGCGGGCCAAGGTTTTGACCGTCGAGGCTACCCCGCTGCTGTTCATCACCACGCCGGCTACCAGCACAACTCCCTCGACGACCCGCGCCACCACCATGCTCATTACCATGAAGTGCGATGTCACGCTGACGGACTCGGCGACGCAAAAGGTCTTGTTCCACAATGACAATTTCCTGTTCCGCAACGAGTACGAGATCACTTCGGATGTAAAAAGCTTTTTTGAAGAGCAGGATCCCGCGCTCGACCGCATGGCCCAGGACTTTGCCAAGCGTCTGGTCGCCAACGTCACGGAGAACTTCTGATGCCGCCGATTCCCGCCGCGGAGCTCCTTGCGCGCATACAAAAGGGGAAGACCATTCCGGCGTTGCTGCTCCTTGGGGAGGAGCCGTATCTACGCGACGTCTGCCGCGCTCAATTGATCGAGCATTATGTTGCGGAGGCTTCGCGCACCTGGGCGGTTTCCCGCTATTCCGCGGATCGCGGCGAACTCCAAGCCGCGCTCGAACAGGCGCAAACCATGCCCATGCTCTCTCCGCAGCAAATTGTTTTCATCGAGGATGGCGAAGCCATCGAGTCCATGAACGAAGCGCGGCGGGACGAAGCCGTAAAGCTTCTGGATGCCTATTTGTCTGACCCGGCGCCTTTCACCGTTCTGGTAATCGAAGCCGCGGCTCTCGATCAGCGCATGAAGATTGGCAAGTTGCTCGCCGAGCACACTCTCGTCGTTCAGGTGGGCCTCGGAGACAACGCCAATACGCGCCTTGCAGCCGCCGTATCGCTCGCCCGGAGTCTCGCCGGCGAACGAGACGTCCAATTCGAAAAAGGTGCCGCTGAAGACCTGGCAGAATCCGTCGGCGGCGATCTTCAGCGCCTCAAGACGGAAGCGGAAAAACTGGCCGTTTACGTTTCCGGAAAGAAGCTGATCCGCCGTGCGGACATCGCGGCCCTCGTCATCTCGGAAAAAAGCACGACCATCTGGGAGCTTGCCGATCTGCTGGCCACGCGACAGCCAAAGAAATCGCTGGAATTTCTCGACCGCCTTCTGCGCGAAGGAGAAGAACCTCTTTCGATGTTGGGCGCCATGGCCTGGATGTATCGCAAGCTGATCGAAGCCAGTGAAATCAAGGGCGCGGTGAACGGCTGGCAAGCCGCGCGCGCGCTGGGTATGGCGCCGGACCGCGCACAGCTCGCCGTCGAAAATGCCCGCAAAATGTCCAAGCCGCGTCTCCTCGCCGGCCTGCAAGCGCTTCAGAAAGCGGACGACCGCTTGAAACGCGGCAGTGACAACGCCCGCACGCTCATGGAGTTCCTTGTCACGCAGCTCACCGCACCCGATGCCCGGGCAGCGGGGAACTAGGCTCACACTGGAAATTTGCCCACAGAAACGGAAAGGGCGGGCCATCGCCCGCCAACAGCACTCTTCACAGGTGCGGCAAAGTTCGCATCCTACTTCGTGCCTTTGGCCTTCAGCCCATTGAACGCCAAATGCAGCCGCGACTTGTAGCGGTTCGCGGTGTTCTCGTGCAAAACGCCCTTGGTGATTGCTCCGTCAATCGCGGACATGGTCGGCTGAAACAAATTCCCCGCCGCCGTGGCATCTCCCGCGGTGATCGCCCCGCGCAGCTTGCGCATCAGCGTGCGCACCTGCGTCCGGTTCGCCCGGTTCACTTCTGCGCGTTGACGAGCTTGCGCCGCGCGCTTCAAAACCGACTTCTTCTTTTTCTTTACTTTGGTAGCCTGTCCTTGAGCCATCTCTCTGGCGCTCCTTTTGCTTTCTGTTCAAATATTCAAGTCTAGGGGACGCAACAAGTGAAGTCAAACGTCGCCAAGGAATCAAACGCCGCCCGATTTGCAGGCTTCCGGCGCGCAACTGGGGAATTGTCGAATTGATTTCCGAGCATACAACGCCGAAAAAGCTTGACGAATTGCGGTTGCTCGTCAATTCACGGCATCCCGTCATCACCGTCGAGACGCCCGAAGAAGAGCGCGTCGAACAATTGCTCTTCGAAGTGGCCGCGGACTTGAATGTTCCTCTCTTCGTCTGGAGCGTTACGACCGGCCTCGCTCGCTTCCATGGCGCTCCCATTTACAACAGCGAGCCGCCCGAAGCTGCACTCAGCAACATTTCGGTCATCCAGGGTGACGCCATTTTCCTGCTGAAGGATTTTGCGCGCTACCTTGAAAACGACAAAGTCTGCAGGCGCTTGCGTGAGCTGGCAGAAAACTTCCATGCCGCTCGCCGTTCCATTGTGGTCACTTCCGCCAGCATGCAATTGCCTGCCGAGCTCGATGCGGATTCCGTGCCTTTTGAACTTGGCCTTCCGACGATTGACGAACTTCTCGCCGGAGTGAAGCAGACGCTCTCCGATCTCGGCCGCGAAAATCATCTGGCAATGGCGCTTGACCTGGGCGGGATGCAGCAGCTCGCAAAAAATCTCGCCGGTCTTCCCCAGGAGGAAGCCATGCGCACGCTGCGCAAGTGCATCCTGGCCCGCGGCAAAGCCGACCCGGAAATTCTCGACGCCGTTCTGGATGCCAAGCGCGATCTTTTGCGCGGTGATGGTCTCCTCGAATCCGTTCGCCGCGATGCGTCCTTCGGCGATATCGCGGGTTTGCAACGTTTGCGCGGCTGGATCGAAAAGAGAAAAAGCGCTCTCACACCGGAAGGGCAAAAATTCGGCCTCGAACCCCCCAAAGGAATCCTGATCACGGGCGTGCAAGGCTGTGGCAAAAGCCTCGCCGCACGCGCCGTCGCGGGCGAATGGGAATTCGAGCTGGCTCGGCTGGATGCTGGCGCGCTCTACGATAAATTTGTCGGCGAAAGCGAGAAGCGCCTTCGCAAGGCGCTAGACCTGGCGCAGAAAATGGCTCCGCTCGTTCTTTGGATTGACGAGATCGAAAAGGCTTTTGCTTCCGCGGGAACCAGTGGTGA
The DNA here is from genome assembly GCA_035518615.1 of Terriglobales bacterium. Lineage (GTDB taxonomy): Bacteria > Acidobacteriota > Terriglobia > Acidiferrales > UBA7541 > Acidiferrum. Next base: position 33,983 of record DATIXL010000145.1, on the reverse strand, counting down.
TGCCGACGCCGGCCTTTCTCAGCGGCTTCTCGCAACGCTGCTCACCTGGATGCAGGATCGCGAAGGCGGCGTCTTCCTCGCCGCAACATCGAACAACATCTCCGCGTTGCCTCCCGAAATGCTTCGAAAAGGACGATTCGACGAGATTTTCTTCGTGGATTTGCCGGACGAACCCGCTCGCATTGCCCTTTTCGCGTTGCACCTGAAAAAACGTGGCCGCGAGGCCTCGTCATTCGATTTGCAAAAGCTCGCAGGAGCGAGCGATGGGTTTTCCGGCGCCGAAATCGAGCAGGCCATCGTCTCTGGCCTCTACACCGCGTTCGCCGCAAAGCAGCACTTGAGCACGGAAATTCTGCTCGCCGAGCTGAAGGGCACTCAGCCGCTCAGCGTCACGCGGGCCGAAGATGTTGCGGCAATTCGTGATTGGGCCCATTCCCGCGCCGTCCCGGCAGACTAGAGCAGGTCGGGCGGTGTAAATCGTCTGCTCGATGCACACAACACTCAATCACGCGGACGACGAAGCAGGGCAAGCAAGGCTGCAAGTGCGACGCCGTAACACATGCCAGACGCAATGAGTTGGAGCACGTCCACGGTGTGGAAGAGCTCAAAGCGTTGCTTGTGCATGATGTTCATCAACCCGATTGATCCGATCAGGACGGGAATCAAGATTGCCGAGCCAAGCGCTGTCCGATTTGCCATGAATCCTCCGGAGATCAGAGATAAACGCCGAAATCCACCAACCCCTTGGTCCCAAGCGGGCGGATTCTAACAAGTGCACCACAAGATGTCACCGGGTCCGGAATCAGCTCCCGGATTGATGCTATGGAATCATGGCAGGTACGATGGCCGGCCCGCGGATGCTTGACCGTGGCTCACGCGTGCGCTAGGGTGAAGTGAGTCGCGTGTGAATCGAAGTCTTGGCCGAACCTCCGGGAGGAACGCAAACTCTATGGGTGACCGCGAAGCGGTCCGAAGTACGCAACAGGGAGCTTCACCCGGAATCGGAAAACCTGCCACTTGGATGCGACGCACCGTCCACATCGCCGGAAAAATCGAGCCCTTCTTTGGAACTTTGGATGAAAATATCCGCCTGCTGGAAGACGCGCTGCACGTCCGCACGCATTTGACGGATTCACGTCTGACCATCGAAGGAGAGCACGACGCCGTCGAGCAGGCCGCGCGCATCGTCGAGGATTACAACCACGCCTCGCGCCACGGCCGGGTTCTCTCCGGCGAAGAAGTGAAGAGCCTCATGCGCATCGCGCTCGATGAGCCGCAGGAGTCGCCTCGCGGCGTTTTCGAACATGGTAGAACGCGCGCTTTCGGCAAAAAGAACGTCACGCCAAAGAACGCCGGCCAGCGCCGCTACATGGAAGAGATCGAACGGCACGACATGGTGTTTTCCATCGGCCCCGGCGGCACTGGCAAAACCTACCTGGCCGTAGCCATGGCCGTAAGCGCGCTGCTCACCAAGCAGGTGAATCGCATCATCCTCGCACGGCCCGCCGTGGAAGCGGGAGAGAAATTGGGTTTTCTCCCTGGCACGCTCCAGCAGAAAATTGATCCGTACATGCGCCCGCTCTACGACGCGCTGTACGACATGCTCGACGCCGACAAACTCGAAAGGTTTCTCGAAAAGGGAATCATCGAAGTTGCGCCGATGGCGTTCATGCGCGGCCGCACCCTGAACGACTCTTTCGTCATCCTCGATGAAGCGCAGAATACCACCAGCGAACAAATGAAGATGTTTCTCACGCGTCTTGGGTTCAACTCCAAGGCCGTAATCACCGGCGACATCACCCAGATTGACCTGCCCGCCGGCCGCAAGAGCGGCCTCGTCGAAGCGCTGGAGATTTGCGGCAAGATCGAGGGAATCGCCTCCGTCCTGTTCAACGAAAAGGACGTCGTGCGCCACAATCTCGTCCAGCGCATCATCCGCGCGTACGAAGAGCACGACGTTGGCCCTGGTAAGCGGAGCGACGATGCGCCGCGGAGCGGAGATAACGGCAAAAGCGGCTCGCAGATCAAAGACGCGACTTCCTGATGGTTTTAAACCGCCAGAGGAAGATCCGCGTTGCCCCCAGGACGCTGGAAGACTTTTTGAGCAAGGTGCGTAAAGAACTTAATCTGGAAAATGCTGACGTTGTCGTCGCTCTGGTGAGCGATACAAAAATCGCGGAAATGAATGAGCGATTCCGCCGGAAACCAGGGCCTACCGATGTGCTTTCGTTTCCTCCGCTGGCGAGACATGGGAAAAAGCCGCGCAGAGTCCGGCGAACCGATCGGACTGAGTATTTGGGCGACATTGCAATCGCCCCGGAAACCGCCCGGCGCTTTGCGAGGATGCATCGCCGCTCGCTCGCGCTTGAGCTTCGCGTGCTCATCCTGCATGGAGTTTTGCACCTTCTGGGCTATGATCATGAACGCGATCGGGGCCAGATGAACCGGATCGAACATAGACTGCGGCGGAGGCTCGGACTGGCGTGACGGGCTATCCCTGGCTTTATGCCCTCGGTGTCGTGCTGCTGGCGCTGTTCTTGCCGGTTTTATCCTACCTCACTCTCATTTTCCGTGAACTCGGACGCATGAACACCGGCCGCGTTCACGAACATTTGGAAATTTTCGAAGCCGAAATCGAACCGAGGCTGAAGCTGCGCCGCCGCAGCGCTGGACGAACCTTCCGCATTCTGGGCCATTTCTGGCTGGCATTTCTGGTGCTCGAAACGACCCGGGGCGTCCTGTTTTTCGTCCCGGGCACTTGGGAAGCCGTCGTCGAATTGAGCGTCTTCATCATCCTGGAAGTTGTCTTCGCCATGCACTTCATCCCGGACATGCTGCTCTACCGCACCGACGGCCGCTGGCTTCTGAAAATCATGCCGCTGATCAAGGCCGCGATCGTAATTGCCTGGCCCGTTCGCGTGTTTCTCGAGGGGGCGGAATCCTTGGCGCGCATCTCCGAGCAGGAAGTGGAGAAAACGCAGGAACAGCGGACGGAAGAAGGCATTGAAGCTCTCGTGGAGGCCGCCGAGGAGGAAGGCATCATCGAACCCGAGCAGGCGGACTTGATCGAGCAGGTTGTCGAATTCAGCGACAAGCGCGTGCGGGAGGTCATGACTCCGCGTCCCGATATCGTCGCCATTGCCGCGGACGCCACGCTCGAGGAACTTCACGCCAAGGTAGTCGAGACCCGCTTTTCGCGCATTCCGGTTTACGAAAAGACACTCGATGACATTCAGGGCGTCGCGTACGCCCAGGATTTGCTCCAGATCGCCGATACCGATCTTCCAAAACGCAAGGTTCGCGAATTGATGCGCACCGTTTTACTGATGCCGGAAACCAAGATCGGATCGGAACTCTTGAAAGAGATGCGCCAGAAGAATCAGCCCATGGCCGTCATTATTGACGAACATGGTTCTGTCGCGGGCATCGCCACAATCGAGGATCTCGTCGAAGAGATTGTTGGCGAAAGCAGCCGAGGCGCTCTGCATCCTGCTCCGGACGTGGTGAAAGAATCCGACGGGGCTATGGTGCTCCGGGGCAGTACGACGATTGACCACGTCGAGGAAATGCTGGGGGTGCAGTTCGGGAAAAAATCCGACGAAACCGTGACCACCATTGCAGGTTTGCTCAGCCACGTCGGTGGGAAAGTGCCCGCACCGGGGGAGCGCTTCGATCTCGAAGGATACCGATTCGAAGTGCTCGAGGCCAACCAGCGCAAGGTCCTTCGCGTGCGTGCAAGGAAGCAAGCCGCGGGTGTACGAGCCGGCTAGCGAAGCGCGCAAGATCATTCCGCAATCACGAAGGCTCCAGGAGGGAAAGTTATGCTGGTGAGAAAAGCGATTCGTCCTGGCGTGTTAGCTGTCGCCATGGTTTTGGGAATTCTCTTTCCGGCGGTTGCGGCCGCCCAGGAAAAATCCTCGCCAGAGAGGAAAGGCGTGGACATGACCTGGGCCGTCAGGATTCCCATGCGCGACGGTGTGCTCCTCAACGCTACGGTATACCAGCCGCACGATCAGAAGGACCCTCTTCCCGTCGTGTTCACACTTACTCCTTACATTTCCGATTCCTATACCGATCGTGCCATGTATTTCGCGCAGCACGGTTTCGTTTACGCGCTGGTGGACGTCCGTGGCCGCGGAAATTCCGGCGGCAACTTTGAACCCTTCGCCAACGAAGGCCGCGATGGTTACGATGTCGTGGAATGGTTTGCAAAGCAAAAATATTGCGACGGCAAAGTGGCCATGTGGGGCGGCTCGTACGCGGGGTTCGATCAATGGTCCGTCGCTAAGGAATTTCCGCCGCATCTCGCGACCATCGTTCCCGCAGCCGCCGCGCATCCCGGCGTGGATTTTCCCTACCAGTACAACATGTTTACTCCCTACGACATGCAGTGGCTCACCTTCACCGGCGGCGCCACGGGAAATGAAAAAACGTTCGAGAACGGCGATTTCTGGACCGCAAAGGCTCGCGAAATGTATGAAGCCCACAGCGCCTTTGCGGATTACGACAAGCTTGTCGGCAATCCTTCGCCGATTTTTCACAAGTGGCTTCAGCACCCCACGCCCGACGCCTATTACGACGCGATGGTCCCCACGCCGTCGGACTACAAGAAATTCACATTGCCGATACTAACCATCACCGGCGACTTCGACGGCGACCAGCCCGGCGCGTTCACGTTCTACAAACGCCACATGGAATACGGCAGCACCGAGGCGATCGCCAAACACTACCTGATCATCGGCCCCTGGAATCACGCGGAAACACGGACTCCTAAAGCGGATGTGGGCGGTTTGCAATTCGCGCCGGCTAGCGTGCTCGATCTGAATAAGCTCCACACCGAGTGGTACGACTGGACGATGAAGGGCGGCAAGAAGCCGGACTTCTTGAAAAAACGCGTGGCCTATTGGGTCATGGGCAAAGAAGAATGGAAATATGCGGACAGCCTCGAAGCCATCTCCAGCACCCAGAAAACTCTCTACCTGGAATCCAACGGCGTGGCTTCGGATGCGTTTCACTCCGGTGCGCTTCTTGAGGAATCTGCAACCGGCGCAGCCGGCGACTCATGGACGTTCGACCCCCTCGATACTCGGCCGGGCGAAGCGGAAGGCGACGATCCGAGCTACCTCACTTCGCAGCGCTATATCATGAATCTTTTTGGCGAGGGCGTCGTCTATCACAGCGAACCGTTTGCCGCCGCAACCGAAATCAGCGGATTCCCGAAGCTCACCGTGTGGCTCTCGATGGACGTTCCGGACACCGATCTCGAAGCTGACTTGTACGAGATTCTCCCCAATGGAAGCTCCGTGGCTCTCACAAGCGCGCCGATGCGCGCGCGCTATCGCGATTCGCTGCGCGATCCCAGGCCCGTCCCCGAAGGCAAGATCGAGAAATACGTGTTCGACAACTTCACCTTTTTCTCCCGCGAGATTGCCAAAGGCAGCCGCCTCCGCCTGGTTTTGCGCAGCATCAACTCGTTAGGCGTTCAAAAGAACTACAACTCCTGGGGCGACGTTTCAGAGGAAACCGGCAAAAATGCGAAATCCGCGCACATCACGCTTCTTCACGATGCGGATCATCCCAGTGCGTTGGTCCTGCCCGTGATGAAATAAGGAGCAAAGGAAGAAATCCGCGGTTTGCCCGGCGTCCATTCAGACCACGCCAAATGTGCTACTGGGTTTTCGCCGCTTCAGCTGCGGGAGTTCTTAAAGCGAGCTTCTTGTACTCCGCTTTGGCCTGGAGCAGGATCGGGATATTCGGGTCCGCGTCTTTCCACATCGTGAAAAAGTCGTCGTAGGCTTTCCGGCTCTTCTCGCGGTCTCCTTGCATCGCGTAGGCGCGCGCGAGCCCGAGTTGGACGGGGGGCGCGAACGCTTCCCAGTGGTCCCATCCTCGGTTCTTGAGCAACATCTCGAACTCTGAGGCGGCTTTGCCGGGTTCTTGATTCGCCAGATAGCTCAGCGCGCGCTCATAGGGAGCTTCGATCGTGTTTTGTTCGTATTTTGTGGACACCGCGAGTACCTCCACGGCCTTGTCCGGATGCCCATTTTTCCGCGCCAGAATTGCGTAAAACTCCGGCTCGCAAAGTTTCTGGTTGCGCGTGTCCTCGGGAAGCAGTTTCGCTTTTCTCGCTGCCAATTCCTCGGACTGCTTCAAGTCTCCGGCATGGCCCAGTGCCTTCGCGCAATAATCAAGCACCAGATCGTTGTCCTTACTGATGGATTCGGCCTGGCGGCACAGGTCGCGTGCTTGATTGAAATTGCCCGCAAGGGCCTCCAGCAGTCCATGCCACGCCAGCGCGGCCCCCGCGTTTTGCAGGCGGTTTGCGCTTTTCTGGCTCTTCACCAGGGCATCACTCAGCGTGCGTAGCTTTTTGAAATGCCCTTCCAGGAAAGCCACTTCGATTTGCAAATCAATCCACTTCACGTCGTCCGGGGGGATTTGCCGTTCAAGTTGTTGCATTGCCGCCGAATCGTTTTGCAGAAAGGCGATTCGGTAGAGCATGAACCTTTGTGAAGGAGTGAGCGGCCCTTTCTGTTTCCACTGGTTAAGAATGTTTTTTGCCTCATCAAAACGGCCCAGTACGATTAACACATGTGCGGTGTTCAGATTGTAGGAGGCCGACGGGACTCGGGAGTGCTCAAGTGCCCAATCGAAATCGTGCAAAGCCAAATCCATTTGGCCCGTCAAGGCGTATGCCCTCCCCGCCAGATTGTAAGGCTCTATCGTTCGCGGATATTCCTGCTTGTAGAGGTCAAGTACCGCAATTTCTCGTTCCAGATCGCCGGTGATCGCCGAATCATACAGGGCAGTGGCTTGCAAATTCTCTTCCTCGGTGAGACGCCTGTCCTTGAGCCCGCCGGCCTTTTCGAAATTCGATTTGGATGCTTGGATATCGCCAACGTTGTTATAGGCCATCCCCAGCATCAAGTAAGCTGATCCGAATTCGGGATCCAGTTCAACGGCCCGTTGAAAAAGAAGAATGGATTCTTCCTGTTTGCCTCTGCGATAGAGCGTTAGCCCTGATCTATACGCTTGCAACGCTTCGAGAGAGCCGGTTGTCGCGAGATCGAGCGGGCTGTCGTACTTCTTCAGCGAACCCAGGCTTTCGCCCAATTGCCTTCGCAAATTCGCACCTGCTTTTCCCAATTCGGCGATCACTCGGTCTTTGCTTTCCGCCTGCACTTGCGACTCCGCGATGGACTTCCCGCTCTGCGCGTCAATCGCGTCCAGGGTAATCACATAGGTGCTGCCCACCTCATCAATCTCCGGCACGACCACGGCCTTGAGACCCTGCCGCCGGCAGATTTCGATGCCCAGATCCCTGTTCACCCTCTCGTCAGGGCTGCGCCTCATCATTCGCATCGTGGCGGCGACGTCGCTCTCCGGAAGAAGACTCAGAAATGGGGACTCCGTAAGTTTCACTTGCAATGCCTTATCGAGCGAATTGTCGAAGATCGGGTCGCCCGTCCGGTTCGTGAAGTTTGCCAGGAGAATGACGTCGGTTCTTTTCAACGCCGGCCGGGTGCTCAACATGCGCCAGGCGCCCAACCCGGCAAGAGCGGCCACCAACGCGGCCCCGCCCGCAATGATCGCAATATGCCGGTGTTTGGCCGCCTCCTGCACCGGCTTTTGCGGCAACACGAGTACAGGATCTTGTTTCGCTGCAGTAAGGCCGGCCGAGTCTCCGTTCTGCACTTGTGCGATAAAACGATATCCGCGACGCGGTAATGTCTCGATGTATCGCGGTTCTTCGGCGGAATCGCCCAGCACGTCCCGCAATTTCTTCATGGCGCTGTTCAGGCTCGTATCGAAGTCAACGAAAGTGTCCGCGGGCCACAGTGCCTGGCGGAGTTCTTCCCGCGTTACGACGTCGCCGGGGTGCTCCAGCAGCAGTGCCAGCACTTGAAAGGGTTGGTCCTGAAGCTTCAGCCGAATGCCGTGCCTGTAGATCTCTCCCGAATGCAGGTCCACGTTGAAAGCGCCGAAGCGCATTCTTCGTGGTCTGGGAGTGGCGTGCACGGGGCGTTACCAGGAATTGCGGGAGTCTAGCACTACGCAATTGCAAAAGAAATACCTAAGGCAAGCGGAACGGTCCTCCACAACTCGCGCTTATCCAACGTCCTGGACGGTCAGACCGGGATCACCTGCAAACCAGACCCACGCCATTGTGTCACATTCCGTCTCGCCCCAGAGTATGCGTATTCAGGGGCGCCAGTTCACAGCAAAGGCGAAATCCATGCAACGATTCAGTCAAATCCCAATGGTTGGAGCAGCGCTACTCATGAGTCTCGCAGTCGCTCTCGCCGGGTGCGGTGGAGGGAGCGAGGCCATCTCAACCCCTCCTCCCAGTAATAACTCGACCCCCGCGGTAAGCTCGTTGTCACCCGCCAGCACCTTGGTCGGGGGAGCCGAATTCACTCTCACCGCCAACGGATCGAACTTTGCCTCATCCGCAATCGTTCTCTGGAACGGGGTATCAGTTCCCACCACCTTTGTGAACAGTCAGCAAGTGACGGCCACGATTTCGGCGTCGCTGATCACTTCAGCCGGATCCGCTTCCGTCGGCGTCCGCATCGGTTCGTTGACGTCCAACTCAGTCCAGTTCGTCATCAACAATCCGGCCCCACAGATCACCTCCATCTCCCCCGACAACGCGATGGCCGGCTCCCCGCCCGTGGTTTTGACGGTAAACGGTTCGGGCTTTGAGGCGACCACATACTTGCTTATCAACGGCACCCCTCAGGCGCCCCAATCGCAAACGCCCACCCAACTGCTGACGACAATCCCAAGCAACGAGATGGCCACGTCCGGAACCATTACTATCTCCGCTGCAAATCTCGCTCCCTCGGCGGGCCCCTCCAACCAAGTTCCGTTCACCGTCGCTAAGTTTACGAGCAATCCGGCCCCGACTTTGATTTCCGCTCTGGATACGTCTGTTCCTGCGGGTTGGCCGGGGTTCCAGCTGCATGTGTACGGCACCAACTTCGTCGCAGCCTCCTTCCTGCAATGGAATGGACTCAATCAGCCGACCACGGTCATCAGCAGCACCGAACTCGCAGGAGCGATCCTCCCCGACCAGCTGGCTTCGCCGGGAACTGCGCAAGTGTCCGTAAGCAATCCCTCACCTGGCGGAGGCCAGTCGAATCTGTTGCCCATCCAGGTTCAGTCCGTTTCACCGGATGCCACGGGGGTCATCGAGCGATCGGACATCGCAACCGATCTTACGGAACCAGACGGTGCTAGTGAACTTCCAGCGGTCAGCAGCGACGGCCGGTTTGTAGCTTTTCTCTCCTCGAATGACAACCTCATTCCGCCGAACATTGAAACTGGATTCTATGTTGAAGACAACCTTTTTCTGCGGGACACGTGTCTCGGCGCGCCGACCGGCTGTGTCCCATCCTTGACGTTCGTTTCCCCCGCCTGGTATTACACGCCCGCGATCAGCGCGGACGGGCGTTTCGTGGCGTTCACTTCTGATGCGGGCATTTCGCTCTACGACAGTTGCGCTGGCGCTCCCAGCGGATGCGTTTCCGGCACTCGGACCATGGATGACTCTTCAAACGGGGAAGACGGCCAAGTCTCACTGAGCGCGGACGGCCGCTTCGCTGTGTTCTTCTCGGGTGATCTCGAATGCGGGTATTGGGATATCTGTGGCGGTGCACAGGTTTTTCTTAACGATACGTGCGCCGGAACCTCCTCTAGCTGCGCACCAAGCTCTCGCGCGATTTCACCGTACATCGAAGCTTATGATGAGTCCGGCTTGAGTTTATTAACGACAGCTCATCCGTCGATCAGTCCGGATGGCCGTTTCGTTGCTTTCAACACGAGCAGTACAGAGGTGGTTCTGTACGACACGTGCTTGGGCGAAGACGCGAGTTGCTCCCCATCCACCACCATGGTCTCCGTGGCTGACGACGGCAGCCCAACAGACGCAATCAGTTATGGAGCCTCCGTCAGTGCGGGCGGCCGATATGTGGCCTTTCTTTCTTCGGCAAGCAACCTCGCGCCAGGCAATCTCACATCGGGAATCTTTCGAGTTTACCTGCGCGACATGTGCACCGGCGTACTCTCAGGATGCACGCCGGCAACGACGTTGATTGCCCTCGCAGGCGACGGCACGCAACTGGTGAATGACCCCTCCATCAGCGCCGACGGACGATTTGTTGCGTTCGGTTCGGGGGCGGCCAACTTGGTTCCAGGCGACACCAACGGAGTGCAGGATATTTTCGTGTTCGATACGTGTGCCGGGGTTTCGTCTGGCTGCTCGCCTTCCACAGTGCGAGTCTCTGTGGCGCTCGACGGCACGCAAGGCAACGCTGACTCATTTCAACCAATGATCAGCGGAGACGGGCGCTTCGTTGTCTTTTCATCCTCGGCGAAGCTGGCGCCAGGAAACACGTCAGTCGCGGACGTCTATCTCGCACGTCACTAGCGGAGAGCAGATGCGCTTCAAACGTCCACGTTTGCTTTACGCGAAGCCTGGCCCTTTTCCCCGGACAGCGTGTCCGTCGAGCCTGGGAACGCCGAAGCGGAGTTCTTGTGCTGCACATGCCCTCGCCCAAGCCCCGGCACGCACGCTGCTCGAGAACTCGCTCGGCAATAAACGAGCAGATCTCAAATCTGGAGGTTTTTCATGAGCAACAAATGGTTGTGGTCAGCGGCACGCATTCTCGCGGTTCTGGTGTTGGCGGCAGGCGCCGTCGCTCTGGCCCAAGCTCCCTTGCCCGAGCATTTCAGCGGAATCATCAGCGACTACACCCCTTTGATCCCCACTGCAAGTCCCACTGGCCCGTGGGAAATGCGGGGCCACTGGTCCTTGTCCCTGAAGGGAAGGTCCGGCAAGGCCGATTTCTCTGCCTATATGACCATGGGGCTTTCCGACTACTGGGTTCTGACAACGAATTCTGACGCCACCAACCCGAACATCCGAAGTGCCCACACCCACCACATCGTCATGACGGACGCAACCGTTTCCTTCGACACAAGCACTTGCCCTGCGTATAGCCCTGCGAACACACCCCGTTTCGTCGTCACCGGCCCTGCTGAAATCGTCACAGGCAACGGGAACCCGGCGCCTTTCCAGAAAAACGGGACCTCATCGTTACAGGTTTGCATCTCGGGAGGATCCGACGTCGAATATTCGAACGTAACGTTGGTGTTTACGGGACCCGCGACCGGGCATTTTGGCCCTCAGCCGATTCACGGTGCCGTTCGCTTCCCTCACAAGGACAACGATCTCGACGACGGCCACCGGCATTAACAACCGCTTCTTCTGAACGGAATTGTCGAGATTTTTGGAACAGTCCGGTTGAGCGCCACAGATCCCTTAACGCCGTGGATGGGCACGACGAACTTTCCCGTGCCCGCCTCGTCGCTTCCTCGTCCCGTCATTTTGAGGACCCTGCCTGCTCGCGTTGCCGTTCTGAGGACGCTCTTTGCCCGAAGAACTTCCTACTCCGTCCTGCGACACACGAGAAAATCCCGACGCTGAAAGTCTTCACCGTATGCATTCTGGCGGGCAAATCCGGCGTCCTCTACGCCAGCATTTGCGGGACATTCGATCGCTAGCCACTTCTGGAAAACCGTGAGGCCCATCCTCGCAGGTCTCGGCCATGCTCCTGATGCTAGGTTCTCGAGCACAAGGTACAATCTTCACATGGACATGCACGGCGAGCCAGAAGCAAAAAAACGGTCGGGCTTTGTCGCGATTGTGGGCCGGCCGAATGCCGGAAAATCCACGCTGCTCAATCGGCTCGTTGGACAGAAAATCGCGATTGTCACTTCCAAGCCGCAAACGACGCGAAATCGTATTCAGGGAATTGTGTCCAGCCCGGAAGGTCAAATCATTTTCATTGACACGCCGGGCCTGCACGACGCGAAATCCGCGCTCAACCGACAGATGATGCGCGAAGTCGCCGCCGCCCTGGAAGGCATTGACGTTCTTCTATTGATGGCGGACGCGAGTGTTTTGCTTCCGCATGCGGATACGATGCTCCTCGAAAAAGCGCAGCGCTTCGTCGGAAAAACGATTCTTGTCCTCAACAAAGTGGACAAATTGCCGAAGCCGAAACTTCTTCCTCTGATCGAAGCATCTCGCAAGGAAATGGAGTTTGCCGCGATCGTGCCAATCTCCGCGCTCAAAGGCGATGGTTGCAGCGCGCTCATGGAAGAAGTGATGAAACTTCTTCCGGAAGGAGATCCTTACTTTCCCGAAGATCAAGTGACGGACCAGCCTGAAAGATTTCTTGCTTCGGAAATTATCCGGGAGAAGGCGATTGCTCTGACGTATCACGAAATTCCGCATGCCTTGGCCGTGCAAATTGAGAAGTGGGAGGAGTCGCCAAAACTTCTGCGCATCGAAGCCACGATGTTCGTCGAACGCGATTCGCAGAAGAAAATCCTCATCGGGCACAAAGGCGCCATGCTCAAGAAGATCGGCACGGCGGCGCGCAAGGAACTCGAGGAAATCCTCGGCACGAGGATTTTCCTCGGACTCTTCGTGAAAGTCGCTCTGGACTGGAGAGAGAATCCGCAGCGCGTGCGCGAACTCGATTGGCACACGCAACTGGAGCATTTGGGAGAAGCGCAGAAGCAGAGGGAAGAAGCCCAGGAAGAAGAACAGGAACGCGGAGACGGTTTTCCAGAGTGAGAAATTCAGCTCGAGAAATCCGCGCAGAGATTTAGGACCAATTTGAAGCGAACAGAATCGAGGTAGAAAAATCGAGGTAGAAAAATCGAGGGCGGCTGGGTTTTGCCCTCGCCGCCCTCTTTCAATTGAATTCGCGAAGCTTTTTGCTTTTGCGTTCCGCTCGCGCGTGCAACCCGGTTTTACCCGCGCTGCCTTCGCCAACTTTCCGCGAAGCTCGCTTCCGGATCCGGCCCCGCGCCTGCCGTTCGGTTTTACCCTTGCGACCTGCCTGGAGCCTTTTCCTGGAAGCCGCCTCGGAATGCTTTTCAGAATTGCGGCACGGTGTGACCCATACCACGCATCGTGAACCGCTTCCGCGAAGCGCTCACTCCCCTTATCCGTTCCGCGATTGCACGGTTTTACCCGCACCTCCGCGTACAGACTCGTGAAGCTTCCTCCCCGATCCAATCCAGCCGAGACGTCGTGGTGTTACCCGCGCCGTCCCTTCGAATTGAACAGGAAGGAGTCCTTCTTATTCAACTCTAAATTGACTGGCCAGGTTTTACCCTTGCCGCCATCTTCGAATTGAGTCGCGAAGTGTTTCTTCCCGATCCAATCTGAGGCGATGCTAGGCTCGACACGATATATTGGCAAGGGGATTTTGCGCGCGAATCTGTGGAAATTTGTGCAGAAATGTGCAAAACGGATGCGTAAACGCTGGGCGAAATTTCGAAGAAAAAGCGCATTTGTCAGTCCGGGGCGGCGATGCCAAGAGATTTCATCTTGCGGTAGAGATGAGAGCGCTCGAGGCCGAGAGCGGCGGCGGTCTGCGTCATGTTCCAGCGGTTTTCCTGCAATTTTCTCAAGATAAATTCGCGTTCGTAGGCGCTGCGCGCTTCGTGGAGCGTGCCGTAAGGCTGCAACGGGCTTTCCGCCACGCCGCGGAAAAGCTCGGGCGGAAGATGGTGCGCTTCAATGCGCGTCTGGGGGCAAACGATGACGAGGCGCTCGACAAGATTGCGCAATTCGCGAACGTTCCCGGGCCACGGATAACGGATGAGAATTTCCAGCGCGGTATCGCTCAGCTCGCGTGTTTTTTTGCCATAAGCAGAGCTGAATTCATTGAGGAAATGGCGCGCGAGAATGGGAATGTCTTCGCGGCGATCGCGCAAGGGCGGAACGAAGAAGGGAATCACGTTGAGGCGATAGAAAAGATCCTGTCGGAAACGGTCATGCGCGATTTCCTTTTCGAGATCCTTGTTGGTGGCGGCGAGGACGCGAACGTCCACTCGGATGGTTTGATTCGAGCCCACCGGCTCAAAGCGCTGCTCTTCGAGAACGCGCAAGACCTTGGATTGCGTGCGGAGGCTCATGTCGCCGACTTCGTCGAGGAAGAGCGTGCCGCCATCGGCTTTCTGGAATTTGCCGACTTTGTCATCGCTCGCGCCGGTGAAGCTGCCCTTGATGTGGCCGAAGAGTTCGGATTCGATGAGCTCTTCGGGAATGGCGGCGCAATTGACTTCGACGAAAGGTCCTTTGCTGCGAAGGCTCGCGGCGTGGAGGGCGCGGGCGACAAGTTCTTTGCCGGTGCCGCTTTCGCCATAGATGAGAACGCGGCCGTTGGTCGGAGCGGTGACGGCGATCTGCTGGCGGAGAGCCTTCATGGGGACGCTTTCGCCGACGACCTGATGGCGATGACCGAGTTCGGTGCGGAGAAGCTGGTTTTCTTCTTCGAGACGGCGCTGCTGGACGGCGTTGCGAACCAGGACAATGATTTTTTCGAGCGACAGAGGCTTTTCGACAAAATCGAAAGCGCCGAGCTTGGTGGCGCGAACGGCGGTTTCAATGGTGCCGTGGCCGGAGATCATGATGACGGCGGGGGGGCGCGGAAAGGACTGCATGCGGCTGAGGGCTTCGAGGCCGTCCATGCCGGGGAGCCAGACGTCGAGAAGGATGAGTTCGAGATCGCCACGAGCGGAGCGTTCGAGGGCCTTTTCGGCGGACTCGACGGCTTCGACGGCGTAGCCTTCGTCGGCGAGGATGGAGGACAGGGATTCGCGGATGCCTTCTTCGTCGTCAACGATCAGGATGTGAGGGCGAGGCGGCATGGAAGTTTGTTGAGTACAAGGTAGCGCAAAAGGGAGCGGTGTGGCAAAGGCGAGACAGTGGAAATGTATGAATGCCACAGGGAGAAGTGCGGTCTTGGCGCTGGGGGTAGGCAGAGGGTCGTAGGAGTTCCAAAGTGGGAGTGGAGAGGGACCCCACCCCCCATGTTTTTGTGAAAGAGTGCGGAAACGATTGAAAGGGAAGGGCTTAGATGAAAATTCCAGTTTGCAAGAGTGCGCAAAGAGCGCGAAAGCATCTGAAAGGGAAGGAGTTGTGTGGAGGCGAGTTGCGGAACATTTCTGAGAGGAGCAGACGGAGGGGAAGGGGAGATTGCGGACGGAGAGCGGAGGCGCCGAATTCACAGCGAATGGTAGCATGGAATTGGTTAACTGTCAAGTGAATATAGGGAGTGGTACTGAGAGCGACTGGGCCGGAAGTTAAGCTTCAGGGTGCTACTTGCTATGAATGGCGGCTCTGGGGGATGACGAAGGCACCGGGGATTCGGCGGTCCAGCGAGGCCAAAACTGCCTCGTTGGCCTTGGCGAGTTCCGCAAGATGGCCGTCAGTCGTTTGCTTGGGAGTTCGGACCCACCTAGGGAGATGGGAGATGTCGCGGTCATCGGGAATGAAGCTCCAGCGGACTGCATTGCTATTCTTCACCTTGAGCAAAAGCTCGCAGGCCTGCGCGATGGACGAGCGATACTGTTGGGCTTGTCCCAGCACACGGACAAAGCCCAACTCGGTGATCGAGCAGGTCGCCAGTTCGGGAATGCCGCTTGCGCGAAGGCGTTCCACCCAACTCGCGACCCGCGCGTGAAATTCATGTTCCCATACGACGAGGGCAAGCAGAGTGTTCACGTCCAACAGGTATCTCATGGAAAGTCGGCGAGGATTTCGCGCACTTCTGCGCCCGTCAGCTTAGGGGCCTTTGGACCGGCGGTAAGGACGGGCAATCCCGTGACGGGATCCCGAATGATACGTGCCTTTGGCGAACGAGCTTTTCGCGGAGTCAGCACAATCCGTTGGCCTTCGACTCGGGCCTCGAGCGAGTCTCCGGGTTGCAGTCCGAGTTTGCGCCGGATCCTGCTGGGGACGACAACCTGGCCCTTGGTGGAAACTCTCGTGAACATGGTAAGACGATCTTACCACAGATGGGGCGCCGCAAGGGGAGGTTGGAAGAGATGAGAGCTGGGGAGCCGAGAATGTCCCGCGCTTTCGTTCCGAAGGGTGGCCCACCCGTAAGCCTCTGAAAATGCGAGAGTGTGCCTCTTGCCCTCCACCAGGTCGCGAGACTCCCGATGCAAAGCGCTCATCTACGAAGTTCCGGGACAAATGGCGACTAGTGGGCGCTGAAGAGTCGCATGATTTGCCCGGTTATGGCCGGCGTGGCAGCGAGCAACCAGAAGCCAAGGGTGTTGAGGAGGCCACGAAGCCCACGAGTTTTGTAGAGATAGTAGGGCAGGACAATCATCCAAGCAAAAAAGAGGAAAGCGTTGAATTCAAATGGCGTCTTCAGGTCATACAAGCGGCGATCTAGTCCAACCCAGCGGATCACAAATAGAGCAAAAGTGTACTTCCAGAGGATGGCGGAGGCGCCCGGCGCCGGTTCGCCGCGACTGGCAAGAATCCCCAGGGCCACAGCATAAATTAGCGTGAGAATAAGGAGAGGAAGCAGGGATGTCCACGCGGGCGGCTTAGGCTGTCCGATGTGGGATGCTGTAACCAGGGCGGAAGGTAACGTGAAAAGAAATTGCGGCTGTACTATGGGGCGTAGGGCGCGTAAGTCAAGTAGGGTTTTGGACCGTATGTTGAGATTTGATCGTGCCCGAGGAGCAGAGGCAGGCATGCCCAAGGTGTATACGCTGGGCTAATATGTGCCGCGCCTACGGCGCTTGCAAGGATTCTGTTTACGGATGCGCGGAGGAGAGGGTTAGCTGATGGAGCCAGCAGGAGCGAGCGTTCCAATGTCGCCCTCAGCCCTCTGGAGCGTCTCGGGAGCGATATGGCGCAGCAGAGGCGCCAGATCAGCTTTGCTGCGCACATTGTGGAGGGTGCGCGAGGGTGCGAAAAAGACAACGACCGGCTTTTCCTGACGGGCGAGATCCAAGATGGTCGTAAGGGTGCCGCGGCTTTCGCCGTCCCAAAGCATGAGGCCGTAATCTGCTTCCCGGGCCATGGCGCGATCCTTGGCGGCAAAAAAGGCAAAATCATGGCGTGAGCCTGTTGGGGCTGGAACGGTTTCGGTGCGCCAATGACCAATGTTATTCCGGCAAATTCCCTCCATGCAGAACACCCGAACCCTGTCGTAACGCTGAGAAGCGAGATAGATTTGGACAGCTTTATCTACCCCGTTGGCGTCGCCAATAAGAATCTTGAAGTGTTTCTCGAGGACATTGTCGAGCCGGCGAAGGACGTCCTTGTTGAGGCGGGAGAGCCGCCGGGATCCAGCAATGAAGACCTTGGTTTCCTTGCTCATGGGCTCATTTCGTCCGGGTCAGCACGAGGGCGTAAACCGCTTTTACACCACAATCTCTCAAGAGCACCTCAGCGGAGCGACGAAGCGTTGAACCCGATTCTACCAGATCGTCGAGGAGCAGGACGACCTTGTCGCGGAGGTCGGCAGGCCCGGCCTGAATCGCTTCTGCGAGAAGTCTCTGGCGCTCGAACCAATCCTGAATGTTTTTCATTTGTGGTGTGGGTTTCGTCTTTATGAGAGCGTCTTCGATTGCAGGAATCTGCAAACGCTCCGACAGACTGCGGGCAATGTGGACGACGGGTTGCGTGGGGCGTCCGAGGGAGGGTGGCGAAGGGACGATCACTTCAATGGGAGGGTTCCAGGTACCGAGAAATTGTCCCAATGTGTCAACGATTTCGGTTACGGAGGGATTGGCTCCAGCGCGGTATTTGAGGTGGTAGAGAAGCTCTCCAAGTTCTGTACGCTTTGTGTCGAATCGGTAGTAAGGGTCGCCAGTGGGAATGCTGCTCACAGTGTGGTAGTCAAGTACGTACCCGCCGGCCCAAGGCCCAACCAGTTTCATGGGATGGATTGCGACTGCCGACATTCACTTTACGGTATCACTAAAAATCTGGTTAATCGAGTATCTATAAGGGACTTGCCCGGACGGTGAATATGCCAGGGAGAGCGACGCGCCAGAAGGCGATGTGGAGTGACCGCTGCGAAGAGAAAAGAAAGACGAGGAGGCCCGCCAAGGTCGGCGGGCGCTACGAGGCGGATGGAGAGGAGGAGGCGAAGAGAGATTCTTCGTCGCTACGCTCCTCAGAATGACAGTGAGCGCGGTGGGGCGCGGGGTAAAGAAAAAAGCAGATCCCGCACATTCGTTCGGGATGACAACGAGCGCGCTAGGAAGCGGGACATGGAAAAAGCAGATTCCTCGCTTTGCTCGGAATGACAAGGGGGATGGCAAAAAGAGGAGCCCGAGCGGCGCGGAGCAGCGCGGCGGGAGCGCCGCACCTACGGCGCGTACCAGGGGCCGGCGTGCGAACCCAGCGTTTACCGGTTAGGCTAATGGGTGTCGCGCCGATGGCGCGCACGAAAAAAGACTCAGAGGGCTCGCGCGCTTGGCGGGGTGATAAGCGCGGCGTGAGGTGTTGACCGATCGCGCGGCTGGGGAGCAACCATGGGGAAGTACGCTGGCACGAAGGTCTTGTTCGTTGCAGGATTTGGTCCCATTGACCGGGACATTGCGGAAAGCCGGAAGCTCTATGGCGAGAGTCTCGGAATCCCGTTTCAAGAGGAGGCAGGCGGCTATCTTTATACGGGAGAACTGCAAGGGGCGAAGCACTTTGCGGTATGGCCACTTTTTCAGGCGGCGCAGTCCTGCTTCGGCAAAGATTCCTGGCCCGAGGAAATCCGTGTGCCGCAAGCCTGGCTGGAGTTTGAGGTCGAAAGCGTTCCGAAGGCCACGGCGGATCTCGAGTCGAGCGGATATCGAATGCTCATCAAGAACAAGAAGGAACCCTGGGGGCAGACCGTTAGCCGATTCCTTTCGCCCGAGGGACTGCTGGTCGCGGTCACGTTCACGCCGGCGCTGCGAGAAAAGAAGTGAGCGCGAGGAGCGTCAGTGGAGGAACAACGCGGAGATGGCAGCAACGAGCATCAGCTTGACGAGCCAGCCCGTGGCGTAGGACGCGACGAAAACGCGATGGAGCTTCATGAAGGCGGCGTTGGCGAGAATCAAGGGCAAGGGACCAATCAGCCAAACAGCGGCGGCGAGTTCGAGGGCGGCCGCAATCGAGCGCAGGTTCAACCAGGCGACGACCGCGGCAAAGACACCACAGGTGAGAAAGGGCAGAGGACTGGTGAGGGCGATTGCACGTGCCTCGTTCCCCTTGCGCCAGATTTCGGGATAGGTGTAGCGGCGGTGGATCCAATCGCCGGCAAAAAACCAATCTGTCAGCGAGGTGAGGAATCCGGCGCCAAGGAGGGTCAGGAGAAATCTTGTCCAGCTCATGGAGGCCTCCAATCCGAGGACGCATTCTACTGCGAATCAGAGAAGGAAGTTTAACCTTGGCGTGATGGAGCCGGTATGGATTGCGCGTGCCGAGTGTTGGGGATCGTGGGATACTCGGGCACGAAATTTGAAGAGGCGCAAGACGCTGAAAATTCCCGATGAAAAATTGAGGACATCCTATGAAACGCAGAAGGAAACGCAAGACTGTATATCTTCTGGCAACATTTGCTGCACTGATTTTCGCGGGAGCGGCTGCGGCGCAGACGACGCAAAGCGCGGCGGAGGCACAGGGGTCCATTGTGGTGCAAGCGCCGGCGTGGGAGAAAGGCGAGGGATGGGCGAAATTCGATGAGAAGCTGCTGGTGGATTTCGCCAACCTGGAACGATTTCACGACGAGGATGCGAAGCTGGGAGCGCCAGCAGCCGGAGAAGAGCGCGTGGTGTTCATGGGCGACTCGATCACGGAGGGGTGGAAGCTAGAGACGTCGTTTCCGGGGAAGACGTACATAAACCGGGGGATCGGCGGGCAAAGCTCTTCGCAAATGGTGCTGCGATTCCGGCAAGACGTGATTGACCTGAAGCCGAAGGCGGTGCTGATCCTTGCGGGAACAAACGATTTTGCGGGGAACACGGGGCCGGTGACGCTGGAGCAGCTGGAAGGGAACTCGATGAGCATGGCCGATCTGGCGAACGCGAACGGAATTCGCGTGGTGATGTGCTCGGTGCTGCCGTCGGTGGGATTCCGGTGGCATCCGGAGGTGGGGAATCCCGCGCCGAGAATTGCGGCGTTGAATCAATGGATGAAGGGCTACGCGGCCGATAAGGGCTACGTGTATGTGGATTACTACTCGGCGATGAAGGACGAAGAGGGTGGACTGCCGAAAAAAGTGAGTGCGGATGGGGTGCATCCGACGGCGGAGGGATACGCGCTGATGGCGCCGCTGGCGGAAGCGGGGATCGCGAAGGCGCTGAAGGAGAAGGGCGGCGAAACGAAGGCCAGCGACAAGAATTAGGGAGCTTTGGCGCGACAGATCAGGCGCGAGAATGATCGAAGCGAGGCTCCGCGCCTGAGCCGATCAGAAACCATTCTCAGAAACAGCGGCGAATCAGAAAGCTGTGCGCTGCATGTTTGCCTTCAAAGCGTCATCAATGCGCGAGAGGGACTCGGATAGATGTGCGCGTGTTTCGACGGAGGTTTTGAGCCCCGGCTTGGCAAGGGCGGCAGAGATCTGGGAGCGCAGCGCGACAAGATTTTGGCGAGCCATGGTTTGCGCGTCTTCAGGGACCGAAGTCGTATGCAGAACGATGGCGACTAGTTTGCGGAGATGAGCGCGCTGCAGGGAGCGGCGGTAGGTGTTTATATCGAGGGATTCGCCGGGCGATTTCAACTCCGCCCAGACTGAGCCCTGAACTTCGTCAAAAAGCTCCGCGACAGTGAAGGCATCGGAAGGATTGGCGACTTTCACTTCCGAATCGAGAATGCGGCTGAGGACGATGGGGTCGTAGAGACGGTCAAGGACGCTATTCTGGAGACCGAGAACCATTTCATGAACCGGAAGGTCGTAGCGGGCGAGCATGGAATCCATGTCGTACCAATTGGGGAAGCTCGGGCTTGCGAGTTTGTTGAGCAATTCCGGGGAAAATTTGAAGGAGTCCGGAGAGAGGAGATCTTTGCGCAGGATCTCGAGCGCGCGTTTTTGCTGGGCGACGGGAACAGGCACAAAGGGGACCCGGTTGCCGGGATCACCGACGTGCGAGCGGTATTGATAGACACCGCCGATGTACTTGGAAGCGAGGTAAAGAGAATAGCCAGCCTGACCAAAGGCAATATTGAAGCTGCGGCGGAGGATTTGGTATCCCTCGCCGGGCTTTTCAAGATTCTTTTCCATGTTGCCCCAGACTTCATCGGCGAGGACAACGCGCCGGGAGTAGTACTGAAGCGGATCTTTGCCGTAGTCGAAACGATTGACGAGCGGATCCATGTCGTAGGCGCCGCCGCCGATGCCGGCGTTCTCGTCGGTGTCGTAGGCGAGATCGGGCTCAGCGGCGCGAGAAGCGATTTTCTGGAGTTCGGGGAGCTCGGCTTCCGTGCTTGAAGCGTCGATGGGTTTATAGGCGTATTCGATGGCCCAGTAATCGTATGGGCCGAGAGTGGTCTGGTGGTAAGGGCCCTGCTTGACGCCGCGCGGGGCGATGTTGGTGGGAATGTAGTCCATGACGGAGCCAGTGAGGCCATCTTTCTCCATAAGAGCCGAATCGCTTGCCTCGTCCAACGTATGGATAGTGCTTGCGCGGAAATTGTGGCGGAGGCCGAGGGTGTGGCCGACTTCGTGAGCGGTGATTTCGACAAGGTAATCGTGGATGAATTTGTCGGCATCGGGACCGTTGGGGTTCATGCCGCGGGAGACGAGCAGGCCAAAAGAGAATTCGGCGTCGAGGGCCGCACCCTGAGTGTAATCACAGAATTGCGAAGAACCGACGTGCCAGGGAGCAAGGAAGGGTCTGAGCGTTGAGTTGGGATCGGGCGAATAGGCTGACGCCGGGTTGATATATTCGTCTTTTTCGCGGCGGAAGAAGCGCGTCATTCCGGCGTCGAAGCGGATATCCGCATCGTAGATTTCTCCGGTGCGAGGATCAATGGCAGAAGGGCCCTCAGCGAAGCCGGGTTCTGGATATCCCGCGAACCACCGGAGGGTGTGGTAGCGGACGTCGGCTGCGTCCCAATCAGCATTATCGGGTTGCTGTTTGACGACGATGGCATCTTTAAAGCCAATTCGTTCGAACGCTTTATTCCAGAGCAAGATTCCTTCGCGCATAGCGTCGCGATATTGAACGGGAATGGTGTTCTCAAGCCAATAGACGATAGGCTCCTTTGGCGGAGAGAGAGGCGCGGAGGGATCCTGTTTCTCGAGGCGCCAACGGGTGATGTAGCGCTTGGTCGTCTCGAAATCAGTATCGGTGCTGTAGTCCTCGATTTGAGTGAAGAAATGCCCGACGCGGTCATCGGCGAGGCGCGGGCGGAAGCCGGGCGGAGGGGGCTCGGAAAGGCTATAGCGGAAATGGAGCAGGAGGCTGCGAACGTCAGGAAGATTTTGCGGAGGAGGAGGCATGGGAGGCTTGGGAGCGCCTGGGGGAAGGAGAGGAGGCAGAGGAGGCTGGTCGACGGCGTAGTGGGCGATGGTTTCGAGTTCCACGTTGCCTTCAAAGGACTTGACCATGGAGAAGGAGCTGTTCTTGGCGTCGAAATGATAGGGGATGCGGAAGGAATCGTTGAGCGCGTAAGCCATCATCGGCAAATCGGTGAGGAAAATGTCGCTGAGGTCAATCAGGAGACTATGACGCTCGGGCTGAGGGAGGCTTGCCAGTGCAGCGGTGGCCAGGATGGAATCGCTGAAGGAGCGAGCGACGGCGCGCTCGACGGGGAGGCCTTTGCCCGCGAGGAACCGGGTGTTCCTGGCGATTAATTGAATGTTTTTGCCCTGTTTGTGGAAAACGACCGGAGTTTGGCCACACATTTGGGCGCCATAAAAGCCGCCTTCGCCGAGACCCGATTCGCAGGTGAGGGACAACATGTAGATTTTGTCGAGCTGGTCAGGAAGGATTTCGAGGAAGACTTTCTCATCGGTTTGGTAGAGGGTGAAGAGCCCCTTGACGGGCTTAGCGTCTTTGATCACATCGGCGAAAGGCTTTTCAGGAGGCTGTTCTGCCTTTTTGGCTTCCGGGGATTCCGTCTTTTTCTCGCTCTCAGTTTTTTGTTGCGGGGCGGCATAGACGGCAGAAGCGAATAGACAAAGGGATATGACCACAGAGCCGATCCAGGTTCTCATGTAGGGACTCCTTGCAGGAAGGTTGGACACTGCATATCCGAAAGACGTAGGAAGTGTCAAGAAGAAAGCAACGCGCGGAAATTCCGCGAGAGAACGGAACGATGTCGGGTGGCGTGAGGAAGGACACAGCTCCAGACCGGATGGTCAGCCCCGCCTGGAAGCCGGATTCATCCGAACTCGAAGAGCTCTTTGGACGGGATGGTTTATTGTTGGCGGAGCTAAACCGAGACGGAGTTGGACTTCTCTGGAACGGGCACGGGATCGGATACGGGGAGGCGGAGGATGAAGCGAGAGCCGACGGGAGAATTGTCCTCGACGTGGATGGAGCCGCCGTGTTCGGCGACGATACGTGCGGCGATGGCGAGGCCGAGGCCGGTGCCACGGTCTTTGGTGGAGAAATGAGGGAGAAAAAGTTTGTCCTTATCCTGGGGAGAGATGCCGTGGCCGGTGTCGGCGACGCTGATTTCCACGTTTTCGGAGTCGGCATCGGCGCGGGTCGAAACGAAAATGTTGCGGATGGGAGAGTTTTCGAGGGCTTCGGCGGCGTTGTCAATCAGGTTGACGACGACACTTCGGAGAAGGCCGGCATCGGCGCGGACGGCAGGAAGATTTTCGGCAAGGGTGGTTTTGAGATTAACCCCGTCGAGGCGACCGGAGAAGGGTTCGGCAGCTTCGCGGACAATTTTATTGACGTCGGCGGGTTCGAGCTTGGCGGAAGGGAAGCGAACGAACTGGGAGAACTCGTTGACGAGAGCGGCGAGGGCGCCCACTTCGCGGTCAATGAGGCGGGAGCATTCCTGGACCAGGCGAGTGAGTTCGGGATCGCGAGGAGCGGCGGATTCGGCGGGATCACGCTTTTCGAGGTGATGGGCGAGGCGTTGGGCGGATAGAGAAATCGGCGTGAGCGGGTTCTTGATTTCGTGGGCGATGCGGCGGGCGACCTCCTGCCAGGCGGCGGATTTTTGGGCGTGGAGGAGTTCGGTGAGGTCGTCGAGGACGACGACATAGCCGGTGTTGGCGCGGCGGGGGCCGAGAGAGCTGACGGTGACGGCAGCATGGAGAACGCGGCCGGCGGCGACCATTTCGAATTCGCGAGTGACGACGCCCATGCGAAGAGCGCGGCGCATGAGAGCCTGGATGGCACGGGCATCTTCGGGGCCGACAAGGTCGTCGAGAGTTTGGGCAGTTGGGGCTGAGGATTTGAAGATGCGGGAAATGGCAGCGTTGGAACGAATGATTTTTCCCGTGGTGTCGAGGGAGAGAACGCCGGTGGGGATGTTTTCGAGGACGGTTTCCATGAGTTGGCGGCGACGCTCGAGTTCCTGGACGGCCTGCTGGAGGCTGCGGGTGAATTCGTTGATTTGCGCGCGGGAATCGCGGAGCTGCGTGGTCATGGCGTTGAAGGAGCGGACAAGGACGCCAAGCTCGTCCTGGGCCTGCTCGGGGACCTGGTAGTCGAAATTGCCGGTGGAGATTTCGCGGGTGCCTTCGGCGAGGGCCTGGATAGGCACGGTGACTTGTTTGGCGAGATGAAGAGCGAGCCACATAAGGGCTGAGAGAAGTAGAACGGTGAAGAGGCCGAGGATCAGGAGAAGCTGCCGTTTAAGGGCGCGAAGGTGCTGCTTTTCCTGTTCGTAAGCGGCGGTTTGGAGTTGGATTTGGGCGAGGTTGGCGGCGAAGTCAGGAGGAACGAGGCGGGCGGCGTAAATTGTGCCGGCATCGTCTGCGGCGGGTACACCAGCAGCGAGATAGAGCTGGCCGTCGGAAGACCATATCTCGGCGCCGCCGGAAAGCTTTTGTTTAAATGTGGGCGGAGTTGTTTTTCCTTCACAGGAATAGAGGCGGTCCACGGTCTTGTCCGGTTTGAGCAGCCAGAAGGCGTCCGCCTCTTCATCACAAGGGATCAAGTCGCCAAAGGTAATGTATGCACGCTGCCTGGGAGCCTTGGAACGGTATTTTTGAGCAACGGCTGAAAGGCGGTCGAATTCGGATTTGCCCATTTCCTGGAGAAGATTGTTGCTCTGCTCGGCGGCGATTTCGAGAGGGCGGGGAAACCATCGGGCGAGCGTGCGGTTGAGGAGGGAATAGCTGACGAAAAACATGAAGACGACAGGAAGAAGAGAGATACCCATGGCGCCGACGAGCATTTTTGTTTTGAAACGAATGCCGAGTTCCTCGCGGCGGCGCTCGAGCCAGAGGCGGAAGATGGTGCGGGTGAGGATGAGGCCGAAGACAATAAGGGCGGCGGTGACGAAAGAAGAGACGGCGTAGAGAGTGAGGACGTCGCGCCAGCTCTTGGGCTCGAAGGGGACGTCAAGAGAGCCAAGCGTGAAAACCGCGGCGAGGAGCAGCGTGAGAATGACGCCGCCGATGACGAGGCGGAGGCGCTGCTGCGGAGCGGTGGAGCTCATAAGGCAGCCGCTTTCTCGACGGGAGCGGGCAGGAATTTCTTCAGAACGCAATCGGAACAACGAGGCGAGCGCGAGAGGCAGAGATATTTTCCGGTGCGAACAATGAGGGCGTGAAATTCGTTGAAGAGCTGAAGATCGCGGGGGAGATTCTCTTCAAACAAAGAGCGGATTTCTTCGTAGCCGGATTTGGGAGAGGCGAGAGCGTGGCGCTCCAGGATGCGGCGGGTGTAGGCGTCCACAACGAAAACGGAATGATTGCCGGCATAGAGAAGGATGGAGTCGGCGGTTTCAGGGCCGATGCCGTGGACGGCGAGGAGTTGTTCGCGCAATGTTTCGGTTGGAGCACGGAACATGCGATTGAGCGAACCGGAATAATATCGTTGGATGAACCGCGTGAAGGCCTTCAGCTTCTTGGCTTTTTGACGGAAGTAGCCAGAAGAGCGGATGAGGCGGGCAAGGCGAGGCGTGGGAACGTTTTGGATTGCGGGGATGGAGAGAAGGTTTTCGCGGCGGAGACAGGCGATGGCGCGCTCGACGTTGGTCCAGGAAGTGTTTTGCGTGAGGATGGCGCCGACGATGATTTCAAAACGCGTACGGCCAGGCCACCAGTGCTGGGGGCCGTAGGCAGACATGAGTGTTTCATAATATGATTGCAAAACGGGCAGGGAAGGGCTCGGCTTCTGCCCTGGAAGAGCAGAGACATTTTCTGTCAGGCGGAACGGGAGCTGGACAGATTGTGACACAGCGCGCGTTGCGAACCTCAACTTCGCAAGATAGCCAGCGCGGAGAAACAAGTCAAGAAAGTGAATAGTACGTCCTTCCTAGACCTGCCCAAAGGTACAGGGGTTAGCGATTTCAAAACTCGGCGCGAAATTCTGACGCTGCAAGCAGCGGCATTTGTTACCTTGAGCGCTGGGTGCTAATTAGTCTGGAGTGCTGCGGATGTCTGTCCGGCTCGGCGAAATCTTGCTCAAAGAGAACCTGATCACCCAGGATCAGCTGCAGAAGGCGCTGGACTTCCAACGCGCCAACGGCGGCAAACTGGGAAGCTGCTTGACGAAGATGGGGTATATCACGGACGACGACATCACCGGGGTGCTATCGCGGCAGTACGGCGTACCGTCCATCAATTTGAAGTACTACGAGATTGATCCGAACGTGATCCGGCTGATTCCGCAGGATACGGCGCAGCGATACCAGGTGATCCCGCTCTCGCGCGTGGGATCGGTGCTGACGATCGCGATGACGGACCCGACGAACGTCTTCGCGATGGACGACGTGAAGTTTATGACCGGGTTCAACGTGGAGCCGGTGGTCGCCTCGGAATCGGCGATCGCGGAAGCGATTTCTCGGTTTTATGGAGGATCCGCTTCGAACGGGGAAGAGCTTTCCAACTTGATGAAGGACCTGGCGGAAGAAGACCAGGAACTGGAACTGGCGGGGGACGAGGAAGAAATTGACGCGGCTTCGCTGGAAAAGGCAGCGGAAGAGGCGCCGATCATCAAGCTGGTGAACCTGATTTTGACGGATTCGGTGAAGCGGGGAGCGAGCGACATTCACGTGGAACCCTACGAAACGGAATTGCGGGTAAGGTTCCGCATCGACGGAATGCTCCAGACGGTGATGAACCCGCCGCTGAAGACAAAGGATGCGATCACGAGCCGCCTGAAGATCATGGCCAAGCTGGACATTGCCGAGAAGCGGCTGCCGCAAGACGGGCGCATCATGATCAAGTACCGTGCAGACGGAAAGAAGAAGGAACTGGACTTCCGCGTTTCCTCCGTGCCGACGCTGTACGGCGAGAAGATCGTGCTGCGGTTGCTGGACAAAGAAAACCTGCGGCTGGACATGACCAAACTGGGGTTCGAGCCGGAATCGTTGAAGAAATTCGAACGGAGTATTTTGCGGCCGTACGGAATGGTGCTGGTGACGGGGCCGACGGGATCGGGAAAGACAAACACGCTGTATTCCTCGGTGGCGCGCTTGAACACGGTGGATACGAACATCATGACGGCGGAGGACCCGGTCGAGTTTCAGCTGGGCGGAATCAACCAGGTGCAGATGAAGGAACAGATCGGGTTGAATTTCGCGGCGGCCTTGCGGGCATTCCTGCGGCAAGACCCGAACATCATTCTGGTGGGAGAGATTCGAGACTTTGAGACTGCGGAAATCGCGGTGAAAGCGGCGCTGACCGGACACCTGGTGCTTTCCACCTTGCACACGAACGATGCACCTTCCACGATCAGCCGATTGATGAACATGGGGATCGAACCGTTCCTGGTCGCAACTTCCGTGAACTTGATTTGCGCGCAGCGGTTGGTGCGGCGCGTCTGCGCGAACTGCAAGGAAGAGGTCGAAATACCGCAACAGGCGCTGATTGACGCGGGGTATTCACCCGAAGAAGCGAAGACGACAAAGATCTATCACGGGAAGGGCTGCACGATCTGCGGCAAGGGCGGCTACAAAGGGCGCACAGGCTTGTATGAAGTGATGGAGATCAATGACGAGTTGCGCGAACTGATTCTGGTGGGCGCTTCGGCTTTGGAATTGAAGAAAAAAGCCATCGAGCAAGGAATGCTGACGCTTCGCAGAAGCGGGTTGACCAAAGTGGCGCTTGGCCAGACCACATTGGACGAAGTGTTGCGGGAAACGGTGCTCTAGAAAGGGTGCGACGATGTCGGGAATTACGTTGAGCGAGCTGCTCAAAAAGATGATTGAGATGGGGGGCAGCGACCTGCACATTACGACGAACAGCGCACCGAGGGTGCGCGTGCACGGGCACCTGCGCCCACTGGATATGCCGCCGCTGACCGCCGCGGACACAAAATCGCTGGCGTACAGCGTGCTTACGGATGCCCAGAAGCACCGCTTCGAGGAAAACCTGGAGCTGGACTTTTCCTTCGGATTAAAGAACCTGGCGCGCTTCCGCGGAAACGTTTTCAACCAGAGGGGGGCGGTGGGAGCGGTGTTCAGGACGATTCCCTGGGAGATCAAGGGATTCGATGCTCTGGGGCTTCCGCCGGTGGTGAAGGCGCTGTGCGACAAGCCGCGCGGTCTGGTGCTGGTGACGGGGCCGACCGGTTCGGGAAAATCCACAACTCTTGCGGCAATGCTGGACAAGATCAACGCGGAACGCGAAGAGCACATGATCACGATCGAGGACCCGATCGAGTTCCTCCACAACCACAAGAAATGCCTGGTGAATCAACGCGAAGTACACGCGGACACGCACTCGTTTGCGAATTCCCTCCGCGCGGCCTTGCGCGAGGATCCGGACGTGGTGCTGATCGGCGAAATGCGCGACCTGGAGACGATTGAATCGGCGCTACGCATTGCGGAAACCGGCCACCTGACATTCGCGACCCTGCATACGAATTCGGCATCTTCGACGATCAACCGAATTATTGACGTATTCCCGGCGCACCAACAGCCGCAAATTCGCGCGCAGCTCTCGATGGTGCTGGAAGGAATTTTGTGCCAAGCGCTGCTGCCGAGAAGCGATAACCGCGGACGGGCAATGGTGATGGAGATCCTGATTCCCACGCCGGCGATCCGCAACCTGATCCGCGAAGACAAAATTCACCAGATTTATTCCGCAATGCAAACGGGCACAGGCCAGACGGGAATGCAGACATTCAATCAAGCGCTGGCGAATTCGTATTTCGCAAAGTTGATTACGCTGGATACGGCGCTATCGCGCTCGTCGAATGCGGACGAATTGCAGGACATGATCAACCGCGGAGTGACGGCTCCGGCCCCGGGCGGGGGCAAAGCTCCGGCGGGAAGCAGACGATGAAGATCTTGGGGACCAAGGAATCGTGAATCGGACGAAAGAGTTTAGAACGACCGACTGAGGAGGAAGGCTATGCCGGTCTATACATATCGTGGAACAAACCGGGCGGGAGCGAGCGTGAGCGGCGAGGCGTCCGCCGGGAGCAAGGCGGAGCTGCAAAATCTGCTGCGGCGCCAGCAGATCACGCCGTCGAAGATGAGCGAAAAGGGACGGGAATTCAATGTCCCCACCTTCGGCGGCGGCGTCAATGCCAAGGAACTGGCGATTTTCACGCGGCAGTTCTCGGTGATGATTGACGCCGGCTTGCCGTTGGTGCAGTGCCTGGAAATTCTTGCGAGCCAGCAGGAGAACAAGACCTTCCAGAAGGTGCTGACGAATACGCGGGCGTCGGTGGAAGGCGGCGCGACGCTGTCCGCGGCGATGCGGCAATCGCCCAAGGTGTTTGACGCGCTGTATGTAAACATGGTGGAAGCGGGCGAAACGGGCGGTATTTTGGACACCATTTTGCAGCGGCTTTCCTCCTACATCGAAAAGAACGTGAAGCTGCAGCGCGCGGTGAAATCGGCGATGGTGTATCCCATCGGCGTTTTGACGGTTGCGGGCGGCGTGATCGTGCTGCTGCTGTGGAAGGTCGTGCCGATTTTCGCGACGTTGTTCGCTGGCCTGGGCGTGGATCTGCCGCTCCCGACAAAAATCGTGATCGCGTTGAGCCATTTCATCGGCAGCTATTTTGGGCTTTTGATCCTGGTTGGGATTGTGGCAGGGATCATCGGCCTAAAGGTATGGTACGGGACTCCCCAAGGCAGACTTGTAATGGATGCTACGATTTTGAAGCTGCCCGTGCTGGGAATTTTGATGCGGAAGATCGCCGTAGCGAGATTCACTCGGACGCTGGGCACACTGATTTCCTCCGGCGTACCGATCTTGGAAGGATTGGACATCACGGCGAAGACCGCCGGGAACGCGGTCGTCGAACAGGCGCTGTTCAAAGTGCGAAAGGCGCTGGAGGAAGGCAAGTCCCTCACGGATCCTTTGCGGGATTCAGCGGTATTTCCGGGCATGGTGACACAGATGATCGCGGTGGGCGAACAGACCGGCGCGATGGATGCCATGCTTCAGAAAATTGCGGACTTCTACGAAGAAGAGGTGGACGCGGCGGTGAAAGACTTGTTGACCGCGCTGGAACCCGTCATGATTGTGTTTTTGGGCGTCGTGGTGGGTGGCGTGGTGATCTCCATGTATATGCCGCTGTTCTCACTGATCGGCAAGCTGAGCAGCGCTCACTAGGCCGGCTAACGCGTCAGAACCAGGAAGCGATTCGAGCGGGAGCTGCCGGAACCGGCGGTTCGCAGAAATAGGCCACGGGGGGAAACCGTTGGCGCGGGCGTGCCATGGATCAGAATGCCACGATGCGGGAATGGCTGAACTGGCTGACGCGTGTCCGCCTGCTTCTGATTGTGCTGATTCTCGGCGTGGGTGTAGTTTGGCCGCAATATTTTCCGACCACCAGCGCTAACCGGCTGTTTCTTCCAACCATTATTTTGTGGATTACGCTGGGTGTTTTGCACCTGATCCTGGTGCGTTGGATTCCGGACGCGCCGTGGCACGGCGGATTGCAGGTCGCTTGCGACATCGTGATGGTGACCGGCCTGGTGTATGCAACGGGCCTGCAGGACAGCTACTTCATCTCCCTCTATCTGCTGGTGATTATCGTCGCCAGCATTCTTTTCTCGCGCAATGCGGCGTTTCTTACCGCGGCAATGTGTTTGATTTTTCTTGGCGGACTAACCGCACTGGCAAGCGCGGGGAAAATTCCACTGAGCTCCTCGTCAATGCCCTCGCCGGAGGCGCTGAGAATCTGGTTTCTGAGTAATTCGCTCGGTTTCCTGGTGGTGGCTTATCTGGCCAGTGTGCTCGCGCAATCGCTACGCAGGAAGGGGATCGAGCTGGAAGCGAAACGGGAAGAGCTCCTGGACCTGCAGGATTTCACGGAAGACATCATTCATTCCATGCGCGGCGGCCTGATGACGACGTACATGGATGGCCGAATCGTGCTGCTGAACCGGACCGGCGAGGAAATCCTGGGTGCGAAGTTTTCGGAACTAAGGGGAACCAAACTACAGGAATGGAACAGCGATTTCTGGTTGCCGGGAACGGCGGGTGTAATCGAGAAAGGGGGAGTCAGGAAGGAAATTGATTATCGCTCGCCGGACGGACAACAGAGATTTCTGGGAATCAGCGTGTCTGCGTTGCGCTCGCGCGACCCGAAACGAAGCGGATTTGTTTTTAATTTTCAGGATTTGACGGAATTGCGCCGGCTGGAGCAGGAGGTAGCGACAAAGGAACGAATGGCCGCGCTCGGGCGGCTTTCCGCCGCCATCGCGCACGAAATCCGGCAACCATTGACGGCCATGGCCGGAGCGGTCAAAGAGCTGGGCCGCATGGCGCCGCTGGAGGAAGACGAGCGACACCTCGTAAATATCGTGGGAAGAGAGTCGGAACGCCTGAATCACATCATCACGGATTTTTTGAATTATTCGCGTGAAAAGACCTACGAATTCCAGGATCAGGATGTCCGTCAGCTGCTCGACGAGACATTGCTTTTGCTGGAGAAGAAGCCGGAGATTGGCTCGAAATATTTCGTGGAGCGGGCGTTCAACGGGAAAGCGCTGAAAGCACGCGTGGACCCGAACAAGATCAAACAGGTTTTTTGGAATTTGTGCGACAACGCGCTGAGGGCCATGCCGGAGGGCGGCAAGCTGACGGTCAAGCTCGAAGAAAGGCCTTTCTGGCTCAGGATCGCCTTCCGGGACACGGGTGTCGGGCTCGATCCCAGGCAGCGGGCAAAGATTTTTGAGCCGTTACAATCCAGCTTTGAAGGCGGGACGGGGCTCGGGCTTTCCATCGTTTACCAGATCGTGCAGGCGCACAGCGGGAGAATCAGCGTGATATCGGAGAAAGATCATGGGGCGGAGTTCATTGTGGAGATTCCGCGGATCGCTTGAGGGACTATGCAGGGAACAAAAGCGGCACTAAAGGATGTAGCTTCAGAGACGGCGCACATCCTTGTTGTGGACGACGAGCGCTCCATTTGCGAGCTGCTGGAGATCACCTTCCGCAAGG
This sequence comes from Terriglobales bacterium, assembly GCA_035518615.1. Taxonomy (GTDB): domain Bacteria; phylum Acidobacteriota; class Terriglobia; order Acidiferrales; family UBA7541; genus Acidiferrum. The sequence goes on along the minus strand of DATIXL010000145.1, from coordinate 1,623 downwards.
AAGGGCACAAGGTGGAAGTTGCCAACAGCGTGGAAGCGGCGAAGCGCAAGCTGGAGTCCCAGATCTTTGACATTGTGATCTCTGACGTGAGGATGCCGGGCGAAGGAGGGGTGGACCTGCTGAAGTTTACGAAAGAGATTGCACCGGATTCTTTCTTCCTGCTGATCACCGGGGTTCCCACGGTGGAGACGGCAATCGCGGCGATCAACGCGGGCGCGGACCGTTATGTGATCAAGGATCACGAACTGGTGGACCAGTTGCGGCGCGCGGTTCGCGGGGTGGCCGAAAACCTCAAATGGAAAAAAGAAGCGGGGTATCTGCGGCGAGAGTTGCGGCGGCTGACCGGGCTCGACAACATCATCGGGCAGAGCCCCAAAATGCGGGCGATTTTCGAGCTGATCCAGACCGTCGCTCCGCAGTCGAGCCGCGTGTTGATTACCGGAGAGAGCGGAACGGGGAAAGAGCTTGTGGCGCGTGCGATTCACGAAAACAGCTCGCGCGCGCAAGCCCCGTTCATCACCATCAATTGCGGAGCGTTCCCGGAGACGCTGCTGGAGTCCGAACTGTTTGGTTACATCAAGGGAGCCTTTACGGGAGCGAATGAAAACCGCCAGGGACTTTTCCAGGCGGCGCACGGCGGCACACTATTCATGGACGAAATCGGAAACATGAGTTTAACCATGCAGGTAAAGCTTTACCGCGTGCTGCAGGAGGGCAAGGTGCGGCCGCTCGGAAGCACAGAGGAGACGGACGTGGACGTCCGGGTCATTGCGGCGACCAACAAAGAGTTTGAGAAGGAGATTGCGGAAGGGAGATTTCGTGAGGATTTGTACTATCGGCTGAGCGTCATCCCGATTCAATTGCCCGCGCTGCGAGAGAGGAAAGAAGATATTCCACTATTGGCGCGGCATTTCCTGGAGGGTTTCCGGAAGTCCATGGAAAAACCAGTGGAGGGAATATCACCGGAGGCGATGCGCAGGCTCGAGGCCTACGACTGGCCCGGGAATGTTCGGGAATTGGAAAACACAATGGAGAGAGCCGTGGCTTTGGAAACGACCGGGGAAATCACCTTGCGGGTCCTGCCGGACAGGATTGCGGGCTATTCCGGGACCTCGACGGCTACCTTTGGGACGGCTAATGGGCACGGATTTCCGGAAGAGGGAGTGGACTTTGAGAAGGAGATCGCGGAAGCCGAGAGGCGCTATTTGAGTGGCGCTCTGGAGAAGTCCGGGGGCGTGCGGACACATGCGGCGGACTTGCTGAAGATCACTTACCGGTCGTTCCGGCACTACGCGAAGAAGCATAATATATAATTTGTGGAGGTGTCGTGACGGAGAAGCGAATTTTGTCATTTCCGGCCAGACAGAAAGTGTCATTCGTAGGGGAAAAAGTACTAGTATCAGTGTTTGAGTCGGTCTAACTCTTTGATAGTAAGCATGTTGTCCGTGGACATGGAATGGGCTTAGAGGTGCATATAGTGAAGCCGTGCTCTGGCACTCAAACGAATCTCATCTCCTTAAGGAGTCAGCATGAAGAAACAGAAGGGTTTTTCACTTATCGAGTTGCTGATCGTCGTGGCGATCATTCTGATCATCGCGGCCATCGCAATTCCGAACCTGATCA
>DATIXL010000144.1:0-12902 GCA_035518615.1 Terriglobales bacterium | reverse complement strand
CGCCATGCGGGTCAGGGATGCCGTGCGGCCTTGAAGCGTGCGGCGTTCAGCTCTGATGCTACTTGTGGGATTTGGCCGTCGCCCCCATTTCCTTATCGTACTCGCGTTCTATGGCCCTGAATCTCTTGTTCACCTCCAGATGCCTCCAGGCAATGACAACTCCGGCCCGGAGCACAGAGAAAATAATCAACGCAACAAGGATCGTTGCTACGAGGTTCCAAGAAATATATGGCATACCCTTACTCCGTGGGGCCGTTTTGTTTCTCTAGGCTTTCTTCTTCCTCCCAGGCTTGACGCCTGCTAGGACTTTCCGGGCTTTCTCAATATCGCGGGCGGTCCAGAGCCTGACGCTCACTCCCCCGACTTTCTGCAACGGCGGCGCGTCAACAGTTTTGGCCGTGACGTGCCTTTGCAGGGTGAGAAGAGTGACGCCTAACTTCTTGGCAGCCTCGCGGGTTGAGAACTGCTTTTTCATACATAGACCTGTATCATATTGCCGTCAGTCAGGCAAGCGCAGAGCGTTGCACATTGCGTTGCACGATAGGCTAGGGAAAGGGGGCGAAAGATGGCGAAAGGAGGAGAACGGCGGACACGAAGAACCAACAAGATACAGCGAAACAACTCATTTCGTAATCGGCAGGTCGGGGGTTCAAGTCCCCCCCTCGGCTCCAGATCTCTTGGGTCCGGCCCGGAGACATGGGTTACACAATGTACCGGACGCATGGGCAACAATCCCGGACCAAACTTCCTTCTTAAATCCCGATAGTCTGTAGCACCTTCCTCTTGCGCAAGGCAATGATTCAACCACCTGACCGAAAGGCCAGCTTTGCTCCAGGAACAGTAGATCGCCCGGTCTATTGGTGCGGACGATTCGTCTCTTTAGGCTGGAAAAAGCAAAGCCAGTCCTTAAGGGATCGCGCCCATGAGAATCCTACTTCCCGTGCTTGCTGCCGCATTTTTTCTGGGAGCCACTTCTGCGCGGGCGCAGAATGCCCAGTCAAACCCCGCTCCAAACAATTCCCGCGGCCCCGCGCAGACCACGCACGCGGTAAACGCGACCCCCGCGCCTTCCGCTTCCGCGAACTCGACTTCCAGCAATTTCGGTCAGGTCGACCAACCGATGTCGCTGGCGGACGCCGCACGGCTCGCACGCGCTAAAAAAAAGACCGAAGCCAAGCCAGCCCAGGTCCTCGATGATGATAATTTCCCCCGAGGAGGCCACCGGCCCGGAGAGAAGCCGGCGGATCTTGCCGTGCTCCATTCGCAAGACGGATCGGATCTTCTTTCGGACTTCCGCGGCAAGGTCGTCCTCGTGGATTTCTGGGCGTCCTGGTGCGGCCCGTGCCGCGAAGCATTACCAAAGTTGAAGGAATTTCAATCCATTTATGGCGGCGACGACTTCATCGTGGTTAGCGTCAGTGAGGACGACGACGAAAATGCCTGGCGCGCGTTTGTGGGCAACCACGAAATGTTCTGGCCGCAGCGATTGGACGCCAACAGCGGATTGCAGCAGCGCTTCGGAGTGAACGCGCTGCCCACCTATGTCTTGATCGGGCGCGATGGTTCCGTGGTCCGGCGCTACGAAGGCGAAATGTTGGGCCGTTCCGTGGTAGAACGCGTTGGCCCCGATGTGAAGGCGCTCCTGGCAGATAAGTCTTCCTGATTATCCTTTTCGCGAACGCCAAAACAACAGAGACAAAAGGTCTGCTTGCCAATCGAGGGGCTCACCTGTGCAAAATAGAGCCGCCAATCCCTATGTTTGCAAAGCGCACCAATTGGAATCTGAGCCCCAACCGGCTGAGTGAAGCGCTCGAAGCGCATCGTTTTGCCGGCCGCCCCATTTTCGATTTAACCGTTTCGAATCCCACGGAGTGCGGTTTTACTTACGATACTCGAGCCATTCTTGCCGCCCTTTCCCAGCCGATGGCGCTCCAGTACAAGCCCGTTCCGATGGGCCTCTACTCCGCGCGGGAAGCCGTTGCTGCTTACTACTCCCTGCGCGGGCGCACCGTCACGCTTGAGGATATTCTCCTGACCACGGGGACCAGCGAAGCCTACTCTTTCGCGCTCCGGCTTCTATGCGATCCGGAAGCTAACGTTCTCGTCCCCGCACCCAGTTATCCGCTGCTTGAAATCCTCGCAGATCTCCAGGATGTGCGCCTCATACGTTATCCACTGCTCTACGACCACGGCTGGCTGATTGATTTTCATGCCCTGGAGCTGGCGGTCACGCCCCAAACGCGCGCCGTGATTTTGGTTCACCCGAACAACCCCACGGGACATTTCTGCTCGCCCCAGCAGGCGCGCAAACTGAACGAATTCTGCGCTGCCCACCAGTTGGCCCTCATTGTGGACGAAGTGTTTTTTGATTTTTCCTTCGGCAAGGATCGGCCCGCAAGCTTCGCCGGAAATTTAGACGTGCTGACGTTCACGCTCAGCGGGCTCTCCAAGATTTGCGGGTTACCCCAGATGAAACTGGCTTGGATGGTCGTGAGTGGCCCCGAGCAACAAAAGAGCGAAGCCCTCGCCCGGCTCGAAGTCATTGCTGACGCGTATCTCTCGATGAATACCCCCATTCAACTCGCGGCCATGATGCTCTTGAACACGCGGCACGGTTTTCAGCGGCAACTTCTTGAACGGGTGAAAACGAACCGCGCCGAGCTCGATCGCCAGCTCTCCCGCCATAAAACGTGCTCTCGGCTCAAATCCGAAGGAGGTTGGAACGCCATCTTGCGCGTCCCCGTTTCGCAAAGTGACGAAGAGGCTGCGGTGCAGTTGCTCGCGGAGAAGCGCGTCCACGCACATCCCGGCCACTTCTACGATTTTCCGGGAAACGGATACTTCGTCCTCAGCTTGATCACTCCTCCAGAAACATTCGCGAAGGGGCTGGAAAGTCTTCTCGAGTTTTTCTCGGGCAGCTAAATCAAATCCCTAAACGGAGAAATCCCGATTATTCGGAATCCTCACGCCGTCGAGCTCTATCCAACGTGACGGCCCCTGCGATGCCTTTGCTTGCGGTGTCTTGCCATTCATCACTTCCAGAAACGCTGTCTGAAACCGCTCCATTTCTGCTCCCGTCCCAATAGTGACGCGCAGATGGCTCGGCATCGAAGGCCAGACGCGGCCGACAAAAACGTCATGGCTCGCGAGAGCTTTCCTGATTTCGATCGCTGGTTGGTTCGTCTCCAGCATGAAAAAGTTAGTTTCGGACGGGATGTACCGGTAGCCGCGGCTATCGAGCCATTCGAAGACCCCCGCCCGTACTCGGACATTGATCTGCTTGCGCTCCGGAACGAGCTGCGGATCGCTCAGGCTCACACTCGCTGCCTGGACCGCGGTCACGGGCATCGCGTTCCAGCCGCTGAAATTCGCCAGCTTTTCCTGGAGGTCCGGCCGCGCGATCGAATATCCGCAGCGGAGTCCTGCCATTCCGTAAATTTTTGAAAAAGTCCGCAGAACCACGATGTCTTGATCGGCCTTCACGAAATCAAGCGCCGGTGTCCCGTTCGAAAAGTGAATGTATGCTTCATCCAGCAGTAAAATCGCTCCCTTGGGCTTGTTCTTCAGCGCATACTCTACGTCGGAATGGCTGGTTAGAGTCCCCGTAGGATTATTCGGTGTACAGATGTAAAGGAGTCCCGCATCCGGGACTTCGGTCATCGCCTTCACGTCGTGCGCATATGACTTTGTCAGCGGCACCTTCACGATCCGCGCCCCGGAAATTTTCGCCGCGTACATTCCCGCTTCGTACCCGGGGTCAGCTGTCACATAACTCCGCGAAGGGGACGTGAACGCCAGCACGCTGTAATGCAAAGGCAAGCTCGAACCGGGATACGCCCGGATATATTCGGGTTTCAGGCCCTCTTGCTTCGCGAACTGCTCAACCAGATCTTCTGTGAGCCACCTCGAATAGCGTCCGCCGTTTTCCGCGGCCTTTGCCACTGCTTCCCGCGCTTCCGCGGATGGCCCCAGAGGATTTTCGTTGGCGTCAATGACCACAGCGCCTTTCGGGAAAGCTTTCGGCCATTCCACTGCCGCCAGAACCGATTCGTTCACGAATCCGCTCGCGAGGGCCGCGGAAATTCCCGCACCCAGCCGAAGAAATGTCCGGCGGGAAGATTCCGTTGACGTTACGTTCCTCAACTCTTCCATTCGTCCTCCTCGGTTTTTTAAAGGCCTGCCCCGACCGTGATGGTATCACGGCCGGAGCAGGGCAGGGGTATTGGTGGGTGTTGCTTGTCAGAAGCTCAATTTCGATTCCAGCTGCAAGCTGAGCGTTTCTCCAATCGCTTGGCTCAGATCGCTTGAAGCGTCCGTCGTCTAGTCCTGCGCTTCGCCGCCCGGCGCGGTGTCCCCTTCAGTTCAGAGTGATGGTCAATCGAATCCTGCCGGCCCAGGCATCCCGCGACACTAGGCGCCTTGTTGCTTCCAGTCCAACGCAATCTTTGCATTGGTCATATTGGATTGTTCATCCCGTTCTGAGATTTGATGCAGTTGAAATGTAAAGTCATGTCCCGTTCCACTCTTGCGCCTCCGTTTGCTTCCAAATTCGTCAGACAGCCAACTCTGGCTTTTTCCCGCCTCTGCGCTATACTTCCGCCGCCATGAAAGGCAACCCAAAAGTCATCGCAGAACTCAACAAAGCTCTCCGCGAAGAGCTCACCGCCATCAACCAATATTTTCTCCACGCCGAGATGTGCGAAAACTGGGGCTACGAGAAGCTTTCTGAATACATCAAGAAACAATCCATTGGCGAGATGAAGCACGCGGAAGCGCTCCTCGAGCGCATCCTGTTTCTCGACGGCGCTCCCACCATGGAACCCTTGAAGCTCACTGTCGGCGCGAATGTGAAGGAGATGCTCCAAAGCGACCTCGATCTTGAGCTTTCCGCCGTGAAGGAATACAACGCCGCCATCCAGGTCGCCGTCGCCGAAAAAGACAACGGCTCGCGCGATCTTTTCGTCATACTGCTCAAGGATGAAGAGGATCACGTGGATTGGCTCGAAGCGCAGCTTCACCAGATCGAGGAAATTGGCTACGAACGCTATCTATCCATGCAGATGGGTGAATTCGAAGAATAATTGAAGCAAAAATTCCTATGCCCACGGCTTAGGCTTCGCCGTGAAGCTTTTCCGTTCTGCGCGAATGTCCGCTTCCCGGTACAAAAGTCCGCACCACCACATAGAGCAACGGAATGAAGATAAGGTTTAATGTCGTCGCCGCGATCATTCCGCCAAATACCGTCGTGCCTACCGAGATTCTTCCCGCTCGCCCCGCTCCCGTGGCAAGCACCAAAGGCACCACTCCCAAAATGAAGGCGAACGATGTCATCAGAATCGGCCGCAGCCGGATGCGCGCCGCTTCTATCGCCGCTTCGACAATGCTCATATCCCGCTCGCGCAGCTGCTCCGCGAATTCCACGATCAAAATGGCGTTCTTGCTTGCCAGGCCGATCAGCATCACCAGTCCAATCTGGCAATAAACGTTGTTTTCCAGGCCGCGGAGCCACATCCCTCCAACGGCTCCGAGCAGCGCCACAGGCACCGCCAGCAGCACGATGAACGGCAGGACGTAGCTTTCATACTGAGCCGCCAGCGTCAGGTACACGAAAATCAATCCCAAACCGAACAAAATCGTCGCTTGCCCGCCGGACTGAATCTCTTCCAGCGATTGACCGCTCCATTCGTAGGTCATGCCGTTCGGCAGAATCTTCTTTGCCAGGGCTTCCATGTCCGCGATCGCCTGCCCCGAGCTCCGCCCTGGCGCCGCCGATCCGTCAATTTCCGCTGAACGGAACAAATTGTAGTGGCTGATCACCTGCGGATTTGCCGTCTGTTCCACCGTTGCAAGATTGTCCAACGGGATCATCATCCCCGTATTCGATCGTAGGTAGTACTCGCCAATATCCTTGGGGCTCGATCTGTACTTCCCATCGGCCTGCAGATACACGCGATAGGATCGGTTATTGAAATCGAAATCGTTCACATACACCGACCCCATGTACACCTGTAACGCGTCCGTAATCTGGCTGAACGGCACTTGCAGGCTCTTGGCTTTTTGCCGGTCAATCTCAACCAGATATTGCGGGTCATTCGCCGTAAAGCTCGTGAACAATCCCGTCAGCACGCCACTTTGGTTCCCCTTGCCCGCGATCTGGTTCGCCGTATCCGCGATGGCTTGGAGGCTGTTGCGCCCCAAATCCTCGAGCTCGAACTGAAATCCTCCAAATTGCCCTAATCCCTGTACGGCCGGTGGATTGAACGGCACCGCAAGGGCCCCACGAATCGTGGACAATGGCCCGCGCAATTCCTGCAACACCGCCGATGCAGAATGCTCCTGCCCCTTCCGTTCTTCAAACGACGTCAACGGCACGAATACGATCGCGCGATTCGACGCCGTGCCGGAAAAGCTGAATCCCACGATGGTGAACGCACCTTCGACGTCCTTGATCTTCGCCACCATGGCTTCAATCTGGGTGCAGATATTGGCCGTGTATTCCACCGACGCGCCCTGAGGAGCTTGCACCACCACCATCAGGTAGCCCTGGTCGTCCTCGGGGATAAACGCCCTCGGCACGCGCTGGTAGAGCAGATAAGTCAGCCCGAGTGTTGCCAGGAAACCCAGCGCCGCGACCGTCCTCCATTGCAGTACGTGCCGCACGGTCCTCTGATAGAGGTGACTTCCCGCCTCGAAGATTGCATTGAAAGATCGAAAGAACAAGCCCTGCGCCCGCTCGCGGTGATGTCCCAGGAAAATCGCGGACAACGCCGGCGTCAGCGTCAGGGCATTGAATGCCGAAATCGCCACGGAAAATGCGATCGTCAGCGCGAATTGCCGGAACAATATTCCCGTAGTCCCCGGAAACAGCGCCACGGGAATAAATACGGCCACCAGCACCAGGGAAGTGGCCACCACCGCTCCCGCTACTTCCGACATCGCAACGGATGCCGCATTGTGCGGCTCCGTGATTCCTTCCGTGATGTGGCGTTCCACGTTTTCGATCACCACAATCGCGTCGTCTACCACCAGTCCCGTCGCCAGCGTGATCCCAAATAGAGTCAACGTATTGATCGAAAATCCCAGCGCCTTTACGAAAATAAACGTTCCGATCAGTGATACGGGAATCGTGATGGCCGGGATCAGCGTGCTCCGCCAGTCCTGCAGGAAAACGTAAATCACCAGAATCACCAGCCCGATCGCCTCGAGCAGGGTGAACATCACGTCCCGAATGGACTCTCCAATGACCGTGGTTGTGTCGAACGCCACCGCAACTTTCAATCCCGGAGGGAAATTCCTGGAGAGTTGCACCAGTTCCGCTTTGGCCGCGCGGTCCACGTCTAGCGCGTTCGCTCCGGGCAATTGCGTCAATCCCAGCCCAACCGCGTCATGCCCGTTAAAGCGCAGTAGCGTCCCGTAGTCTTCCGCGCCCAGCTCGGAGTGTCCGACGTCCTTTATTCGCACCAGCGTTCCGTCGGTTCCCGTTTTCAAAATGATGTTGTCGAATTCCCCCGGTGTGGTGAGCCTTCCCACTGCGCGCACGCTGATCTGGAAAGCCTGCCCTCTCGGCGTCGGCGGCTGCCCGATCTGCCCCGCCGCCACCAGCACGTTCTGCTCTTGCAGCGCGTTGATGACGTCCGTCGCGGTCAATTCGCGTTCCGCCAGCTTTGTCGGGTCCAGCCAAAGCCTCATCGCGTACTTGCGTTCCCCGAAGATAATTACGTCGCCGACTCCTTTGACGCGCTTCAACGCATCTTTGATGTACACGTCTATGTAATTGCTCAAAAAGAGGCTGTCATATTGTCCGTTTTCCGAGTACACGCCCGCGCCAAAAACGAACCCGCTGGTTTGCTTCGTGATGATGACGCCTGTGTTTTTCACCGCGTCCGGCAGCCGCCCCAGCGCCTGGTTCACGCGGTTCTGGACGTCCACCGACGCCAGGTCCACGTCGCGCGTCACGTCGAACACCACCGTGATCTGGCTCGTGCCGTTGTTGCTGCTCGTCGAGGTGATGTACTTCATCCCTTCGACGCCGTTGATGGATTGCTCCAGCGGAATGGTGACCGCGGATTCCACCGTCTGCGCGTTTGCGCCGATATAGCTGCTCGTCACCACCACTTGCGGCGGAGCCAGTTGCGGGAGCTGCGAAACCGGCAGCGTCGGGATCGCGATCGCGCCGCCCAGAATGATGACCAGCGCGCAAACCGTCGCGAACACTGGCCTTTGAATGAAGAAATCAACGAACAAGGCAGGCATCCATCCTGGTTTGATTTGAGAGAGGTTTCATCGCCTGCGGCCCGCGCTACTTCGCGCTCTTTCCGGCCGCCGCCCCTCCACCGGAGGCATTCGGCGAAGCCACAATTTGCTCGTTGACCGGCGCGCCATCTTGTAGAAATTGCGTTTGGGACACAATTATGTGGTCGCCCGCCTTGATTCCGTCCATTACCTCAAAATCGTTTCCAGTCGTTTCGCCGATCTTCAGCACTTTTTCCCGGGCCACAGTCCCTTTCGCTTCCTTCTCGACCACGAATGCGAAATACTGGCCGTTGATCCGCGTGACCGACAAAATCGGAATCACCGGTCCCTGGTGGACTGACCACGTGACTTGTGCCCGCGCCTGCTGTGCCACGCGAAATCTGCCCTGTCCATTGGGCACTTCCGCTTTGGCCAGCACCGTCTGCGTTCCCGGATCCACTTGCGGCGAGATGAACGTAATGTGGGTGTCCGTCAGCACCTTCCCGTTTTCGTCCAGCAGCCGCACCGGCAATCCCATCTTCAGCGCGCGCGCGCGGTCCGCAGGCACGTAAATGTACGCCTCCAGCGCCCCCGGCTCATCCACCGTGGTGAGCACCGTTGAAACCGTCACGCTGTCTCCCACTCGCACGGGAATGTCGCCGACAATCCCGTCCATCGGCGCACTCACTTCGTAGTAATGCAACTGCACCTGCTGTTGTTTCACTTGCTCTTCCAGAGAACTCAATTGCGCGACCGCCGAATCGTAAGTGGATTTTGCCGTGTCGTAATCCTGCTTGCTTACCACTCCCGCCGCGTACAGGTTTTTGGTTCTCTCAAAGGAGACCTTGTCGAGTTGCACGGTCGCTTCTTGTGCGGCACGTGCGGCATCCTGGCTCTTCAGCGTCGCTTCCTGCTTCAGCGGATCAATCTCCAGCAGCCTGTCCCCGGTTTTTACGCGGTCTCCCGATTTCACATAAATCTTCGTAATCTGTCCTTCGACTTGCGGGTTGATCACTGAGGAGTGGCGCGACTTCAGGACGCATAGGTACTCCGTGGTGTCGGGGATGCTCTGGTTCTGTGCGACCTGCACCTCCACCGCTGCTGGTGGGTACGCACCGCCTGCCGCCTTGGCCTCATCTTTCTGCCCGCATCCTGCCGTCATCGCGGCTATACAGGTGAACGCAACCGACATCGAAGCGAAGCGCGCGACCTTCAGGCGCGAGCTTTTTGTTCTGAAATCCTTGAAGCGATTCATAGTAACAACGGTCTCCACGCTAAAGACTGTCCACGGCACTGCGCCACCCCGGGGGCCAGAGAACACACAAAAACCTGTCCCCCATTTGACGCTCAGAAAGTCGTTTGGTTACTTCAGGTTTCCGGTGGGTAGAGGTTTGCGGGTCTTCTCGGTCCTCCCGCAATCTCACTCTGTCACAAGCGGGTTTTCCGGGTCAATAAAAATCCTTGGGGTCAATCGGCTTGCCCGAGAGTCCCAATTGCAGCACTTCCAGGTTCTTCGGCCGGTCGAATACCTTTCCGGGGAAGAGCCGCTTCACCACGATGCGAAAACCTCCGAAGGCGATTCCCAGGGCGATGGCAACGCCACAGAACAGAAATGTTCCCGTAAAAATGGTCTTCAACACCATGACCCATGGCGGATCGGTCAGACTGTGCGTCGGCTCATTCCACACCACTTCCGTTTCGTAATTCACGCTCTTCCGCAAATTTTCCGCGTATGCCGCCGAACTCGGCGTCAGCACCAGGGAAAGCAGCGCCGTCCGCCGTTCCACCTGTGCCCCATTCTCTAATGCGCTCTGCGGCAGGACCGCTTCCAGGTGGTGCAAATGCTGCTCCGCAAGCTGCGGCGTCGGGTATTCGATGATGATCAGTGTCCCGGATTCTTTTCCATTCCGGTAGTTCGCCAGCATCGCCTCCGCGCCCTCTTCGAATCCCGCTTCCTTGGTCAATCCCGAATATGCGCCCAGCTGCGATGCTTGCAGGGCGTTGCGGAATCCAGCGCCCCCCATGGCATAGCGCTGTGATCCTTGCACTATTCCATCCTCCGGCATGTAGCTGCGCACCGGCGGGTAGGGGCTCTTGTCCGCATATTTCTCCACGTCCGTGACCAAAATTCTGATGTCATCCGCGCTCACATCCGTGGGTTTCTCCACTTTGAGTACCAAATTCCCTACCAGCATCAGGATGTACTTTCCCTTTTCAACCGCCGATGTGATCGCCAGCGCGGACGTCTGCAGACCGGGATTCAATTGCGCCGTGTATCCTTCATAAGCGGAGGTGGGATCGCGATATTTCTGCAGCTCGACGTGAATCTTCTTCGTGCCGGCGGTGTAATCGCGTGCTTCCTCGCTGAATCCCGTTTCTTCGGCCACATCGGAGGGAAGAGCTGCGGACACCGCGGAAATCGAAGATGAAGTGCTAGCCGCCGTCCACGAACCCACTTTCTCGGGAAGCCATTGTTGTGCGGAAAGCGTGCCCGTTGCGCCCAGCGCGAGCAGCAGTGCCAAGGGTGCAGAATGCAATCTCATCCCCGCCTCACTCTCTTAGACACCAGAATATCAGTTTTGGTCGCGAGATTGTTCGACAGGTACTCCGCCCGCCGCCCGCCGCGGGACGGGATTAGGGGAGAGGTTCACGGTGACGCTGTTCATGCTCTGCAGGTAGCTGGCAACGCCCTGATAGATCCCTTCGGCAATGGATTGCCGCTGTTCCGGACGCTTCAGTTGCCGCTCGTCAGAAGGATTACTTAGAAACGATATCTCCGTGAGGATGGACGGCATATCCGCCCCGATTAGCACGACAAAGGGCGCCTTTCGAACGCCGCGATCCTTGGGCGATTGCAGCGATTTCAGGATGCGCTTCGAAAGCGCGTCCTGCACATCCTCAGCGAATTCCTTGGATTCGTCAATTTTTTCCGTCCGTGCAATGCGGAGCACGATATCTTGCAGATCGTGGATCCCGTCCTGCGACGTCGCGTTTTCGCGCGCCGCAACCTCCATCGAATCCGGCGAGCCTTTCATGTTCAGGTAATACGTCTCGATGCCGCGCGCTTGCCGGTCGTGGCTCGAGTTCGCATGGATGGAGATGAACAGGTCCGCCTTGGCCTCGTTGGCGATCCGTGTGCGTTCTTCCAGCGGAACAAAGGAGTCGTCCGAGCGCGTGTAGATGACTTCGGCGCCCGGCAGTTTCTGCTGAATGATTTTCCCCAGCCGCAGCGCAACGTCCAGGCAGAGATCTTTTTCCTCGAGGCCGGTCGGCCCGATGGTTCCGGTGTCGTGGCCGCCGTGGCCAGGATCAATCACGATCCTGCTGATCTTCAATCCCAGCGCGCGCGTGAGCGTGGAATCGCCGTCGCGCGTGGGTTTCGGAGCGCTCACTGGCTTGGCTAAATCGGGTCGTCGCGATGCGCTCAAGTCGCCGTTCGAAATATGCGCGTTGCTTGCCGCATCGCTCGGGGCGTTGCCGCCTGCAGATTGCTTCCCTGAGTCTCCAGCGCGCTTCCTCACTTCGCGCAGGGCTTTCTCGCTGCCGTATAAATCGATCACCAGCCGCGTCGGATCGTTCAGCAGCGAAGCCGTGTAATCCTTCACCCCATGCACGTCCAGCACCACGCGCACTATGCCGGATTTGTTTTGCGCCACGCGGATGTTCTTCACCAGATCGCCTTCGACGGGGATATTTTCGTGCATCAGATCCGGCGTCAGTCGCGCTGAGTTCAAGTCGAAGAAAATCCGGTCCGGATTCTTGATTCGCGCGGAGCGGTATTGCACCGTGTCCTCCAGATCAATCGTCACCCGCGTGGAATCCGCGTTCGCGGAAGTGCTGATCCGCCGCACCCGCGGGATCGCGCCATCTCTCGGCAGCGCCTGCACATCCATCGAATCGCCCGAGACGTCACCGCCCGTCTCATCCGTGGCGGAAGTATTCTTCGCTACCGCCCGGCCCGCGGAGTCCGCCCCCGCATTGATCAGCAGCGCAACTTCCGCCAGCGATTCCTGGGCTTCGCGCCGGTGCTCGGAATGCGGGTAGCGCTTCAGAAAATCCTGGTAGGTGTCATAAGCCGCGGAAGTCTGCCCCAATTGATCGCTCTGCAGCTTTGCGATTCGCAGCGTCACTTCTTCGCGGTATTTGTTCGTGGGATATTCGTGCAGCAGAAATTTGTAAGCATCTACCGACGATTGATAGTAACTGCGGCCGAAGTGGTCGCCCATCTCCGCGTACAGTTCGCCCACCGCCATCAGCGCATCCGGCACGGAAGAAGAGTGCGGGGTGATCAAATAGACCCGGCGATAGCTTGACACCACCTCGCGGTATTCGGCCAGCGAGCGCCGGTTCGATGGCTCGCTTTCAAGCGACTGGCGTTGCGCCTGCGCCTTGTCGAACTGCGCTTCCGCCGCCTGGCGCTTTGTCGTTGCTCCTGAGGGTGCCGTGGATTCTGCAAGAACCGGGCAGGGAATTGCCGCCGCAAACACAAATGCCGTGGCCGCAAAAAATGGCGAAAGGCGGGCGAAGCCCCTGAGCAAAAAAATCCGCTTACAATTCATTCGCGACCCAAACTATTTTCACGCTATTCGTTCGTGAAAATAATGCGGCCGCTCGTGTCAACTTCTTTTCGGATGGAACGCCGGTAGAGCGCATCCCCAAGACGACCCGAG
>DATIXL010000143.1:0-7374 GCA_035518615.1 Terriglobales bacterium | reverse complement strand
CCACCTTCCGCCTGAATTCATTGTGGCGGGGACCCGGGAAAGAAACTGCCCGAGTTCCTCCATCTCTCGATTCACCGCTATCCGCAGCGCCAGAAACGTTTTTGTCGCGGGATGCAGTCTCTGCCTTCCCCATCGTTTCCGGATCCCTGCCACAACCGTTGCCAGATGCGCGGTGTCGCGGATCGGCCGCGCCCGCATGATCGCCCTGGCGATCCTTCTCGAATCGTGCTCATCCGCTTCGCGGTAGAGCAAATCGGCCATTTCTTTCTCTGGCCATCGATTCACAATCTCGTCCGCCGTCAGCTCTTTACCTTCCCCGCTGACTCCCATGCGCATATCCAGCGGCCCGGCCTCGCGGAACGAAAAGCCCCGCTCCGCCCGGTCAAGCTGCATGCTCGAAACCCCCAAGTCGGCCAAGACCCCGTCCGCCGGCGGAATCCCCAACTCGTGTGCGGCCTCCGCAATCCTCGAGAACGGAGATAAAACGCAACTCACTTTCGATCCGAATCTCTTCAGCCGTTCCCGCGCGATCTGCAGCGCCTGTTCGTCCCGGTCCAGGCTGATCAACCTTCCCGAATTGAGCCGCTCGGCGATGGCTTCGGAGTGCCCGCCCGCTCCGAGCGTTGCGTCGATGTAGATTCCGTCCGCCTTTATGCGCAGCCATTCCAGCACCTCTTCCAACATCACCGGCGTATGCGCCGCTGCCAATTCCGCTTAGCTCCATCTGCCCCAAGCCGCCTCAGCCCTAAATACCAAGCCCTTCGAGCGCCTCGTCGTCCTTATCCGTATACGGATCGTTCTTCAGCTGGTCCGCCATCCGCGTGTGATTCGAGACTTCGAGATGGTCCAGCGCCCCGAGCACGTCCACCTCGCCTTTGGTCTGTGCTGCTTCCCGCAAAACCGAAGGAAGCAAAATCCTGCCTTGCCCGTCCATTTCCACCGTCTGGCCGTAATAGCTCGTGCGCATCAGAAATTTCTTCTTCGCCCGATTCGTGCTCGGCAAGCTCGCCAACCTGTCTTCAATTCCTGACCAGATCTTCATCGGGTAGATCCGCGCTGTTTCGCCCGTCGTGCTCGTCACATAAAATTGATTTCCGTACTCTTTGAGCTCGTCAAGAAACACGGCCGGTATCTTCAGACGCCCCTTCTCGTCCACTTTCGCCGGACAGTTTCCCCGAAGCTTCATCAGCTCTAAGTGATTCGACCGGTTCCCGGCCGCCCTTTTCTTGGTGGAATCTGTTGCCCCAGATCACCACGCCACCACAGCCCTCGAAACGCCCGAATTTGTCACCGACTATTCCGCTGAGCCCCACTTCATTCCACTTTTCGCCACATCCTACCTTCGTTTCTCTACTTGTCAAGTGAATTCGCTCTTTTTTCTGAAAATAGTTATGAATCTCTGCGCACAGAACTGCTTTGCAGAATTACCCCGATCAGTTGTGGCTACAAAATCTCTTGGCAGCTAAATGTGGTGGCTCGCATTCTCTGATGCTACTTTCGATTCCTCTTCGCCATTTTCTTCGCCGCACCTGGCTCTCTTTTTTTCGGCCCTGCTGCTTTGTGCCCGTGGCCCGGCTTTTCGTCCTCGACTCTTTCCTGCGGCGTGCTATGATTGCGGCGTTGGATAATCATTCTCTGGAGCGACCCGTATGGAATGGACCACCCCTCAACATGAAGAGATTGATCTGAACTGCGAAATCAGTTCCTACGCCAACGCAGAACTCTAATTCTGTTTGGTGTTGCTCTTCGCTTCCCAACCCTGATCCACCCAGCGTATAAGTGTCTGTAGAGACTTCTGCCCGTTCGACGAGCTTCTATGCGCGTTAAAATCCTTGGCTCTGCTGCGGGTGGGGGCTTTCCCCAGTGGAATTGTGCCTGCCGCAACTGCCGCGGACTTCGCGATGGAACTCTGCGCGCGCGGCCCCGCTCCCAAACGCAGATCGCCATTGATGCCAATCCCGAGTACGCCCTCCGCACCCACTGGTCTCTCGTCGGTGCTTCTCCCGATCTGCGCACCCAGATTTTGGCCGAACCCGAACTCCGTCCATTTCCTAACACCACGTCCTCCACTCCGATCTACGACGTTTACCTCTGCAGCGCCGATGTGGATAGCTTGATGGGTCTGCTTCACCTCCGGGAATTTCAGACTTTCAAAATCTTTGCTGCATCCTCGATTCGCCGCATTCTCTCCGAAGAAAACGCCATGTTTCGCGTGCTCGCGCGCGCGCATCCGCCCGTTCAATGGTTTCCCCTTCCTCTATCTTCGGAACTTCGTCCGGAGAAAGACGTTAATCCGGACAAAACCTCTGAATTTAAAGTCATCGCGGTGCCTCTCGGAGGTGAATATCCAGATTACATCGGCGAAAAGTTGCGCAGAGAGCTTCCCGCTCAGGAGGCCGTTGTCGGCTTGGCGATCGAATATCGAGGCAAGCGGCTCTTTGTGGCCCCCACACTTCCGGGACGCAACCCGGAGTGGAAGAAATGGGCCGAATCCAGCGACCTTGTTCTGATTGACGGCAGTTTCTGGAGCGACGACGAACTCGTTCGTTTGGGCCGCGGCAAGAAAATGGCCCGCGCTATGGGCCATCTGCCTCTTATGGGTCCGGGGGGGTTGCTGGATCAATATCCTCGGCACGCGCCCGGCCGCAAACTCCTCATCCATATCAACAACACCAATCCCATCCTTGACGAAGACAGCGCAGAGCACCGCGCCGTGCTGGCCTCCGGCTTTGAAATCGCCTACGATGGACTGGAACTGAGCTTGTGACCGTTCCCGGCGACAAACCCCTTCTTTCGGAAGCCGATTTCATTTCGGGCTTTCATGCCATTGGTGAAGAGCGCTATCACCACAAGCATCCATTTCATCTTTTGATGCACGAAGGCGCTCTCACGCGCGGTCAGTTGCAAGCTTGGGCTCTCAACCGCTACTACTATCAAAGCAATATCCCTCGCAAGGACGCCGCGATTCTGGCGCGCTCACGCGACCACGGTTTCCGCCTCGCCTGGCGCAAGCGCCTCGCTGATCACGACGGCGATGGTTCGCAGCCCGGCGGCATCGAAAAGTGGCTGAAGCTCGTCGAGGCCACCGGCCTTCCACGCCTGAAAGCCATTCGTGGAGAAGGCATTCTCCCGGCAACCCGCTTCGCTGTGGACTCCTATATTCAATTCGTCTCGTCTCGTACCGAGCTAGAAGCAGTGGCCTCTTCTCTCACCGAGCTTTTCTCTCACAAACTCATTGCCCTTCGCATGGACCGGCTTCGCCAACATTATCCCTGGCTTTCGGAGGGCCTCGACTATTTTACCGGCCGCCTATCGCAAGCCCCAGAGGACGCTGAATTCGCGCTCTCGTGGGTCGTAAAGCATGCCCGCACACGCCGAGAGCAGGACGCTGCGCACGAAGCGCTTGCTGCAAAGTGCGATATTCTTTGGGCCATGCTCGACGCTCTTTACTTCGCCTACGTCAATCCCGGCTGGCCAGCTCCTGGTGCCTTCCGGCCAGACGAGGAAAAGGCATGACGCCTGATCCGAACTCCCGCCCGCGCCTCGCTCCCGGCGTTCGCCTCGGCGAAAGCAATCATCAGCGCGTCCTCCTCATGCCCGAGCGCGCTTTGCGCCTCAACGGTCCCAGCCTGGAAATTGTCTCTCGCTGTGACGGCCAGCATACCATCCAGCAGATTGTTTCCGACTTGCAGGCGCTCTACTCAAAGGCCCAGCCGGAAAAAGTGGAGCAGGACATCCTCGGTTACCTTACGCTCCTCCACAACCAGCGCGCCCTCGATTTCGGTCCTTAGCTCCAAAGAAATCCTGTCATTCTGAGCGGAACCTGCTGACCGTAGGCGGGCGAAGCGAAGAATTTCTCTTCGATGTATCCTTTTGAAATGTTCCTCCGAATGGGTTCGCCCAGCCTAGCTTGCGGTCGTTCGAATGCGCTTCACTCCTCCCTATGACACGTTCACTCCCAAATCCTCTCGCGCTCATCGCCGAACTCACCCACCGATGCCCGCTCCATTGCGTCTACTGCTCGAATCCACAGGAACTCGTCTCTCGAGACTTGGAACTCACGACCGAACAGTGGTCCCGCGTCTTCCTCCAGGCTGCCGAAGCCGGCGTCCTCCAGATTGATTTCACTGGCGGGGAGCCTCTTGCCCGCCCCGATCTTGTGGATCTTGTGAAATCTGCTCGCTCTTCCGGACTGTATGTGAATCTCATTACCTCCGGACTTCCCCTTGACGAGTCTCGCCTCGATACTCTGCTCTCCGCCGGCCTCGACCATTTCCAACTCAGCTTCCAGGGTGCCCGGCCGGAAATCGCTGCTGAAATCTCCAATACGCATTCGCACGAGCATAAAATCCGCGTTCTCGGCTGGCTTAAATCCCGCCGCGTCGCTCTCACGCTGAATTTCGTCGTTCACCGGTGCAATCTCGATCAGCTTCCCGAAATGCTGGCTCTTGCCGAATCCTCTTCCGCTTCCCGCGTCGAATTTGCGCACGTCCAGTATTACGGCTGGGCATTCGCCAACCGCTCGCTGCTTCTCCCCACTCGCGAACAGCTCCTGCAATCCGTCGAATTCTTCAAGAATGCTCAGGAGCGTCTCGCAGGCAAACTTCGCATCGAATACGTCGTCCCTGATTACTATGCCAAATTCCCCAAAGCCTGCATGGGCGGCTGGGGCCGCAAGCTGATGCTCATCACTCCGCGCGGCGACGCGCTTCCGTGCCACGCCGCGGCGGTCATCCCGGGTCTGCATCTCGAAAACGTCAGGAACAAATCTTTGCGCGATATCTGGGATGCGAGCCAGGCATTCCAAAAATTCCGCGGCGAGCAGTGGATGCAGGAACCTTGCAACTCATGCGACCGTCGCGCGCAGGACTTCGGCGGCTGCCGCTGCCAGGCTTTGTTGTTAGCCGGAGACGCTTCCGCTACTGACCCCGTCTGTTCGTTCTCGCCGCAGCGCCACAAAGTGGATGCGATCCTCGGCCAGATCACCAGTTGCGCGCCGCGGCCTTCAAGCACCAGTTTGCGATGGATCTATCGCGCCAATCCCGCTTAAGCCCTCGCCACCGCCGGTGACGGCCTCAATTTCGCCATCACCCAGTACAAAAACACTCCGCTCCCAATCAGACAAAGGGTTCCAAACACGAGCAGCGTGTGCGGGGCGCCGATTCGTTTCGCCACTCCTCCCGCCAGCAATGAGCCGATCGGCTGAATTCCCATGAACATCGTCGCGTATACGGCCATCACGCGCCCGCGCAGCTCATCCGGCACGCGATTTTGCACCGTCGTATTCGTCGCCGCCATCTGCGAAGTTGCCGCAAATCCGACGAAGAAAAGCGTCAAGGACGAGAGCCAGAATAGCCGCGACTCCGAAAATGCGATCAATCCCCCCGCGCAAATCACGGACATGGCCCCGATCCATTTGGCCAGCCCCTTGAAGTTCGTCCGCGCTGCAAATTGCAGTGCCCCAAGAACGGCTCCCACTCCCGCGGCGCTCATCAGCAGTCCGAATCCTTTCGCCCCGCTGTGCAAAACGTCGCTGGCAAAAATCGGCAGGAATACTGAGTATTGCAGCCCCAACAGACTCAGCATGCTCAAGAGCAGCAACGCCGAGCGGATTGGCCGGTCGTTCATCGCAAAATGGAATCCCTGCACGAAATTACGTACTGGAGATTCTGTCTGCGGTTTCGGTTCTGTTTTCTCAATCCGCATCGCCAGCAGCGCGCCGATCACCGCCAGGAAACTCATTCCGTTGAGGAAGAAACACCAGCCTTCATGAATCCAGACTATCGCGAACCCCGCAAGGGCCGGACCCACGACCCGCGCTCCATTGAAGATCGAGGAATTCAGCGCGATCGCATTTGGCAAATCCTCGCGCCCTACCATCTGCACCAGGAACGCCTGCCGGATCGGCACGTCAAACGCGTTGACCACTCCTCTCAAGAAGGCGATCAGGATCAATTCCCACACGTTGATCACCTTTGCCAGCGTCAGCCCCGCCAGCAAAAAAGCCAGCACCATCGCGAGCGTCTGCGTCCAGATCACTCCCTTGTGCCGGTTATACCGGTCGCCGACGTATCCTCCGACCGACGCCAGCAGCAGAATCGGAATCTGGTTCGCAAAGCCGAACACGCCTAGCAACACCGCCGATCCCGTCAGCCTGTACACCAGCCACAACTGCGCCGTGGTCTCCATCCACGTGCCGATCAACGAGGTAAGTTGTCCCGCGAAAAATAGTTGAAAGTTGCGATGCTTCAGCGCGCGGAAGCGCGTGGACAAGGAAAGAATCTCTGCCTCCACTGATTTGATGCCGCAAACTCTACCGCGTCACCATCATGCCACACCCATTCCCTTTTCAACCGTGTGCCAATTTGGACTCTCATTTGCCCTGCTCTTATTCACGCGGAAGGCGATCTGGACACTGGTTGCTATTCTTTGAAAAAGAAAAACTTCCGGAAGGCAAGCAGACTTTCGACCTACGGATTCGGCGCGTCTGGAGCCCCTCCCACATGCAGGTGGCTCAAGTCTCGCAGCATGGCTTTGTCGTCTTCGCTCATGCCCCGCGTAAAGTTCGGATCGGCCAGCCGTTCATTCCGCGCCGATTCCGGCATATTCTGCAGAACGCGCAGCCGCTGCCGGATCGCCTGCCGCCGGTCCTGGGGCATATTCCTCCACTTCGGCAGTACGTCGTTGCGGATATGTTGCCGCTGTTCCGGCGTCATTTTCTGCCAGACTTGCGCGCGCCGCTGAAGCTCCTCGCGCTGTGCGGGTGGCAGGCTCTGCAATCGTCTCTCGTTTTGGATCACTCGCCGTCGTTCTTCCGGCGTCAAATCCTGGAAGTTCTGCCGCGACGCGAAGTTCGAAGGCGGCCGATTCGGATTGAATTGCCCATTCGACGGTCGGCTTGCATTCCCCTGCGCTTCTGGGGGGCGATTCGCATTCCGTTCTGCCTGCCGGTTTCTCTGCGGTTCCTGCCGCTGTTGCCGCTCAGCCTGCCGCGCTTCCCGATGCGCTTCCGCCCGAGGATGTTCCCTCTGCCCCGCTGCAATCATCGGAAAAAGTGCGCACAGCAACAGCGTCAGCATCCATCTGCCGCGCCATTCGCCGAATTTGAATCGCTCTTTCATCGCCTCTTACATCGTTTGCTGGCTCTGGTTCGTCGTGCTCGGATTCGGATTTGCGTTGGTGTCCGCAGGCTGCGCGCTCTGCGCTTGCGACAAATCCGTCAGCGCCCCGAAATCCGACAGCACGTCATAATTTTCCAGCACCGGAAGGTTCTGCTCGATCTGCGCCTCGTCCGTCGGCGTCACGCGGTCAGAAGGATGCGTCGCCACCCACACCGTCGCCACCACCAGCAGCGACGCCGCAAACGCCACCCGC
>DATIXL010000142.1:0-21831 GCA_035518615.1 Terriglobales bacterium | reverse complement strand
GGACTTGGCCGATGCGGCGTAGGGATATTCGCCGAGCGCGCTGGAGTCGCCTTCCGCGAGGATTTCCACCATCCAGCGATAGAAGTAATCCACCGGGTGGTCCATGATCGGCTTGAACCGCCGGTCGTATTCTCGATGAGCTTTCTCAATGTCATCTTTCAATCGGATGCACAGATCTTTGTGCTGGCGGCCTAGCCGCACTTGTTCCGGCCTCAGCATTTTAATATCTTGCATCGAAACTTTCGCCACCCGATTTGCCCTGCGGTGCAATTCCTGCTCTTCCGGAGAAAGCCGGTTGACGTCAAATTCTTCTTCCAAGCTTACTTCAACTTCATCCTCCGGCAGGGAAGGAGGTAAAGGTTCGGGCTCCGGTTCGACGGCCTCGGGTACCGGAACCTGGGCAGGAGCAGGCGATACATGCTTCACGGGGCGGGCAGGATGCGCTGGTGCAGCCGCTATCGGCTTTGGTATTGACGGTGCGGGACTCACAGGCTCGAGCGGCGCGGCTGGTGCTTCCACTGCAAGCGCCGACGTCAGGCGTGAGATTTCCGCCTCGAGGGGGGAGCGGGCCGCAGGCTGCAACGCAGCGGTAATGAACCGCGAGAGAACCTCTAATGAGGCTGAGAGCGACGCCGAGGCCGTCTGCGCCCGCAAGAGCGGCGGGAGCGCGTTCGTCGGTTTGTTGCTGCTGCAGGCCGCCACCACGTCGCGAACTGCATCGTGCAGCTCGTCGGAGGTCCTCTGAACCCGCTCCAGATTGTCGCGCACGGCGCGCGCTACGGCCTGTTCCATCGCGTTGGATTCCTGTGCCATACCCGGTTTTGCGCGGCTTTCGCCGAGAATTCTCCCTTCCAGCCATTCTCGAATTGCCTGCCGCGCGCGTCAACCACCCTCCCGTACCCCTGTGCTCAGTTGAATAGAGTTCCTGGAGGTCGCTATCCCTTTCCACCCCTGCACCCGGACGGATCTCCCTGAAGGGCCCTGAAAGCCGGAAATGGTAGAATAGCTAGAGGGGGCGACACGGTTTCGACGGAAGCTGTCGCGTCCCGAAGGCATGCCGGGGGCCAACCGCCCGTAACTGGCTGGAAACTAGAACTGCCAACAATAACTTGGCACTTGCTGCTTAATTAATTA
This sequence comes from Terriglobales bacterium, assembly GCA_035518615.1. Lineage (GTDB taxonomy): Bacteria > Acidobacteriota > Terriglobia > Acidiferrales > UBA7541 > Acidiferrum. The sequence continues at coordinate 20,697 of DATIXL010000142.1, read as the reverse complement.
AGCGCACGCTTCCCCGGGCTTTGCTCATGGGCCCGGCAAGAGGCGTCACACAGTGAGCTGGCCCGGGGCTTTCGGTCCGTAAGGTTCGGGCGAGAACCATCGGACTAGCCGGCTGCGTTTCTTGCTCGTTCTGAGCGCGGCGGGCGAACCAGCGATGCGAGCGATCGAATCGCGACCGGAACTGAGATAAGCATGTAGGCTTCGGGCCGTAACGCTTTTCGGACGGGGGTTCGACTCCCCCCGCCTCCACCAAAAACGGATCGGGTACCCCGCACTGGCAGGCTGCAGAACTTATTTTCGGCCGACGAAGCGAAGACGGAGGGTGAAGGCGCGGCCCTGGCCGCCCTCGAAAGTGCCGTAATTTGGCGCGTCGACATTATTGATCACCGTATCAGGATTCTCCCGCCCGAGAATATTCACGGCCTCGACGCGCACTGCCCAGAGATAGCCGCGGAAGGCAAATTTCCTCTCCAGTCCGAGATTCAAGCTTGCGTAAGCGGGAAATCTAAGCGAGTTCGGCGGCCCCACGAGCTCCTGCTGGAGATTCACGGCGCTGTAGGGATATCCCGTCCGGTATTCGAAGAAAAAGCTCAGCTGCGTCTGCCAGATGTGCGTCGGGGTCCAACCCCAAGACAGAAACCGGTTGGGGGCGTCCCAAACGACGGGACCGGATTGTTGTGCTGCATAGAAAATCGAGCCAAGGGCGGGATTCAGGACTTCATCCGAGTGCGCCAGTGACCTCGTATAGGCGCCATAAACTTGTGTGGTTTCCGAGAAAGAGTGGCGGAGCGAAATCGTTGCTGACCGATAGCGATCCTTGCGGTGATCCTGCAGCAGTAAGATCCCGCCCGGCTGCGAAGGCGCCTGGTCAACATACGCGAGGCCGTGGTAGCCGTTGCGGGCGAGCAGTTCCAGATCCACGAAGGTGTTCGCCCCGATTTTCTGCTGCCAGCCCGCGCTGGAAATGGTGAAGCGCGGCTGCTGCAAACCGCCGCCGGGCAAGGTGAACTGGCTGACCACGGGACCGAGAATCGGAATCGTTCCCGTGGGATCGTAGAATGTGTCCATTTGCTGCTGATCATAGGCTTGGCCAATCAAGGAAAGATTTAGCGGCGCATTGTAGATTCCCCAGCCGAGAGAAAATTTCGCGCGGTCATCTGCGAACGGCAGATAGTTACCTGAAATACGCGGCTCCGCCATGGCGCTGAGCGTGAAGCTGTCCCAATCTCCGCGCAGCCCGGCCTGGAGCACAAAACGCTTCGAGATCGTCCACAAGTCCTGAGCATAAGCACCAGCCTGCGTATTGGACAGTTCGGGATTCGCGTTTCCTATAAACATGGTTTGCCTGGCAAGCGTGCCGTCCGCGCGTAAGGCCTGAATTTCACCGCGTTCGGCGGATTGCGAGTACCGCAGTCCGGCAACGTTGAATCCTGCCGAAAGCTGGTGTGTTCCATGCCAGTGGCGCGAAGCGGCGGTGACATTGCCCACCGCTTGTATCCGCCGGCCACGTTGGTGCAAGCGTTCAAAGAAGTTGCCGCTGGTTCCATTAGTCAGCAGCACGAACGGCTGCGTGCCTTGCGGAATATAGTCTTGCACGCCGCTATCGGCTGCCACCCCAATTTCATAAAGCGTGTCGTGCAGCCACACTTGATCCTGCAAGGCCACGAAATAGCGGTTTTCATTGGCGGTGAGCGTGGTGGACTGCGGATCGAGAGCGTCCAGGCCAAGGTTGATGTCGTGGGCGCGATTGTAGAGGAAGGTCGCGTGCAAGATATGCTTGGGCGAAACGTTGTATTGGAGGCGCAGCAGATTGTCTCCCGCCCAGTTTTCAGAAGTGTTCGCCCCGGCGGGCTGCTCCTTCACTACCGCATACGTATGCTGAATGCTCACCGCGTCCGCAAACCAAAACCGCCCCCGCTTGATGGGCCCCGAAAACGTAAACCGCGGATACCAGTTGCCGAGGTGCACCCCTTCCTGCACGTTGATCCCGGGGAACGGATCCGTTGTACCGAAACGCCAGCGGTCATCCCCATCCGGAGTTTCCAGGCTCAGAACGCCGGCTCCCGAATGCGCGTAGGCCGCGTCAATCCGCGCTGTTTGGACTTCCGCGCCGCGCGTGGCATCCACATTAAAACGTGAAGTCAGCGCGCCATTGGAGGGATCGCCAATTTCGAATCCATCCAAGAGATACTGTGTCTCTCCTGATCGAGCTCCGCCCACGTGCAGATTATCCGAATTGTCCTGCACGATTTCCGGGAGCGCCACCAGGCTCTGCTGCAAAGCGTGGCTACTGGGCACGGGAATTTCGCGAATTTCCTCGTCGCTGAGCGACGATCGCTGCGCCGTATCCTGGGGATCAATCTGATCTGGACCTGCGGTAACCTGCACACGCTCATGAATTTCCTGCTGGTGGTTCAGGACCAGGTTGAGTTGATTCGCGGCGGCTCCTGCGCTCGTGCTCTCCACCGTGAATGAAGGAACAGTAAGCAGATAGAAATCCGGCTTGCGGACTTCAACCTTGTAGTCACCGGCGGGCAGACTGCGAAGCACGAAGCGGCCGGCTCCATCGCTCTCCGTCCGGAAAAACCGGTGATCCTGACTCTCAAGAATGATCTGTGCAGAGGGGACAGGGACGCCGTTTTCATCCACGACAGTCCCGGCGCAATCGCCAACATCCGCACCGCGGGTTACAGCCGAAGCGAACAGGACAAGAGCCGCAAGAACGCCGAGGAGTAGGGAGGACGATTTCATGCTGTACCAGGGGCAGCGCCACGCTCTCGTTGGACTGAGATTCTCCCGGCATGCGCGCGGGATGTACTCTTTCGAAAAAAGGTCCGTGCTCCAGACCATCTAACCACGTACAATGGGAATTGACGATAGGTCCTGTCCCCAAGGCCATAGAAGCACTTTTTGATTCGGGTCGATGCGCCCCAAAGGCCCCATCTCGCGGAGACTGCAATCGCTGCGCTTGTGGTGTGCGCCGCTGATTTTTTTATGTGCGGGGACCTTGGCCATCGTCGCGTCTTCAAGTGCTCAAAGCGTCGCAGAAGCCGCGCGGCAAGAACAAGCGCGCAAAGCAAAGGAGCATCGCGCGGCGCAGCACGTTTATACCAATGATGATTTGAAGCGCACGCAAATTCTTACTCCCCCGGACGAAGCCAAGGTCGAAGCACGCAGGAAAAATTCTCCGCCGCCTGCCACCGTGCAACCCGAAAAAACACTCGACGCCGGGCCGTCCTCCGGCAACGAGTCGCTCGGAGAAATCGCCAGGCGTTACCGCCGAGAGAAAGCCGCGCGAGACGCTCAAGATGCTCTCAAGAAAGAGCCGGCTTCAGGTTTCTCAATGAAGCTGCCCGCGAATTCCTACGCGGTTGCGAAACCAGGGATTGCACCTCGCAACAGTTCTTCAGGAATGAATGCACCCCGCAACAGCCCGCGCTCGATGGGAATTCCCCGAGAGCGCCGCGACACTGCTCACACGTTTTCTGGAATTATTCCGGGGCTGCGAACCTCCACGACTGATCCTATGGTCTCTCGGACGCCGCGGGTTCCGTCCGGCATTGCTTCGCGGGGAAGAATTTCTCCGTTCGAACCGAGGCCGGTCCTCCCCGGACGCACGATGAGCGCTTTGCCATCGCGCGCTGTTGTGACGGCTGAAGTCGCGCACCTGGAACGAGTGACCGTGAAACGCGGAGACACTTACTGGAAATTTGCGCGCGAATATCTCGGGCATGGCTCGCGCTGGCAGGAACTGCTGGAGATCAATCCCGGAGCGAGTGATCCGCGCGCTCTGCCCGAAGGCAGCGCGCTTTTTGTTCCCCGCCGCGGAGCAATTCTGACGGGCTCGTCGTCTTCTTCTTTAAACGCACCCCGATCCATCACGGTTCGCCCGGGGGATACACTGTGGTCCATCGCGCGTTCCTATTTCGGCTCCGGGGCAGCCTGGACTTGCTTGGCTCATTCGAATCCGCAGATCCAGAATCCCGACTTGATTCTTCCAGGCGAGAGGCTTTCCGTTCATTCCGGTTGCGGGCGCACGCCCTAGCCTTCGTTTTGGGATTGCCGAGCAAAACTCCTCCATTTCGCGCGGACTCGAGAGTCAATCAAAAAAACGTTGTAAATTATTGTAAATAAAAGACTTGCAATGAGCATTGCCAAATGGCCAAATTGGGCTAGAGAGCTCTTTTCTGTTTCGAGTTTCTGTTCGGAGTGTTACAACGCTAACCTCGAGGTGTTCCAGGAAAGCAGTCGGGCAAAGGAAGAGTGGGAGATCAAGTTGCGTATGATCACGATCGTATTCCTAGTCGGGATTCTGGTGCTTTTTGTGTTGGGGGGCTACGCCGTGAATAGAACCTCAGGAAAGGCGCCCGCGGCAGGAACGGGTGCACCGGATTTTACGCTTGGCTCCGAAAACGGCGAAAAAGTTTCCTTGCACGACTATCGCGGCAAGTGGGTAGTCTTGTATTTCTATCCCAAGGATTTCACGAGCGGGTGCACGATTGAAGCGCACAATTTCCAGCGCGATCTGGTTGAATATGAGAAGCGCGGCGCGGTGATCCTTGGAGTCAGCGTGCAGGATGAAAAATCGCATCAGGCGTTTTGCACCAAGGAGGGGCTTCATTTCAAACTCCTTGCGGACGCGGAGAAGAAAGTTTCGGAAGAATACGGTTCCGCAGTCAATCTTCTGTTCACAAAAATCTCTTCGCGTCATACTTTTCTGATCGATCCGCAGGGCGTGATCCGCAAAGTGTGGCTTAACGTAAACGTGCAGACGCACAGCCAAGAGGTTCTCGCCGCGTTGAACGAGCTGCAAAAATCGCCGGTCCGCTAAACGAGGAACATCGTTGGTGAAAACGTCCGGGCCAACGGCGCGGCTCGGGGAAAATCGCGCAAAACGTCTTTTGCGCGCGGGCCTGTAAGCCATATCCGAGCCGGGGTAGGGGTTCAGCCTTTAGCGAGGCTCTTGATTTGCTTGGCGAGCTTCTCGATGGCTTGCGCCTCTTTCACGAACGAAACGTCCAGGGTGAGCGTTTCATTCGTCTTGTCCACCTTGCTCTTGAGTTCGGAAGCCAGCGCGTAGAGATGATGAACGTCGTCGCGAATATGCTGTTGATTCTGCTGGTCAATGTGCCTCTGTACCGCAGGATTCGAGGGTGGGGGTCCATCCAAGCCAGCGGGATCGTAGGGATTCGTCGGGGCGTTCGGCGAAGGAATTGGCGGGGGTACTGGATGGCCCTGTGAAAAGGAGAGCGAAGGCTTCACGATAATCAGGCCGACAGCACCGGCGAACGCTGTCAGCAAGCGGCGTCGGGATTCTTGCATGGGAACCTCCAAGGACGAGGGGATGTCTAATCTTATACACCCATGCAAGGATCGTGGCGCGAATTTGTCTTCGAAAGAATGGCGCCCAACTACTCCGCACTCTTTATTACAATTTTCGAGGTGTCCGGGGGAAGAGATGCCGGAGCGGGTTCGCCTTTGACGTAGTGGTTGTACCACGCGAGATAGCGCTTGAGACGGTCCTCCAGATGAGAAGGAATAGTGAATTCGTGGTATTCGCCAGGATAAACGACGAGTTCCGTGGTGCGATTGAGCGCGCGTAAGGCCTGATACATCTGCTCGCCACCGAGAACGGGCACATTTACGTCGAGATCTCCGCCCATAAAAAGAGAAGGAGTTTTTATGTTCTCGACCTTATAGAAATAGGCGAGCTTGTCCCAAACATCCTTGTGCTCCCAGGGATAGCCAAGTTCGGAGTAGTAGTCGCGCTGGTATTGGTCGTGGCCGTAAAGGCTGATGAATTCGGAGGCGCCTGCGCCGGAGATAGCGGCCTTGAAGCGATTGGTCTGCCCGATGATGAAATCGGTGGAGATGCCGCCGTAGGACCAGCCACCCACACCGAGCTTATCGGGATCTGCGATTCCCTGAGCAATGGCGTAGTCTACGAAGGCCATGTCGTCCTGAAAGTCCTTGCCGCCCCAGTCGGCCCAGATGGCTTTGCAGTACGGTTCACCGTAGCCGGAAGAGCCACGAGGATTGGGGAATAGCACAACGTAACCATTGGCGGCGAAGAGCTGGGCGAGATGGCTGAATTCCGCATAATACGCCCATACGGGCCCCCCGTGTGGACGGAGGAACGTGGGATACCTTTTGCCGGGGACATAATCCAGCGGTTTGTACATGTAGCCGTGAACGAGAGTGCCGTCATTGCTCTTGAAGCTGACGTATTCTCCCTTGGAAAGCTTTAGCTGTGACATGAGTTCGTCGTTCGTGTGGGTAACCCGGTCGAGCTTGCCATTGATGGAGGTATAGACCTCATCTGGCCGATCCAGTGTGGCCACATCGGCGGCAATCCCGCCAGCCTTGGAGAGCGTGAAGGAGTAAAGCATGAGGCGGCCAGAGATCGGGCGGGTGATTTTCTCGGTGGCGGGATCAATCTGGAGCAGGTTTTGGGTGCCGTCGTCGTCGGCGATGAAATAGATAGATTTGCCATCAGGAGCAAAGCGAGGATCCGAAGAGTTACGATCGAGGGCGGGTGTGAGGACCTTGGCTTGGCCAGGCTGCCCGCCCGAGGATGGGGCGGCGACGATTGTAATTTGGTAGGTGGCATACTCGAAAAGCTTGGGATCAAGCTGCGAGGAGCAGACGATCCACTTGCCGTCAGGGGACCACGCAGGTGTGCGGTCTTCGCCGGGATTTGTAGTGACTTGAGTGATATGAGCGCCTTTGTCCGCGTTGTCGGCGGAGACGATCCAGACGTTCGTGTCGTAAGTGCGGTCGGGGTCGGGAAGGGAGCGATTGCTGACGAAGGCGAGGAGCTTGCCATCGGGAGACCAGGCCGGATCGGAGTCGTCAAAATCGCCCGAAGTGACTTGCATGATCGATTTCGAGGCGAGATCAAAGACGTACAGATGGGTGCGGCGCCTGTCGAGGTAGCCGATGGTGTCCTGCTTAAACTGAAGCCGGTCAATGACCCATGGCTTTTGGGTTTTAGGCTTTTTCTTGTCAGCAGAAGCGTCTGAGTCGTCCGCCTGCCCCTTGTTTTTGTCCTTGGCGGCTTGGAGTTCTTCTGGGGTCGGATCTTTAAGAATGAGGACAAGTCGACGGCTATCCGGGGCCCAAGCGAAGTTCGCGACATCCTGGGGCGTGTCGGTCAGCTTTTGTGCTTCCCCGCCGAGACGATTCAGGAGCCAGACCTGAGTTTTGCCGCCATTGCGCGCGGAGAGGAAGGCAAGCCATTTGCCGTCGGGGCTCCATCGGGGCTGGTTTGAGGAGACACCTTCCGCCGTCAATGGAATGGCTTCGCCACCGGCGGCTGGAATCATCCAGATGCGATCTTCGGTCTCGTCTTGCGCGAGCTCGGTCGAGGTGAGGGTATAGGCGACCCACTGGCCGTCCGGAGAAATGCGGGGATCCTGGACTTGCTTGATCCGGAAAAGATCCTGGATGGTAATTGGCCGGGGCGAAGCAGCGGACTGCTTAGCTTGAAGCAATGCCGGCGCAAGGAAAGGAAGCACAACCACGAGCGAGCGGATGGCTGATTTCATGAAGCGGAACTCCCCTGAAGATTTGAACACCTATGCGAAGGGCGCAGTTTACCATCGGCTCGGCAAAAAAAATTCCGGAGGATGAATTTTTCAGTTGCATGCAGCGGCAGACCTTGTATTCTTCCGTTGCGATCTCGCTTCCATGACGCGCTTCGAGCGGGAGCCGCTCAAGGAGGACGACGGTAAAAATTGAGCAGCATCTCAGTTCCCGCCCACTTACCTGCCCCTGCAATTCCCCAAGCGAAAAGAAAAACCGCAAAGCTGACACTGTGGCCGCTGGTGGCGGCGACGTTCTTCATGGTGTCCGGTGGAACGTACGGAACAGAAGAAATCATTCACGGCGCGGGATACGGGCGCGGGATTCTGGTGTTGCTGTTCTTGCCGGTGCTGTGGAGTTTGCCTACCGCGTTCATGATCGGCGAGCTTTCCAGTGCGCTCCCGCAGGAAGGCGGTTACTACGCGTGGGTGCGGCGCGGAATGGGGAATTTCTGGGGATTCCAAGAAGCGTGGCTTTCGCTGGCGGCGAGCATTTTTGACATGGCGATTTACCCGACGCTTTTTGTTTTCTATCTGGCGCAGGTGGCGCCGTGGTTTGGGATCGGGAATCACGGAGTAATGGCGGGACTGTTCGTGGTGGTGGCGTGCGCGGCGCTGAATCTGGCGGGAATTCGCGTGGTCGGACTGACTTCCCTTTGGCTGTTCTTTCTGCTCTCAGCTCCGTTCGCGCTCGTGGTGGTGCTTTCGCCCCTGAGAGCAGGGGCCTTCGCGGCCCCGCACACTGCTTCGGCCGCCACCGGACTCGGATTACTGGGCGGCGTGTTGGTCGCGATGTGGAACTACATGGGTTGGGACAACGCTTCGACGATTGCGCAGGAAGTGGAGCGGCCACAAAGGACGTATCCCAAGGCAATGATCGCGGCGGTAGTGCTGGTTTCGCTGACCTACGTCTTGCCGTTTGTGGCGGTTTATTTCACGGGAATTCCAGCTTCGGAATTTGCCAAGGACGGATCATGGGCCACGATTGCGGGAATGATCGGCGGGAAAATCAACGGATTTGAATGGCTGCGATTTCTGCTCGTGACGGGCGGAATGATGAGCGCGTTCGGAATGTTCAACGCGCTGGTGATGAGCTATTCGAGATTGCCGCTGGCGATGTCCTGGGACGGCATGCTGCCGAGGGTGTTTGGGAAAGTCAGCCGGAGAACGAAGGCGCCGTGGGTCGCGATCATTGTGTGTGCCACGTGCTGGGCAGCGTGCCTGGGGCTCGGATTTCAGAGACTCGTGACGATAGACATCATGTTGTATGGGGCGAGCCTTTCGCTGGAATTTATTACTCTGGTGGTGCTGAGGATCCGCGAACCGGAACTGAAGAGGGAGTTTCGCGTTCCGGGGGGACTGACGGGAGCAGTTTTGGCGGGCGCCTTTCCGATGGCGCTGATGAGCCTGGCGCTGGTCAAGAGTGGCAGCGAAACAATTCTCGGGATGAATGGCCTGATGTTCGGGGGACTGATTATTTCCGCGGGATTTGGACTGTATTTTGCGACGGCCGGGTTGCGTAGGCGTGCGGCGGTGCGGCCGGAGATTCGCGAAATGGAAACGGCCGAGGCTGACTAGAAGAATTCTATCCAGAATCAATTTGACGCCCGGCTTGCTCGAGCTGGGCGATTTTTTTTCGCGACGATGAGATGTTCTCCTGTAGTCTGTTCTGCTTAACTTCCCGTCGGGGGTGCGTGATGAAGAATTACGGCTTCGCTGCAATTTCGTTGTCTCTGATGATTGCAGGACTGGCGAGCGGGCCCCTTCTCTCCGCGCAAAATACGCAACAAAGTTACGTGCAGAAGCTCTTTGGAGAGCTGCACTGGAGATTGATCGGGCCGGGACGCGCAGGGCGCTCGGTGGCGGTGGCGGGGGTTCCCGGGCAACCGGATGTGTATTACTTCGGCGCGGTCGAGGGCGGAGTGTGGAAGACAGATGATGCAGGGAGAACCTGGAACCCAATTTTTGATGCAGAAAATGTGGCTTCGATTGGGGCAATTGCGGTCGCATCGAGCGATCCGAACATCATTTATGTGGGAACAGGGGAAGCGGACTTGCGGTCTTCGCTTTCGTCCGGCAACGGAATGTACAGATCGAGTGATGCTGGAAAAACCTGGACTGCCATTGGACTGGAAGAATCGAGACACATCGGCCGAATCCTGATTGATCCGCAAAATGCGGATCACGTGTACGTCGCGGCGCTGGGCCACGCCTACGCTTCGAATCCGGAACGCGGTGTGTTCGAGACATTAGATGGCGGAAAGAGCTGGAAGAAGATTCTGTACCGCGACAAGGATACTGGCGCGATTGATTTGGCATTCGAGCCGGGAAATCCAAAGACGATTTACGCGGCGTTACTGCAAACGCGAAGGCCGCCGTGGAGCATTTATGCACCATCCAAGGGCCCCGGAACAGGACTATACCGTTCGAGCGACGGCGGTGCGAATTGGAAAGAAGTGAGCGGGCACGGATTACCTTCGGAGGGCCTCGGAAGAATCGGGATTGCGTTCGCACCGAGCAATCCAAAAAGAATTTATCTGATCGTGGATGCCAGGAAGGGAGGGTTATACCGCTCGGATGACGCAGGAGAGAACTGGGCGCTTGAGTGTGACGACCACAGGATCTGGGAGCGGGGATGGTATTTCGGTGAATTAAGCGTGGATCCGAAGAACGAGGACACGGTTTATGTGATGGACACTTCGACCTATAAGTCCACGGATGGCGGAAAAACGTTTACGGCATTCAAGGGCGCTCCGGGAGGCGACGACTACCACGAGATGTGGATCGATCCCGCGGAGCCGAATCGAATGATCCTGAGCAGCGATCAGGGTGTGGTGGTGACGCGCAACGGCGGGGGGACGTGGAGCTCCTGGTACAACCAACCGACGGGGCAGTTTTATCACGTCATCACAGACGGCCGCTTTCCGTACTGGGTTTACGGGGCGCAGCAAGACAGCGGCGCGCTGGCGACGCCGAGCCGTGGCGTTTACCGGAGGCTGAATTTCCACGACTGGAGACCGATGGACGCGGGCGAGGAAAACGGATACATCGCGCCCGATCCGCTGCGTCCCGGAGTGATTTTTGGAGGGACGGTTTCGCGCGAGGATTTGGACGACGGGCAGAATCTGCAGATGCCGCCGTCGCTCGCGCAGACGGGGAATTTTCGGACCACGTGGACGATGCCGCTGGTGTTTTCGCCGCTGGAGAAGAACGTTTTGTACTTCGGATCGCAAGCGCTATTTCGATCGGCGGACGGCGGCAGTTCGTGGCAAGTGATCAGCCCGGATTTGACGCGGGAAGAGCCGAGTATCCCGGCGAATCTGGATGCGGCGACGGCGGCGGACGCCCCGGAGGGGAAAAGGCGAGGAATCATTTATACGATTGCGCCGTCATACGTGCGCGCCGGAGAGATTTGGGCGGGAACGGACGACGGATTGATTCAATTGACTGAGGACGAAGGAAAAACTTGGAAAAACGTTACGCCACCAGAAATCACGGTATGGAGCAAAGTAACGCACATCGAGGCATCGCATTTTGATGCGGACGAGGCATATGCGGCGGTGGACCGGCACCGGTTGGATGACCACCGGCCTTATCTATACAGGGCGCGCAACCTCGGGAAAACGTGGGAGGAGACGAGCAATGGAATTCCGGATGGAAGTTTTTTGAATTGCATTCGGGAAGATCCCGAGCGGAAGGGATTACTGTACGCGTGCACGGAGAAGGGAGTGTACGTCTCGTTTGACGACGGCGATCACTGGGAATCGCTGCAACTGAACATGCCAACTGTATCGGTGCGGGACTTGGTGGTGCATGGAGACGATCTAGTGATTGCGACGTTTGGAAGAGCCTTATGGATTATGGATGATGCAACGCCGCTGCGGCAGATGAAGCCAGAGATTGCGGAGGCAGAGACCTGGCTCTTCAAACCGCAAACGGCTTATCGAATCCGGCCGGGATCGGATGAGGGGACGCCAGTTCCCTTTGACGAGCCGGCTTATGAGAATGCGCCGACTGGGGCGGCGATTGACTACTACCTGAAAGAGAAACCGGCAGGAGCGGTTCAGCTGGAGATCCTGGATGGGGTTGGCAAGCTGGTGCGGCGGTACGCGAGCGATGACGTGATCAAGAAGACCGATCCAAAGAGCGTGCCATACCCAATGGAATGGGTGAAGGAACCTCAGGCCTTGTCGGCAGATCCGGGAATACACCGGTTTTATTGGGATGTGCGCTACGCGGTGACAAAAGGAGTTCCTGGATTTTTCGGAAGGCCAGCGGGACTCTGGGCGCTGCCCGGCAATTATCGAGTAAGGCTGACGGTGAACGGCAGGACCATCGAGGAACCTTTGACCGTGGAAAAGGACCCGCGAGTGAAGACGCCGCAAGCGGGATTGGAAAAACAGCTCGAGGTGGCGAGAGGAATTACGGCGAAACTGGAAGAGGTCTCCGCTGCCCTGCAGGCGGAAGCACAAATACGGGTGGAGATTGAAGCGCGGCGAAAAGCCGCGAACGGCAATGCTGAATTGCTGGAGGCGCTGGAAAAACTTGAACAGAAGCTGGAGGACCGCGAACGTGCGGGAGGAGGAGAATTTGGTCTGTTCGGAGCAGGACTACCCGAGGGCAGCAAGGCATCGTTGCCTGCGGCAGCATCTGGGCTGACGAAATTGCTCTTTGCGGTGGAGAGCGCCGACGAGGCGCCAACGGCCGATGCCGACTCCGCGGCCATGAAATGGGAAGCTCTGGCGTCAGGAGCGATGACGAGATGGGGGGAAATTCAAGGAACGGATCTGACGCGAGTGAATGAAATGCTGGCCAAGTTGAAATTGGAGAGGATTGGCGTTCACTGAGCGTCTCGCGCTCAGCGATTCTGCGCTCCTGCGTCGGAACAGGACTGCGGTCCAGCCGGCTTGGCGGCCAATCCTAGAGTAATGGAAAAGGCAACAAGCGCGTTTTATCGCGACTTTGCACGAGGGGGTGTGTTTAATGAAAAGAGTCGAGGGGAGACGGAAGTCTCCGGAAAGAGGAAGGCGATGAACATACGATCAGAGGTGCGCGCGTTTGCACTTATGGCGGGAGCGGCTTTTTTTGCAGCGGCGCCGGCCGCCGTACTGGCTCAATCACAGCAAGATAATGGGCAGGAGCAGGCGGCTCCGCCTTCGCAGCAGCCTGCACAACAAGCTGCACCAGAAAATGCTCCTGCGAATGCGCCAGGGATGCGCGGACACGAAAAGTTGCAGGGGCTGAATCTGACAGATGACCAAAAGGCACAGATCAAGAAAATTCATGAAGATGCCAGGTCACAGATGGATGCTCTTCGAGCGGACACCTCCCTGTCCGACGCAGATAAACAGGCGAAGATGCGCGCGATTCACCGAGCGACAATGCAGCAAGTTCGGGGCGTGCTGACGCCCGAGCAGCGGCAGGAATTGAGACAACAAATGCGCGAACGGCGCGCGCAGCGGCAGCAACAGCAGCAGCCGTCCTGATAAAACGAAAGGTTCACGAGGAAGCGAAACAGCCCCGACCGAACCGGGGCCGTTTCGCTTTAAGCGGCGAAGGGTAGCCAGGGCCGGAGCGAGGGCACGCTAGATTTGCTATCCTGCATTTCGTGGGCAACCGGAGCCAAATTCCTTCTTGTCGAATCTTGTTTATTTCGAGTGCGATAATTCTGTTAACGCTCAGCGGAGCGGCCGCGAAATTGGGCTCGCAACCACCGCGGCAGCAAGCGCAGGTACAGCCACTCGCGCAACAAACTTCACCACAAACATCCGCGACGCCTCAGGAAATGCCGGCGCCGAATGCGGCCGGAAAAGCGGCGCAACTACCCACGGCGTCTTCGCTCCCTCCAGCTGCACAATATCCTCCGCCTGCGCCTCCGCGACCCGGTTTGAATACCGTGGTGCTGGACCCTGCGCACGGAGGGACGGACCCAGGAGCGCGCGGAACAGGAGGGGTGCGAGAAAGCGATCTGGTGCTGGAGCTGGCGGATCAGGTGCGGCGATCGCTGGAAGCCCAGGGTTTCCAGGTAATCCAAACGCGAACTGGAAACGACGATCCATCGCTCGACGACCGCTCTGCGATGGCGAATGCGCAAGCCGGCGCGGTTTTTGTCTCGCTGCATATCGCTTCGACTGGATTACCGGGGACGGTTCGAACGTACGTGATGACCGACATGCCTGCTGCTCCGGATGCTTCGGGATTGATTCCGTGGAATCAGGCCCAAGGACCGTATCTCGCGTTGAGCCACCGATTGGGCGACGCGGTGCAGGGACAACTCGCGCTCTATTTCCACGGTTCCCCCGACAATGCCCTGATGGCGGCCGTGCGGCAATTGCGGACGACGGCGGCACCAGCAATTGCCGTCGAACTTTCGAGCGTCGCGGTGCAGGATCGGGGAGATCTCGACCGAATGATGCCGGGAGTCGCTGACGCCATTGCGCGCGGCGTGGCGGCTTTCCGTCCTTTTTATGTGACGCCGGGACAATCGGGAGGGCAGCCGTGAGCCCGAGATGGCGCGTTTGGGTGATTGCAGCGCTCTCGGCGGCGGTGCTGATCGCTGCCATTTATTTTCCTTTTTTGCGGCGCAGGGTGAAGAAAGAACAGAAACCCCAGCCTTCAGAGGAGCGCGTCCGGCAGGAGCTGACCGAACCGGCTGAAGAGAACGCCGGGAATCCGAGTGTGAAGACGACTCTTTTTTGGGCGGCGGACGAAAATGACAGTGGTCTGGCCCCAGTGACTGTGGAGCTTCCTCTTTCGAACGATCCAGCGATGCGCGCGAGACAAGTGCTCAACACGCTAGTAGCCGGGCCGGTGGATGCGGATCTGCGGACGTTGCCGCCGGACGCGGTTTTGCTGGCATTTTACCTTTTGCCCGACGGGACGGGAATCGCGGACTTTTCGGAAGCGCTGGCGACTTCGACCCCGTCAGGAATTCAGAGCGAGCAACTGGCAGTAGATTCGATTGCCCGGACGCTCGAAGCAAACGTGCCGCAAGTGAAGCGGCTGAAGATATTGATTCACGGCCAGGAAATGGAAACGCTGGCGGGGCACGTTGATTTGACGGAGACATTCGTTGTGGATACCAAGGCCGGGGCGTCGCCATCCACAGCTGCCCCCTCCGCGAAACCAGCTGCCATGACGTCCGCAAATCCGCCAAACCAGGGTGCGACGACGGCTCCTCCCCACAAATAGGGGCACGGGAAGCGAACTTTCCGCCTGGAAAGCCAGCGAGGTCGAGCGATCGAATTCAGATCATGCAGGGCATCCCATTTGACACACGGGGAAAAGGGCGAGCAAACTGGCGCGACGGGGATAGGGGTCCCGTGCTCCGGTTCATGGCGTACTCGCCGCAATTTTGACGAGGACGAGCCCCTAAAGACGGCAGGAGGAAGCGTGAGAGCAGATGGACGCGGTGCGGACCAGATGAGGCCGCTGGTGATCACGCCGGACTATATATCGACGGCAGAAGGAAGCGTGCTGATCGAACTGGGGCGTACGCGCGTGATCTGCACGGCCACTGTGGATGACGGCGTGCCGGGTTTTTTGAAGGGCGCGGGCAAGGGATGGGTAACGAGTGAGTACGGGATGCTGCCGCGAGCAACAGAGGAACGGACACCTAGAGAGGCGGCGCGCGGCAAACAGAGCGGGCGAACGCTGGAAATTCAGAGATTGATCGGAAGATCGCTGCGCGCGATCACAGACCAGGAAGCAATGGGCGAGCGCACCGTATGGCTGGACTGCGACGTAATTCAAGCGGACGGCGGGACGCGGACAGCTTCAATTACCGGCGCGTTTGTGGCCATGGCGCTGGCAATGGAACGGCTAATCGCCGCGGGAATCCTCAAGAGCTCGCCGCTGATTGATTCGGTGGCGGCCACAAGCGTGGGAATCGTGGATGACCGGGCGTTGCTGGACCTGGCGTATGAAGAAGACTCACGGGCAGAAGTGGACATGAACGTGGTAATGACCGGGCGAGGGGATTTTGTGGAGATTCAAGCGACGGCGGAGGGACGTCCGTTTTCGGGTGGGGAGATGCAGGATTTGCTGGCCCTGGCGGCCGCCGGGATCAGAAGAATCACGGAAGTGCAGAGAACCGTGCTCCCTCAAAAATTCCTGGCCCGCGGAAGATAAAAAGAGAGACCCAAATACAGCGAAGAAAGAACAGAGCAACAAACCGACCAAAAGCAGAAACCTAACGTCGAGATGAATTCACCCAGGAAAATCTACGTCGCCTCGACGAATCAGGGGAAGCTGTGGGAGTATCGCGCGTTGGCGCAAGATGCCAAGGCGGAGGTTTCGCTCGAGCTTTTGCCGGGTATCGAAGGTATGCCTGCTTTTGAAGAGGTTGCGCCGACGTTCGGAGAAAATGCGGTAGGCAAGGCGCTCTACTATTCCAGACTTTCAGATGTACCTATACTTGCGGACGACTCAGGTTTGGTGGTGACGTCGCTGGGCGGAGCGCCCGGAGTGAAGTCGGCGCGGTATGCAGGGGATAACGCCACAAACGGCGAAAGGATCGAGAAGCTCTTGCGAGAATTGAACGGGAAAAAAGGGCCGGAACGCGCAGCTCATTTTGTCTGCGTCATCGCACTGGCCAGATACGGGCGCGCGGGAACAATCGTCTCCGAACGCGTGGATGGGTGCATCCTGGAATCCACTTACGGAGAGAGCGGGTTTGGTTACGATCCGGTGTTTTTCTTTCCGCATTTGAAGAAGACCTTTGCAGAACTCTCCACGGAAGAAAAAAACAAATACAGCCACAGAGGAAAGGCGTTTCGGCGGCTGCTCGCGGCATTGCCGGAAGTGCTATAGTTTCGCGCATGGCAAAACGGAAAACGAAGGGGATAGTGACGAAGAAGAAACTCGCAGGGGCGCGTAAAGCAGCGAAACCCGGAAAATCCCCGGGCACCAAAATTGGGACGAAAGCTGGTGGGACGGACCCGAAACGGGTAGCGGCCATTTTACAAAAACTGGAGGAAGCTTACCCGGACGCGGAGTGCGAGCTGAAGCACGAAAACGCATTCCAACTGCTGATCTCCACCATCCTTTCGGCGCAGTGCACCGATGTGCGCGTGAACCAGGTGACCGCGACGCTCTATCAGAAATACCGTGGACCGAAGGATTTTGCTTACGCGGACCCGAAGGAGCTCGAGCAGGCGATCCGGCCTACGGGGTTTTTCCGCAACAAAACGAAGTCCGTGATGGGGGCAAGCAAGGAGATCGTGGAGAAATTCCGCGGCGAAGTGCCCCGAACCATGGAAGAAATGCTGACCTTGCCGGGAGTGGCCAGGAAAACCGCGAATGTGGTACTGGGAACAGCTTACGGGATCGCGAGCGGAATCGTCGTGGACACGCACGTGCAGCGGCTGGCGAACCGGCTGGACCTGACGCGGAATGAGGATCCGAAGAAAATCGAACTGGATTTGATGCAGATTATCCCGAAAGAAAAGTGGATTCAGTTTTCGCACCAACTGATCTGGCACGGACGGAGAGTGTGCGCGGCGCGAAAGCCGAAGTGCGTGGAATGCAACCTGGAAACCCTTTGCTACTCGAAGGACAAAACGGTGTGAACACTGCTTTGTGCTCAAGCAAGATCGAGTGAAATCTTCGTGTGAAATCTTGCGGGATCAGCGTCGGCTAACCATTCACTGAAAATAACAGAGGGGCGGCAGCAGCCGCCCCTCTGTTCGTTTTGAACACCGTGCCCGGCAGCAGCTTTACTGGATTTTGTTGGTGACGGCGATGCCTGCCGTGCCTGTTCCTGCGGTGAAGGGTGAGTTAGCGACCGCTGTGAGAGCTCCGCTCGACCCGATCGTGTATACGGCCACACTTCCGGGGACGCTGGGATTCGCTGTGGGATTGCCAAGGACCGACACGTACAAATAGGTGCCAGTGGCGTCAACAGCAACTGCATTCGGAACAGTCGTAAATGTGGCGGAACCCAGAGCAGTCGCGTTGATAGCGCCAGTTGAAGAATTGAAGCCCAACACGGTCACCGTTTTAGCCGTTGCGTCAGTAACAAACACGAAGCGGCCGTGCGAGTCGAAGGTCACCGAGGTCGGCGCGGTTCCGCCGGTTGAAGCAGTGTTACCGGTGTCGGTAAGGACTCCATCAGAACCGGATGCAACGGGAGCAATCTGATATGAGTGGAGCAGGTCTCCCGCGGAGTCGAGCGCTACGAGGAAGTGGCCGGAAGGATCGATCGCCCCCGTCGCCCATGTCCCCGAAAACGTCTGGGTTGTGCCGGGAGTCAACGTGCCATCCGTTCCTCCGATGTTTGCAGGGGTGATGGAATTGGTGCCCAGCGCGTAAAGGAGAGTTCCACCGGGATCGCCGACGATGGCGTTCAAACTGCTCAATGTGCCGAAACTCGCAGCGACAGAATTCAAACCGGATGTGAAGGCAAGGGCATTCTTTGAAGCGAGGTCCGCTGCATACACAAACTGGCCCGATGGTTCGGCGTAGAGGTTTCCCAGGGAATCTGCCAACGTAAGAGGGGAAGCAGCCGCAGGCGTGAGTGCTGCGGATGCTTGGTTAATGGAGTAAGCGCCGAGTTTCTGCGTATTCGTAGCTGCCGGGCTGACCGTGTAGAACGTTTTGCCAGAAAGGTCTGTGGCTGCAAAAGTGTTGCCCATGAATCCGGAAGAGATGGGGGAAGTGGCCGCAGGGGTCAACGCGCCGCCGGAAGAAGAGGTGAAAGCGGAAATGTCGTTGGAGACGGAGTTCGAGGCATAGACATTCGCCGGAGAGACTGAAGGCGCTGCAATGCCAATCGAAACGTTTGTAAAGAAAGGCGAGGCCTGGCTTTCTATCGTAAATGTCGGTGCCAAGGCGCCGGTGGAAGAATTGAATGTGAAGATCGAGAGGGTGTTATCGAGGAAGTTGGTTACCGCGACGAACTCTCCCGCCGGACCTATTGTGACACTCGTCGGCCCAACGCCCGTGGCGAACGGAGAGCTAGTCACTTCAGTGCCCAAACCTCCGCCAGTCACCAAATTTACGACGCTCACCGTACCGGGGCTCGCTCCGTCCCCGGTATTGCCAACCAAAAGAAACTTCCCGGACGGGTCGATTGCAGCCTGATAGGGAGCGTCGAAGCTGGGCAAGGTAAAGGGTGAACCGGTGATCTCATGCAGATTCCCGGTGGCGTCAATCGAGTAGACTGAGACCGAGCTGCTGCCGGCCGTGCCGTCCCCGAAGTTGGGAACATACAGGTACTGATTCAACGGATCAATGACTGGCGTGGTTGGGAAAGTACCTGTGGGCACTGTTGGCGTCGTCAAGGGCATGAGACTGCCGTCCGCCTGCACGGAGAAGCCGCTGATCGTACCGTCGCTGTCGTTGACGACATAAAGGTACTTCGCGGTGCGGTCGAGAATCACCGCTAGGGGATTGCTTCCAACGGAGACGGGACTTCCGATGGCCGTCAATCCGCCTGTGGACGGGTCTATGGAGAACGGAACAACTGTGTCCCCATTTTCTGTTACGACGTAGAGAAAGCGTCCCGTGGGATCAATGGTGCCTTCAAACGGGTAAGAACCGGCCCCGGTAGAACGCGCAGGCAAACCTGAAGGAAGCAGAGCCCCGCTTACGGGATCCACTGCGAATGGCTGAACGTTATTCGTCCCAGACTCGACAGCATAAGCAAATTTTCCGGATGGGCCGGGAATCACCTGCGAAGGAGTCAGAGTGTCATGGGTAACGCTAACGGGGGTAAAGATGCCCACCGTGGCGTTGATCGCATAGACGGACGTGGACTGGCTGTTTAGGTTGGGAGCATAGGCAAAACGAGCGATTGCGGCTACGACAGTGAGATTTGTGTTGTTTGTGAACGTAGTGGCCGCGTCGGTTACGCCAATCAGCGAAGTTCCCGTTGCCACACCGACCGCAATACCGGCTGCGGGAACAATGGATGCCGCCGAAGTCGTTCCGGAAGTCCAGGTAAGTGGTCCTGTCGGCGCTTGAGTCGAACCGTCCGTATACAGGATGAGGGCGGTGAAGTTCTCCGCCTGGCCAACAGCAATCGTCGGGTTCGTAGGAACTATTTCGATTGATGCGGGCACGGGACCTGTTACTGTCAGCGTGGAAGGTGGTGAGGTAATCCCACTGAGCGTGGCCGTGATATTCGAAGTTCCCGTCATGATCGTGCTGGCCAGACCTCCCGCGGAAATTGTGGCAACTCCCTGAGTCGCAGAATTCCAGGTCACCTGAGACGTGATGTCTTGCGTCGAGTTGTCGCTATACGTTCCGGTAGCCATGAATTGCTGCGTGAGTCCTAGAGCGACGGATGGATTCAGCGGCGTCACGGCGATAGAGCTGAGAGCTATGACGGTCAGAGAAGTGTTTCCGGAAACGCCATTCAAGGTTGCCGTGATCATGCTGGTCCCCCCAGCGACGCCAGTGGCATTTCCTCCCGAAGTGATCGTGGCCACGCTTGTCGTTCCCGAGGTCCAGGTCGCCTGAGCCGTGATGTCTTGGGTGGAGTTATCGCTATAGGTGCCTGTGGCCATGAATTGCTGTGATGCCCCGGCTTTAATGGATGCGTTTGCCGGCGTGACAGCAATCGAGGTCAGAGTCACCTGGACTCCGCTGCAACCGCTGAGCGCAACTACAAGAGCAAGGGGGAACACGAGCATTGCGACAAGGCGTAGCGGGGACTTCATTTCTCCTCCTAGGCACCAGACCGAGTTGAGATTTTCAGAAATGCATGGGAAGAGTTTGGGATTGGCGGAGTGATACGACGGAGTTGTGACATCAGAAGAACAGCCCCCTCCGAACCGGGGTGGTTCGGATCCCAAGTCTGCCTCTGCACCTAAGAACATACGCGCAAGACTCCCAAGAGGCAATGACAACTAATGGAAGTTGTGCCGAATGCGTAGCGCTGGTGCAGGCGAGGGCGCTCGGCGGTCAATGGTCCGGGTATTGCGCATTCGTTGGTATTCTCGTCGTTGGTTTAAAGAGAAGAATATGGATTGGGAGACACAATGGTGAGGAGGTAGGAGGATCAGTGGGCCGACGAACTCGCTAGCCACAAAGAAGGTGTGTGCCGTAGAATCAACGGATACCAGCAACGTCGGGGCGTAGCGCAGCCTGGTAGCGCGCCTGCCTTGGGCGC
>DATIXL010000141.1:0-10144 GCA_035518615.1 Terriglobales bacterium | reverse complement strand
AAAAGCAAAATCCGCAGCCTTAAAGGCGAAGGGTGCGGCAGCCGGTAAGAGCGAAACCGAGAGCAAAGACAAAAAGCAAAACAGAAAAGGCCCGCCACGGTCGGCGGGCACTACAAAGGCGGATCGCTCACGCCGTTTTCGGGGGGCGAGAGCGGATTCGGGATGAGGGAGGACGGGGGGAGGACAGAAAGGAAAAGGGCTCTCAACGAAAAGCTCGAAGAGAGCCCAAAGAGCGGTGAAGGCCGGGCGCCGGGCCAATTGCCGGCATAACCCCCGGAGCGGTTAATGAGAGCACTTGGGGAACAACGTCACCAGGACCATGAGGTCCGAGAGCGTGAACAGCCACTGATCGGCCTGAATGCCAGCGCGTTCGGCGGCGCGGGCGATGAAGCCGAGGTGGCGGCTCTTGGCGAAGTTGTGCACATGATCCACGCAGATGCCGGTGAGGGTGGCGACTTCGGCGTCGGTGAAGATTTTCTGACTCGACTTGACGGTAACCACGGCCTTGCTCCTTGATTCGTTCCCAGCGAACCCCGTACACATCGTTCGATGCTGAGTGCAGGGTAAGCGCTGCATCAATTCCTTGCAATAGTCGTTCCGTTCTCTTCGCCAAAAACGCGCGGGCTAGTACTTTCGCTCCAAAAGCCGCGAAAACCGCGCCATTTCGCACGTATTCTCCGTGAGTACAGCAATTGCTCATACTGTCAAAGCTTGCAGGTGAATCTAAAAAAATCTCCTATTTCTGTGAAGTTACTACCACTTTTGGAATTTCTTTCGCGAGAGCTTTGACTTGTTTTGTGTGGCGGATTTCGTGAGAGGCGATCATCTCGAACCATTCATACGCATTTAACATTCCGAGGAAAGCGTGAGGCCAGAAATAGGGACGGAGATTGCGGGAACTTGTTTCTTCGAGGAACGCGAGGGTTCGTTCCCGAACAGTGCGAAGGTCCGCGAGCATGGATTCTTTTTCGGCAATGAGCTCGGCGTCCAGTGGGATTGGAGACCTACGTCGAATGATTCGCGATTCGACAATCAGCAGCGGGAGATGGAATCGCTTATATATAGGTACCGCCTTTGGCGCGTGGCGGATGATGCGGTCCGCAGTACCGAGAATGGTGCGCTCGACCTGGCAAAGGTGGGCCACGATTTCACCAGCGGACCAGCCGCCATCGGCAGGGCGGAGACGCCAGAGGTCCGGCGGGACGAGGTCCGCAGCGGAAAGGAAGCCGCGCTGTGCGCGATGGAGCTTTTCAACGATGCGATCGAGGCCGGGCACGGGCGGATTGGGGCCAGTTTAGCAGCAGAACGCCCCAGCCGAGAGAAATATCGGGAACATTTTGGGAAGAATTCTACAGAGACGCGCCGCCCGCCTGCTCAAAGGCGTGAGCGAGCTGGAGGACGCGCGCTTCGCCAAAGGGAGGGCCGAAGATCTGGAGGCCGACAGGGAGCTTGGCAGAAGTGGCGAGTGGCGAGTGGCGAGTGGCGGGCGAAGAACCCTCCTGGATCAGTGAACTGTTTGGTTGTGCATCGATCGCTCCGCAGGGGACGGAGATACCAGGGACACCGGCAAGGGATCCGGTGACGGTATAGATGTCGGCAAGGTACATCTGCAAGGGATCGGCGGTACGCTCGCCCAACTTGAAGGCGGGGACAGGAGAAGTGGGGGTCACGATGAGGTCGGCCTTGGTGAAGGCGTCGTGGAAGTCGCGAGCGATGAGGGTGCGGACTTTCTGGCCCTTGAGATAGTAGGCGTCGTAGTAGCCGGCCGAAAGGACATAGGTGCCGAGGACGATGCGGCGCTTGACTTCCGGGCCGAAGCCGGCACCGCGGGTTTTGCGGTACATTCCGATGAGGGAATCGCCGTCCACGCGGAGGCCATAGCGGACGCCATCGTAGCGGGCGAGGTTGGAGCTGGCTTCGGCGGTGGCAATGATGTAGTAGACGGCGATGGCGTAATCCGTGTGGGGCATGCGGATTTCAACGGGATGGCAGCCGAGTTTTTTGAGGAGTTCGATGCCCGCTTCGACCTTTTGGCGGACGCCGGAGTCCATTCCTTCAGCGAAGTAGTCTTTCGGGATGCCGATGCGAAGACCCCGGACGTGTTTGTGGAGGTCGCCGACGTAATCAGGGACGCGAGCGGTGGTGGAAGTGGAATCGTTGTGATCGCGGCCGGCGATGGTTTGCAGGATGGTGGCGACATCGCCGATATTGGTGGCGAACGGGCCGATGCGGTCGAGAGAAGAGGCGAAAGCGATGAGGCCGTAGCGGGAGACGCGGCCGTAGCTGGGCATCATGGCGGGGATGCCGCAGAAAGAGCCGGGCTGACGAATGGAGCCGCCGGTGTCCGTGCCAAGCGCGGCGACGGCGAGGCCCGCGGCGACGGCAGCGGCAGAGCCTCCACTCGAGCCGCCGGGAACGCGATCCATGGCGGCGGGATTCTTCACAGGACCATAGGCGGAGTTTTCGTTCGAGCTGCCCATGGCGAATTCGTCGCAATTGGTCTTGCCGAGGATGATGGCGCCGGCGGCTTCGAGGCGAGCGACGGCGGTGGCGTCGTAAGGCGGCTTGTAATTCTGGAGAATTTTCGAGCCGCAGGTGGTGGTGATGCCGCGGGTGCTGATGACGTCCTTGACGGCGATGGGAACGCCGGCTAATGGCGGGAGCATGTCCCCGGCCCAGGCCATGGTGTCAATCTTGTCGGCCTGAGCGTAGGCGCGTTCGGGGCAGAGAGCTAGGAAAGCGTTGAGCTCGAGATTACGGGATTCGATGCGTTTGTAGAATTCGGAGACGAGTTCGCGCGCGGAGAGTTTTTTCGTTGCGACGGCGTCGCGGATGGAGGAGATGGACCAGGTGGTCATAGGGCACCGGGGCCTACGCGGCGGAAGTCGGAGAAAAAGCAGATTCCTCGCTCCGAAGACTCCGCTCGGAATGACAGCGCAGAGTCGCAAGTGGAGGGTGGCCTAGTTAGGGCGCAGCGGTGCTGCGTCCCTACAAAGGATTTCCATGGACCGCGAAGAGTCATCGGTCAATGACCTTGGGGACGCGGAAAAAGGGCGGCTCGGGATCGGGCGCCTGCTGCAAAATTTCCAGGGCGACGTCGCAGGGCTGGATGACGTCGTCACGCAGGGTGGCGTCGGCGGATTGATCGTCGGCGAGGACCTGGGCCATGGGCTCGACATTCGAGGTGTCCAGCTCATTGAGCTTGCCGATGTACTCGAGGATTTCGTCAATCTGGGCGCGATAGGTTTCGAGCTCGGTCTCGGAGAGATCGAGGTAGGCGAGTTCAGCGACGCGGAGAACGTCTTCGCGGGAGATTTTCATGGTCTTGCTTCCACTGCCGCCGGCTTGCGGGGGAATTTGGAGGAGATGTAGTTGTCCACGAGGGATTTGAAGGCGGCGGCGAGCTCGTCGTAGGTGCCCTCGAGGGTGACGGATTTCTTGCCGTCAATATAGACGGGGCAGCGGGGAGCTTCGCCCGTGCCTGGAAGGCTGATGCCGATGTTGGCGGCTTTGGATTCGCCGGGGCCGTTGACGATGCAGCCCATGACGGCGAGGGTCATGGTTTCCACGCCTTCGTATTGGGTTTTCCAGAGGGGCATCATTTCGCGAATGTAGGCCTGGGTGCGCTCGGCGAGTTCCTGAAAGGTGGTGCTGGTGGTGCGCCCGCAGCCGGGACAGGCGGTGACGCTCGGAGAAAACGAGCGCAAGCCGAGGGCTTGAAGAAGTTCGCAGGCGGCATAGACTTCTTCGCGGCGATCGCCTCCGGGCCGCGGCGTGAGCGAGATACGAATGGTGTCGCCGATGCCGTCATAGAGAAGGATTCCCAAGGATGCGGCGGACCAGATCTGACCTTTCATGCCCATGCCGGCTTCGGTGAGGCCGAGGTGCAATGGCTGCTCGGTTTTGCTTGCGAGATCGCGATAAACGGTGATGAGATCGCGGGGGCGCGAAGTTTTGCAGGAAATGATGATCTGGTTGCGCGTGAGGCCGCACTCGAGAGCGAGCTCCGTGGATTGCAGCGCGGAGAGGACCATGCACTCGTTGATGATCTCTTCGGATTCCTTGCCGAGATTTTTGTCGGTGTTTTCCTGCATGTTGGCCATGACCAGCTCTTGATTGAGGGAGCCGCCATTGACGCCGATGCGCACAGGCTTGCCGTTATCGAGAGCGATCTTGCAGATGGTGGAGAACTGCTCGTCGCGGCGCTGGCCTGCGCCAACATTGCCGGGATTGATGCGATATTTGTCGAGGTCTTTTGCGCATTGCGGGTACTTGGTGAGGAGGACGTGGCCGTTGTAGTGAAAGTCGCCGATGATCGGGACGTTGCAGCCGGCGTCACGAAGGCGCTTTTTGATTTCGGGAACAGCGGCGGCGGCTTCGGGAACGTTGACAGTCCAGCGGACGATCTCGGAGCCAGCTTCAGCGAGTTCGACGGTTTGCCGGAAGGTGGCTGCGACGTCGGCGGTGTCCGTGTTGGTCATGGACTGAACGACGATGGGCGCGCCGCCGCCCACGCGAACATGACCGACCATCACGCCATGCGTTTTGCGGCGCGGGTGGCGTACAACTGCAGCGTCTGAACCTGCGATCTGGGTGAGCATTCCTACCTATTCTAACTTGATTCTTGGACGCCGGAAACCTTGCGAGGGGCTGCGCCGTAGCTAAAGAGGCGAGTGGGCAAGATCCCGGGGACAACAGAGCGAGGAAGGATGTCAGCCAGCGTCCCGGGAAGGATTGGCGGCGGATTGCTCCATTTCGACGGCCGTGGCAGAGAGGCGTTCGAGTTCATTTCGGAAGGTAGTCCAGAAGTCGTGGCCGATGGTGCTGACGAATCGCTCCTGTATTCTGCGCCACTCTGGAAGAGCACGGGCGAGAGCTTTTTCTCCGGCGGGCGTCAAAGTGAGAAAGCGCTGGCGCTTCGCTAACCGTCCGGAAATGAACAGTAAACCTTCACGTTTCAGAAGAGCCAGGCTCCGGGAAAGGGTCGTGGAATCCGTGCACAGGGTTTTGGCCAAGCGGCCGACGGGTACGGGTTGAGATTTGGCAACGGCAACCAGGATTCCGAACTGGGTGGAGCGAATTCCGGAGCTCTGCAGGGCCAAATCGAAGAGGCGGGTAACGGCGCGGGACGTACGACGGAAATTGAAAGAAGCGCAGAGGCCGGTCCCGGAAAGGTCGAGCGAGGGGAGGGAATTGGGATCTCGAAAACTCTGCTTGACATGCATATACAACTCAAGATATAACGATTCGTAATTGGATGTCAAGCGAGTGGTTGCGCAGGTCAGGTTGAGGGATAGGGACGAAGTGCGAGCCGGAACGGTGCAAAAGCGAGTGCGTCTGGAATCCAAACCGAGGGTGAGGGTGACGCCATGCAGTCCGAACTGGTTTCCATGCAGACACAGCAAGACGGAGTTGTTCGTCCTCCAGGAGCAATTTTCAAGAGCAGGTTCCTTCGCTTCGGCGAATTTCATGTTGATCTGAAACGGGAAGAGCTATTCCGGGATGGCACACGAGTGCGGACCGCAGGGAAGGTGTATCAGGCGCTGCTGGCATTATTGGAACAGCCGGGAGAGATCGTCAGCCGCGACGCGCTGCGCATGCGTCTGTGGCCCGAAGGCACCCACGTCAACTTCGACGCGAATGTGAACACCACCGTGAATAAGTTGAGGCTGGCGCTGGGGGATTCGCCCGAAAAGCCGAAGTACGTGGAGACGATTCCGAGGCAGGGATACAGCTTCGTGGGAAAAGTAGAAGAACTGGAGCAAGTGAAGGCCATTGAGAACAAAAGCCAGGACGGCACAATGGATCTCTTTGTCGCAGGAGGATCCGCTGGAAGAGAGGCAGCGAAGGGCTGGATGCTCTACGCTGGGCTGACGCCCGGGTGGGTAAAGATCGGGGCGGTTGTGCTGCTGATTGCGGGAATGCTGTTTGGAGCCGCGATCGTTATCTATGCGCATCACGGAATTTAGAAGACCGGGCGCATTCATTACCTGCTCGGCCGCGAACGAGGGAGTCCGTCCTCAGCGAAGCGCCGCAAGCGCGCGTGGGCTTATTCATCCTCAATACCTCATACCTAATAAAAAGCTCCAAGAAAAAGGCTCTGCTCCAAAACTGTCCCATTGGGCAGGTGATTCGTCTCCGCCTTCGGAATATTCTCTTGGCTAGAGAACGGTGTGCGTGGGCCCAGCGGAGTGAGAGCTGCACAGGTCACTCTCCGGCATTTCGCCCGCTGATCCTTTGGGAAAGCGCACCCGGACGGGCTCCATGTCCAAGCCAGAATCGCGCGTGAATCAAATACAGGCACTTTCCTGGAAACGGTTGGCGCCGGGAGGTCTTGGCGTACTGCTGCTCTTGGGCGCAATTTGCGCCGCGGGCTGCGGAAGCGGCTCGGTCAAAGCCAACTCGGGCAACACAAATCCACCACCGTCAACGTCTCCCTCCATTACGAGTTTTGCTCCGGCGAGCGGGCCGAGCGGAACTTCCGTGACGGTTACCGGAACAAACCTTTCCGGGGCAAGTTCCGTGACGTTCAATGGGACCGCGGCGACGTTTCAAGTGGCGAGCGCCACGCAGATCACCGCGACGGTTCCGGGCGGGGCGACTTCCGGGAAGATCGGCGTGGTTACAGCAAGTGGGAGCACCACCTCCGCGAACACCTTTTCCGTGACAGTGCCAGCCCCTACGATTTCGAGTTTTTCACCGACGAGCGGAACGGCAGGGACGAGCGTAACGCTAACGGGTAGCGGCTTCACCGGAGCGACGAGCGTGAAGTTCAACGGCACGTCAGCGACATTTTCTATTTCAAACGACACTCATATTTCGACGAGCGTCCCTGCGACAGCTAGCAGCGGAACCATCACTGTGACTGCTTCTGGAGGAACGGCAACTTCCAGCGGCGCGTTTACAGTCAATGCCGCAAGCGGGCTCGACCTGACGATTGACGGACTTTACGTGACACAGGCGACACAGAATTATCCTGCCCACGACGTGCCCTTGATTCAAGGAAGGAGCGCGTGGGTGCGCGTGTTCGTGGTGGCGAACGAGAGCAATACGGCGAAGCCGCAGGTGCAGGTGCAATTCATCAACGGAAGCACGACGAATACACTGACGATCAATGCGCCGGGCAGCAGCGTTCCGACGGCAGTGAATGCCGGGGACGCGACTACTTCATGGAACGCGGCAGTTCCGTCGGCCTGGATCGTGCCGGGCGTGCAGATTGTTACGGTGGTGGATCCTACAAACCAGATTGCGGAGTCAAACAAGGGAAACAATCAGTTTTCCGAGAGTCCCGTGGTGCAGTCGGTGCACCAGTGGAAGATCACACTCATCCCTGTGAAGACCGGGGATGGGCGAGTGGGGGTGGTTGAGAATTCGACGCGGGACCGGAACACGCTGGTGAGCGTCGCGAGACAATTGTGGCCCGTGCCGGACACGGTGGATGTGACAGTAGGAGCGCAAATGACGTCCAGCGCACAGTCACTTTCGAGCGACGGAACAGGATGGAGCACGGTGCTGAGCGAGATCCTAGCGAAGCGGACGGCCGATGGCGTGACGGACCGCTACTATTTCGGATTCGTGAATGTAAGCTATACGTCGGGGGTCGCAGGCCTGGGATATATCGGCGCGCCCGCCGCGATGGGCTGGGATAACAACGGTGCGGAAACGGTGGTCGCGCACGAAGAGGGGCATAATTTCGGCAGGCAGCATAGCCCTTGCGGCGGGGCGTCGAATCCGGATCCCAATTACCCCTATCCTGGCGGGACGATTGGCGTGCCGGGCTGGGATGTGTTCGCATCGAGCAACAATCTGAAGCCGACGACCGATTCGGACATCATGGGGTACTGCAGCAATCCGTGGGTGAGCGATTACGTGTACAAGTCGGTGTTGAGCTTCCGGACTGCGAATGCCTTTGATGTGGTGACCGCAGCGTCAGTCTCCGCAGCTCCAAAAGAAGGGGTGCTGGTGTGGGGGCGTGTGGAGAACGGAAATGTGATCCTGGAGCCAGCGTTCCGAGTGCCCGCGACGAGCGGCAGCGTGCCGTCAGGACCGTATGTGTGGGAAGGGCGAGACGCGCAGGGAAGAGTGCAGGCGAGAGTGCCATTCCAGACCTATGAAGTGGCGGATCTTCCTTATCAAACCGATGAGAATTTCGCGTTTATCGTGCCGTTGGATGGCACTGTGATTGACGCATTGCAGAGCGTGCACGTCATGAGAGGCGCGAGCGAATTGGCTTCGCGGCAGGCGCGGTCTTCCACGCAGGCGAAGGCCGCAATGAATGTGCTGCGCGTGACGGACCTTGTGAACGGGGCAGCACAGATTGACTGGGATTCGACAACTCAGCCCATGGCGCTGCTGAGGGATGCAACTACAGGCGAAGTACGAGGTTTTCTGAGCGGAGGCAGCGCGCAAGTCGAGAATGCACCCGCGAACATGGAAGTTGAACTATCGGATGGCGTGCAGAGCACGATCGTGCGGCACTCACGGCCATCCCCGCAGTAGTTCGCGCCAAACTTGCTCACGCACCGGGTACGTCTTCCAAAAAAAGATAGGCTGGTGGTGTTACAGGGAGCCGCGGAGGCCGAGCGCATAGGCGTGTTCGCGCATGGCGGCGATGCAGAAGGCGATGTGTTCGTCGAGGGGAACGCCGAGTTCCTCGGCGCCCTTAATTACGTCCTCGCGGCTAACGCCGCGGGCGAAGGCCTTGTCTTTCATCCGCTTTTTGACGGAGCTGACTTCGAGATCGAGAATGCTTTTTGACGGGCGGACATAGGTGCAAGCGGTCAGGAAGCCGGCCAGTTCGTCACAGGCAAAGAGCGTGTGCTCGAGCGCGGATTGGCGAGGGACGTTGGTGTAATCCGCGTGGGAAAGAATGGCGCGAATCATCTCTTCGGAGTAGCCATGATCGCGCAGGATTTTCGCGCCTTCGGCGGGGTGTTCGCGGTCGGCGGCGTGATCGTTGTTGGGCCAGCGTTCGTAATCGAAATCATGGAGCAATGCCGTGATGCTCCAGAGCTCTTCGTCGGCGCCTGACTTGCGGGCATAAGCGCGGACGCAGGTTTCCACGGCGAGCATGTGCTTGCGCAGGGATTCGGATTGTGTGAATTCGCAGAGAAGTTTCCAGGCGTCGTCGCGGGTAGGCATGGGGCCGAACATCTCCTAGTCGAGATTGGAGTTCCATTGAAGCACAAGCAAGGGAAGCAGGGAAGGCGACGAAGTGGCGCAGGGGGCGAATGGAAAAGAGCAACACAAAGTGTGCGGTCAAGAAGCCGGACGACCACAAGGGATTGGGGCAAGGCTGGGGACACGGCGAAAACCTGCACGAATTCAGGCGAAAAGGAGGCGTAAAGAGTGTTGCGGCGGAAGGAAAAATTAAAAAAGTACAAAAATACTCTTGACAAAAATCGGCGCTTCGCGAGAGACTCCCGCTGCGCCAGTTTCTGCCTTCCCCCAGAAGAACGTTCCGACGTTCCTCTCCTATCCGCACGCCGGACAAAGTCAGCGAGGAGTACCGGTGTCGGCACAAACAGAGAAAGAGACGATGAATTCGTTAGAGATGGACCGGGAAGTCATCCGTTGCAAGACCTGCGGCCTGGTGCAGTACAGAACACGCACTGGCAATTGCCGCCGCTGCGTGCGCGCGCTGCCGCAGCGCCTGGAGTTCCTGATTCCACCGCCGGCGCCGCCGGAGGAAGCCGGAATCGAACCGGTGTCCGACAAGTTCGCCAACCAGAAGACGGTGGAGAACATCGGACAGCGGATTCGCCAGCTGCGCGAATCGCGAGGCATGACGCAGAGCCAACTGCAGTCACGCTCGAAGGTTTCGCGCTCGTATCTCTCGAGGATCGAAAGCGGGCAGATGACGCCGAGCCTCGGGACGCTGGAAAAAATCTCCGAGGCGCTGAACGTGGGGCTGAACCGCTTCTTCATTCCGGAATCGGACGGCGAGGCGCTGCTCGAGGATCCCTTCATCCAGGGGCTGCGACCGTTCTTGCGGCAACTGGATTGGGAACAGTGGCAATCCATCCTGAAGCGCTTGCACGCGATCAGCGATCACGTGAACGCGGCACCGGCAAATCTCCGCCCTATCGGTAATCCGTCGCGGCTGCCGCAGCCCGCGACGGGGAATGGAAACGGCAACGGCCAT
>DATIXL010000140.1:0-17385 GCA_035518615.1 Terriglobales bacterium | reverse complement strand
ACGGCGGGCAAAAGACGACAGGCAGCCGAGATCGTTTCTGGCTCCGCCCGGCTTAGCATTTCGGAATTCCGACCCCCGTGGCAAGCAACATGTCGGGCCGGAGCCAGTTAATTGGATTTTTGTGAAGCAGCGCGCACTGTCGCGAGCTGGAAAACGCTCGAACAGACGGACCTGCTCCCCAAGGAAATGCGTGCCTCAATCGAGAAACAGATTCTGACGGTCGCCGCCACAACAAAGTGACGGGAATATTCCCGAAAAAAGGAAAAGGATCAGGCCGAGCGCTTCGGCGCGTCATTGACGCTCAGGAACTCTTCGTTGGCCATGAATCAACGCCGTGTACCTGGGTGTACCTCAATCCAGGAGATTTGCCCCTTCTGGCGTTTTTGGCGTGTATTGGAATCAGTAAGTTGCGTGGGCTCAATGCGCCTTAGGGGTTCGAATTTCACCCTGGTTGTCCACAATTCCTATGTATCAGGCCGATCACAGGAAGCCCATCGCGGTTACGCTTGGAGACTCGGTTACGCGACTTCCACCGACATTCGTGTGGTCTTCAGCTACCTCAGTTCATGAGCGATTTGTCTTCTCCGACACACCAGAACTCCTTCTGGCGCGAACACTGAAGTGCGCTTGGTAAGCTCTCATAAAGCGGCGTAGCCTGTGTGTGGATGCCAAGCTCGACCCAAGCCATGAACGTGGACTCCTTTCTGCAAGACCTACGCTTCGGATTTCGAATGGTGGTGAAAGCGCGTGGCTTCACTGCCGCGAGTGTCTTGACCCTTGCCCTGGGGATCGGCTGCGCGACGACCATGTTCAGCCTGTTCGAGGGTCCGATCCTGAATCGCCCTCCCGTTCGCGACTTGGACAGAATCGTCAACGTATGGGTCGTCAATCAACAGACAGGAACGGACCGCGGCCTTCTCTCCGTCCCTAATTTCCTCGACCTAAGAAGGCGCACTTCTGCATTCGACGAACTTGCGGCACTGGCAAGTTCGGACACGGTGTTAACGGCCTCGGGGGAATCGCGACGAGTCCCCGCACTGATGGTCTCTGCCAATTTCTTCCACATGCTGGGTGCAAGCCCAAAGCTCGGACACGTGTTTTCTGAAGATGAGGAGCAGCCGGGTGCGCCGCGTGTCGCCGTGATCAGCGAGACCATGTGGGGCACGAGTTTCGGCGGAAGACCAGACGTACTGGGCCAGGCCATCCGCTTGAATGGCGACCCGTACACGATCATTGCCGTGATGCCGGGCAGCTTCTGGTTTCAGGATCAAGCAATCGAACTGTGGACGCCGCTCACCCTTGACCCGTCAGCGAATCGAGCTGAGGAGACTGTCGCTGTCGTTGGCCGCATGAAGAAGGGCGTCGCTGGCGAGCAGGCGAATGCAGAAATGGCAGTCCTGGCGCGCGACTTGGAATTCCAATTCCCCTCGGCGAACCGGGGAATGGGAATGCGCGCCGTCACCTACGAAAGTGAGATGACGAAGAAAACGGGCCTGGGCCTTGCATTCGGCCTCGGCCCGTCCATCCTCGTTCTTTTGATCGGGTGCGCAAACGTTACGACTCTGCTTCTAGCCCGCGGATTCGCCCGTCAAACAGAGTTGGCGACACGCGCGGCCCTGGGGGCGAGGCGCAGCCGTATTGTCCGGCAACTCCTCTCCGAATACTTGCTCATTGCCATCGCGGGCGGTGTTTCAGGAATGCTCGCTGCGTACGGCGGCGTCGGTGTGTTGCGACGCGCTTTCCAATCTGTACAGCCTCATCTAGCCGCCACGCTCAGTCTGAACGGACATGCACTCGCATTCGGCACGATAGCCACGCTGCTCATTCCCTTATTGTTTGGTCTCATTCCTGCGATGCACGTGTCGAAGACAAACTTGAACGATGCGCTTCGACAGACCTCGACGACAACCGGCGCTCAAGTAACCCTCAAGCGGCTGCCTCTGGTCGTACTTGAGATTGCGATGTCCATGACCTTGCTAATAGTCACTGCGTCGGCTGCCCGTACCATGTCCTTCGTTGAGCGGGTGGTGCCCCCCAGAATTGATACCGGCAAAGTGATAGTGTTCTCCATCACGCCCACCCCACTTGGCTCGAAATTAGATCGGTTGTCGGCGGAGCTGAATGCTACACCCGGCCTCGACGCAACCGGGATCACTTCCGGCTTCCCTATGGCTGATTCCCGCAGTTACTTGCATTCCCTATCGGTGAAACAAGAGGGGAAGAGTATCGAAACATCCGCTGTCTTGTTGGCCGTAGATCGCGGTTTCTTCAATGTGTTGCGACTCTCCACACTTCAAGGAGAGCTTGTCCCCAACCGCGAATTGGCGGGTGCGGTCGTCTCGGAAGCATTTGCGCGGCGCTACGGTAGCAACGCACTTGGACTCCAAATTCGCAAAGGCGATGGCCCCTGGGTCACGGTTAATGCCGTCGTGCCGGATTGGCTGACCGACGGCCGCTCGGGTGATTCGCTTCCGACCGTCTATTTGCCGCTTTCGAAGGCGGATACCGCAACGCAAGTTGTGGTCCGGGCCGAGGGCGGACCTGCGGTGATTCCAGCGCTAAGGCGCGCTGTTCAGACGTGGAACCCCGATCAGCCAATGGATGATTGCAAGACTGTTGCCCAGTCCATCAAAGAGGAGTTCGCAGGCTCGAATCTCATGGTCCAACTAATGGCCTCGTTCACAATTCTCGCGCTTGCGTTGGCTTGCATCGGCGTGTATGGCGTAATGAGCTACTCCGTCACCCGCCGGACGCGCGAAATGGGAATCCGTATGGCTCTTGGAGCCACGCCGAGCCGGGTTTTCGAGCTTGTTCTGAAGGAGTCAGCAATTTTGATGGCCGTTGGCCTTGGCGCTGGGTGGTTGTTGGGAGTAAGCGCAGGACATCTCATCGCGCACGAGCTTGTCGTCGCGCCGTCCGATCCTCTGTCGGCAATCGTATGTTCGGCAACAATCCTGATCACGGGCTTGGCCGCGAGTTACCTCCCTGCACGGCGCGCGGCTCAGGTAGATCCTATGGTCGCCTTGAGATTCGAGTGATCTTTCAGCAGCGTGCGTAAACTCGAGACGTGCCGTGCTGCAGGCTCTTGGAGTGGATTGGCACAAGGCTCACGTGTTTCTGGACGGCAAGCGGACCGCGATCGAGTTTCAGGGCCGATAAACTCGCGCATCGGATAAGTGCATTATCTCTTCGCTGTCCAAGTCCCGTTCTGAGAGACGACTCAACTGTCCCAAACTGCGCCCAAAATTATTTCGCCGTTGCCACGATTGCCATAATTGACATTCAATGCTTGTTGCCATCGCTTGTATTTCACTAACTTACAGAAGGGCCGGGAGATGGGAAATTCGTCGTGAACCCGGCTTACAGGCTCTGTGGTCGGTTTTAGTCCCGTGTACCCGCCGTGTACCTCACTTCGGCGTTTTTGTGGTTTTTCTCTGTTTTGCTTTTTCGTAGAATCAGTAAGTTACGCAGTATCAATCACTGCGAGGGGTTCGACTCCCACCCCGGGCACCAGTCCGTTTACCCTGCGAGTTTAGCTGCAGCTTTCGAGTAGTCCCACTAATCCTTCGCGTGCCGCTCGAAATATTGGGTGGCTGGTCGCATGCGAACCTAATCACCAGAATGAGGTTCGACGATCGCCCTCGTGGGTTAAAAAGAACAGGACACAATACAGGTTACGGCTCGGCGAAACGGCACGCACCTGTCGAGAAAGTGAACAAGACCCGTCGAAAATAGCGGCGGCGTGGAAGTTGTTGAAATGATGAAGCCTCGGCTGAATTTCAGCGAAACCAAGCGATAGAGCGTAGTGAATCCCTACAACAGATAACGAGCGTCCATAGAGGGCAATGTTGAAATTGCTTGCAAGCCGCTTGATCGCAAGCGGTTGCAGGTGAGCACCGCTTATGTGCAGTTGAGCAGATGTGGCGTCCCGCTTGCCTTATGAAAAAGCGGAGCTTGTGAGAGAGCGAAGAAAGGAGAACCACCATGAGCGTGCTCCTTGTGCTTTTGATGTTCGCGATTTTTGTGACGATTGATTACGTGCGGGCACGGCAACGCGGGGAAGAGCCAGTTGTTGCACCTGCGAGAGAAAGAGAGACGGTTCCCGTGTTGGCAGCGGAGGAACCGCAACATGTTGGCGGATTTCGCGTCCCTAGGAATTTGCGGTATCACCCCGGACATGGGTGGGTGATGAACGAGCGGCGAAACCTTGCGCGCGTGGGCGTGGACGACATCGCGGCGACAGTGCTCGGGCCGGTGGACAAGATTCAGCTCCCCACTCCGGGACGCTGGATCCGCCAAGGGCAACGCGTAATGTCCTTCTTCCGCGATGGGCAGAAAGTGGAGATGAATTCTCCCGTGGAGGGCGAAGTCCTGGAAGTCAACCAAGAGCTGCTGGCGAATCCCAAAAAGCTGCACACCGATCCTTACGGGGAGGGTTGGCTGATGACGGTCCATGTGCCAGACGAAGAGAGCGTGAAGCGGAATTTCATGCCGAAGAAGATGGTGCCAGCGTGGATCCAGGAAGCGGTGGACCGCCTGTATGCGCGTCAGCCGCAACTGGCAGGGGCGGCGATGGCAGAAGGTGGCGAGCCGATGAGAGACTTGACGTCGGCATTGCCCGCCGCAAACTGGAAGGAGCTGGCGGAAGAAATTTTGCGGAACGAGTGAACAGGGAAGAAAAAGCACAAGAGAGGGGGCGGAGAAATCCGACCCCTCATGTCGTATTCCTCGACGTTTGCGTCCATAGCGATAGTTGGAAAATCCCACAGAGAGTGAAAAAACGCGCATTTATGAGAAACAGATGAGCAGCCTCCTGTTCAAAACAAACCACTTGGAAGCGGAACGCAAGCTTGCTGCTGGTTGAGAAATTGCCCCTTTGGTTGGGCAAGGCGACTCCTAAATTGAACGCGTATGGAAAGGGCCCGGCCGAGAAAGGCAGGATCGCATCATGAGCAAGGCGCTTCTCTACGACAGTACGATGTGCATCGGATGCAGGCTGTGCGAAGAGGCCTGCGCGAAGTACAACAGCCTGCCTTACAACGATGCAATTGCGAAGGAAGACAAGCTCTCGGCGCATAAAGTGACGGCGATCACAACGCACGGAGACAAATTCATGCGAAGGATTTGCATGAACTGCCTCTCGCCGTCGTGTGTATCCGCATGCCCCGTGGCGGCGCTGCAGAAGAGAGCAGATGGCCCGGTGACGTATGACGCGGACCGTTGCATTGGCTGCCGCTACTGCATGATGGCCTGCCCCTTTCAGGTACCAGCCTACGAATGGAACAAACGGCTGCCGACCGTGAAGAAATGCACGATGTGTGCGGATCGGCTCGCCGCCGGATTGCCCACGGCTTGCGCGGAAGCTTGCCCCACCGGAGCGACGAAGTTCGGCGAAAGGGATGCCTTGATTGCCGAGGCGAAGCAGCGGATTAGCGGGAACCCCAACCAGTATTACCCGCACATTTTTGGAATCGAGGAAGTTGGCGGGACGTCCGTGCTGATGCTTGCAGCGATTCAGTTCCCTGAATTGGGCGTGCGTGAGGATTTGCCGAAGTCGCCGTTGCCGATGCTCACTTGGGGCGTGCTTTCAGAGATTCCCGGGCTGGTGACGACGATGGGAGTGCTGCTGGGCGGAATTTGGTGGCTGAGCCACCGGCGGCAAGAGGTAGCCGCATCGGAACGCGCAGAGAAGGAGGAGAAATGGCCGAAAGACCGCGATGGGCACAGCTGACTTTCTGGCGCGTAATCTTCTACGCGGTGGTAGCGGCAGGAATCGTCGCAACATACCTGCGCTATACGCGGGGATTGGGCGGCTCGACGAATTTGAGTGACCGGTTTCCCTGGGGATTGTGGATCGGGTTTGACGTCCTATGTGGAGTTGGGTTGGCGGCAGGAGGCTTCACGCTGGCGGCCGCGGTTTACATTTTCAATATCGAACGCTACAAGCCCATCTTGCGCCCGACGATTCTGACAGCGTTCATGGGCTACGGACTAGTGATCGTGGCGCTCCTGCTGGATCTTGGACGACCTTACCGTATCTGGCATCCGCTAGTGATGTGGAACCCTCATTCAGTGATGTTCGAAGTGGCGTGGTGCGTGACACTCTACACAACCGTGCTGGCGCTGGAGTTTGCGCCCGTAGTGTTGGAGCGGTTTGGGCTGACAAGACTACTTCGCGCCCTGAAAGCCGTCTCCATTCCACTCGTCGTTCTCGGGGTGATTTTATCTACGCTGCATCAATCTTCACTCGGAAGCTTGTATCTGATCGTGCCAGAAAAGCTTTACCCGCTCTGGTACACGCCACTACTGCCCCTGTTCTTCTTTGTGTCCGCGTTGTGCGCCGGGCTCGCGATGACGATTTTCGAATCCTGGCAAAGCAGCAAAGCGTTTGGGAAACATCTGGAGCTGCCTTTGCTCGGCAGCATGGGGCGCGTACTGGCGGTCTTGTTGGCCACGTATCTAACAATGAGGTTTCTAGACTTGTTGCACCGGGGCGCGCTCCCGCTGCTGCTTCGAGCACGAACAGAGACGTATCTCTTCCTATTGGAAATGGCCCTATTTGTATTGCCAACGGTGCTGCTCTTTCAGCGGCGAGTCTATGAAAGCGCGTCGGCTTTGTATGGATGTTCTGTTCTGGTGCTTTTCGGATTCGTGGCCAACCGTTTGAACGTCAGCATTACGGGAATTGAGGCAGTCGCGGGAACTTCGTATTTTCCAAAATGGACCGAAATCGCCGTCACGCTGATGATCGTTGCGCTCGGGTTCGCGATCTTCCGTTTTGCTGCGAAAAACCTTCCCATCTTTTCCGAGGAGACAACCACGCGCCCGCGGGCAGAAAAGATCCTCGCTCCGGCGCCGGGAGATTAGGCCATGGCCGAGGAGCCTGAGCATCGCAAAGGGCTCCGCGTGGGGCTGGCCCCAAAGCTGGCTGCGCTGCTTGTAGCCGGAACCGTCGGTCTGTTTTCGGTTTTTGGCTACCTAAGTTTACGGTTGCAGCGACGGAATTCGGAACAGGTCATCCTGCAGAGCGCGGACCGTATTGGGGACGTCATTCAACGAAGCACCCGCTATCAGATGCTGCGAAATGATCGCGAAGCCCTGTATCAAATGATCACCGAGATTGGGACCCAGCCGGGTATTCGGAGCGTGCGCATCTTCAACCAGGAAGGGCGCATCAGTTTTTCCACAAAACCTGAAGAGACAAATACCCTGGTGAACAAACGAACCGAAGCATGTTACGGATGTCACGCGCAAGGCGAGCCTTTGCGCAAGTTGCAGCGGCCGGACCGCGCGCGCATCTTCGTAGATGCAGAAGGGCAACACGTGCTGGGCGTAATCCGACCCATCGAAAACGAACCCGCGTGTTCAAATGCGACCTGCCACGCGCATCCCGCCGATCGCACGATTCTCGGAGTGATTGACACGGACCTAACTCTTTCCCCCGTGGATAAGCAACTGGCGGAACAGCAGACGGAAATGGCGGAGTTCACAGTAGTGGCTATTGTCATCTTTTCGCTGATCAGCAGCGTGTTCGTATGGACAGTTGTAGGAAAGCCATTGAAAGAAGTGATGGGCGGAATTCACCAGGTGGGACACGGGGATTTGGCGCACCGCTTGCCGATACGTTCGCGAGATGAATTGGGCGAAATGGCCCAATCGTTCAACACCATGGCGGAGTCTCTGGCGTCCGCGAGGCAGGAAATTACAGAGTGGGGGCACATGCTCGAAGCGCGGGTGCAGGAAGAAACGAGAAAGGTAGAGCGAGCACAAGCAATTCTTCTGACGCGCGAGAAGATGGCTTCGCTCGGCAAGCTGGCGGCAGCGGTGGCGCACGAGGTCAACAATCCCCTGGCCGGAATTCTCATGTACGCGCGGTTGACCCAAAAAAACCTGGAAAAGTGTTCAGCAAGCGGTCCAAACAAGGAAGAGATGAGCGAAAACCTGCGCATCATTGAACGCGAGAGCCAGCGCTGCGGAAACTTGATGCGGAGCCTGCTGACCTTTGCGCGGCAGAATTCGCCGAACCGGCAGCCGGCGGATCTCCGCTCGCTGATATCCGATGCGCTTTCGCTGATCCACCATCGGGCGGAGCTGCAGAGCGTCGGCGTTAAAGTGACATGTGAAGAGCCGCTTCCTTCCTTGCATTGCGATCCCGATCAGATCCGGCAGGTCATTCTGGCGCTGCTTGTAAACGCGGTGGAAGCCATGCCTTCTGGAGGGCATCTGGGAATTGAAGCGCATGAATTTGCGGGCGGAGTTGAGCTCAGAGTGAGCGATACGGGCGTGGGAATTGCATCAGACGCGCTAGAACATATTTTCGAGCCGTTCTTCACCACAAAGCAGGACCGCCAGGGCACGGGGCTTGGTTTGGCGGTAGCGCACAGCATCCTCGAACAGCACGGCGGTTCAGTTTTGGTGGAGTCCACCGGAAGCGGCGGAACAACGTTTCTCGTGAAGCTACCGGCGGAATCGCAGTCTGTGGTGGAAACGAAGATGCTGATGGGTGGAGGGAGGGCCACATGAACCAGGACGTGGCAGTGCGAGCTGGGAGAATCCTGATCGTGGACGATGAGGCAGTGGTCCGGGATTCCCTCGCGAAATGGTTTTCCAACGAAGGATACCAGATCAAGAGCTCTGCGAGTGCAAACGAAGCGTTAGCAGTCGTCCGGCCGGCCGAGTGGGATGTGGTTCTGCTGGACATCAAAATGCCCGGAATGGATGGGATGGAACTGCAACGGCATTTGAAAGAAATTGATCCCGAGCTGATCGTAATTGTGATGACGGGCTACGCATCTGTGGAAACGGCCGTGCAGGCGCTGAAAGCGGGGGCGTACGACTACATTACCAAGCCCTTTGACCCCGAAGACCTGCTGAACACGGTGTCGCATGCGATCGAGCATCACCGGGCGCAGCGAGAGGTTGCGCGCTTGCAAGAACAATTGCGTGAAGTCTCTCCCAAGGCGGAGCTAATCGGGGAGAGCCCGGCGATGAAGCGCGTCTGGGAAATGATCGAGGTGGTAGCGCCGAGCGATTCGACAGTTCTCATTACCGGAGAGAGCGGCACGGGAAAAGAAGTCGTCGCGCGGGCAATTCATGCGGCCAGCCCGCGGAGAAACATGCCTCTGGTCGCAATTCACTGCGGTGCGCTTTCCGAGTCGCTTCTGGAGAGCGAATTGTTTGGCCACGAGCGAGGCGCGTTCACCGGCGCACAGGCGCGCCGCAAGGGAAAGTTTGAGGTCGCGGAGGGCGGTACGGTTTTTCTGGACGAGATCGGTGACATCAGCTTGAAGACGCAGACGGATCTTCTGCGAGTCCTGCAGGAGAAAGAAATCACTCGGGTGGGCGGAACGCAACCAATCAAGCTGGATTTTCGGTGCATTACGGCCACCAACCGCAACTTGGAAGCCATGGTCAAGGAAGGAATTTTTCGATTGGATCTGTATTACCGGTTGAACGTGGTGCAAGTCCACCTTCCGGCATTGCGCGAGCGACGGGAGGATATTCCTCTACTCGCGATTCACTTTGCGAAAAAATGCGGGACGGCCATGAACCGCCCGGCGCCGCACATTTCTGATGAAGCCATGCGCGTTCTAGCCGGCTATCAGTGGCCGGGAAATGTTCGCGAACTGGAGAATGCCATCGAGCGCGCAATGGTATTGAGCGCAGGCGCCACGATTGAAGCGGGAAATCTTCCGATCGCAGTGGCTTCTCCAACAGCTCCGGCGGAAGGCGAAAGGCTCGAGGACATCGAACGAAGGTACATTGTAAAGATCCTCGAAGAGACGGGCGGAAATCTGTCCCGGGCGGCCCGTATTCTGGATATTGACAGGAC
Organism: Terriglobales bacterium; assembly: GCA_035518615.1. Lineage (GTDB taxonomy): Bacteria > Acidobacteriota > Terriglobia > Acidiferrales > UBA7541 > Acidiferrum. Next base: position 7,553 of record DATIXL010000140.1, on the reverse strand, counting down.
AACTCTGTACGGCAAGCTCAAGCATTACGGCCTGAAACGCCAATCCACGGCAGACGAATGAATGCGATCTCCCTGATCCGGGTTAATGCGTCCCGGGCAGCCCCGCGCCAGGGAATTGACCTCGTTCGGGTGGAAGAACTCGATGAATTGGCAGCGGGATTGGCCGGTATCTTCCACGTATCATGCCGAGTTGAACCGGACCAAGTGGAGGGGGAAGTCGCCTATGACGCCACGCGAGGGCAGTACTATTCGACAGCGTTATTGCTGCAACTCGCAACGAGGAATCCTGACAACAATCGGCATTTAGTGGGAATCAGTGGCGTGGATCTCTATGTTCCGATTCTCACATTTGTCTTTGGCGAGGCGCAGCTCGCAGGCAATTGCGCAATTGTCTCACTCTATCGGTTGAGAGAGGAGTTCTATGGGCTCCCGCCGAGCCCGGAGCTGGAGCAAGAAAGGCTTTTGAAGGTCACAGTGCATGAATTGGGACATACCCTGGGACTTCGGCACTGCACTGATTGGCGCTGTGTGATGGCATCCACTCACAGCGCCGAGCGCATGGACATCAAGAGCGCGGAGTTCTGTTCAATCTGCAAACGGCGCGCGAGGTTGAACGAAACGTTTTTGGGCGAGACGTTACAACCACCTAAGACGCGGTACGGCCTTTAGGCTTTGGACCTCCTGCCCGCCGATTCCGGAGGATCCTGAATTTGGAACGGCGCGCTGGACATCTTCCGCGAAGTGAATCTGCAAAAGCAGATCACCACCAACAGGTTTAAGGGCGTACGGCCAGCGAGTTGAAAGTGAACTGCCTGCAGGAATCCATGAATGATTTTGCAGTGCGCGGGCCGGGGACTGGTCCGAGACCGGAAACGGAGGCAACGCTCATGAATCTCCGTTATTCGAAAGAAGCTACGGCTTGCTGCTGGTCCTCGAAAACCTCGAAAAGATTCAGCACGCGAACGAGCTTGAGCGTTTGCAGAGCGAATTTGGAGGGATTCAGCAGCTTAAGCGAGCCTCCTCGCTGCTTGGAAGTTGTCAGGTAACGGACCAGGAGGCCGATGCCGCTCGAGTCAATCATGGGAACATCCTGCAGATCGAGAACGAACCGGGTTTCGCCGGCATCAAGCAAATCCGTAAGAGTCGCGCTGGTGCGGTCTAACGCCGCTCCCAGAACGAGCTTGCCCTGGAGTTTGACGACTTTGACATTCGATTGCGTGCGAATTTCAATCTCCACCGGTGGGTCCTCCCGGAAGGGGTCAGCGGGCATGCGAATACTTGCGGGTTGCCGCTCCGTCTGCTACAGTGCGCGCTCAAATTAGAAGAACCGCAGCAATTTTGCAAGAGATGAGGGATTCCTCGGCACACGAGCTCTGCGTGTAACCGAGTTCTTCTCACCATGAATGATCCGGACTCAGCACTGGCAAGCTCCCTAAGCGAGTTTTCTGCCCGTCTGCTTTCTGAGCAGGAACTCATTCCCCGCGCGCGGATCATCGCGCGCGAAATTGCTCAGATTCTGCCTCAATCCGCAGTCAATATCTACATTCTCGCGGTTTCAAAAGGCGTTGAAGAATGGGTTCCCAAGGGAAGTCACGGCGAAGTTTCCGTGAATTCGAGAGGGATTGCGGCAAGGGCGGGCACGCTCGGCGAACTGCGATCGGGGAAGAAGCCCGTTACATATTCAGGAACAGGGCTGCAACGCGAGAAATACGCCCATCTGGATATCCGCCGCACAGTGGTATCGCTTGCCTACCTGCCGCTAGTTGCCGGCGAAGCGCTTACAGGAGCGATTGAGATTTTGTCCTTTGAGAAGCCCCTCAGCCGGGAGCAACTTGAGGCACTCCTGCCGGTTGCGAATATCGCCGCTGCCGCGCTGGGCGGGGCGGAGAAGTACGAAAAAGAACGGCACGAAGGCCTCAGCTCAATCAGCCGCCTCACGCAGCTCTACGATCTGGAAAAAGTCTTTTCGTCCACATTGGAAATGGACCAGCTGCTGCCGTTGATCGGCTCGAAGTTTTGCGAAATTATGGAATGCGAGGCCATAAACGTCTGGCTTATGAATCCCGACGAGAGCGTTCAGCTTATGCATCAGGCAGGCCGCGATGTCACCTCGATGGAGGGCGCGACTCAGAAGCCGGGCGAAGGAATTCCGGGCAGCGTTTCGGATAACGGCGAGACCGTGCTGATTTGCGAAAAGAATGACGACCGTTTGCGTGAGCGGAATTCGGGGCGCGAGGTAGGCACAATAGAATCTCTGCTCGCTGTTCCGATCCTGGATCGAGAATCTTTGGTAGGCGTGATCGAGGCAGTGAACAAAAAGGATGGAACGCCATTCGATGAGGATGACCTCTTTGCGCTGACAAGCGTAACGGAAACGGCTTCGACCGCGCTGCACAACGCGAGCCTGCTCCTTGCCGAACGGAAAGTGGAAATTCTGGAGACGCTGGTTACCGTCAGCCATGAAATCACCTCCACACTCAATCTGGAACGCATGCTCCAGACCATCGTGAATGCCCCGCAGGCGGTGATTCCCTACGAGCGGGCGGCGATCGTTCTCGATCAGCGAGGCAGATTCAAGCTGAGCGCGGTGAGCGGCGTTACACAGCTGAACGTGGATGCGCCGGAGATCGCGCCGCTGAATGAAATCCTGCAATGGGCAGCCCTATCCGAAGAAATTGTGTACGTGCGCCAGCACGGAGAGGAGATTGACTCTGCGAGGGAAGAAACGCGCGCGAAGTTCCGCAGGTACTTTGAGGAAACGGGAGTGCGGGGATTTTACGCCATGCCGCTCAATGACGATACGGGGCGCGTCGGCCTTTTAGGGATGGAGAGCAGCAACCCGGATTTTCTGGGTCCCGCGCATATCGAAATTCTGGAAGTGCTTGCGGGACAGGCCACGGTCGCCTTGCGGAACGCCCAAATGTACAAGGAAGTTCCCTTCATCAGCGTGCTGGAGCCGGTGCTTGCGCGCAAACGCAAGTTCATGGCCATGGATAAGCGCCGCCGTGCTTTAATTCTTGCCTTGTCTTTGGCAGCCCTCCTTTTCCTGGTTGCTTGCCCTTTGCCGCTCCGGGTTGATGGCGATGCAGTCGTAGCGCCGGTCCGTCGGGCGTTCGTCGAGCCCCAAGTAGAAGGCGCAATCAGTAAAGTCTTCGTTCACGAGGGGCAGGTCGTGCAGCGCGGTCAGGTGCTCGCTGAAATAGAAACATGGAATCTGCGTTCCGCAGTCGCGGAGGCCAAGGCCAAGTATGAATCGGCACTCCTCCGAATGAACCACGCACTTTCCGCAAATGACGGAACCGAGGCTGGGATCCAGCGAGTCCAAGCCGACTATTGGAAGGCAGAGTGTGGCCGCACGCAGCAACTCCTTGCCTTGGCGGAGATTCGCACTCCCATCGACGGCGTTGTAGCCACTCCCCACGTGGAAACCTTCGTGGGACGTACTCTGCAACAGGGCGACTTGTTCGCCGAGGTCGTAGACACCTCGCAAGCGGTCGTGGATGTGGCCATAGACGCCGTGGATGCTGGCATGCTTCGAGACGGTCAAGGGGCGGTCGTTAAATTAGATACCTATCCGGCGCGCACGTTCCGCGGAAAAGTCCTGATTGTCAGTCCCAAAGCGGATCTCTATAACGACGACCGCGTATTTTATGCGCGCGTGGGTATCCCCAATTCCGAGGGTTTAATCCGCACAGGGATGGAAGGCCGGGGGAAAGTGCGTGTCGGTTGGTATCCCGCGGGCTACGTCTATTTCCGTCGGCCGATGCTGTGGGTTTATTCAAAGCTTTGGTCCTGGCTCGGCTGGTAGAAACACGGTGGAGGAACAGCATGAGGAATCTAATTCTCCAGTGTATCTGCGGGACGCTACTCCTCGTAGCGGGTTGCGGAGAGACGAAACCTGCTATGCCAGACGTGACGAGTGCCGCTCCCGCCCCTCTTCCGACGCAGGCTGCCCCCGACCCTCCTCCTGGCGAAAAGTCGAATCCTTCGATTGTCGTTTCCGGACCGATCATTGTCGAACACGAAGTTGAGATCAGAGCTCAGCGCGATGGCATCGTTCAGAAAATATTTTTCGACGCTCCAGCACGCGTCAAGGCAGGAACACTCCTCGCGGAGATGGATGACCGCCAGGTGGCCGCGAATTTAGAAGCCGCTCGCGCCAGAGCTCGAAGTATCGCCGCCGATCTCAAGAATTGGGAAGCGGAAACCGAAGTGTTGAAGGCGGATTATATGCGCGCGCAGCGGCTCTGGAATCTGGGTCTTACCTCGGAAGAGCAGTTGCAACATGCCAAATACAAAGTTGAATCGGACCAGTGGGACATCAAGCGCGTTACGGAGAACCTGAATACCGCGCTTGAGGAAGAACAATCGCTCGAATTGGAAAAGGAAAAGACCAGAATCGTCGCTCCTTTTGACGGATTAATTGCCCGGCGCTATCTTCGCGAGGGGCAGAGCGTCGCCAAAGGCGACCGGCTGTTCTGGCTGAGTGCAGAAGCTCCGCTGCTCATTCGATTCACCTTGCCGGAGAGGCTGTTTGGCCGCGAACACCGAGGCGAGACGGTTGAGGTGACTTCTGCGGACTTTCCCAGTGAACGTCATTCTGCCCGCATTACGAAAATCAGCCCGGTCATCGATCCTTCCAGCGGAACGTTTGAGGTGCTTGTTCAGTTAACCGGCGACCACGGCTCTCTCCGCCCAGGCATGACGGCGGAAGTGCGCATTCAAAATACGCGATGAACCTCACTGAGAGTCTCAATTCGGCCCTGCCTGAGATTCCCGCACTCAACAAGGGAGAAATCCGTCCGCGTATTCACCCGAACCTTGTGGGGCGTGAACATATCGAGGATGGCGAACCGGTCATCAGTGCGGTGATCTCCGGCGTCGGCAGGTTTTACCAGTTCTCGCGTGCGCAATGGCAGTTGGTTCAGCTTTGTGATGGCACTCGAACCTGTCCGGAACTCGCGGTCGAGCTCGCAGGACGATTCGGAGTGAATGCCTCCACAGAAGATGTTCGCGAATTGGTCGCCCAATTGGATTCCATCGATTTTTGGTACCGCACACCCCTAGAAGAGAACATTGTTGTAAAGCAGCGACTCGCCGAGGAACGTCAGCAGAAGTCGAAAAAAAAGTCCCGATACGGCGATGTATCCCATCTGATTATCACTGCATGGGATCCTGACAAATATCTGGACAAAATTTATCCCAAGATAAAGTTCATTTACTCGTGGTGGTTTGCGTTCCTGAGCATCGCTGCCTTTGCATTCATGGTCTACGTTTTCGTGGATCGCTGGAGTCAAATCGGCGCCGACACGCTGCAGTTCTACAACTTCAAACAAAAGGGATTAGGGGACCTTGCGGAATTCTGGTGGCTAGCCTGCTTCACCCTCTTTATACACGAATCGGCTCACGGCTTGACTTGTAAGCATTATGGCGGCCATGTCCACGCCATGGGATTCAACCTGCTCTACTTAACCCCCGCTTTCTACACTGATGCGACAGAAATTTTTGTCTACGGAGGGAAGTGGGAGCGCCTGATGACGATTTTTTGGGGGGCTTGGTCAGAATTGCTGATCTGTGCTGCCGCGACCCCTATCTGGTGGGGAACGATGGCAGGTACCCTTGCTCACGAACTCGCGTACAAGCTCATGCTCATCACCGGCGTGGGTGTCGTGTTTTTCAACTGGAACCCGCTCATCAAGCTGGATGGCTACTTTCTGTTGACGGAGACCCTTGAGATTTCCATGCTCAAGGAAAATTCGACAGCGTACGTTACTGCATGGGTAAAGAAACATGTATGGGGACTTCCGGGGGAAGTACCTTACGTACCCAGGCGCCGCCGGCTCGGATTCGCAATTTATGCTCTCGCGTCCGGAGCCTATAGCTACTCGCTGCTGTTTTTTGTGGCAAATTTTGTGGCCAATGTCGCGCGCAGTTACAGTCCGGAATGGGGCTTCCTCGCAGGCTTGGCTGTGGGCTACCGCATTTTTCGATCGCGAATTCGCTTACTGGTGAGGTTTATGTACTCCGTTTATCTCGACAAGAAAGACCGTGTGATTTCCTGGTTCAGCCGTTCTCGGAGGACCGCAGCCGCCGTCGTGATTGCGGCTCTCTTGTTTCTTCCACTTTGGCGGGAAACGATCAGGGGCCGTTTTTATTTGGAGCCTGGGTACCGCGCGGAGGTGAGAGCCGGGGTTCCGGGAATCGTTACAGCGGTATACGCGGACGAAGGGCAATTCGTGCAAGCGGGCGCTCCCCTGGCGACGCTGCGCAACCTGCCACTGGAATCCAAAGCTGGCCTGGCTTCGGCCGAATACAGCATGGCTGGCGCTCGTTCCACTCGGGCGATGCTTGATTACGCCGATTACGGCACGGCGGAACAGCAACGTCGGCAACTTCAGGCGCTTAGCTTTGCGCGGGAGCAGGAAGTAAAGCAATTGGAGATTGCGAGCCCCATCTCCGGCCGCATCCTAACTGCACGAATGCAGGATCTGCTGGGGTCTAACCTAAAGGCGGGAAGCGACGTGGCGGAAGTAGCTGATTTGAAATCAATGATCGCCCGGATTTATGTCCCTGAGTGGGCTCTGGGAAAATTCCGCGTGGGAGCACCGGCACGATTGCTGCCCGACTCCTCATTCCGGCCGGTCAGGGGAGTCGTGGAGAGCTTGGCACCAACTTCTTCAAGCCTAGCTCCTGGCTTGATTCCCCCCACGAACTATAAAGGTATCAGCGAACCTGGTTTCTATGTATGTACGATTCGCTTGAAGAACCCGGATGGACTTCTCTTCGACGGGATGGCCGGATCAGCCCAAATCTACGGGAACCGACGCAGCCTCGCATTCGCTCTCTGGCAAAACCTGCGCGATTTCATAGAGCGAAAGCTGTGGTGAAGGCCGCGTCGATTCCCTCAAGTCATCGCCTGCGGAGCCGTTGCCTTGCCCCCCCTAGACCAGTTGTCTTGTGCCCTGCAAGTTAGCCTTCCCGGCCTAGAACCTAGCCTTCCCCGCTTGGAGTCGCGCTTTGCCACCCTGCAAGCTAGCCTTCCCGGCCTGCAAGCTAGCCTTCCCGGCCTGCAAGCTAGCCTTCCCGGCCTGCAAGTTAGCCTTCCCGGCCTGCAAGCTAGCCTTCCCGGCCTGCAAGTTAGCCTTCCCGGCCTGCACATGCACGCGTCCCGCCTGCAGGTCGGCCCTCCGAGCTTGCATCAGTCTCCTGCTGGCTTGAAGATCCTTAGGGTCCTGAGAAGCCACACCGGAACCGGGGAGATCTTCCTTTGCAACATTCGCTTTCTTGGTGGCTTTCAAGGTGCTGATCAGCGACTTCTTCTGGATGGACATGAATTTCTCCTCTGCTCTCTCTTTAAGATTTGTTGGATTCCCCCGAAGTACTCATAGCTCTTTGCAGATTTCTTGCCAAATTGTTTCACCGCGCAACTCAGTACCATGACCATTGACGCAAAACGAGTTACATCGAAGGTTGATTCTTCCTCGGACTCCGCTTCGGTGAAAAACTAAGCGCAGGTTAAAAATTCACCTCGGTGGGGTTAATTTCTAACCTTT
>DATIXL010000139.1:0-54355 GCA_035518615.1 Terriglobales bacterium | reverse complement strand
ATCGCCGTGATCTTCTCCGATGAAAACGGCGGGGAGCCAGGAGATGATGACTTCGGGACGGGTGAGGCGAACGATGCGAACGAGCTCTTCGAGATTTTCGCCATGGCCCCAGCTTGCGAGCGAGTTCAGAACGTTTTGCGAAGCCGTGTCTTTTCCATTCAGAAACCAGACGTGGGTAATGCCGAGACGCGCGCAGGCTTCGCGCGCTTCCATTTCGCGAACGTCGGCAAGCGCCGGACCGTGCTCGCGGGCATATTCGTTTCCGCCGCTGCCGCCGCGCGTGCCATACACGACGGCCACGCGTTTATGTTCATCGTAGATTGCCCGTGCGAGGTAGGGAGTCACTCCCGCTTCGTCGTCGGGGTGGGCCACGACGACGAGAATGTCAGTTTTGAATCGTTCGTCGGGGCCTTTTACGCGTTGCGCCTCCTGCGCCGCCACGCGCAAGGGAACAATGACGAGCAGGCCTGCAAGTACGACTTGCACCCATCGGATCATGTTCGCCTCATTTCCCGAACTTCAAGAATTTTCAAACTTTGCCCGAGAGATATACTGTTCCGATATGGCGAAGACGCGCTCGCATCTTGTGTTGCTATTGCTTGTCGTCTCGCCAGTTCCAGGCCAAACCGGGCAACAAGAGAATTCTGGCAGTGCCGCGATCACTCCAGGGATTCTCCATGGCAATGTCAGATGCACGAAAGAGCCACTCCAATCCTACGCGCTCTATCTGCCGTCGGCCTACTCTACCGCCAGAACGTGGCCGATTCTCTACGTTTTTGACCCGGGCGCCCGCGGCGCGGTGGCCGCGGAACTGATGAAGGATGCCGCGGAACGCGAAGGTTACATCATCGCCGCATCCAACAATGCGCGAAACGGTCCGGCGCAACCGGAATTCGATGCCGCCAATGCGGTGTTCAAGGATACCCACCAAAGGCTGGCGATTGACGGGCGCCGAATGTATTTTGCGGGATTTTCCGGAAGCGCGCGAGTGGCTGCGCGAATTGCGTCGCTGTGCAAATGCGCGGCGGGAGTCTTCCTGAACGGCGCGGGCTTTCCGCGGGACTCGCCGCCTTCACGAAGCGCAACTTTCCCGGTCTTTTCGGCCGTGGGGAACGCGGATTTCAATTACAGCGAAGTCGTCCAGCTTCAGGACAAGCTGGCGCAAGAGGATTACCCGCATTGGCTGCGCACCTTCGAGGGGCCACACCAATGGGCTCCCGCACAGGTTGTGGAAGAGGCGTTCGCCTGGTTCACACTGCAGGCGATGAAATCCGGTTCGACCCGCCGCGACGATGCTTTCCTTGCAAAGCAGTTCAATCTGGAGCTGGAGCGCGCGAATCGTCTTGAACAGTCGGGCGATCTTTTTGCCGCGTGGCGCGAATTGCGGCAAGCGGGCTGGACGTTTCACGGAATCGTTGCGAACGAACCTTTTACCCAGAGGGCGGACGCGCTCCAGGAACAGAAGGCCGTGCGGGAAGGAATGAAGCTCGAGGAGCGTGAATTTGAGCAGCAAGAGCGGCTGACAGAAGAAATTTCTGCAGGCCTGGCAGCCCTGCAGAATTCTCATGACGACTCGACCGTCCAGCTCATCCAGGTTCGAGGACAAATCGTTTCGCTGCGCAAAGAAACCGAGCACGAAAAACATCCGGAGAGGCTGCTCGTCTTGAAACGCGCGCTTGCGGGCGTGTCCATGCAGGCCCTGGAAGCGGGGGGCGAGGAGCTGGAAGGCAAGGACATCGCGGGAGCAGCAACTTACTTTGAGCTGGCAACGGAGGGCGACCCGCAGTCGGCTTCTGCGTTCCTGGGCCTCGCGATCGCACGCGCGTACGGCGGGGATTCTCATGGTGCGCTGGCCGCCCTTCATAAAGCACGGGAGCTGACCAAGGATCCGGCGGCACTTGCGGCGAGGGCTAAGGGAGAACCGGCCTTTGCCAAGCTGCGGGATCGTCCAGACTTTTTGGCGATTTTCGAAGATTCCGCCGCGAAACCGAGCGAGGCGCCGCATGCGCCTTGACCGCAATTTGACCCGCCGATAAGCTAGATCGTTCACCTTCCAGGTACGGAGCAAATGGATACGATACACATCACGCTGCCAGACGGCAGCGTAAAAGATATGCCCAAGGGCGCGACTGCGGCGGATGTCGCAAGAAGCATTTCGCCGCGACTTGCGGACGCCGCGCTGGTGGCGCGGGTGACCGTTCCCAGCGACGGCGACGGCGAATTGATTGATCTGCGGCGGCCGCTCGAAAGCGACGTCAAGCTGCAGATTTTGACGGACAAGGATCCCGACGCACTGTTTGTTTTCCGGCATTCGGCGGCGCATTTGCTTGCCGCCGCGGTCATGGAGCTGTATCCGGACGTGAAGCTGGGCATTGGCCCGCCGGTGGAGAACGGATTCTTTTACGAATTTTTGCGGGAACAGCCGTTTACTCCCGACGATCTTGCGAAAATCGAAAAGAAAATGCACGAGCTGGCCTCGCAGGACATCCCGAACGAGCGCAAGCTGATTTCGAAACCGGAGGCGCTGGAGCTGTACAAGAAGGCGAATCAAATTTTCAAGTGCGAGCTGGTGGAAGAGAAGGCCGTGGAGCCGATGGTGAGCTTCTATACCACGGGAAAATTCATTGATTTCTGCCGCGGGCCGCATATTCCTTCGACCAAGCGGATTCAGGCGTTCAAGCTGATGAACGTCGCAGGCGCGTACTGGAAAGGGCAGGAAGGCAATCCGCAACTGCAGCGGATTTATGCGGCGGCGTTTTTTACGCAGAAGGAACTCGACGCATATTTGCATCGTTTGGAGGAGGCGAAGCGGCGCGATCACCGCAAACTCGGACCGGAACTCGATCTCTTCAGCATCCAGGAGGAAGCCGGGCCGGGACTGATCTTCTGGCATCCGAAGGGCGGGCTGATCCGCAACATTATCGAGACGTGGCTGCGAGACGAGCTCCTCAGGCGCGGATACGACCTGGTGTACACACCGCACATCATGCGGCGCGATTTGTGGAATACCAGCGGGCACACGAATTTCTACAAGGAGAATATGTTCGGGGCAATCGAAGTGGAAAAGGCGGATTACCAGCTCAAGCCGATGAACTGCCCCGGGCATATTCTGATTTACAAATCGAAATTGCGAAGCTACCGCGATTTGCCGGTGCGGCTGGCGGAGCTCGGGACGGTTTACCGCTACGAGCGCAGCGGCGTGCTGCACGGATTGCTGCGCGTGCGCGGCTTCACGCAGGATGATGCGCACATTTTCTGCATGCCTTCGCAGATCGAATCGGAAGTGGAGGCGTGCGTGGATTTTGCCTACGCGGTGATGAAGAATTTCGGCTTCGACAAGTTCGAGGTGGAGCTTTCGGATTGGGATCCGGCGCATCCGGAAAATTACGCCGGAAAGCCCGAGGACTGGCACCGCGCGACAGCCGCGCTGGCCAATACCATGGAGCGCATGAAGATTCCCTTCAAGAAAATGGAAGGCGAAGCGGCGTTTTACGGGCCGAAGATTGACATCAAGCTGATCGACGCGATTGGACGGCCGTGGCAGCTCACGACGGTGCAATTCGACTTCAATCTGCCGGCGCGATTCGAGCTGGAGTATGTGGGCGACGACGGCGCGCGGCACCAACCGCTGATGGTGCATCGCGCTTTGCTGGGATCTGTCGAGCGCTTTTTCGGGATCCTGATCGAGCACTACGCGGGAGCCTTTCCGGTGTGGCTGGCTCCCGTCCAAGTGGAAGTCTGCCCGGTCAGCGAAAAAGTGATGGATTATGCGAGGCACATCACGGAGACGCTGAAGAATCACGGCTTGCGGGTGCATCTGGACGACCGCAACGAAAAGCTGCCCGCCAAAATCCGCGACGCGCAACTGCAGAAAATTCCATACATGCTCGTGGTGGGCCCGAAGGAAGCGGAAGCGGGAACGGTGAGCGTGCGACATCGCAGCAAGGGCGATCTGGGTCCACGGCCGCTCGCGGAACTCGTCGAGGCTTTGCAACAGGAAGTAGAATCGCGCACAATCAGTTGAGTAGTCCTCTGGGAGCGGACCCATCAAGCGGGTTCTGAACAGGTCCGGATCTCGCGACAGCTTTGTAGCGCTCCCGCAGAATTCGCTGACCTATTTTGACGGAGGCTTTCATGCCCAAATTCTTGATTGAGCGGGAAATTCCAGGAGCGGGAAAACTTTCACCTGGAGATCTGCAAGCAATCTCGCAAAAGTCCTGCAGCGTGATCCGCAACATCGGGCCGCAAATCCAATGGATCGAGAGCTACGTCACCGACGACAAGATCTATTGCGTATATATTGCGCCCGATGAAGCCACCATTCGCGAGCACGCCAAGCAGGGCGGATTCCCGGCTAACAAGATTTCCGTCGTCCGCCGCATGATTGATCCGACAACCGCCGACAGCTGAATCGCATTCCCGATGCTAACGCCTCTTGGTTCCCTCAAGGTCTCGCGAGATCATGAGTTGCGGGCGGGCCAGTTCCTCAGCGGACCGGCTTGAAACGATTTTCGGGCCATGCTCACTACGTACTAGCGCCAACCTCCCGCTGCGGGACTGCTCGACCCGTCTTTCGGCGGGACCCTTCGGCTGTAAACCTACAGGGGCCGACGGAATGGATGCGCGTGGGGCATGCTGCGGGAGACCGGTCACCATCCGTGGTGTGCCCCATTGTGAAAGCGCCGGCGTCGCTCCGCGGCCTGATTCCGACGGGCTTTCTCCTTGCCGGGAGGCCGATTTCGCGTGGTATACTTACAAACCCGTCCCTGTTGGGCTGCTTGACTGTGCGGCGGGGCGCGGGGACGGCCGGTTCACGGGCGTATTTCAGGATGGAATTCGGGCCCTCTCCCGCATGGCGGGATGACAGGCGCCTTCAACGAGGGTAAGGGGGAATTATCGCAGATCGGAATTTCCGGCAGAGCGATCGAATCCGCATCAACGAACGGATCCGAGCGCGTGAAGTGCGAGTGATTGACGAAGAGGGTGGCCAGCTTGGGGTCATGCAGCCGTTTGAGGCTGTTCGAATGGCCCGGGAACGCGGACTGGATCTTGTGGAGATTTCGCCGACGGCGGATCCTCCCGTTTGCAAGATAACGGATTACGGCAAGTTCCTTTATCAGCAGAACAAAAAGGCTCACGAGCAGCGCAAAAGCAGCCGCGGGTCGGTCTTGAAAGAAGTGAAGTTCCGGCCAGCCACCGCGGAGCACGATTATCAGGTGCGCAAGAACCAGATCATTCGGTTCCTCGGGGAAGGCCATAAAGTCCGCGCGATGATTTTTCACCGCGGCCGCGAAATGGCGCACCAGGAAGTGGGCCGAGCCAAGATGACGCGGCTGCTCGGCGAGATCGGCGAGCACGGGCAGATTGAAACGCCGCCGCGCATGGAAGGCAACGTCCTCGTCGCGCTGCTGGCTCCGAAAAAAGGCGCCGCAGCGAAGCCGGGAGCGCAGGCGGCAAGCTGAAACGGAAAAATTGGGGCGGGACTTCCCGCCCGACCATGAAAGGGATTTGCAATGCCACGGAATTCGACAAGACCGAAACGGAAACTGAAAACGCATCGTGGCGCGGCCAAGCGCTTCAAAATGACCGCGACCGGCAAGCTGCTGCGCATGCATTCCGGCAAGCGCCATTTGCTGGGGACCAAAGCGGCGAAGCGCATGCGAAAGCTCAAGAAGCTGACGCAGGTCAACGCCGCCGATATGCCGAAGACGCGGCAGATGCTTCCTTACGGTTTGCGGTAGGTTCGACAAGAATTTGGAGATAATGAATTTCTTCGGGGACCACTGAGCGGCCGCAGAAGGCCACCTGTGTTCCACGAATGAAGGGCGGAACTGACCTTCCGCAATTTGTGCCAGGCAGCGCTACACGGGTGCCTGCCGGCCAAATGAGCCGCAGCTTGAACGCGGTTTTGCAGCACACATCAGAGACAAACCCGTTGCGCCACTCGATTTAGCGCGTGCCGCTTCCTGTTTGTCTCTGCCAAAAATGTAGGGCCGGGCTTCAGCCCGGCAAAAGGAGAAAACCCATGGCACGCGTTAAACGCGGCACGAAGCGGCGTGCGCGCCGCAAGAAGTACCTCAAGAGGACCAAAGGATTTTTCCTCACCAAGAGCAAGCTGTACCAGTCGGCGCAGGAAGCCGCGAATCGCGCGGATCGGTATGCGTTCCGCGACCGCCGCGTGAAGAAGCGCCAGTACCGCCAGTTGTGGATTCAGCGCATCGGCGCGGCCGCGCGGCTCAACGGCATGACCTACGGCCAGTTGATCCACGGACTGAAAGCCGCGGGAATCGAGCTGGACCGCAAGGTTCTGGCGGACATGGCCGTGAAAGATGCCGCCGGATTTGCGCAGGTTGCTGAGAAGGCCAAAGCCGCCGCGGCTTCAGCTGCCAAGAAGGCGTAGCAATAGCGATCGTCATTCCGAGCGGAGCGGCTGGTTTCCTACTCCCTTCGCGAATTGAACGCGAGTTCCATGGTAACTTCTCGTAGGGGCCCGATAAATCGTGCCCCTGCTGCGTCTCTTATTTTGCGTCCATGCCGACCATCGAAAATCCGACTGAAAAGACCCTCGCTGAGCTGGGGATCCGCGAACCGGAAGGCGTTGCCAACCAGTTCGTAACGGTGCGCGCGCATTTTGATGGGCAATTCCAAACGGTTCATGACGAGTCGGAGTGGAAACTATTCCGCGACGCGTGGCTTGGGCGGAAATCGGGCGTTCTTGCGCTCATCACCGACAATTGGCTGAAACCTGCTTCACCGGAGCTGAAGCGTGCCGTGGGCGCGGGCCTGAACGAACTGCGCGCGCACGTGGAAGCGGAAATCGAAGCACGGCGTGCGGCGATTGAAGCGGAAAGCGAAGAAGCCGCCGGTGCCAAGGAACGCGTGGACCTTTCGCTACCCGGCGTCGTTCGTCCGATCGGTTCGCGCCACTTGATCCGGCAGGTGTTTCAGGAAATCGAAGACATCTTTGTCTCCATTGGTTTTTCCGTCGTGGAAGGGCCAGAAATCGAAACACCCTATTACAATTTCGAAGCGCTGAACATTCCCGAATTCCATCCCGTGCGCGACGACATGGACACGTTCTATTTGCAGCTGCCGAAAGGCGCGCCCGGCCCGCTGCTTCTCCGCACGCACACTTCGCCGGTGCAGATTCGCACCATGGAAAAGCAGCAGCCTCCCGTTCGCGTCATCGTGCCCGGCAAGGTCTATCGCCGCGACAATCCGGACGCCACACACTCCTTCATGTTCCACCAGATCGAAGGGCTAGCCGTGGATACGGACATCACTTTTTGCGATTTCACCGGCACGATCGAATATTTCGTGAAGCAATATTTCGGCGCAAACGTAAAGACGCGCTTCCGCCCCAGCTATTTCCCTTTCACGGAGCCTTCCGTCGAATTCGACGTTTCGTGCATTTTCTGCGGCGGCAGCGGCACCGCTTCAAGCGGAGGTATTTGCAGCCAGTGCAAAGGCGCTGGCTGGATCGAACTTTTCGGAGCGGGGATGGTGGATCCCGCGGTCTATGGCTTCGTCAATTACGACCCGAAAAGAGTGAACGGCTTCGCTTTCGGGATGGGGATTGACCGGTTGGCGATGCTCAAGTACGGGATTGACGATTTGCAGGTGTTCTTCCAGAACGACGTGCGCTTCCTTAAACAGTTTCCGTAAGTTGCAAGCGTCTCGAACCCTCCTTTCCTGACTGGAACGTTCTCGTCAAAACCTCCTTCCTCGTATCATTTTCCGGCGCTAAGCTTTTCTTGAGGCCTTATGCAGCGCAAAATCTTCTGGCTGACCTTCAGCGCCGTCGGCCTGGTTACCGATCTTATCCTGCCGTTCTGGTGGGCGGTCGCGGCCACGATTCCCGTTCTCGCCCTCAGTTGGTGGGTCGCCTACCGCAGCGACTGGTTCTAATCTGCGTGTCATCGTGCCTTTACGGCGCCGCGTTCGGGCGCTGGCGTTCTGTGGCAAAATGGATGTTTGGAAGGTTGAGACCATGGCACAGCGCGCAACCCTGGAACCCGAGCGGTCTGCAAAATCCGCGAAAGCACAAAAGAAATCAGGAAATGACTCTGGCGCGGGTGCTGAGCGCGAAAAGATCTTCGATGCGTTCCGCCGCTGGGGTTATCTGCAAGCCGATCTCGATCCGCTTGGTTTTCTACAGCCGCTGAAGTCGCCCGATCTTGAATTTTCCGGCGAAATCGCCGAAGAAGCTCGCCGATTTTATTGCGGCACGGTCGGCGCGGACTTCATGCACCTGCTTCAGCCGGAACGCCGGCAGTGGATCGCCGATCGGATGGAGGCCGCGCCCGACACGGTGGACCGTCCAAAAATTCTGGAGCGCTTGGTGCGCGCCGATCTTTTCGAGCAAGTTTTGCAGTCGCGCTATCTGGGCACCAAACGGTTTTCTCTTGAGGGCGTGACCGCGTTGATTCCGCTGCTCGATGCGATTCTGGAGAGCGCGGGGGAAAGCGGCGCGGAGCAAGCCGTCGTAGCCATGAGCCATCGCGGACGACTGAACGTCATGGTACACACGGCGTGCAAAACGCCGCACGAGGTTGTAGCCGGATTTGAAGATGTGGACCCGCGCAGCGTGCTTGGGGCGGGAGACGTGAAATATCACGTTGGCGCGACGGGCACGTACGTCACCACCGCGGGGAAAGAAATCCGCATCCACCTGGTCTCGAATCCCAGCCATCTCGAGGCTGTGGACCCCGTGGCTATGGGCCGTGCGCGCGCCAAGATCACGCGCTACGAAAATGGTTTCGACCGCGAAAATACCAACAAAGTGATCCCCATCCTGATGCATGGCGATGCTGCGTTTGCGGGGCAGGGCATCTGGGCGGAGACGCTGAATCTTGGGGATCTTGAAGCCAACACCGTCGGCGGCAGCGTTCAGATCATCGTCAACAACCTGATCGGCTTCACCACGCGGCCGATTCAGGAGCATTCCTCGCGCTTTGCCGCCGATCTCGCCAAGCGCCAGAACATTCCTATCTTTCACGTGAATGCCGAGGATCCCGACGCCGTGGTGCGCGTCGGACGGATCGCCGCGGAGTACCGAGCAACGTTCGGCAGCGACGTGGTGGTGGACCTGATCGGCTACCGCCGCCACGGCCACAGCGAAGTGGACGACCCAACGATCACCCAGCCGCTTCTCTACGCGAGCATCAAAGAACATCCCCCGCTTTGGAAGATTTATGCTGTGCACGCCGGACTGGATCCCACGCAAACGCTGGACTCCGTGCGCGCGGAATACGAAGCGGAGCAGACGAAGGCCGGACAGCTCAAGAAGGCTCCGCACCTGCGCAAGCTGCCGGATTACTGGTCCGCGTTTCATCGCGGTGCCTTCCGGCCCGAATACGAGGTGGACACAGGAGTTTCGCTGGAGAAACTCGAGGAAATCACGGATCGCCTGGTCCACGTGCCGGAGGGTTTTCACACTCATGCCAAAATTGTGAAGCTGCTGGAACAGCGAGCGGAGATGGGCCACGGCAAGCGCGCCGTGGATTATGGATTCGCGGAAGCGCTGGCCTTCGGCACGCTGCTTTCGGAAGGCACGCCGGTACGCCTGGTGGGGCAGGATTCGCAGCGCGGCACGTTCAACCAGCGCCACGCCATTCTGGTGGATACGGAAACGGAATGGGAATACGTTCCCCTAGCCTCCATCGCGCATTCCGCAGAAGCACAGCCTTTTTGCGAAATCTACAATTCCGCGCTATCGGAAGCGGGCTGCCTGGGGTTCGAGTACGGCTTCAGCCGCGACTATCCCGAGGCGCTGGTCATGTGGGAAGCGCAATTCGGGGATTTTGCTAATGGGGCGCAGGTGATCACGGATCAGTTTATCAGCGCCGGGGAAGACAAGTGGGATTTGCCGTCCGGCGTTGTGCTGCTTCTGCCGCACGGCTATGAAGGCCAGGGTCCGGAGCATTCCAGCGCACGGATCGAGCGCTTTCTCCAGCTTGCAGCCGAGGAAAACATGCAGATTTGCCAGCCTTCTTCGGCGGCGCAGTATTTTCATTTGCTGCGGCGTCAGGCGCGCCGCCCGTGGCGCAAACCGCTGGTGGTTTTCACACCGAAGAGCATGCTGCGACATCCGGACGCTTCTTCGCCGATCGCGGATTTTACGCATCCGCGTTTCCAACCGATCGTTCCTGACGGCGAAGTCACCGATGCTCGCCGTATCCTGGTCGCCAGCGGGAAAGTCGGCCACGAACTGCGCGCCGAGCGCCGGAGACGCAAGGACATGTCTACAGCCATCTTATTTCTCGACCAGCTCTATCCGTTGCCTCGCCCGGAGATCCATGCGTTGCTCGATGCGCATCCCAACGCGCGAGAAGTCGTGTGGGTCCAGGAAGAGCCGCGCAACATGGGGCCGTTCTCTTACGTCATGCCGCGGCTCATGCAAATCACGCAAAGTCGCGGATTGAGCCTGCGCTCCGTGAAGCGCTCCGCCAGCGCCAGCCCCGCGACCGGTTCGGCCAAAGCCCATGAACTGGAGCAAAAAACGCTTCTTGCACTTGCTTTTACGACCGCAGCACCACAGTGACCTACGGGTTCCGGGTGGATTTTGTTCATCGCCCGTTCACATGAATGTAAATCTACCGTTAACAAATGTTTGCCACACTTTGGCCGTGTTACGGCCCGTTCATGGTGCCCCCAAATCGTCCACGAGCTACCGCAGCGCCCCGGGGTACGCTACACTGCCCTCAAGCCGGCGGGCGGTACGCTTAAACTTCTCTGCAGGTGACCGCAGAACCGTCAATATGAAACGCATCCTGATAATCGAAGACGACCGCGATATCGTCGAATTGGTACGCTACAACCTGGCCAACGAGGGTTTTCAGGTCAGCGCCGCATACGATGGCGGCACAGGCCTGGGAACGCTCAAGAAATCACCCCCTGACCTGCTGCTGCTGGATCTCATGCTTCCGAAGCTTTCCGGGCTGGACATCTGCCGGGAGATTCGAAAGGATGATTCGCTCAGCCGGTTGCCGATCCTGATGCTCACCGCGCGCGGCGAAGAGGCAGACCGCGTGGTGGGACTCGAGATGGGGGCGGACGACTACGTGGTGAAGCCGTTCAGCCCACGCGAACTGATCGCGAGGGTGAAAGCGCTGCTTCGCCGCGCGGAGCCGCCGGCGGAAGCGCCACGGGTGATCGAAGTGGGCAGGCTGGCGATTGATCCGGCGTCCTATCGCGTGAGTCAGAGTGGAAAAGCGGTGCCGCTCAGCACGCTCGAATTCCGGCTGCTCTACTATCTTGCTTCGCGCCCCAACCGGGTCTTCACGCGGGACCAGCTGCTGGATGCCGTGTGGGGCACGGACCGCTTCGTGACGCCGCGCAGCGTGGACGTATACGTCCGGCGGCTGCGGGAAAAAATCGAAGCCGATCCGGAAAATCCGGCGCACCTGAAGACGGTGCGGGGCGCGGGGTATTTGTTCGAAACTCGTGCGGCTTAATCTCTTCTGGAAACTCGCGCTGGCGTTTTTCGCACTGCTCGTGGGTGTGCTGCTCGCGGTGGATTTCTTCGCGGAACGCGCGCTCCGCCGCGATTACGAGCGCGCGGGTTTCGAGGAGCTCATTGCCATTGCGCGAATTGCGCAGGCGCACCCGCCTCAGCTCAGTTCGCTTTCTCACCTAAAACCCGAGGAAGCCGCCGCGCTACAAAGTTGGGCGCGCGAAATGGCGGCGAGTGGCGCACGCGTCACGGTAATTGCCGGAGACGGCGGCGTGATTGCAGATTCGCAAGCCAATATGCAGGTGAGGGAAACCCTCACGAACCTTCCCGAAGTGGAACTAGCGATGGCGAGCGGAGAGGGCCGTTCTATCCGGCCGGGAGACGCGGCTGGGCACGATCAGCTTTTTTATGCCGTACGGCAGACCGACGCCGCCGGGCAGCCATATACGCTGCGGTTCGCGGCGCCCGAACAGACTGTGGACGAGGTTTTGTGGTCGTTTCGCAAGAGGCTGTGGATCGCATCGCTTCTCATTTTGATGCTGGCGAGCGCAGCAACCTTGCTGGTTTCCAGGAAATTCTCAGGACGAGTGGAGCGTCTGACGGAGTTTTCGCGACGCGTGGCCGAAGGGGATTTCCGTCCGCAAGCCGCCGAAGGATCGGGAGACGCACTGGACGCGCTGAGCCGGTCGCTGAACCAGACGGCGGAGCGTCTGGATAGCACGATTCGAACGCTCGTGGAGGAGCGGAATCTTTCTTCGGCGATTCTGGGGAGCATGGTGGAAGGAGTCCTGGTGGTGAACGCGGCGGAGCGCGTGGCCTTTGCGAACCCTGGGTTCGCGGAAATTCTCGGCAGCGATCTCCCGCCACGGCCGGGGAGTGCGCTGGTGGAAGTGGTGCGGCAAACGGAACTGATCGAAGCTGCGAGAAAAGTGCTGGCCGGCGAGCCGAAAGTGGAATCGGAGATTGTCACGGGAACGCTGCGGCCGCGATATTTTGCCGCCACGGTGGCGGCGGTTCGAACGACGGAGGCGAACGGCGCGGTGATCGTGCTGCACGACATCACGGATTTGAGAAAACTAGAGCGGGTACGGCGGGATTTTGTGGCCAACGTTTCGCACGAGTTCCGAACGCCACTGACGGCGATCCAGGGATTCGCGGAGACGCTGCTGGGCGGAGCGATGGACGACGCGAAAAATCGGCGCCGCTTTCTGGAAATTATCCTGGAACATGCGCGGAGACTCGGAAGGCTCACCGAAGATTTGCTGATGCTCTCGAAAATGGATGCCGAACGTCTGGAACTGGAAATCCGAAGGCTGCCGGTGACGCAGCTCGTAGAAAGTTGCCTGGAAACTTCGCGGCCGCGAGCAAAAGAGAAAAATCTTAAACTTTCCGTTGATGTGGCTTCCAAAGTCCCGGATATCGCGGGCGACCGGCGGCGGTTGACGGAAGTGCTGCAGAATTTGCTGGACAACGCGATGCAATACACGCCGGGCGGCGGAAAGATCACGGTCAGGGCGGAGACCAGGGAGAACGAAGTCGAGTTCGCGGTGTCGGATACGGGAATCGGCATACCGGAAACGGATCAGCCGCGCATTTTCGAGCGATTTTACCGGGTAGACGTGGCGCGCTCGCGAGAAGTGGGTGGCACGGGGCTGGGACTTTCGATCGCCAAACATCTGGTGGAAGCGCATGGCGGGCGCATCTGGGTCGAGAGCGAAGTCGGGAATGGATCTACCTTTTGCTTCACGGTGCCCATTTTTGATAGTGAGCGGGCGCTGGCGCGAGGCACTGGCGACGCGGTTCGGGCACAGTAGCTCGCGGCACGCGGAACTTTTTCAACATATTCATATTCATTTGACGAGAGCGTAACCCAGTTACGCTTCCATGTGGCTTACGAGCGGACGTGTGTGATGACTGGCGCCGCCCGGGAAGGGGAATCATGACCGCTGCCGCGGGTCTGACGGAAACAGTGCTTTACGACACGCTGGTGAATTATCTGATTGCGATGGCGCGAACGGTCGAGGGAGCGATGAATCGCGCCCTCGATGCGATCGTCAGCAAAGACAGTCCGAGGACGGCCTCCTTACCCGGCGAAGTTTTCCTGCTGGAGCCACGGATCAACGAGATGGAAGTGGTGATTGACGAACATGCGATTCGCCTGCTGAGGCGCGGAAGTTTTTCGGACGACGAAATGCGGCTCATCGTGGCGGCGCTGAAGATCACCAACGATCTGGAACGGATTGGCGACCTGGCAGTGAACCTGGCGCAATGCGTCACTTCATTGAGGGAAATGCCTTCGGCGCAATTGCCGGATGAACTGGAGCCGATGACCGCGGCCGTGCGCAGCATGGTGGGTGGAAGCCTGGGCGCGCTGATCTTCCGGAATGCGGAGATGGCCTCACAGGTGCTGCAGTGCGATGACGTGGTGGACCAGTACCGCGACCGGATCTTTGAGAAACTGTTAGACCGCATGACGCAGCAGGCGGAGCACGTGAGCCCGGGGATGCAATACATCCTGGCGACCCGGCACCTCGAGCGCATCGCGGATCACGCCACGAACATCGCCGAAGACATTATTTTTTGGGTGCGCGGGCTGGATGTGCGCCACGGACGGGGACTGGTGTTGCGTCCGAGCGATTCGAAGAACTCGCAGGAAGAGGGTGCGCAGGTCATGGAGAATTCACAGACCCTTCATTCGGGAGTGAATGCGGTCTGCGATGCTAACAATGTTTGAGCTTCTGCGATAACCCACCCCGGGGATCGCTGCACCCCTGGCAGCGATCCCCACTCCCCCCCTTTCGGGAAACCGACAAACTTGATTCCCGAATGCTGAATATTCAAAAATTAAGGAAACAGGGGTCGGGCATCCTATTGACCGGATTCGGGAGTCCAAGTAGTGTTATTTAGTTGGAATGCTGAAAATGGAACAGAATATTGTCGGCTTGAGACGCGCTCCCCTGAAAAGTTGGCGCTGCATGGTCTGCCTTCTGCTTGCCGTTCTGTTCCTGTACAACCCTTTCGTTGCGATGTCCGCCAGCGTGAGGGGTCTCGCGGTGGCGCACCCCGCCAGCCATCGCAGCACCGTTGGAAGCGCGGAATTAAGGCACTTCACGGCTTCGGACACGCAGGACACTTCCGGGATAGAAACGCAGGCGGTGCCGTCGTTTCACCTGGAGGCTTTGGTTGTTGCGATATCGTTCCTTCCCCGAATCAAACCTGCCTTTACTCCCCAAGTTTATTTCTCCTCGGGTCTATGGTTCCGGCCTCCGCCGGCAGTCTAGCAAGAGGGTTCCCTCAAAAGGCGAGTAGTGACGGCTGTTAAGCAGCCGCGGTAGTCGAATATCTAGAACTTAAGGAATTCTGCAAGTGTACCGCGCCGGAATTCGATGGGAATGTTCGGGCGGCATCTTGCCAGGGAAACGACAATGCCACGCACAAAACAGATTGCGATTGGAATAACCATCCTGCTCGCGGGAGCGATGGTGTGGAGATGGATGAGCCGAACGAGGGCGCGGGCGGATGATCCCAATCATCCCGTGGCGGATCGCGTAAGTCCCACTGCGGCAGTGGTGCGCGCCGAACGTGGGAACCTGAGCAGCACGCTCAGCATCGCGGGAGAATTCAAACCGTTCCAGGTCGTGGATGTGCACGCGAAGGTGGCCGGATACATCCGCACGATCTATGTGGACGTGGGAGATCACGTCAAGGAAGGACAGGTGCTTGCGGTGCTCGAGGTTCCGGAGTTAACGGCGCAACTGGCAGGCGCCGACGCGGCCGTGCGCCGCTCGCAGGAGGAGATCCGGAGGGCCAGGGCGGAAGTGCAGCGTGCCGAATCGGCGGAGACGGCGGCCCACTCCGCTTACGTAAGGCTCAAGCAAGCAGCGGACGCGCGTGCCGGCCTGGTCGCGCAGCAAGAGGTGGACGACGCACAGGCGCGGGACCTGGAATCGCAGGCGCAAGTGGCCACGTCGCAAGCCAATCTCTCCGCGGCACAGCAGCAACTTGCCGTGGCTCAGGCCACGTTGAAGCAGGATACGGCGCTTTCGGACTACTCGAGGATCAGCGCGCCGTTTAGCGGAGTGATTACGGTACGGTACGCAGATACCGGGGCGTTGATCGCCGCGGGAACGAGCTCCAGCACGCAATCCATGCCGGTAGTGCGGCTTGCCCAGACTTCCAAACTGCGGCTGGTCCTGCCGGTGCCCGAATCGGTGGCCGCGCAGATTCATCTGGGCGATCCAGTGAGTGCCAGGGTTCAGGCCCTGAATAAGACTTTTGAAGGAAAGGTTTCGCGCTTTGCGGACTCGCTGGACCTGCAAACCCGGACCATGGAGACGGAGATTGATTTCGAGAACCATAGGGGAGAGCTGATTCCGGGAATGTACGCGGAAACGGAACTTGGCTTGGCGGGAAGGAAAAACGTGTTGACGATTCCCCTGCAGAGCGTGGAGCGCAACGGGAACGATGCGACTGTGTTATCCGTGAATCCGGAGAATGTGATCGAGGAACGCCATGTGAAGCTGGGCATCGAGAACAACACGATGGTGGAGGTGCTGTCGGGCCTGTCGGACGGCGACCAGATCGTCATCGGAAACCGCAGTGAATTCCATAATGGCGAGCGGGTGCGGCCAAAACTGCTCGCCGAGGCGGCGATGAGCTCCGAGGGCACGAACTGATGTCCCGGTTTGCCATCAAATATCCCTTCTTCATCATTGTGCTGTGCCTGATGATCACGATCGTCGGCACCGTGACGCTCGTGCGCATGCCGGTGGATCTGTTTCCTCCGATCAAAATTCCCGTCGTGGTGGTGGCGACATTTTATTCGGGGATGGCACCGGAGCAGATTGAAACGGACATCACCGGTCGTTTTGAAAGATTCTTCACGCTGGCCAGCGGGATTGATCACATCGAATCCCGTTCGTTGCCCGGCGTCAGTCTGATCAAGGTTTATTTCCAGCCGGGCATGAATTCAGACACGGCAGTGAATTCCATCTCAAACCTGGCGATGGCAGACCTGCGGAAACTTCCTCCGGGAACACTGCCCCCGGTCGTGCTGAAATTCGATGCCTCGAGCCTTCCGGTCTGCCTGATCACACTCAAGGGGCAGGGATTGAATGAAACGCGATTGCGCGACCTGGGACAGTACGACGTGCGCGATCAGGTGGCGGATGTCCCCGGAGCGAGCGTTCCGCAGCCGTTCGGCGGACGCTACCGGCAAATCATGGTCTACGTGGACCCCATGAAGTTGGAAGCGCATGAGCTGAGCGTGATGGACGTGGTGCGCACGGTAAACAACAGCAATCTGATTCTGCCAGCCGGCGACGTGAAGATCGGGGACACCGATTACAACCTGTACACGAACAGCCAACTCAACACCACCAAAGACATCAACACCTTGCCGCTGAAGACCGTCAACGGCGCCTCCGTGCTTGTGGAGGACGTGGGGCACGCTCAGGACGCGCATGAGATTCAGACCAATATCGTGCGGGTGGACGGCCAGAAGTCCGTCTATCTCCCGGTGCTGAAACAGGGCGGTGACACAAATACCATCGAGGTGGTGAACGGAATCAAGAAGGCCATCGCGGGGCTGACCGACGTCCCGAAGCAGTTGGTCGCCAAAGTGGTCTTCGATCAATCGGTCTTTGTGAAAAAGGCGATTGACAATCTCTTGCACGAGGGCGGCATCGGCCTGGTGCTGACGGCTCTGATGATTTTGCTTTTTCTGGGTAGCATCAGGGGAACATTTGCGGTGTTGCTGTCTATCCCGCTCTCGGCGCTTGCGGCATTTCTCGCAATCGGAGCAGGCGGCGGCACGGTGAACAGCATGGTTCTCGGCGGCCTGGCGCTCGCGTTCTCGCGTCTGATTGACAACTCGGTGATCGTGCTGGAGAACATCTTTCGCCACCTGGAAATGGGGGAGGAGCCGGTGGCGGCCGCGGAAAAGGGCGGGAAGGAAGTTGCTCTTGCCGTGCTCGCCGCAACGCTCACGACGGCGATTGTCTTTTTCCCAGTCGTATTTCTGTACGGTGTCAGCCGATTTCTCTTCGTAGCACTCGCCGTGGCAGTTGTACTCTCCCTCCTGGCGTCCTACTTCGTGGCCATGACCGTGGTGCCGCTGTACTGCGCAAAACTGGTGCACAAGCACGAAGCGGATGAGGAACATCACGGCGACGAAGGCTCGTGGTTCGGGCGCATTGTGCGCCGCTTCAACGCCTACTTCGAAATGATGCTTCGCGGTTACGACCGCACGCTGGCGCTCTCGCTGATGAAGCCGGTGACCACGGTCGCCGGGCTGGTGGGCGTTTCTCTTCTTTCCTTTTCCCTTTATCCCTTTCTTGGCCAAGCTTTCTTCCCCCGCACGGATCCCGGCCAGTTCGTCGTCAACCTGAAAGCGCCCACCGGAACGCGCCTGGAGATCACGGACCACTACGTAAGCCAGGTTGAAGACGAGATTCGAAAGATCGTGCCGCCGAGCGATTTGCGCATCATCGTTTCGAATGTGGGAGTGACTCCCGGCTTTTCGTCCATTTACACGAGCAATTCCGGGCAGCACACGGCGTTCGTGCAGGTGGGGCTGAAGGACGGGCACAAGGTGGGCAGCTACGAATACATGAACCGCGTTAGAGCTGCTCTGAGCCGGGACATGCCGGAACTCAGCACTTACTTCCAATCCGGAGGACTGGTCGACGCCGTGCTGAATCTAGGCCTTCCGGCTCCCATTGATGTGCAAGTCAGCGGAATGGACCTGGACAAAACTTACCAGACTGCCACGGAACTCGCGGGGCAGATTCGTGAAGTTCCGGGAGTAAGCGACCTGCTGATCCCTCAGGATATGGATTACCCGGCGCTGCAACTGAACATAGACCGCGAACGTGCCAGCCTGGTCGGTCTGAATCAGAAGGAAGTGGTGGACAACGTCATTACCGCGTTGACCTCGAACGGGATGATCGCCCCGAGCTACTGGGTGGATCCCCGAAGCGGGAATGACTACATGCTGACCGTGCAATACCCAGAGGACGCGATCAAATCGCTCAACGACCTGAAACAGATTCCCTTGCGGGGAACCAACATCACCGATCCGACGCCTCTGGATTCGGTCGTGAACATCAAACCCATCGAATCGCCGACCGAAGTGGATCACTACCAACTGCGCCGCGAATTTGACTTGTATATCTCCACGGCAACGGAAAATCTCGGGGGCGTGACGCCAAAGATCGAAGCGATCGTAAAACGAACGAAACTGCCTGAGGGCGTCCGCGTGGACTTTCGGGGATCGGTGAAGGGTATGGAGGAATCCTTCCGCAGCTTTGGGTTCGGGCTGATCCTTTCGATCGCGCTCGTTTACCTGATTCTGGTTGCACAGTTCGCGTCGTGGTCCGATCCCTTCATCATCCTGCTCGCGGTCCCGCCGGGACTCGCGGGAGTCCTGCTCTTTCTTCTGGTGACGGGAACGACGCTGAACGTGATGTCGCTGATGGGAGTGGTGATGATGGTGGGTATTGTCGTGTCCAACAGCATCTTGATCGTCGAGTTTGCACGCAATCTGCGCCATGAAGGGAAGCCGGTCAAGGAGGCCGTATCGATCGCGTCGCGGCAGAGGTTGCGGCCGATTCTGATGACTTCGCTGGCGACGTTGTTGGGGTTGATTCCGATGGCCATGAAACTGGGGACGGGAGCAGAGGCCTACGCACCGCTCGCTCGCTCCATCATCGGAGGGCTGCTGGTATCCGTGGTGGTGACGGTTTACCTGGTTCCCGCTGCGTATCTGCTGATTCACAGGAAAGAGGGACAGCGTGGCGAGGAGGCGGCAGCTTGACGCGCCTTATCCTTGCGGTCAGCTTTCTTATCGCAGGCTTTATTGGCAATCCCGCGATCGCCGGAGCGCAGGGTCAAACCGCTCCCAGCCCGGCAGTCCACGGCGGCGCTCAGGCCGGACCGCCAGGCGGCACGCTTGTTCGTACTCCGCTGACGCTGAAACAGGCGGAAGCGATCGCACTCAAGAACAATCCGCAAATCACCATTGGGAAACTGCATGCGTTGCAGGCGCAGCAATTCGTGCGGGAAGTCAGGTCGGCCCTTCTCCCCAACGCGTATCTCAGTCTCACAGGGGTCGCGTCCCAGGAGAATAGCCGCATCGCGGCGGGTGGATTGAACAATCCGATCATCTTCCAGCGGGCGGCGGGCGGCGCGACGGTAAGCCAGTTGGTCACGGATTTTGGGCGAACCACAAATCTGCTCTCGAGCTCGCGGTACGAATCCAAAGCCGAGGATGAAAATGCGGTGGCAACCACGGCTGATATCCTTCTCGCGGTGGACCAGGCTTTTTACAATGCTTTGGAGACGAAAGCGCTGCTGAAAGTCTCGCAACAGACCGTGGATGCCCGGCAGGCGCTGGTGGACAAGGTGCAAGCGCTCACGAACGCGAAATTGAAATCCGACCTGGATTTGAGTTTCGCGAAGGTGGAAGTGGCGCGGGCCCAGTTGCTGCAACTGGAATCCAAAGACAACTATGAGACGTCGTTGGCTACCTTGTCCGCAATTCTGGGGTATCCAACGGAGCAAAACTTTCAGCTGATCGAGACTCCTCCGGGAACGGCCCCGCCGGCCCCGGATGTGAACCCGTTGATCCAGCAGGCGCTTCAACAGCGGCCGGAGGTTCTTGCGCTGCAAAACCAGGTTCTGTCGGCGGAAAAATTTTCCAGTGCCGAACACGATCTTTGGCGGCCGACGATCAGTGCTCTCGGGGCCGTCGGCGGAACTCCGGTGCGGGATTCGCACCTTTCGAGCTGGTACGGGGCGGTGGGAGTGAACGTCAACATCCCCGTGTTCAACGGGTTCCTCTACAACGCCAGGTCCAAGAGCGCCGATTTGCAAGCCGAAGTGCAGCGGCAGAAGCTGATGGACATGAAGAATAACATCGCGAGAGATGTCCGGAATGCCTGGCAAGATTCAAATCAGGCTTACAAGAGGCTGACGGTTACCCAGCAGTTGCGCGAAGAAGCAAATCTGGCTATGGACCTGGCGCAAGCGCGCTACAACCTGGGCTTGAGCTCGATCGTGGAGTTTACGCAGGCGGAATTGCAAAAGACTGAAGCGGATATCGAAGATACGGACGCGCGTTACCAGTACGGCTTGACCCGGATCGTTTTGGCTTACACCATCGCAACACCGAGATAGGCATTTCACTGCAATCGAGAGTTCATCGTGGGTTCGTGTGGGCGATCTTCAACCCGCCTGGAGTGTTCACAGAATTGGAATAAAACGAGCAGTTTCACTGATAAATTCATGCTGCGCGGTCCGAAACATTGAATTTAATTCTTCTCCAATTCCGCTAACCTCTGACGGTTTAACAACTTTCGCCACTTGTGGCGGTCTGTTACAGGATATTCACATTTGATTGACGTGTCAGTAAGAACTCGCCGCTACTTTCGGCGCGGGGTAAGTTCGCGCACTTATCGGTAAATTCCGAAACTGCATTAAAAGAGAGAGGCAATGAAAAAAATAGCAGCACTGGCACTATCGCTTTTTCTAACCACGGGAGTGGCTCTTGCGGAAACACCGAAAGACGCCGATCCACCAGCTGCGAAACCCGCGAAGGCTAAGCCGGCGAAGAAGGCACCAGCCCTGGATTCGGCCGCCATTGCCGCGGAACTCGATGAACTCCGCCAGACTCTGCAGTCCCAACAAGAGCAGATCCAGCTCTTGAAGGAAGAGCTGGCGAAGCGGGACCAGCAAATCAACGATGCTCGCGAGACCGCCGCCGCGGCGAATGCCCACGCGGCCGAGGCCAGCGCCAAGGCGAGCGAAGCGATTACTTCTTCCGCCAAAGCGGAAACCTCGACGACCGCGTTGAACACCACCGTAGCCGACCTGAAGTCCAGCAATGACGCCTTGAAGAGCGAAGTTGCGTCGGAGGGTGGCCAGGGGGGATCCGAGGAAGGTCCGGCGTCTATCAAGATCAAAGGGATCACCATCACGCCGGGCGGATTCCTGGCGGCAGAAACTGTGTACCGTACGCGGGCGACCAGTTCGGACATCAACACTCCCTTCACGGGCATTCCTTTTCCAGGCAATGGCCTGAGCAAGACCTCCGAGTTCAACGCGACCGGTCGGCAGTCACGATTGAGCTTCCTCTTCCAGGGGAAAGCCGCCGACGTGAGTTTGACCGGCTATTATGAGTTGGATTGGTTGGGTGCTTGCGCCACGTCCAACAACCGCCAGAGCAACAGCTACTGCATGCGCCAACGCCAAATTTGGGGCCAGGCGGCTCTTCCCAGCGGCTGGACCTTTACCGGCGGCCAGATGTGGAGCTTGGTCACGGAAACCAAGAAGGGTTTGGACAACCGGACAGAGAACCTGCCCATGACCATTGACCCGCAGTATAACGTGGGCTTCAGCTGGGAACGTCAATATGGCTTCCGCGTCACCAAGAACTTCGATAACAAGTTCTGGCTCGGGGCATCGATTGAAGCGCCGCAAAATACGGTGACCAGCCACAATCTTCCAACCTCAATTTTTGCACTGGCGCCGGGCAATGGCGGTGGCTTGTACAACGGAACGGACAGCACAGGTTATTCCGTCAATTCGTGGCCGGACTTCATCGTAAAGGCCGCCTTTGAACCGGGATGGGGGCACTACGAGATATTCGGCATCCTCAACACGTTCCGCGCGCGGATTTATCCGTGCTCACTGGCGGCTGGATCGCTGACGCCTCCCGCGGATTGCGCCGGCGCGCCAGCAAGCACAGATGCCTTCAACGACAGCCGGACCGGCGGTGGCCTCGGCATTAACCTGCGTATGCCTCTTGTTGCCAAGAAGGTTGATTTTGGCTTGCATCTCCTCGGCGGTGATGGCATCGGGCGGTATAGCTCGGCTCAGCTCAAAGACGTCAGCACGCGTCCCGATGGCACATTGTCTCCCATTCGCGGAGGCTCAGTCCTCGGCACGTTGGAATTGCATCCCAGCAAGAAGTTCGATCTGTACTTCAACTACGGTGCGGAATATGCATGGCGCACTGCGTACACTTACACCAATCTGGCCGGTGCAACGGTGGCCGTCGGATATGGCTCTCCTCTATTTAACGAGTCCGGTTGCGAAGCGCCTGAAGCCGCTCCTACGCCGGGCACCGTCAATGCGCCGGCTTCTGCTGCCGGTTGCACGGGCGACCTCCGCAACGTCCAGGAGTACACAGTGGGCTTCTGGCACCACGTTTATCAAAGCAGCTCGAAGGGCGAGGTTCGCTGGGGCATGCAGTACTCCTACATCTCCAACACGACCTGGTCAGGGAACAACAACACCCCAACGGCTCCTGGCGTGAACGGCAAGTCCAACGACAATATGGTCTTCACCTCATTCCGCTACTACATCCCTTAATTGGGGCGTACGGCGCAGCAGTCAGTTTTACAGGAAGAGGGCGGCCCGAGACAGAGCCGCCCTTTTTCTTTTATCGAGCATGATTCATCTTGCTGTGCGGCTGCGTTTGGCAAGTTCATCCTGCAACCCGCTGGATTCTGGATAGTTACGAGATTCAACGAACTCTGAACGGATTGTAACAATTCTGTAACGAGCTTTTCAGAGACTCCCTTAACGGGTACCAACCAAACAATCCATCCTCTGGAGAAAACGATGAAAAGATTTGCATTGATCGCTTTGGGCGCTTTGGCGCTCGCAGCCGTGCTCACCCCAGGACTATCCACGGCCGCCGACAGCATAACCGGTGCCGGCAGCAGCTGGGTCTATCCGTTAGTGGCCAAGTGGGCCGCGGCGTACAAGACCAATACGGGCATCGAAGTTAACTATCAGTCTATAGGCTCTGGCGGAGGAATAGCCCAAATCAAAGCAGGCACGGTAGCCTTCGGCGCGAGTGATATGCCGCTCAAGCCCGAAGATTTGAAGGCTGCGGGGCTGATCCAGTTCCCAACCGCAGTGGCGGGCGCAGCGATGGGTTACAATCTCCCCGGCGTGGAATCGGGGCAACTCATTCTTAGTGGTCCAGTCGTCGCCGATATCTACATGGGAAAGATTAAGAAGTGGAACGACCCAGCCATCACCAAACTCAACCCCGGCCTGAAGCTGCCGGACATGGACATCACCG
Organism: Terriglobales bacterium; assembly: GCA_035518615.1. GTDB lineage: Bacteria > Acidobacteriota > Terriglobia > Acidiferrales > UBA7541 > Acidiferrum. The sequence goes on along the minus strand of DATIXL010000139.1, from coordinate 30,806 downwards.
TCGTGCACCGCTCGGATGGTTCCGGAACGACGTTCACTTTCACGGACTACTTGTCGAAGGTTAGCCCGGAGTGGAAGGAGAAAATAGGCGAAAACACCTCGGTCTCCTGGCCAGTCGGTGTGGGCGGCAAGGGCAGCGAAGGCGTGACCTCCTACGTGCAGCGCATTCCCGGTTCCATTGGTTACGTCGAATACGCGTACCTGGTGGAGACTCACCAGCCTTATGCGCGGATGATTAACCGAGACGGCAAGGTCGTGAGCCCAACCCTACAGGGTTTCCAGGACGCTTCGGGGCACGTAGACTGGAAAAACGCGCAAGACTTTTACGTGATCCTCACCGACCAACCAGGAGCTGAGACTTGGCCGATTTCCGGTTGCACCTGGCAAATCCTGCGCAAGAATGCGCCCAAAGAAACCAATATGGAAGTGATGAAGTTCTTCGATTGGGGATTCGAGCACGGACAAGACATGGCCAAGCAGATCATTTATGGTCCGCTTCCGCCGAGTACGGTCGAAGCCATCAAGACTTATTGGAAAAACGAACTCGGCTACGGCCTCTGAGTCGGACGCCGGCAGCGATTACGTGACACTTCGCCATAGGGGAATCGTATGAATGGCTCGGATGCTGCGGTACGGACCGAGATGGGGCCCGTATCCGAGGAACCCAAATCCCTCGGCAGGACGTGGCGCCTGTCGGGGGACTTTTTCTTCCACAAGGCGGCGGTGCTTGGAGCGTTCATAGCCGCAGCGGCGCTCTTCGCCACTGTCATCGCCATCGCTTACGACAGCCGGTTATCGATCCAAACATTTGGCATTTGGAAATTTCTTAAATCGAGCGATTGGGATCCCGTCACCCAAACTTTCGGATCCTTCCCGTTCATCGTCGGCACGCTGGTTAGCTCCACCATCGCAATGGTCCTAGGGGTGCCGATCAGCTTTGGGATTGCCGTATTCATTGCCGAGATTGCTCCTGCTTGGATCAAAAGGCCGGTCGCCGGGGCAATCGAACTGCTGGCGGCCATTCCCAGCATTGTTTACGGCTTGTGGGGACTCCTGGTGTTCGCACCGGTTTTCGCAAAAGCGGAACCGTGGATCAATAACAACATCGGGGCGATTCCCGGGATCGGATTATTGTTTCAGGGCCCGCCGATGGGGATCGGTATGCTCACGGCCGGGATCGTGCTAGCAATCATGGTTCTTCCCTACATCTCTTCGATTATGCGGGATGTCTTCATGGTGGTTCCCTCCTCATTACGCGAGTCTGCTTACGCCATGGGAGCTACAACATGGGAAGTGGCTTGGGATATTATCTTGCCCTACACCCGTTCGGCGGTCATCGGCGGCATTTTTTTGGGATTGGGGCGGGCGCTCGGTGAAACGATGGCCGTGACCTTCGTGATTGGCAACAGCAACGTGCTTTCCACGAGCCTGTTGATGCCGGGAGCAAGCATTCCCTCGGTGCTCGCGAATGAATTTACGGAGGCGACCACGCCGCTTTACGTATCTTCCTTAATTTATCTTGGTTTGATCCTCATCGCCGTCACTCTCGTCGTGCGGTTTCTGGCGGTACTGCTGATTCGCCGCCTCGGCCGCAAGGAAGGAGCAAAGACGTGACGAGCCTGGTGGCGAGACGCCGCATTGTGGACGTGGCGAGCAAGATCTTGATGGGTGCCGCGACGGCCATCGGTGTGTTCTTCCTGTTTTGGATCATCTGGACGACGGCGGTCAATGGCATTTCTGGGATGCATTGGGATCTGTTCACCAAGGACACGCCACCGCCCGGCATCAATGGCTATGGCCTGCGCAACGCCTTCGTTGGGAGTCTGATCCTTTTGTCGTTGTCGATGCTGATTGGTGTGCCGATTGGGGTGATGGGAGGCACGTGGCTGGCGGAATATGGATTTCACAGCCGAATCGCCAACATAGTGCGGTTCCTCAACGACATCATGCTCAGCGCGCCGTCGATTGAAATCGGCCTCTTTGCCTACGCCATCGTGGTCGCCCCTATGGGGCATTTCTCGGCGTTCGCTGGCAGTGTAGCTCTGTCGGTCTTGATGATCCCGATCATTGTGCGGACCACCGACGAGATGTTAAGTCTGGTGGGAGGCGACATGCGGGAGGCCGCAATCGCCTTGGGAGCGCCGAAATGGGTGGTAATTACCAAAGTGACGTGGAAAGCGGCCCGCCCAGGAATCCTGACGGGGATACTGATCGGTCTGGCGCGCATCACGGGCGAGACTGCCCCACTGCTGTTCACTGCGCTGAACAACCAGTTCTTCTCAGCGGATTTGTTTCATCCTATGGCCAATATTCCGGTGGTGATCTTCCAATTTGCACTGAGCCCCTACGCCAACTGGCAACAGATGGCGTGGGCAGCGGCCTTCATCACAGTGATGTTCGTCCTGGTACTCAGCTTAGTCGCACGCTGGTTCCTTGGCAGGGTCCAGGTGCCCAAATGACTTCTGACCGACCGGAGGGACTCCCTATGGTGTCCGTACCCATTTCCGTCAAGACTAGTGAAACTGCCAAAAAGAGCGGTGCGGTCCAACAGCCTGTGAAAATGGCCGCCAAGAACGTGAATTTCTACTACGGCAAATTCCATGCCATCAAAAACGTGAGCGTCGATATCCGCCAGAATTGCGTCACGGCGTTCATCGGGCCGTCGGGATGCGGCAAGTCCACGTTCTTGCGCATTTTCAACCGCATGTACGATCTTTATCCTCACCAGCGTGCCGAGGGCGAAATCCTGCTCGACGGTGAGAACATTTTGGATTCCAAGAGGATCGCCAATTTACGGGCCAGGGTCGGTATGGTGTTCCAAAAGCCCACGCCATTTCCGATGTCGATCTATGAAAACATCTCGTTTGGCGTCCGGCTCTATGAAAATTTGTCAAAGTCGAAAATGGATGACCGCGTGCAAATCGCCCTGACCAGAGCGGGGCTTTGGGACGAAGTGAAGAGCAAGCTTGGTCAATCCGGAATTGGACTTTCGGGCGGGCAGCAGCAGAGATTGTGCATTGCACGGGGGCTGGCGGTCCAGCCGGAAGTCCTTCTGCTGGATGAGCCCTGTTCGGCGCTGGATCCCATCAGCACCGCGAAGATCGAAGAGCTGCTGGTACAATTGAAAGAGCAGTGCACGATCGTGATTGTCACACACAATATGCAGCAGGCCGCGCGCGCCAGCGACTACACTGCGTTCATGATGGAAGGGTCGCTCGTCGAGTACAACGAGACCTCGGCCCTTTTTACCACTCCCAAGGATTCACGCACCGAGGCTTATATTACCGGCCGGTTCGGGTAACGGGTACTCGTCCGCAGACGCACTTGCTGTTCTTTGGCGCTCGTGTGCGGCCCGCGGAGCGCGGATTTGTTGAATAATGCGAAGGGAAGGAAATGAGAGCTCATGGAACGCCACTTCGAGCACGATATTGAACAGTTGAAAGAGCGCCTGCTCTGGATGGGGAGCCTTGCGGAACGGGCCGTGAATCAATCGGTGCACGCTGTGCTGGATTCGGATGAGCAGCTTGCCAAGAAGGTTCTGGACGAGGAAGACGCCATCAATGAGCTGCAACTCGAAATTGACAATCGCGTCGTACAACTCCTGGCGCTGAATCAGCTGATGGCGACCGACCTCAGGCTCGTCCTGGCAATATCGCGGATCAACAACGACCTGGAACGCATCGGCGATCAGGGCGTAAACATCGCCCAGGGTGCACTCCGCATTCTCCGGCATCCGCGCGTGAAGCCCTACGTGGACCTTCCGCGCATGAGCGAAGTCGCCGAAGGCATGGTCCGCGATGCGCTCGATGCTGTCGTGCGCCGGGACGTCGAGCTGGCACACAAGGTGCTCGCCTGCGACGACCAGGTGGATCACTACCGCGACCAGATTTTCCGCGAGTTGCTCACCTACATGATGGGAGACTCGAGCGTGGTCTTTCCGGCCTTTGAGTTGATTCTCGTCGCCAAGAATCTCGAGCGTATCGGCGACCACGCCACGAATATCGCCGAGGACGTGATCTACATCGTCCAGGGAGAAGACGTCCGGCACCCTACTGTTGACCGCCGCTAGCCGGCTGCTTTTGCTCCGGAAAATACCAAAGTAGCCCTGCCGCAAGGAGCGCGGCGAGGCTTGCATAGCCTCCCACAATGCGGTCGGGCGTCCTCGCGAATCGAATTTCCACATGCGATGTTCCAGGCTCGAGCGCCAAGTACATCGCCCTGGTGGTTCCCTCGTGGATTGCCTCGACGCGTTTACCGTTCAAGGTGACGCGCCACGCGGGATAATCCAGAAGGCGAATGGCGAGCCGCACGGGCTGGCGCGCGTCTACGGTGATCCGGCGATCCTCCGCGGTCCAGCGTTCCACGTGAAACTTGGCGTCAGGCTGCGAATTAGCCGCCGGGTTGGCCGGCAGAAGTTTGGCCTGGGGCTGATTCTGGGGAAGGTCCAAGTGATCGTCGCCGCGTGGATCGTATTCGTCCGTGCCTTCAAACCCCTGTCCCTGCGTGATCGCGTCCTGAACGGAGGGAAAATCGCCCTCATCCCACCATCCGGTTGTGCCCAGGTAGGTTCCAGCTCCTCCCAGCAAAAGAAAAATGATGCAGGCCCAAATCCACAAACGGCGCCGCCGCACCAGGGCAACTGCGCAGAAAACGGAAAAGGCCAGGGCGAGGATGGACATCCACCGCCATGGGAATTGCACAAAGCGCAATTCCGGCAAAGCCTTCCACAAAGGGAGAGTGAAAGGGCACATCAAGAGCGCGGAGAGCGCCGCGAGTGCTAGAAGAGCTTGCCAGGCCGCCGGGGCCGCTCTCCGGGTGAGGTCCCCGGACGCGGAGCGCAGCCGGTGCCAGCCGGCGAGAATCGCGCAGAAGATCATAAACATGAGCAGCAGCGCAACCGAGGAGGCGAGAAAGTTGAATGCGTTGTGGTCCGGATCGTTGATGTTGGTGAAGAGAAAATTATCCGCAGGGGCCAGCCCACTCGACAAAGCCTGCCCGATGTTCACCCAGCGCTCCTCGAAAGCAGCGGGAATCAGGTAGAACGCGCACAATCCAAGGCCCAGCGCGAGGCCGCCCGCTCCCCGGGCCAGCGGCAGCCACGATCTTTGATTGTAGGCTGCCCACGCGAAAACAAAGGTTACGGCGTATGTGGCGATAACGCCGGCTGGCGCATTGGCCAGCCACACTCCCGCAAGGGCGAGGGCGAAGAAAACGATGTTTCTTCGCGTGGACTGGTTCGTTCCGGTCTGCCATCCGCAAAGATTCAGGCACGCAAGCAAGAGCAGCGGATAGAACGCGGTCGCCAGAAGCTCGGCATAATCGCTGCGAAGATAAATGATGAGCAAAGCGTTGAGATTCGCGGTGTAGAACGAAGCGCCCAGAAGCGCGGGGCGGTGCGGAGCGAACCGCCTCACCAGCGCGTAGGCTGAAACTCCGGAGAAGCTCTGCACGAGAAAAATGGAAATGGACGCCACGGCCGTCCACGGAAAGAGCAAGCCCAGTGCGGCTCCGATCAGTCTCGATAGTGGCGGATAAAAGATGAACCGCGGCTCGCCGTAGCCGTAGTTCGCCCACTCTGTCCATCGTGGGAAGAGAATTCCCTCTTTCCACTGGTACGCGACATCCATCCACGACGAAGCGTGAAATTCAATGTCATGGCCCGACGCATTTCCAAAAAAGAAGAAAGGCGAAACAATCGCGGCGGACACCGCCATCGATACGAGCGCTGCCGCAAGCCATGGCGAACGCAAAAGCCGGCGCGCAAAAGGCTGAAACGATTCCGTCATCGCAATGTCACAGAATTGTAACCGCCAGAAAACACAATTGGGGACTTGAATTCCGCGCTGTTCCACTCATATAGGACTGGGCCATAATACACGCGGCCATGGCGACTATTGATACCGTTACCGCGGTTGAACCGATCATCGAAGCACGCGGCCTGGAGAAATTTTATCAGCAGGCGGATGGCTCGCGCGTCCAGGTGATCTCGCCCACGAACCTGGCCGTGTTTCCGGGACAGATCATCGCCCTGTTGGGCCCTTCCGGTTGCGGGAAATCCACATTGCTTCGGATGTTGACCGGTCTTTCGCCATCCTCCGCCGGCGGCGTCTACTGGCACGGCCAGCCGGTCCACGGCGAAACTCCAAACGTTGCCATTGTCTTTCAGAGCTTCGCGCTCTTCCCATGGCTCACGGTGCTGGAAAACGTGGAGGCTCCTCTCGAAGCCCGCGGCATGCAGCCGATCGAACGGCACAAACGCGCGCTTAAGATCATTGATGCTGTCGGACTGGACGGTTTCGAGTCCGCCTATCCAAAGGAACTTTCGGGCGGCATGAAGCAGCGCGTCGGCGTGGCGCGCGCGCTGGTGGTCGAGCCCGAAGTGCTGTTCATGGATGAACCTTTCTCGGCGCTCGACGTCCTTACGGCGGAGACCTTGCGCGGAGAAATCCTGGAATTGTGGCTGGAGAAGAAAATTCCCACGCGCGCGATTTTCATCGTGACCCACAACATTGAGGAAGCGGTGGAGCTGGCGGACCGCATCATCGTCCTGGGCAAGAATCCTGCGCGCATACGGGCGGATTTTCGCGTGGAAATGACTTATCCAAGGACCCACAAGCTTCCGGCTTTTGTCGAACTTGTGGATGCGATCTACCGCGTTCTGACGCGGCCTGACGCACAGGATATCACCGCGGTGTCGCCCGCCGGCACGCCGAGCGCGCCCGCGAAGAAGGTCATCATGCTGCCGCATACGCGGCCCGGAGGACTGGCCGGATTGCTTGAGATACTTGCCGATCAGGGCGGGCGCATGGACCTGCACAAGCTCGCCGATGAGCTCGGACTCGAAGTGGACAACCTGCTTCCCACGGTGGATACCGCCCTGTTGTTCGGCTTTATGAAGCTGGAAGAAGGTGACGCGACGATTACCGACGACGGGCGCGCCTTTGCGCAGGCGGACATTCAGGAACGCAAGGCCATCTTCCGCAAGGCCGCCCTGGCCAACGTGCCGCTGCTGCGCCAGATGGAGCAGGCCCTTCGTGCAAAGTCCGACCGCACCATTTCCGCGGAATTCTTTCGCGACCTTCTGGACGAGCACTTCAGCGAAGATGAAGCACGCCGGCAGCTCGAGACGGCCATCCAGTGGGGACGCTACGCTGAAATTTTCGATTACGATGCCGCTACCGACAAGCTGACTCTCGCGGAAACGTGATTCGCCCGTGCCCTCCGCGACTCTCGCCGTCCAGAATACCGAGCCGATCCCTCCCGCCGCCCGTCGTCCCGCGGGTTCCCGCTGGGGCCTCGCCTATTTCATTGACGTCTTGATCTTTCTTTTCGTTTTCGCGGCGATCTACGGAGTCTACGCGATTGGACGGACGTGGCTGGGGCCGGTTTCTCCTTCGGCGGAGATTTCACAGAGTCCGCGCATGTTGCCGCTGTACGCGCTGTATTCGGTGGTGCGGATCGCCGTGGCTTATGCTTTGAGCCTGGTCTTCGCGCTGGGATACGGATATCTCGCGGCGAGTTCGCGGCGCGCGGAGATGCTGCTCGTTCCGCTTCTGGATATCTTGCAGTCCATTCCGGTCTTAAGTTTCCTCCCTGGCGTGATGCTCGCGATGGTGGCGCTTTTTCCTCGCCATGAAATCGGCGTGGAGCTCGGCTCCATCCTGCTCATCTTCACGGGTCAGGTCTGGAACATCGCCTTCAGTTTTTATTCTTCTCTGAAGACCCAGCCGCGCGAATTGCGCGAAGCGGCCACAATCTTCCGCTTCGGCAAATGGCAGCGGTTCGTCGAGCTTGACCTCCCGTTTTCCACCATTGGGCTGGTATGGAATTCCATGATGTCCGTGGCCGGCGGCTGGTTCTTCCTCATGGCCTGCGAGATGTTTGTCCTGGGCGACCGCGACTTTCGCCTTCCTGGCCTCGGCTCCTATCTCCAGACGGCGGCTAGCGACGGAAACACGCGAGCCATTTTGTGGGGCATCGCGACGATGATCGCTGTGATTGTCCTTCTCGATCAGCTCGTCTGGCGGCCCGTCATCATTTGGGCGGATAAATTCAAATTTGAACAGGTGGAAACGGCACGTGCGGCCACTTTCTCCATCGTGAGTGTCCTCGGTCGCGCTTCGCTGGTGATCCGCGCGTACCGTTTTGTTCTGCAGCCTGTGGTGAACTGGCTCACGCTCACCTTCGCGATGGGGGCCCGGGCCGCCGGATCTCTTCCCAAGCCCGTGAAGACCCAGTCCCGCCGATGGCTGGGCTATCTCCTCGCGGGGCTTGCATGCATTGGCGCGGGTTTCGCCATTTATCGCGGCATCGGCGAGCTTTCCGCTCTGCGCCGTGAGGACTACTGGCTCCTCGTCCGCGACGCGGTCTATACCTTTCTTCGCGTGAATGGAGCCCTGCTCGTCGGCGCGCTCTGGACGATTCCGGCGGGAGTGGCCATCGGTTCGAATCCTCGCCTGGCGCGAATCGCTCAGCCGTTCGTACAGGTCGTTGCTTCGGTTCCCGCCACCGCGCTGTTTCCGGTGATCCTTCTTTTCTTCATTCACTTGCGAGGCGGCATGGAGATCGCCGCCATGGCTCTCATGCTGCTCGGCACGCAGTGGTACATCCTGTTCAACGTCGTTGCGGGCGCGATGGCCATTCCTACGGACTTGAAGGAGGCCGCCGAGGTTTACCGCTTCCCTCGTTGGGACCGCTGGCGCCGCTTGATTCTTCCGGGAATTTTCCCCTACCTGGTCACCGGTCTTCTCACCGCTTCGGGAGGAGCCTGGAATGCCAGCATTGTTGCGGAGTACTTCAAGTTTCAGGGAAAAATTCTCTCCACGGAAGGGTTGGGCAGCGCCATCAGCCGCGCTACGGACGCGGGGCGCTTTGATCTGCTGCTGGCCGCGACGTTGATCATGGCCACGGTCGTGGTTTTGATTAACAGGCTGCTGTGGAGGCGCCTCTACCGCCTGGCGGCTTCGCGTTTCAATCTGCAGACTTAGCGAAGGCCAAACCGTTTACCGTGTCAGTTCGCGCGACAAATAGATCAGCTGTCCGACGTGATGGTAGGCGTGCCCCGCGCATCGCAAGAAAATGCCAAACCGTTCGCCGGCTTCAGGCTCGCGCTCTCCCGCGTATGGCTTCAGCCAATCCGCATCGCTTTGCTTGTGGATAGTCCCGACAACCATCTCAATCGCACGGTCAAATGCGCCCAGCACTTCCTCTTTTGATTTTTTCTCCGTCTCGGTGAATTCGCGCTCCCGGTCCCGAACATATCCCGTCTCCGCCACGCGCGCGCCGATGTAATAGCTCAGGTTCCCGGTCATGTGCAGTAGCAAATGCCCCGCGCTGTTGCCGTAAGGATAAGGCCGCCTCCAGATCTCTTCCGTTGAGAGCGGGTCCACCCATTTGTGCACCTGCTCGCGCACCATTTCGTAATACGCCGCAAGATCGCTGGCGATCGTTCCCGATAAGGTGGTCATAAGAGAAGCCTCTGTGTTGGTTTTGCGGTCCAAGTCACTTACGAAAGATCAGATAGACTCCGAACACCATCAGCGCGCCTCCTGCGAATCCCACGAGAAATGCGGGGCGGCTGTGCAGACGGGTCAACGATGTCGCCGCTGCCAGCAAAGCAAGAAGCAGAACGATGGCTCCGGCGCTGCGCGATTTCTGGATTTTCGGCATGCGCCCCTCCCGCAGGTCTGGCGTTCAAGACGCACACGATAGCGCCCCGCCGCCCAATGTCAAGAATCTCAGGCCGTGGCCCCGTGCGAATTGCCCCCCGCGCGCTGCTGTGCTAGCATCCGCCAAGTCAGGAGAACGGACCAGGGTATTTCGTTCGACCTTCGCCCCTGCTTCGCCGGGACCCAGGTAGCTGATCGCTCTGCGGTTGCAAAAAGAGGCCACGTTCTCCTCCCTCAGTCAGAAACTCGCCCAGGCGCAGGCCCGCGTCTGACAGGCGTGGAATTTGCCGCGGCCGAATGTTTTTTCTGCGGCACTTTCACGCCATTGCACGACGCACCTCCGCCGCTCGGTCCCCACAGGACCCGCGAGACTCATGGAGGATTCTATGAAAGTCTATTCCACAAAGGACATCCGAAACGTTGGCATTGTAGGCCACGGCGGCACCGGAAAGACGCAACTGGTGTCGTCGTTGCTCCACACCGCGGGCATGACGCCTCGGTGGGGTAAAGTTGCGGATGGCACTGCCGTCACCGACTGGGACGACGAAGAGATCGCCCGCAAAATCTCCATTCAAACCGGCCTCGCTTACACCGAGTGGCCCTGCACCCTCTGCTCCGGCAGCAACGTCAAGATCAATCTTCTCGATCTCCCCGGTTACGGCACCTTCATCAACGAAACCAAAGGCTCCCTCATCGCCGCCGATGCCGCTCTCATCGCTGTGGACGCCCACGTCGGCGCTCAGGTCACCACCGAAAAAGTCTGGGATTTTTGCATGGAGTACGACATTCCCCGCGCCTTCGTCCTCACCTGGATGGACCGCGAACTCTCCAGTTTCGAGCGCTCCATGGAATCTCTCGAGCAAACCTTCGGCCGCACCGTTGTAGCCCTTCAACTTCCCATCGGATCTGAAAAAGATTTTCGCGGAGTCATTGATCTCGTCGCCATGAGAGCTCATCTCTACAAACCTGACGGCGACGGCAAGCCCTCCATCGAAGATATTCCCGCCGACATGCAGGAAGCCGCCACTGCCGCGCACGAAAAGCTCGTCGAAATGGTCGCCGAGGGCGACGACGAACTGATGGAAGAATTTTTCCACGAAGGCACCATCCCCATCGACGACTTGATTCCCGGAGTTCGCCAAGCCATCGTCCACGAAAAAATCGTTCCCGTCCTCATGGTCTCTTCTACGCGCAATATCGGCACCGGCAGCCTTCTCACCTTCCTCGCCGACGCTTTTCCCCATCCCGATGAGCACGCCCAAGTCGGCTTCACCGAGCCCGGCGGCAAAGGCGATCGCGTCGAACGCAAATACGACGATGCGCAGCCACTCTCCGTTTTCGTTTTCAAAACGCTCGCCGATCCCTTCGCCGGGCGCATCAGTTATTTCAAAGTGAAGAGCGGCGTGCTCAAGAACGACGCCACCCTCGCAGATTTCAATCGCGGCACTTTGGAACGCTTTCAGCACACTCAGGTCGTGCAAGGAAAACAGCTCATCGAAGTCGGCGAACTCCATGCCGGCGACATCGGCGCCATCGCCAAGCTCAAAGACGTCTACACCGGCGACACCCTCGGCGACAAATCCGCCCCCGTCTTCTATCAGCCCGCGCACATTCCGGAGCCCGCCATCACTTTTGCCGTTGAGCCCAAAACCCGCGCCGACGAGGACAAAATCGGCGTCGCCATTCACAAAATTCTGGAAGAAGACCAGGCGCTCCGCTTCTCGCGCGATCCGCAGACCAAGGAATTTCTGCTCGCAGGTTCCGGCCAGCAGCACATCGAAGTCGTCGTCGCCAAGCTCCACAAGCGTTATCACGTGGATCTCACCCTCAAGCCGCCCAAGGTTCCCTATCTCGAAACCATTCGCGGCAAAGCCGACGCCGAAGGCAAGCACAAAAAACAAACCGGTGGCCACGGCCAGTTCGGCGTCTGCCGCATCAAGATGGAGCCCGTCGAGCGCGGCAAGGGCATCGAGTTCGTGGACGATGTCTTCGGCGGCGCTATTCCGAAAAACTGGATTCCCTCCGTTGAAAAAGGCATTCGCGATTCCGCCGCGCGCGGCTATCTCGCGGGTTTTCCCGTCACCGATTTCCGCGCCATCCTGTACGACGGCAAGTATCACGACGTGGATTCTTCGGACATGGCCTTCAAGATCGCCGGCTCGCTGGCCTTTAAGGAAGCCATGAGGCAGGCGCGCCCCGCTTTGCTCGAGCCAATCATGAACGTGGAAGTCTACGGCCCCGATCAATATTCCGGCGATCTGATGGGAGACTTGAGTTCGCGGCGGGGCCGAATCGCGGGCAGCGAAGTGCGTGGCCACAACGTCATTATCAAAGCGCAAGTCCCGATGGCGGAAATGCTGAGTTACGCCACGGACCTTACCTCAATGACCCAGGCGCGCGCGAGCTATTCTATGGAATATTCGCACTACGACTACGTTCCCAACGAGCTCGCGGAAAAAGTGATCGCCGCCCACAAGGCGGCCCACGGCGAACAACTGGTCGAAGAAGAAGCCTGATCGCATTTGCTGCGCCCGTCAGAAAACTTCGTCCGCTTCTCCGGCGTCTGCGATCATGGCAACTTCGGTAAAAGCATCCCTGTTCGGTTTTTGTACGCAATGTATTTCTCGCCGAATTCGGACATCATGTACCGCTCCTCTTTGCGCGCCTTGAAATAGAACGCGACCATCGTGATGACGAGCGCGATCAGCCCGCGCACCTCTCCCAGTGCCAGCGCCGTTCCCGCCATTGCGACCATCATCCCCGTATAAATCGGATGCCGGATGCCACGATAAGGCCCCGTCGAAATCAGTTCGTGGTCTTTCTTAAGCGTGACCGCCGCGCTCCAGTTTTCTCCCAGATGCCATCGCGCCCAGATCGCCAGCCCCACCCCCACTGCCGTGACCGCCACTCCTAATGCGCTGATCCGCGGGTTCGGCCTCATGAATCGTCGCCCTAATTCTGTAAATGTCATCCAGTCGCTGAACAGTAGAACGTACGCGACGATCATCGGAGCCATGTAGAACAAGCGCTCGTGGATGGGCTCCCGGCGCTTCACTGCCTTCAGTTTGCTCGCCGACACAAGCCAGTAGAGGAGAAACACCAACCAGCACATTCCTGCAACGTGAAACCACTCCTGAGTCCCCATTCAATTCCTCCAACTTCTGGCGCAAATCGGCAATCCAGTCCGCCTTTTCACAACCGCGTTCCCTCCGCCGGCATTGTTCTCCCCCGCTTTTTCTACGCAGGAGATTCTTGCTTTGTAACTATACTGCCCCATTTCTTCGGCCCGACGACTCGGCCGCGCAGCGCCAATTTGGTGCTTGCCCCAAGGCAAATTGCCCCCAAAATGGTCTTACCATGAAACGCAAATCCTCTCGCAATCCTTCTCCCGTTCCCGGTCCGCAAACTCAATCCATCCACGCCGGTGAACCTGTCCGCCACGGCGTCAACGCTCCCGTCGGACCGGAAATCTGCCGCACTTCCTCCTTCACCTTTTCTTCCACGGAAGAAATGAAGCGCTGGGCCGAAGGCAAAAGCAAAGCCTACATTTACACTCGCTATGGGAATCCTACTCTTGCCATCGCCGAAAGGAAGATCGCCGCTCTCGAAGGCGCGGAAGCCGCCGTCGTCACCGCTTCCGGCATGGCCGCGATTTCCTGCGCGCTTCTTGGCGCCCTCAAAGCCGGCGATGAAGTTATCTCCACTGCCCAACTTTATGGCGGAAGCTACCGCCTCATGCGCGACATTTTTCCGGACATGGGTATCGGCGTTCATCGCGCTCCCACCAGTCTCGCTGGCATCGAGGGCCTCATCACATCGCGCACGAAAGTTCTTTACGTGGAAACGCCCACAAACCCTACGCTCCGCTTGGTGGACCTGCACAAAGCGATTGCCTTCGCCAAAAAGCACGGCCTCGTCTCCATCATGGACAACACCTTTGCCACTCCCATCCTCCAGAAGCCTCTGACTCTCGGCTTCGACATGGTCGTCCACAGCGCGACGAAATACATGGCGGGTCACTCCGACGTTATCGCCGGCGCCGTTGCCGGCAGCAAGCGCTGGATGGACCGCGTCCACCACATGGTCATCTATCTCGGCGGCTCCATGGATCCCGAAGCGGCCTTTCTTCTCATCCGCGGCATGAAAACCATGGGCATGCGCGTTCTTCGCCAATGCGACAACGCCATGCAAGTGGCGCGCTTTCTTGAAAAACATCCTACAGTCGCCGCCGTTCATTATCCCGGCCTGAAATCCCATCCCGACCACGCGCTGGCCAAACAGCAAATGAAGAATTTCGGCTCCATGCTGGCGTTCGATCTGAAAGGCGGCCTGCCCGCTGCCCGCCGCTTCTGTGATCGCGTCCGCCTCTTTCTTTTGGCTGCCAGCCTCGGCGGTGTCGAATCGCTCGTCGTCCTCCCGATTTATTCCTCCCACTACAACATGTCCGCCGCCGAACTCGCCGAATGCGGCGTCAAACCGGGCACTGTCCGCGTTTCCGTCGGCCTCGAGGATCCTGAAGATCTCATCGCCGACCTCAAGCAGGCTCTCTCCTAGGACAAGCCTCTCGGGCACAGACCGCTCCAGGATAAGGGCTTGAAGCAGATTCCTCAGGAGCTGGGGGGGGCTTCAGCTCCGGAAGCCGCTCATTTTTCGGTTTCGCCCACCTCAAATTCTTGTGTTGCTATCAGACGTTCTCTCGGACGAAAATCGCAGCCCGGATCAATTCGGAATTGGAGCATCGCCAATGAACTATCGCCGGTTCGGCCGCACGAATTGGAATGTCAGCGAAATCGGTTATGGCATGTGGGGAATGGCGGGATGGAGTGGCTCCGAGGACCAGGAATCCCTCGCTTCGCTGCAGCGCGCCGTGGACCTCGGCTGCAATTTCTTTGACACCGCTTGGGCCTATGGCGACGGCCACAGCGAGCAGCTCCTCGGTGCCATCCTCCGTGCCAACCGCGGCAAAAGGCTCTACGTCGCTACCAAAGTGCCCCCAAAAAACCGCCGCTGGCCCGCTCTCTCCGATTTTACATTGGACGATTGTTATCCGCCGGACTATGTCTTCGAGTACCTCGAAATGAGCCTTCAAAACATCGGCGTCGAAACCCTGGACCTGTTTCAGTACCACACCTGGGACGATGGCTGGCTCAATGACAATCGTTCCGTTCAGACGATCGAAAAACTTCGCGACACCGGCAAAGTCCGGGCGGTAGGTTTGAGTTTGAACCGCTGGGAACCCTGGAACGGCATCAAGGCCGTCAAAGCGGGCCTGGTGGACGCCGTCCAGGTCATCTACAACATCTTCGACCAAAATCCCGAAGACGATCTTTTTCCCGCCTGCCGCGCTATGGATGTCGGCGTCATTGCGCGCGTTCCCTTCGACGAAGGCGGCCTCACCGGGGCCCTCACGCTCGATTCCAAGTGGCCTTCGAGCGACTGGCGCAGCGGTTATTTCAATCCGGGAAATCTGAAAGAGACTGTCGAACGCGCCGAGCAATTGAAAACGCTGGTTCCTCCCGGTTCAACGCTGCCTGAAGTGGCACTTCGCTTCATTCTGAATAATCCGAGCGTCCACACCATCATCCCGGGCATGCGCAAAACGCGCAACGTGGAAGCCAACATCGCCGCCAGCGATAAAGGCCCGCTCCAGTTGTCTCTCGTTGCCCAGCTTCGCGATCACCGCTGGGTCCGCAAACCCACTCCCTGGAGCCAGTAAGAAGCGAACTAACTGAGGTCAAACTCGTGCCGCTGCGCCCCTTATTGCGACCTGAGGAGGCCGTTCCCCACGCGGATGGAGTGAGATGCCTTTCCTAGGTTCCGTGGAATCTCCAACTCAGGCGGTCTGCTTCAGTGCGCGCTCCACGAGCGTCAGGCAGCGTTCCGCCTGCTCGCGCAGTAATTCCTCGTGATCGCTGCGCTCCGTGCGCATATTATGCAGCTCGTCCGCAATTGCCAGCGCCGCTAGCACTGCGATCTTCTGCGTGTCCACGGTCGAAGTCGCTCGCGCGATCGCATCCATCTTTTCATCCACGTAGCGCGCGAGCTTCTGCACATACGCCGCCTCCAGGTCCCCCTGGATCGTATATGTCTGGCCGAAAATCTGTACTTTGACCGGTCCGCTCATGCTTCTCTCTCTTCTATTTTCGCCACCTTACCACAAACCGCGCTTGATCTCTCTTCTGTAGAGGCCGGGCTTCAGCCCGGCCTTCTCCATCGCTCGCCGGGACGATGATTTCGATTCACGCATCACCCAGCTCTCAATTGCGCCCCCAGCTTCTTCTCCAGCGCGGACACGATCTGTCCCGAAAAATCCGAAATCTCTGCGTCCGTCAGTGTGGCTTCGCGGCTCTGGAACCTTACTCGCACCATCAGCGAAAATTTGCCCGCCGGCACGTTCTTTCCTCGAAAGAGATCCGCCGCCTCAACGCTCGCCACTTCCGGAATGCCAAGCGAGCGAATCGCCTCCGCAACGCTTTGAAATGCCGTGCCCTCTTTCAAAAACAGCGAAAAATCTCGCTCCACCGCTGGGAATCGTGGCAGCGGCTCGTATCGCCGCGCGTTTTTCACCCCGTAATACATGCAGTAGAACGGCCCGGCATTCAGCTCCGCAAGAAAAACATCCTGGCGGAATTTGTAACGGTCGGCAATGCGCCGCGCCAGTTGTCCCGCCGCCCCGATTTCACCCTCTCCAAGAAGGATCCTTCCCCGCTTTGCCGCGTGCAGCCACTCCGGCCCGCCGTCCTCCCATTTCAATCCGCCGGCCAGCCCGCCGATGGAGTCCAGATCGCCCTTGAGATCGGCAAATACAAATTCCCGTGCGCCATCGTAGAGTCCCTGTGGACGCGCTTCACCGGTCGCGCCGATCGTCAGCACGCGCGTCTCTGATGGCTTGCCGTCCACGAACCGGTAGTGTCTTCCAATCTCAAAGAGCCGCACGCTTCGCTGACCGTGGTTCAAATTCCACTCGATCGCCGCCGCCATCGTCACCGCCCCGGTCGAGCGCAGCACATCGGCTTCTTCCGAGAGCGGATTCGCAAGCCGGGCGGGCGCCGCATTTGCAGGACGAAACATCGCGTCCCGCTCCTCAGGCACATGCGGAATCGTCACGATTTCCCGGTAGCCAAGTCCGATCAGCCGCTCGCGCAAGCGCGCTTCCGCTTCGTGATACGCCAGCCGCGCCGCTCCCTGCCTCGCCGCCGGGAGTCTCGGCGGAAATTTATCCAACCCGTAAATCCGCGCGATCTCTTCGATCAGGTCAATTTCTCTCTCCACGTCCGCTCGCCACGAGGGCTGCGCGCATTCCCACGCCGCAAGCAGCGATCCGCCCTGCCCGCGATTCTGGTCCACGCGCACCGGCACAAATCCTAGCGCGCCTAGAATGGATTCCACTTCCTTGTCCGGAACGTCCGCGCCCATCACCCGCAGGATTTCCGCTCGGCTCAACGTGATTTTCTTCGCTGCGCGTTTTCCCGGATACGCGTCCACGACGCCGGAAAGCAATTCACCGCCTGCAAGCTGCAAAATCAATTCCGCGCAGCGCCGCGACGCGACTTCGGCTATTTCTGGATCGGCGCCTCGGCCAAATCGCGTCGAAGCTTCCGTGTGCAGTTTCAGGAATCGTGCCGCCCGCCGGATCGCCACTGGATCGAACCATGCGCATTCGATCAGCACGTTCTTCGTCGAAAACGAAATTTCCGTCTCCGCTCCGCCCATGATTCCGCCGATGCCCACGGCTCGCGTTCCGTCTCCGTCGCACACCATGCAGATTCCCGGATCGAGGGTCCGCTCGATCCCATCGAGGGTTCTCATTTTTTCGTTCGGCTTCGCGCGGCGAATCACCAGCGAATGATTGCGCACCAGGTCGTAATCGAACGCATGCAGTGGATGCCCAAGTTCGAGCATCACATAGTTCGTTGCGTCCACCACGTTGTTGATGGAAGCCGATCCCGCCGCTTCCAGCCGCTCCCGCAGCCACGCGGGTGATGGCTGGATCTTCACGCCGCGAATCACGCGTGCGGTGAATCGTCCGCACAGCTCCGGTGCTTCGATCTTCACGCTCGCGGCGCCGCTGGCCTTTTCCGTGCCCTCTTTTGGTTTTGGATGCGAAAACTTCAGCGGCAGTTTGTAAATCGCCGCCACCTCCCGCGCGATTCCCAGCATCCCGAGACAATCCGGCCGGTTCGACGTAATCTCCGCGTCAATCACCGCGCCGTTTGCGCCCTTCTCGATCCCGCCGATGTTCGTTCCGGAGAGCGCCAGCCGCGACGCGAGTTCTTCGGGAGAGGCGTTTATGTCTACAAATTCTTTCAGCCACGTCGTGGAAACTTTCACGCTGCGTCCCCGTCCAGCTGCCCGATGAACATTTGTGTCGTGTAATCCATGTTCACACGGCCCAGTGTTTGATGCGTTTCGAAGATCGTCCTCAGTTCCTTCATCATCGGTTCGTAGTTTGCGTCCCCTTCGCGCGGGGCGTAGGAACTGCTGCGCAGCCTTCCGCTCAGTCCTTCGAAATCGAACACCTGGCGGTTCGCCAGTTCCCGCTTACGATAATCTCGGATCCCGAAAAAGCGTTTCATGTCGCTTGCTCCGGGATGCGCCTCTTTCACGCGAGTGTAATCCGTGCCGTAACGCACGAGCAAATTGTCGTAAGCGCTGCTGAATGGCGTTTTCGGCGTGGTGCGCAGGTTCCAGACCACGGCAACCCATCCGGCCGGTTTCAGAATGCGCGCGAATTCCGCTCGTGTCGCTTGCGGTTCGAACCAGTGGAACGCCTGTCCCGCGCTCACAAATTCCACGCACGCAGCGGGAAGCGTGGTCGCTTCCGCGCTTCCCGTCACGCTCGCGAATTTCGGATAGTTCGCAAGATATTCTTCCCCCGCTTCCCGCATCTCTTTGTTGGGCTCGACCCCGAAGACATGGTTGCCGTTTTTCAAAAAAATCTCCGCCAGCAATCCTGTTCCGCTTCCCACATCCGCAATCGCATGCTCCGCAGCCAGTCCGCATTCGGCGCGCAAAATTTCAAGTATTCCCAGCGGATAGCCCGGCCGGTAGCGCACGTAATCCGCCACGCGCGAGCTGAATCGTTCTTTGGAATCGGAAAAGATCACGCTTTCTCACGTCGTTCGCAACGCACGGAATTCCCCGGCGCGATCCTTTGGAAATTCTTCCTGAAAGAATCGGTTGCGACTTTCCGGGAGAAATATTCGCTGCGTTGCGCAAAAAATGTTGCGATGAAATTCAAGAAGATTTCAGTTTCAGTTTGCCAGCCGCCCTGTTTTCTTCGAGAAAACGTTTCAGCTGCGGCGCCGCTTCCAGCAGCCGCACCCACTGCTCGTAATACAGCGTGACGGGAAATCGCCCGAGCCCATACACGCTCACGCCGCCTTTTTCTCCCACGCGAAAATCGAGCTGGCCGGAGCGCTTCGGGCCGCCCTGTTTTTCCAGTTCGGCGACGCGCGCTTTGAGCTCTTCATACGATGGTTCGGACATGCAGCACCTCTGTGAAAATTGCCGTGAACCAGCAATTTACCACAGACGGCGGAATGGACACAGCTGTGAGGGAATGCGCCCGAGAGATCGTGGAGTCGCCATTTGATGGCCAAAGGCGGCGCCAGTTTTTGAGCGCCGCCTTTTTCGATACTTCGAAACCAAAGTTCGTTTTGCTCCGCGAGTTCAATTGTCTCCGTTTCCGTTCGGCGAAGAAGGGGCAGTCGAAGCGGGGGGCGCGGCTTGCGGCTTCTGCCCTTGCTGACCGCGCATTCCGCCACGCTGGCGCATCGTGCCGCCCGGGCCGCCGGGGCCGCCCTGGCGTCGCGTTCCCTTACGTTCGTTGCGGAATTGCTCGGCGAGCTGCTTGAGTTTTGTTTTCTGCTCGAGAGTGAGGGCGTCGCGCATGGTCAGGCGGAAATCAACGCGGGCCTTATCTCCGACGAGTTGCGCGGCGCTGATATCGTCGAGTTTCTTGTCAATCGCGGCGCGATCGGGCTTGTCGGCGGCGAGAAGATTGCTGAGTTCGAGGCGCTTGATTTGCAGATCGGCGCGATTGCGAATCTGGGCAACGCGGAACGTCGTGCTTTCCTGGCGAATCTTGGCGGCCTGCTCATCGGTGACGCCGATCTTCTGGCGGAGATCGGAATTGCGGAGCAGGCGATCGAGCATGAAGCCGCGACCGCCGTCATCGCGGCCCCACGTACCGTATCCGCGCATTCCCATGCCGCCGCGCATGCCGTAGCCGCGCTTGCCCATTGCGTCCATTCGCATTGCGCCGCGAGCCCAGCCACCGGAACCGGGAGCGAAACCGCCGGGATCACCTGGGCCGGGTTGCATGTCGCCCGGGTCCATGGGTGCACCCATACCGGGGCCGCCGTCGGGAGTGGATTGCGGAGCAACGGCATTGTCCTGGGCCAGGGCGATTGAGGCGCTCAAGCCGAGGGTCAGGAGAGGCAGAAGAATTTTCAAAGATGTGCGCATCGTTTCAGTCTCCAAAATGTGGAAAGAGCTGTGACCCTGGGCTGTCCAAGTTGGTGGTACTGAAAGCGGGCTGGGCAAGCTTGGGGTCCATATTCGTATCTTCCCTGGAGAGGGGGGAAGAGTTCCCGGGTTGGGGAGGGATGGTCCCTTGTGTCCGCGCGGGGTGAAGGGGGTACCCCCGGTCGTTTTTTGTAAGTGTTGATTGCAAAAAGGGTTATTTGGGGCGATTTTGGAAGTGTTGATTCTAGAAGAGTTGCAGGCAAATTTTTCACAAGTGTTCATTCTAAAGGGGTTTAGGGGTGTATGGGCACAGTGCGGGTCAGTCAGGGAGGGGATTTGAGCGGGCGAACACAATTCCCCGAGGTGCGTTGGGGTACGGCGAGAATTGGTTGAAAAGAACATACACTATTATAACATGAATGTTAATAGAGATTGTGGTACCGATTGGGCGCCTGCTTGGCGGCAGAAGGTGGGCGAGTGGGAATCTCCGCACGCGGCTGGAAGGGAGTGGCCAAAGAGAGGTCCTTCGTTCGCCCGCCGCCGCAGGCAGGCTGTGCTCACTCAGGATGACGATCCTCGCCGGAACGTCAGATGCGGAGGACGAGGGTACGGAGATCGGTCGAGGAAAGAGGAAGAGAGGCGGGGCGTGCGGGACTTTTTTCCAGGCTCGCTCCCGCGAGGCCAAGGCTTAGTGAAACGGACATTCAAGAATGCCGGGGCGATGGGCAGAGACGAATTGCGGAAGTGGCGGAGAGGAAATCGCCGAAGAGGAAGGAGTACCGGCCCGCTGAATGGAGAGACAGGGCCCGGTCTGAAGACCGGCCACTGCTTGTGACGCGGCAACAGAGCAGTGAGGGGTTCTGGCGTGCCGGGTTGCTGTCTAACTTGGGTAAACGGAATAGATCAGGTGTTGCCAACCCATCCCGGCGGCGAAGATCAATCCAAGCTGCGCGAAGAGGGGCTGGTCTGTTTTGAATTGAAGTTTGGCATAAACGGCAGGAAACGCCGTCAGTGCGGCAACGGCATCCTGCAGCAGGTAAGCCGTGGTCAGAAAACTTCCGGGAGTGCCCCCGTTATGGAAGCGAAGGTAGCGGTTGGTGACCATGGCAGCCAGGAGAGTTCCATAAAGAACTATTTGCCACCAAATCGGAGTGTTGGCCGTGCCGTTGCTTATTCCCTCGCTCGGAGGCGCTGATTCTCTGTTCAACGGAGTCCGCTCACTTGGAGCGTGAGCCGCACCAGCGGCCATAAAAATCCCGCGCACGGCCTCGAAGGCATATCTGCTCCACAGGCGAATTGGCCTGAGAGAATCGTTCTGATCAGAGACCAAAGAGTGAGCGCTCATGAGTCCTCCTCTCGCGCTTTGCGCGCCGCGTAAAAACTGCGGCAATTCTAGCTCCTAGCGGGAGCGCCGGTTCCGCATCCGGCTAGCGGCAATTCGAACCGCAACTGACTAAAGCGGGTTTGTATCCTTCCCTGATTGCTTCACATTCGCTCATCTCTTTGCCGTTACCGATTTTGTACAACTTCGATTTTGGGCAATGATAAACCTTGGTCTCCGTGAGCGCCCAAACCGTAACCTCTTTCTGCGGTGGTTTGGCGAAGACACCGGCGGCGACAAGAACCGAGATGAGAATGGCGGCTCGCAGGTATTTTGCGGACGACATGTG
This sequence comes from Terriglobales bacterium, assembly GCA_035518615.1. Lineage (GTDB taxonomy): Bacteria > Acidobacteriota > Terriglobia > Acidiferrales > UBA7541 > Acidiferrum. The sequence goes on along the minus strand of DATIXL010000139.1, from coordinate 8,999 downwards.
TCCCTCCTTACGCGTCGCGGCGCGACCCTCCACCGAGATCGGGACCTGTGGCGGAAACCCTAGCCCGGCGACAGTCAAGCCAGGAAGCAGCTTTCACGGGTACTTGTTCAAGGTAGTGATGCACGCGCGAAGAACGTTTCAGCCGGACCGCCACGGGAAACCTGCAAGGATCTTCTGAAACCAAAGCAGGGGTCTGAAGACCGACCAATACAACGGAAAGAGGAAGGCTATTCGTAGCGGAGGGCGGCCATGGGGTCGGTGCGCATGGCGCGGCGGGCGGGAAGGTAGCAAGCGAGGAGAGCGACGAAGAGCAGGATGAAGGCGACGCCAAGGAAAGTGAGCGGATCTGTGGCGGAGACGCCAAAAAGCTGGCTGGAGAGAGCGCGAGTGAGGACGAAAGAGAGCGCCAGGCCGATGGAAAGACCGAGAAGAGCGAGGGTAAGACCCTCACGAAGAACGAGGCGGAGGACATCATCGGGAGCGGCGCCAAGAGCCATGCGAATGCCAAGCTCGTGGGTGCGCTGGCGGGTGGTGTAGGAAAGCATGCCGTAAATGCCGATGGCGGCGAGAACGAGAGAGACGACACCAAAGGCACCGACGAAGACGCCGCCCATGCGCTGCGTGACGGTGTTGAGCTGGATGCGGGAATCGAGCGTGGTGAGATCGAAGAGGGGAAGCTCGGGATCGAAGGAGTGGACGGCGTCCTGAACGGGCGCGGCAAAGGCGAGAGGATCGCCGGGGGTGCGGACGGCGATGGCGACGCGGCGAGAGTATTCCTGGTAAAGCGGCAAATAGAGGAAAGGCTGAGGCTTCTCGGCGATCTGGTCGTAATCGGAATTGCGGGCGACCCCAACCACAGTACGCCAGCGTCCGGTGGCGTGGAGTTTCTTGCCGATGGGATCTTGATTGGGCCAGAAGCGATCGGCGAAGGCGACGTTGACGACAGCGACAAGCTGGGAACCCTCGAGATCGGAATCGGTGAATTCGCGGCCGGAGATCAGAGGAATTTGCATGGTGCGCAGGTAATCGGGGCCTACGTCCGCATACTCGACGTCCATGGATTCGTGGGGCTGAGGGACATAGCCTTCCGCTTCGATCAGGTATTGGCCGAAGCCGAAACCGAGAGGGATGGAATCCATGAGGGTGGCGGACTGAACGCCGGGAATGGTGCGGAGTTTCTCGAGAGCCTGGCGGTGGAATCGTGTGCCGGAATTTTCGTCGTAGCCGAGGCCGCGAAGATCGTAATTATCGAGGAGAACGTCGCGCGGATTGAAGCCGGGATTGAACTGGTCGGCCAGGCGGACGCTGCGGATGAAGAGGCCGGCGCAGACGAGAAGGAGAAGCGACATGGCGATCTGGGCAACGACGAGAATGCCGGACAGACGGGCTTTGTGGACGCCGCCGGAAACGGTGCCGGATTCTTCCTTGAGAACGTTGACGGGTTGAAGGCTGGAAGAACGAAGGGCCGGGAGAATGCCGAAGATGACGCCAGTGAGGATGGAAATGAAGAAAGTAGCGAAGAGAACAGTGCGGTCGGCGTTGACGGCCATGGAAAGGGGAATTTCCGCGACGGGCGGGACAAAATCGCCGAGGGTGCCAGCCGTCCAGAGCGTGAGAAGCATGGCGATGACGCCGCCGCACACGGCGAGAATCAGGCTCTCGACCAGCAACTGGCGGATGAGGCACAAGCGGGAAGCTCCCATGGAGAGGCGAATGGCCATTTCGCGCCGGCGAGCGACGGAACGCACGAGGAGAAGATTGGCGACATTGGCGCAGGCGAGGAGGAGGACGACACCGGCGATGGCGAGAAGAAGAAAGAGAATGGTGTGGAGATAGAAATTGGCGCCGAACGGAGCGCGCCAGAGAGGGTAGCCGGTCATGCCAATGTCGCCCTGGTGGCTTGCGGGAAATTGCGTGGCGATGTGATGCATCAGGACGGTCATATCCGCCTGAGCCTGCGCAGCAGAGACGCCGGGCTTGAGATGACCAATGCACATGAGCCAGCGGGTGCCGCGATCCTGGAGGAGTTTTGCGCCGCCACCGTAAAAGTCGTCGGCCATGGCGAGTGGAACCCAGAGGTCGTAGTGCAAGCCGGTTTGCGTGCCGACAAATTCGCGCGGGGCGACGCCGACGACTTCGAAAGGATGGCGGTCAATCTCAATGGAAGTGCCAATGATGGAGGGATCGGAGCCGAAGCTGGTTTGCCAGAGATGATTGCTAATAACGACGACGGGAGCTCCGCCGGGCTTGGTGTCTTCGGCGGGAAGAAAGGCGCGGCCGAGAATGGGATGAATGCCGAGGGCGTCAAAATAATTGGCGGAGGTCAGGATGCCCCAAACGCGCTGGGGCTTGGCGTTTGCGGTGAGGCTCATGGCTGTGGGTGTAGCGGCGACGAAGCTGGAAAGGGTGCGATTGAGGTCGCGCAAATCCTGGTAATCGGGGTAGGAGAGGAGATTGTCGGCGCGGACGCTGCCGCCGGTGATTTCGACGTACTGGCTGGCGTGCTGGACGCCGGGAATGGGATTGAGGATGGTGGAGTTGACCCAACTGAAGATGGTGGAGTTGGCACCGATGCCGAGGGCGAGGGTGAGAATGGCAATGAAGCTGAAGCCAGGAGATTTGCGAAGCTGGCGCAGGCCGTAGCGCAGATCTTGCAGGAGAGTGTTCATGAGAGGCACCTCCGCGAAAGCGAAGCTAAGGGCAAGGTGACGTCCAAAAAGGGAGGAGGCAAGTGATTCAGGCGAAGAGAGTTAGCGGCGGTGGCGGGAGCAGAAGGAAGAGAAGGCGTCCGGTAATGGGACGAGGTGTCGCGTGAGCGGACAGGAGGCGAGCAGGAGCTAGCGGAGCGGTGCAGAAAATGGGCGAAAGCGGAGGAACAGGGCTGCCCCAAAGGGATGAGAGCCGTAAACAGGCTTTAGCGTCTCAGCGACGCCGTAGGCGGTGAACTGGGCGCCGAGCGCAGAGGCGAGATGGGGGACGAGGTCGAAGTCGCGATCATAGCCAAACGTGTAAGCCTGAACGCGGCCGATGGGCTCCTCTTGAAATCCAGCCGGTAGCGGCACTTCACCGAGGAGAAGTTCGTTGGAGCGGTCGACATTTTCCAGGCGCGTCCAGGCATAATTTCTGGTGAGGAAGCGCACGGTGGATTCGAAGAGATAGCTATTGAAGATGGAGCGATCCTGGAGGGAGTTCGTGCGGCCCCAGAGAATTGTGCTGGCCCAGTTGCCGTCGTGAAGCGGGCGGTTGTACATGATTGAAGCGGTTGTGCGGGCCTGGTCTTCGGCGGGGAACAATGCTTCCGGGCTGGCGATGCGAGCATAAGAGACCTGGCCGCTCCAGTTTTTCCCGGGCTGGAGGGTCAGGCGAAGCGACCAAGAATCTATTTTCCCCTGTTCAATGTTCCAGCGAAATTCGTCGGGCTCGCGGCCATGGAAGCCGGAGGCTTCGATGCGCGCGATGCCGCGCGTGAAACCGACAGTGAGGACATCGGACGCAATGTGGGTGGAGTCCTCCTGGTGATGACCGAGCGAGGCCAGCGGATTTTCCATGGCGGAAACGCGATGCGGATAAGCGATGGGGCCGATGGCAGGATCGCCGACTGGCGCAAAGTAAAACGAGAGAAGATTCTTGTCGCCGAGTCGCCAGTCATAAAGTGCAGCGAGCTCCATGAAGAAATCGTGGGGATGCTGGCCGTCAGCGATCGGAAGGCCGAAAGCGGTTTCTCCCTGCTGGAAGAGCAACGGGTAGCGGCGGTCCGTGACGGTTGCGGGCTCCAGGCTCAACATCGCGCGAGCAGTGAAGACGCCGGGTCCGGCGGAGCGTTGGGCCATGCCCATGAACCAATTTGTGGAGAAGAATTTGTCGCCGCCTCGCGAACTGGTTTGCTGGATGTCCGTTAGAAAAACATTGGCGTGGAACATCAGCATCCAAGGGTCTTTTTCGGCCATCAGCATGGGGATGGGAGTGGAGTTAGGCTCGGCGCTGGTGCCGGAAGTGGCGTCGCTGAGAATTTCGTCAAGAAGGCTTTCGGGAGGAATGTTCATCAATTTCTTTTGCTTCATTTGCATGCCGGGCATCTGGGATTGCTCAGGTTCCGAGGAATGTCCCTTGCGGTTGGTAACCTCCTGAGACGGCCGAGACATCGGCTGAGAAGAGGGATCGCAGCAGTTGGGAAAGCAGATGGAATCGGCGGGCCGCATTCCGGAAGCAACGGAAGAAAGGAACGCGAACAGAACAGCTGGGGCCGCGTGGTTCATGAGAACACTTATATTGCACCGATGGCGTCCGGGAAGCTAGACCTGAAGGACGTCGCCTTCGCGGGCAACGACTTCGTAGAGGACGGGGTTGACGAAAAAGCCGAGGAGCAAGCGGGAGATGAGGCCCGCGACGACGACTATAGCGAAAGGTTTTTGCGTGTCGCTGCCGACTCCGGTGGACATGGCGGCGGGAAGAAGGCCGAGACAAGCGACGAGGGCGGTCATCATGATGGGGCGGAGGCGCAGGAGGGCGGCGTTGCGCGTCGCTTCGCGGATGGAACTGCCTTCAAGGCGGAGCTTATTGATGTAGCTGACGAGAATGACGGCGGTCTCGACGCTGACGCCGAGAAGAGCGAGGAGTCCGAGAATGCTGGACACGCTGAACGGGGTGTGCGTGAGCTTGAGGGCGATGAGAGCGCCGACGGGTTCGGTGATGACGACGCCGACGGCGATGGTGAAGGGAAATTTAAAGTTGTCGTAGAGAGCAAAGAGGATGAAGAAGATCAAAAGAACGGCAAGAGGCCCGATGACATAGAGCTGGGATTTTGCTTCGAGGAGTTCGCTGTACTCGCCGCCCCAATCGAGACGGTAGCCTTCAGGGAGCTTGACGTTTTTGGCGACGGCGGCCTGGCCGGCGTGGACGATGCCCTCGAGATCGCGGCCGGTGACGGAAAACTGGATGCCGATGTAGCGCGAGTTGTTCTCGCGATAGATGAAGGAGGCGCCGGTGGATTCCTTGATGGTGGCGAGTTCGGAGAGGGGAATCTGCTGGCCGGCGGGAGTAGGGACGAGGAGATCGCCGATATCGCGGGCGTTCGAGCGGAATTGAGGCTCCATACGGACGACGAGATCGAAAAGTTTTTCGCCCTGAATGACCTGGGTGACAGCTTGCCCGCCGATAGCGGCCTGGACGACGGTTTCGACATCGGCGACGTTGATGCCGTAGCGCGCGATCTTGGCACGGTCGGCGTCAATGATGAGGCTGGGCTGGCCGAGTTCGCGGACAACGGTGAGTTCGGTGAAACCGGGAGTGTTATCGAGGACCCGCTTGATTTCGACAGCTTTTTTCTGAAGGACGTCGAGATCGGGGCCGAAAACCTTTACAGCAAGAGATGATTTCAGGCCGGTGAGGGCTTCGTCCACGGCGTCCTCAGCGGGCTGCGTGTAATTGAAGATGACGCCGGGATAAGCATCCAGCTTTTTTTGAACGTCGGCGATCAATTCCTCCTTGGTGTGAACGGAGGTCTTGCTCCAAGAAGGATCGTCATAAGGTTTGAGGCCGACATAGAACTCGCAATTGAAGAAGCCGGTGGGATCGGTGCCGTCATCGGGACGGCCGAGCTCGCTGCCGACGACGGTGACCATGGGGTACTGGTCGAGGAGGGTGCGAACCTCAGGGGCGAACTTGGCGGCTTCCTCGAAAGAAATCGTGTAGGGCATCGTGGCGCGGACCCACAGGGCGCCTTCGTCGAGATGAGGCAGGAATTCGCCTCCGATGTATGGGGCGAGGAGGAGCGTAGAGGCGAAGATGAGGATGCCGGCCAGAATGGTGGTTTTGGGATGGTCGAGGCACCAATCGAGGCGACCGGCGTATTGGTCGCGGATCCACTCATAGATGCGGTTGCGCTTTTCTTTCACACCGCTCTGGAACCAGTAGGAAGCGAGGACGGGGACGAAGGTGAGCGTGAGAACCAACGCGCCGAGAAGCGCGAAGCCCATGGTGTCCGCCATGGGATGAAAGAGTTTGCCGGAAGGGCCGCTGAGAGCGTAGATGGGGAGATAACCGGCGATGATGACGGCGACGGAATAAAAGATGGGACGATCCACATCGCGCGCGGCGGCAAGGATGACTTCGTGGAGGCTGTAGGATTGGCCTTCGCGGAGGCCGAGCTCGCGATAGATGTTCTCGACCATGACGATGGTGCCGTCAATGATGATGCCGAAATCAATTGCGCCGATGGAGAGGAGGTTGGCGGCCTCGCCTGTCCAGTGAAGGAAGATGAAGGCGAAGAGGAGCGCGAGAGGGATGGTGAGGGCGGTGATGACCGCAGCACGAATGCTGACGAGGAAAAAAATCAGGACGATGAGGACGAGGATCATGCCGCGGAGAAGATTGCCTTCGACGGTATCGGTGGTGACGCGGACGAGGTCGCTGCGGTCGTAGTAAGGGCGGATTTTGATGTCCTGGGGAAGAATGGAGGAGTTGAGTTCTTTCGTCTTGGCCTCAACACCACGCAGGACGTTTTGCGTCTGCTCGCCGCGGCGCATGAGGATGACGCCTTCGACAGCGTCATCGTTGTTGGACTTTTTGTCCTGAAAGCCGAAGATGCCGAGACGCGGGGCGTTGCCGATGACGACCTGGGCGACATCCTTGACGCGGATGGGTGCGCCGTTGTTGCTGCCGACGACGACTTCACCGATATCGTCGGTGGATTTGAGCAGGCCGAGGCCGCGAACGTAATAAAACTGGCCACCCTGCGTATAGAAACCGCCGCCGGCGTTGGAATTATTGGCAGCTAGAGCGTTGAGAACCTGGGCTACGGGAAGGTGATAGTTGTAAAGGCGGACGGGATCGAGCAAGACGTGATACTGCATGGTGGGGCCGCCGAAGCCGGAATCGTCGGCCACCCCGGGAACGCTGCGATAGGCGCGCTCGATGATCCAGTCCTCATAGGTGTGCAACTCCATGGGAGTGCGGTCCGGGCTTTCGATGACGTAGCGATAGACGAGGCCGCTAGGGCTGAAGAGTGGCGCCATGCTGGGCGTGACACCCTGCGGAAGCTCCGCGTCGCCAATACGTTCGAAAACGACCTGACGGGCGAAGTAAGGATCCACGCCTTCATCAAAGGTGAGTATGACGTCGGAAAGGCCATAGAGCGAGATGGACCGCATCACGCGGAGGTTGGGCGTGCCATTCATGGCGAGCTCGAGGGGAAGCGTGGTGAGGCGCTCGACTTCCTCGGCGGCGTGGCCCGGCCACTGCGAGATGATCTCGACCATCGGCGGCGACAGATCCGGATACGCATCGACCGGCATGCGCTCGAACGCCAGCACGCCGAAGACGATCACCACAACGGTGATCATCAGCACCAGGAACCGCTGCCGGAGAGCAACTTGAACAATGTGATGGATCATGAGTTCAGTCGCGGCTACTGGAGCGAGTTCTGGAACTGCAGGAAAAGACTGCCGTCGCCGACGATCTTGTCGCCGGCGCGCAGTCCGGTAAGCACCTGCGTACGTCCGTTCTGCGCATCGCCGAGCGTCACACTGCGACGCGCGAACTGTCGCTCGCCGGTCTGCACGTAGACGTACGGCATGTTCTGCGCATCGCGAAGCACGGCGGCGTCAGGCACCACCAGCGCGTTCGGAATGACGCCGGCTCGCACCTCCGCTGTGACGTACATGTCTTTCTTCAGGCGCTCGCCGGGATTGGCGGCCGAGATCCTCGCTTGCAAGGTGCGCGTCGTGGGATCGAGCGCCGGCGCGATGTACTGAATCTTGCCGAGGATCCTGGTCTGGTACGTGTCGTTCGAGATCGTCACGTCGTCGCCTGGGTGCACGGCCCCGATGTCGTTCTGATAGATGTTGACCAGCACCCACACGCTGCTCATGTCGGACAGCGTGAAGCACTGCGTCATGCCGGCCTGGAGAAGCTGCCCCGGTGCGCACAGACGTTCGACGACCTCGCCCGCCGCCGGCGACACCAGCGCGACTTCAGTGGCTGGGGGCTTGTTGATCAAGTCGTCCGGATTCGTGATGCCGACGATGCGCATCGCCTGTTCGCTGGCGTCGAGATCGGCTTGCGCCTGCACTTTGGTCGACTCGGCCTGCTCGAGATCAGCCTGTGCGATGGCGCCGTGCGCGTAGAGATCCTGGTCGCGCTTGAAGAATTTGTCGGCGAGCTGGAAAGCATCACGCGCCTTGAGATAGCCCGAACGCAACTGGGAGAAATCTGGGCTCGCGACGTACAACAGTGGCTGGCCGGCCTTGACGTGTTCACCCGGCGTGACCAGGACCCGGCTCACCGGACCGCCCACCTGCGTGATCACGGGAGTGGTCGAGAAGCCGTTGTAGGCGACGGCTCCCGTGAGACGCAGGGTTCGCGCTAGGGTCGTCGTGCCCACCGTGTAGACCTGGATGTGCGACATCTGGTCGGCGGATAGCGTCGACAATTCCGCCTGGCTCGTCGTGGGCTGCGCCGCCGAGAATGAGGTCATCTGTCCGGCCTGATTCCCGCCGCAACTGGCGAGCCCGACGGCACCGGCACCTATCAGGACCGTAATGAGCGTCTTCATGGCAAGCTCCTGGTGCCGACCGCCTGACGAAGTTGTTCGAGGGCGGACATGTAGCTGGCAAGCGCCTGGCGATACGCCAGCTCGGTGGCGCGATAGCTCCGCTGGGCGTCGAGGAAATCGAGCAGCGTCGCCGCGCCGCGTTGAAAGGCGTACTGGCTGATGTTGCGCGAGTCCTCCGCCTGCTTTCGGTAGCCCGACTCGTACAACTGCACCACCTGGCCGCTGGTGCGGAGGCTCTCATACGCATTCACCACGTCCGTCAGCACTACCGAGGTCTGTTCGCTCGAAAGCTCCTGTGACTGCGTAATGGCGTGCTGCGTTCTCGCGACTTCACCCTGGTTGCGATCGAAGATGGGAATCTCGATGTTGGCGAAGAGCGACGCTGTATTCAGCGCCGCGACGTGCGTGTAGCTCGCTTGGGCCGTCACATCGCGTTTCGCATTGGCCT
>DATIXL010000138.1:0-64978 GCA_035518615.1 Terriglobales bacterium | reverse complement strand
TCCTTGGCGCGGGCGTCGGTGCGGTCAATTTTGTTGAGGACCACAACGGGAGGAAGCTTTGCGGCGAGAGCCTTCTGGAGAACGTAGCGCGTCTGCGGGAGCGGGCCTTCGCTGGCGTCCACGAGGAGAACGACGCCGTCCACCATGCGGAGGGCACGTTCGACTTCGCCCCCGAAATCGCTGTGGCCGGGAGTGTCCACAATGTTGATCTTGGTGTCGTGGAAAAAGAGCGCCGTGTTCTTTGCGAGAATCGTGATGCCGCGCTCGCGCTCGAGATCGTTGGAGTCCATGACGCGCTCGACGAGCTCCTGATTGGCGCGAAAGATGCCGGACTGGCGGAGCATGGCGTCCACGAGGGTGGTTTTGCCGTGGTCCACGTGAGCGATGATGGCGATGTTGCGAATGCGCTTGTTCATAGTAATGAGCTTGCGCGCACAGACAAAAATAGCTGCTGAAACAACCAGCAGCCGGGAAAAGCTCACTTGTCCTCAGGTGCGGCCGTGCAAACAATAGTTTAGCAGAGATAAGCGCTGCGCCAAAGAACGGGATGGAAAGCACAGTTCTCTTGCGCAAACAGGCGAAATCCGGGAAGAGCATGGTATCCTCGGCGCGATTTGGCGCGTCTCAGCAAGAGTATGCGTGCGCGAAGAGGAGCCGGGCTGAAGCCCGGCCTCTACAGATTAGGATCGAGGAGCGAGAATGAATTTGCGGAAGCGGTGGGAGATTCTGGCGGCAGGAGCAATCGGGGCGGTTGTGCTTTTTATGCTGCTGCCGGCGAGAGCGCAGCAGGAACGGCGGGATTTCACGAAGGAGTTCGAGAAGAAGGAAGTGATGATCCGGATGCGGGATGGCGTAAAGCTGCACACGGAGATTTACACGCCGAAGAACGCGACGGAGCCGCTGCCGATTTTGTTCGAACGGACGCCGTATGGAATATCCGATGAGGCGGGGGGATACAGCCGCATGCTCTACCGCTACATGAATCTGATGCCGGACGGGTACATCTTCGTGTTTCAGGACATTCGCGGGCGATACGGATCGCAGGGAAAATTCGAGATGCTGCACACGGCGCCCGATCCCGGCGACGCGAGCGGCGTGGACGAAAGCACGGACACGTACGACACGATTGACTGGCTGGTGAAGAACGTGAAGAACAACAACGGGCGGGTGGGGATGGACGGAATTTCCTACGACGGATACCTGGTGACGATCGGAATGGTGAATCCGCATCCGGCGCTGAAGGCGGTTTCCGAGCAGGCGTGCATGGGAGACACGTGGCTAGGAGACGATTTTTTTCATAACGGGGCGTTCCGGCTGAGTTACGCGTTTGAATACACGGCGCTAATGGAGACGTCCAAAGAAAATTACAGCTTTCCATTCGACTGGTTCGATATGTACACGTTTTATTTCAAGATGGGAGCGCTTTCGAACGCGAACGCGGAGTATTTTCACGGGAAAATTCCGACGTGGAACAATTTTGTGGAACACAGCAGCTACGATGACTTCTGGAAGCGGAAAGCAGTGGCGTACACGCTGAAAGAGGCGACGGTGCCGAACCTGAACGTTTCCGGATGGTGGGACCAGGAAGATTTCTTCGGGCCGAACAAGACTTACGAGCGGCTGGAGAAGACGGACACGAAGCATTTGAATTACCTGGTGGTGGGACCGTGGAATCATGGCGGATGGGCGCACGGTCCGGGAGACAAATTGGGAGAGATCCCATTTCACAGCGATACGGGGGTGTATTTCCGCGAGAAGGTGGAAGCGCCGTGGTTCGCCTACTGGCTGCACGACAAAGGGACGTTGCCGTTGAACGAGGCGCTGCTGTTCCAGACAGGGAGCGACACCTGGACAGCGTTCGATTCGTGGCCGCCCGAGGAGGCGCAGACAAAGAGTCTTTATTTCCACGCAAATGGAGAGCTTTCGTTCGACCCGCCCAAAGCGGAATCGGCGGAGGCGTTCGACAGTTACGTGAGCGACCCGGCGCATCCCGTACCTTACCGGCACCGGCCGATTGACATGACCTATCCGGAAGATCATCCGGGGAGCTGGTACACGTGGCTGACGCAGGACCAGCGATTCGTGGACAACCGGCCGGATGTGCTGACGTGGGAGACCCCGGAATTGAAGGACGACGTGACCGTTGCCGGGCAGGTGACGGCAAAGCTGTATGCATCAACGACGGGAAGCGACGCGGACTGGGTGGTGAAGCTGATTGACGTTTATCCGCAGAAGGTGGCGGAGGATTGGAAACTTTCAGGCTATGAGCTGATGATCGCCGACGAGATTTTCCGGGGGCGCTACCGCGAATCGTACGAGAAGCCTGGGGCCATCACGCCAGATCAGGTGACGCCATTCACGATTGATCTGCATACGGCGGATCACGTGTTCAAGAAAGGTCACAGGATCATGGTGCAGGTGCAGAGCACGTGGTTTCCGCTGTACGACCGGAATCCACAGAAATTCGTGCCGAATATTTTTGAAGCGAAAGAGAGCGACTACCAGAAAGCGACGGAGCGAATCTACCGCTCGGAGCAATATCCGTCGAAGGTGGAGATCATGGTGCTGCCGGGAAATGGCGGCGCGCAGCCGTAACGAAAAAGGGATCGGTACATTTCGCGAGAACCCCCAAAAGGAAAAGCGAGGAAACCCGCCAAGGTTTCCTCGCTTTTTTTCTCGTGAGGCTAAGCCTCGGACGGATTACCAGACGAGGCGGAGGCCGAGTTCGAGGTTGCGGCTGCCGCCGTCGAAGGAGAACTTGTTGAGGAACGTCGGCGAGGTGACGAAGATATAACCGGCGTTCAAGGGATTGGTGTTGGTGTTCGAGTCGAGCGCGCCATTGTTGGTCGGTAAGCCGATGCTGAAATTGCGGTGGTTGAAGGTATTGTAAGTGCTGAGGCGGAACTGCAGCGAGGCGCGTTCCGTGAACTTGACCGTCTTGAACAAGGACATGTTCCAGATGTTCAAGCCGGGCGTGCTGACGGTGTTCCGGCCGGTGGTGGCAAGGGCACCCACTCCCGCCTGAATGAAACGCGCGGTGGGATCCACGGCCACATAGCCGATGGTGTTCGCGGCGGCGCAGGGACTTGTTGTTGGGTCAGTGACGATGCGGGTCGCGCCGCCGGCGCCATCGTTGCAGACGGATTCGACGGTCGAGCCAGTCAGGCCGGCGCCCGCGGGATTGAAAACGGTGCGGTCCCCGGCGTTGTCGCCGTTATCGTTCGCGTCCACTCCGGAGAGAGGGGTGACCGGCTGGCCGGACTGCGCCAGGTAAGTGCCGCTCCACTCCCAACCCTGGGCGATTCCACGCACGAAACGGTTTTCGCTATTGATGTTGGGGAAGTCGTACACCCAAGTCATCGCGAATTTCTGAGGCAGGTCCAGCACCGACCGTCCACGCTCGTTGGCAAAATCGAAGCCGTCCTGCGCGCGGCGGGGGTTGACGTAGCTGCTGAACAATTCGTTCGTGGAATTGTCAATGTTCTTGGAGAAAGTGTAATTCACGCGGAAATAAAGGCCTTTTGCAAACCGGTGAATGAAGTCCACGGAAGCCGCATGATAGATCCCGGAGCCGATCGGCGGGAAAGTGGTCATGCTGCCCAGGAAGCCGTCCGCGGAAAGATTGCGGCAAGGGGCGACCGGCTGAACTCCTGGGTTGGGGCAGAAGGTCTGGAAATTCGCGAGGGTGTCCACGGGCGCGGGCATCGTGGAAGGGATATCGCTTGGATTGATATATGTGGGAAGCGGGGCCAGGCCGCCGCCTGCAACGTTTGGATCAAACGCGGAGGCGGAGTTCAAGCGCATTTGCACCGGCAGGCTCAAGCTGCGCGTGCCAACGTAACGGACCTCGATGCTGGAATCGCGCAGGATTGCGTGCTGAACGCCGAGCGACCAGGTAATGACCTTCGGATTCGTCTGGTCGGGAATAAGACTTCCCGTAGCAGCACGGGCATCCGCCTGGGTCGTCGGAGGCACATTCACCTGCAAGAGGCCGCCGCCTTCGAGAAAACCCTGGCCGGTGGCGCACCAAGCCGGAGCCGGGCTGAGGGAACAGGTGATCGCGGGATTTTGTTCCGTCTGCAATTGGGGAGGCAGGCTGTTGATCGCAAAATTGTTTGGAATCACGTCGTAAGAAATTTGCGCTCCGCCACGGACGGCCCAGTTGCCGCGACCCGTGGGATCCCATGCGAAACCGAAGTGCGGGCCGAAGTTGTTTGTGTCCGATTTCGGTTTGCGGAAGAAAATGCCCAACGAGGGATCATCAGAGATGGAATTGAGGGCTTGCTTGGCTTCGTCGCGAGGCACGCCGGACCACTCATAACGCAAACCGAGGTTCAGCGTAAGACGGGGTGTAAGTTTCCAGTCATCCTGAACGAACCAGTAGACCGCGTGATAGTTGTCGGCTGTGCTGCCCGTGCCTGCGCCGCGCAGAGCGCCATTGGCGCCGTCGGGAACCAAGTCATTGATGAACGAATTTAGAGTCGCGTAGTCCCATTCTCCCCGGGCGCGTGGCAAATCGTTCGTCGGAGCGATGTAGTTGCGCCCTTCGATGCCGAACTTGAACGTATGCTTGCCGCGAATGTAAGAGACGTCGTCCATGAGCTGGTAGACGTTCTGCGTGTACCCTTGTGGGGCCAGACTTTGGGGACCGACATTGCTCCCAAATTCGTCGATTTCCACGTTTGGAAAATTTGAAAAAGCAGCGGGCGTATCGAGATTCAGGCCGTTCAATCTCGAATACGAAGCGTGGAAATCGTTGATCACCCGGCTGCTCAGCGACCAAGCATCGGTGAAGATGACTTTACGAGCGTCGTTGGTTGCAGTTCCGGTGAATTGCGGCTGGGGCTGGATCAAATTGACCCAGGGAGCGCGGTAACGATCGTACAAAAAGCGGCCCCGGAGCTGGTGTTTTCCGAGATTTAGATCGGCATTGACGGTGAAGTCGTGCTGATTTGAATAGTTTGGGGCAGTGGAGGAAAACTGACCGACCTCAATGGCTTGGGTAACGCCGTTGACGGTGACGTTGGTCGTTCCGCTCGGCGTCGTGGCGACGGGGAATTGGCTGAGGATGTCTGCAACGGCCGGATCGGGATTGAGGGCCATCAACTGGGAGATTCCATTGGCGGTGGGCATGGTCACGGTGGCGCCTTGAGACGCCAAGCCATTGTTTTGAAACTCGTAGGCACCGTAAATGAAGAGCTTGTCTTTCCGGATGGGGCCGCCCGCGCTGGCGCCCAAGCGGTTGTAATCGTAACGATTCTTAATGTCCGGCTGGCCTGCATTGCCGACTTTCTCCTGATTGGTCGCGGCGTTCAAGTCGCGATTGCGATTGAACCACCATCCGGCGCCGTGCCAATCGTTTGTGCCAGACTTCGTGACGATATTGAACTGGCCGCCGGAGGAATGGCCATATTCGGCGCTGAATTGGTTGGTTAGAAGGCTGAATTCCGCAACGGATTCCTGGATGACCGGCTGCGTCGGACCATTGACGTCAAGACGGTTGTCGTCCACGCCGTCAATCGAAAAGCCATTGAAACGCGGGCGCGTCCCGCCGACCGATCCACCCGAGCCGAGGACTCCACCCTCTTGCGTCGTCGTTCCGGGAACGAAGACAGCGAATTCCTTGACGTCGCCCCCGAGAGTATTGAGAGGGAGATCATTCACTATTTTTCCCCCAAAGGTAGCGCCAAGTTCCGAAGACTCGGTCTTCACGAGCTCCGCGCCCGCTTCGACTTCCACGACTGCGGAGACCGAGCCGACTTCCATGAAAATCTTTGCCTCGGCAATCTGGTTCGAGGCGACGGCCACGCTTTTCTGGATCGCCTTCTTGAACCCCTCCTTCTCCACCGTGACGGTGTAGGAGCCCACGAGAAGGTTCGGGAACACATAGGTTCCCGCACTGGAAGCGGTGGTGCTTGCGGAAACGCCGGTCGCTTCATTCGTGACGGTCACAGTGGCATCTTCAATGCTTGCCTGGGTGTTGTCTGCAACGGTGACGCGAAGAGTTCCGTCGAGCCGCTGAGCGAGGGCCGCACCCGCGAAGGCCAAACACAGGAGGCCCACTACGCTTAAAACTGAAATTCTGCGCATTTCACTCTCCTTGAAGAATTCCCGATGAGCGGAACCTCGTTTTTTGAAACCTGGAGCCGCTGGAGAATCAGCACGAGGGGCCCGCACACTTTGGTTGGCAGGAACATGGCAAGAAGGGAGCCAGTGAAGACAATTTGTGTCTCAAATACGCATCAAGCGCAGATGAGCGAGCAAATGGCTGAGGAAACGACTCTTAGGGAATGAAACCTCGGCCACCCGGAGGAATCGATGATTTTTTTAGAATATATTTCGCGAACCCGGTCTCATGACCAGGGTGATTTGTACAAGTTCTCGAAGGCGCTCCATTCCTACGGATGAAAAGCTGCAATCAACCAGTCATGAAATACAGATTGAAAAAGGAATTTGCGGAAACCGGCAAACGCTTTAGAAAACCGTGCGTCTATCCGAGCAAGGGTGTGGTGTATGACTTCCCATTCCGTGCCCTGCCCGGAATCAGAAATGGAATCAGGCGCCAATCAGGATCGAGCGCAAACCACGAGATACGTACGCTTTGGCCCGTTCCAGATTGATCAGCACCGGCAGATGGTGATGCGGCGCGGTGTGCGGCTGAAGATGCATGGCAAGGTTTATCAGGTACTGCTGGCGCTCATTCAGAAGCAGGGGCAAATCGTCACGCGGGAAGAGTTGAAGCAGGCTTTGTGGCCGGCGAACACTTTCGTGAATTACGATGCCAACGTGAACACGACAGTCAACAAGCTGCGCCAGGTGCTCGGCGACTCGCCGGATAGACCAACGTATATCGAGACGATTCCGCGGAAAGGGTATGTCTTCGTTGGACAGGCTGAATACTCTGCCGTTCCGTTTCTTGCTGTCGCCGCCGGGGGGGGAAATGAAGAGGGCGTGACAGCAGAGGGAGAGGCAATCGAAAAGGGTATGGTGGGGGGAGACTTTTCGAATAAATGGGTTACCGTGGGCGTGATCCTGTTCATTCTTGCCGGAATCCTGCTGGGGGCCGGAATCGCCACACTCTGGATTTCGCACCTTACGCGGCGCGGCGGAGTCTTTTAGCGCGCATGTTTGCCTTCGTTTGTGTTCTTCATTTTTTCTTTGCGTCACCCGAGCGAAAATCGGTCCACGGGCCGGCTTTCATGTCATGCAGATAGGGCGCCTGCCAGTCATATTCCGGATGCGCGGCAAGAAAGGGCTTGGCGAGGAAATCTTCGCCGCACGGATGGCCGGCGCGCGCGACAAGCTCCATGGCCCTGGCCATCTCGGAATCGGTGACCTTGCCCTGCACCGCGCCGCCAGGGAAGTGGGGGCCCCATTCCCACTGGGAAACACCGCGCGGAGAAGCGTCTACGTGTCCGCAAAGGGTCCGCTCGCCGGCGTCTTCCATCTTCGCGTATGAGTCGAAGTGGTCGCCAAGCATTTTCTGCGCGAGCGCGACGTCAATTTTTCCCTTGTTTTCGTCCAGAAGCTCCTCCCAGCGCATGCGGCGGGCGTTGGGTGAAGAGGATTTGTCGTTGGGATCGAATTCCGGAGCATCGAGCTTGAGCACTTTCGGATCGCGCGCCCAGTTCGAGCCGGCGAAGGCGCCGTCCTCCGTGCGCCAGACCTTGTAAGCCTTCAGGCCCAGTTCAAACTGCGCGATCTCTCCGGTCTTGCGGTCGCCGAGCAGCCAATCGTTGGCGTAGCCACCGTTGTTTCCACCCAGCATGATCTTAATGTATTCATCAATCGAGCCGGCATACTGCATGGCCTTCCGCGCACGCACAAATTCCGGTATGCCATTGGGATCCCAGCCTTGGAATTGAGTAATCGTCGTTTCGGTCACCATCAAACCAGCGCTGTTGATGCCGAAGTCGTCGTCGCTGGCGATCACACCCGGAAAGCCGTCCATCAAGATGCGATAGCCATCTTTCGGCACGATATCAAAGACGATTACCCAGCGCTCACCATTCACATAGCTGGTCCAGTTGTTGTGGGCCATCACGATCTGATGATCCTTGGTCCAACTTCCGGTCGCAACAAATGCACTGCAATTCCCGGGGCTCCTGAGATCCGGCGCCTTCGCCATCTTCTCTTGTTTGTTCAGCCACGGCACATAGTAGTCCGGCACTTCCTCGAACGCGTTCAGCGCCACGATATCATCAAGATCGAGTTTGGATCCTGTCCGCGCATGCAGGCCTTTTACGATTCCTGCGAGCTCGCGCTGGTATTCCGGACCAATCTTCGGCCAGAGCATCTCTTGCGCATTTTTGCGGAAGAAGGCCCAATCCCGGCCCGTCGAATGGACGATGTTGGCGCTGACCGCGGCGAAGGCATCCTCGATTTCCGGGCCGAGCAGGTAGCCGTGCTGAAAGCCGATCGCGGAAGGATCGCCTTCCAAATGCAGGTAGATCCAGCCGCCCCGCGAAAAACGATAGCTTCCTTTCAGCAGCGGATTCTTTGCCGCCGCGGCTGCGCGAGTCTGATCGAGAGTCGAGGCAATTACATTTTTTGCGGAAGCTTGGGCATTCACCGTCTGGCCTCCAAGCCAGCAGAGCGCTGCAGCGCCTCCAATGACCAACAAAATGGCGACGGCTCTGCGCATGGAATCTGTCATGGAGTTTTCCCTCGGCTCGGCTTTACCTACTCGTGCGCACAGATCATACCGCGAGTCGGAGATTTGTAAGCAGGCGTTGTCCTGCTAGAGTGCTATGCCATGTTGATGGCCATCACCCGTGGAGTCAGCCCCGCACTCGCGAACTGCGAATTAAGCTTTATCGAGCGCAAGCCAATTGACCTCCAGAAAGCCCGCGCGCAGCATCGGGCATACGAAAAATTGCTCATGAAGCACGGCGCGCGAGTCATTTCGCTGCCCCCGGAGCCCGCCCTGCCGGATTCCATGTTCGTCGAAGATCCCGCAATCGTGCTCGACGAACTTGCCGTGATTTTCCCGCTTGGGACGGAAACGCGCCGCGCCGAAGCGCCATCTCTGGCAAAGGAATTGGAACGATTTCGCAAGCTGGAATACGTGCAGTTTCCAGGAACGCTTGAGGGGGGTGATGTTCTCCGTATTGGCAGGAGGTTGTTCGTGGGCAGGACAGGACGTTCGAACGAAGAGGGGATCAGGCAGCTTCGGACGATCGTCGCGCAATATGGGTACGAAGTCATCGCGATTCCGGTCACAGGCTGTTTGCACCTGAAATCCGCGGCCACTTACCTCGGCCGGAATACGCTGCTTGCGAACCGTGCCTGGTTCGACTGGAAGATCCTCACCGGGTGCGACTGGCTGGACGTGGATCCGGGCGAGCCTCATTCGGCGAATGCTCTGACTATCGGCGAGACGGTGATTTTTCCGAAATCGTTTCCACGAACAAAAGCACGCATCGAAGCAAAGGGATTCCAAGTAAGCCCGCTAGATATTTCCGAATTGCAGAAAGCGGAATCGGGGCTCACGTGCTCGAGCCTACTTTTCCATGGTGAAGCAGCTCGTGGAGAAAAGCGATGAGCACGCAAGCCAGGCTTGCTTCTCTTCTGCTGATTGTTTTCTGGGCGTCCGCCGCATGCTTTGGCCAGAGCCAGAAGCGGGGTCCATCCACAGCGGAAGAACGCGCGAAAGCGGTGAAGATTGCCCAAGATCTGCAAACCGATCCTTTGTCGAGGAGCGTTCAGCCGGAACGCGAATGGCTGATCCAGTGGCTCATCGAAATCCCCGACATCGGCGTGGATGTATGCGGCGGGCTTCTCGGCGACCTCGGCGATAAAGGGACCGGCTATCCAGGGGCCATTCTTTCCGCGATGCTCGGTTCAGAAGCCGCCGCGATCATCGAGCATCCGGAGAAAGCCAAAGACAAACAAGAGATTTACGTTGCCGGCGTGGATGGCGCGCTGAACGCTTACCAGGCAATTCGCAAGCAGGATTCGAAATACGATGCGCCGAAGCTCGATGAATTTCTTGCCCGCCGGAATGAAGGCAAACTGAAAGATGGCGTCGCTGAAGCCACTAAAGTTTTGAAATGCGAGTAGCAAGAAAAAAGAGCGGCCGCTCCCAGCACGGGCGAGCGGCCGTTTTTCCGGATTTGCCGTTGAAGCGTGGCGTTAGTCCGTAAGCTCCACTACCCGGCGCGCCACAAACACCGGCTGGCTACTGACAGGATCCTTGAGCACCAGACCGACCACCCGGAGGTTGATCGCGGATGTGCCCGAGAGGTCGCCCAGACCAGTCAGTCCGCCGCCCCAATTTGTGAATGGGGTGACGTACACCGTGACCGGGCCATTGAAGAGCACCCCGGCAAGCCCGTTCGAATCGAACTGGAACGTGTTCGCTCCGACGTTCGTGCTTCCCACGAGCCACGTGCCGGTGTGCCCTTCGTGCCGCAGTACGATCCGCTTTACCGTAACCGCGCCGTTGGAAAGCGGTCCGCCGATGCTCACGTGCTGCCCCGGAACCATCAGCGCGGAGTTGAACAGGAAGCTGGTGAATTTATTGTGCCACCAGTAGATGAAATACTTTTCGTTTCCGGTCAGGTCAATCGTGGAAATCTGCCCGGATTGGAAGCCCGTGCCCGCCGGCAAAACGCTCCGCACATAAAGATCAAAGTCATTTGCGGTGTTTGTCGCTGGATCCACAAACGTGATCAGCCCTCCCGCGAAAAACTTGTCCTGTGAGAGAATGCACACCGAGTCTGCCAGGATCGTTCCCGCGGTGCGGTCCAGCGTGCCGGAAATCTGCACGATGGACGAAGTCGTCAAGTCGTTGATCGTGTCGGTGCCTTCCCATTCCGTCTGGCCGTTGACGTTTACCGTGAACTGGTGCCCGTGCGGCCCTTGCAGCACGAACGAATTGCCGGTCGCGTTCACGCTCACAACTCCCGCGGTGAATTCGTCAATGTAAGCGTCCGCATCGCTTGGTGTAATGGCCTTCAGATTCAAGGTTGGATTCACGACGCCGGTGATCTGTCCCATGGCATCCACTTGAATGGATTTGCGAATATCAAACTCGAATCCCAGGCCGATGATGTCGTTGGAGTTGACGACGAGCGGAGTCGAGAGAGTGATCGGCACCTGAGACATCGAAAGCGTAACCGGCGGCGTGGATTGCGAATTCAGGGTACTGATCGTCGGCCGAGTCGGCGGATTGGTCTGCGGATTGGCGACGTTCAGATATTGAATTTGCGGATTCGCCAGCGTGACGGACACGCTCGTGTACGATCCTGCGGGAATCGTGTTGATGTCCAGCAGCGTGTGCAAACCGTTCAACCGCGCGAAATCCACGGTCTGCGTGCCGTTCAGAACGGAGACCGGAGGATTCACGCCGTCCGAAACCGAGAGTCCCGTAATGTCCACCTGAAATGACACGACGCTCGGCAGCGGCGCATCCGTTCCGGTGACGAAAACCATTCCGGTCTGCTGCGTGTTGGATAGATTGCCGCTCGTCATGCTCCCGCCGCCACAGCCAAAGGCGAAGGAGATGCAGGCGCACAAGAGTGTTGCGCTAAACCACTTCCTGGAATTCATAGCGAAGTTTCCTTTCTTGCTAAGTTGCCCCTGAGGCGCCTGGAGTCCTCACCGAACCTTGGCCCTAAAAACCCCGGTCGGCGCCGAAAGTTCCGGTTCGCAACTCGTTTAGTTTCAATAGGATGACAATTCTATACCGTTCCGATCCGCGAGCAATCCGATGCATCGTGAAGAAATTCTCGGCTGAGTGTCTCGTTTTTGGCGATGTGGGAAGAAACTTGTACTCATTTTTCATTTGGTTCAGGCTGAAGTTGTGCTAGTCTGTCTTTCGGTATGTTGTCTCTCTCCGCCAAGCGAATTAGCCCCAAGACGTCGATGGCGATGTCCGCGATCTCGACCACCACGACGACCATCATTATTAAGAAGACTACGGGCGCTTCTGGCGAGGGGAGAAACAGCTAGGCAACTAGAAAAAGTTTCGAACCCACCGCCAGAAGCGAACCGGCGGTGGGTTTCTTCGTTTCAGCCCCCGCCAAAGACGCTCCCGCGGTGAACCCGAAAGAAACAACCAAAGAGCGGTCACCCAACAAGGAGCAGCACTCATGAGCCCGGAGAATGTGCAGGAAGATTTAGCCGAGGAACTTTTGCCCGCCGCCGTCGCATTTGAAAAAGGAGCGGCTAGCGGGACCGCCACGCGGCACGTCGTCGCCTTCAAATTTGGCGGGACGTCGCTGCTCGGCGCGGAGCGTATGTTCCACGCGGCTGGCCTCGTCCGCGACGCCGCGAAATCCTCTCAAGTCGCGGTCATCGTTTCCGCCATGAAAGGCGTCACCGACCGCCTCTTAGCTATTTCCCAGTGGCTCGAAAATGGCCAATGGCTCCGCGCGCGCACCGAAGCGGAAGCCGCCGTTCAGTTTCATCTCGATGTGCTGAGCGAGTTGCGCCTGGAGGAAACCGCCGAGCAGCGCGTGCGCCATGAACTGCGGTTACTTGGCCGCGATCTGCTTCATGAAGTTCCCGCGGAAGCGCACGGCGCGCGGCCGCCCTTTATCGATGCCGCCTGGCAGGATCGCCTCGCTTCTTTCGGCGAGCGATTCAGCGCGCGGCTCTTCTCCGCCGCCCTCGAAAAATCCGGAGTTGCCTCCGTCCCCGTGAGCTCTTCCGATTTTGTCGTTACCTGCGACACCTTTCGCGACGCCAAGCCCGATTTGCACGAAACGCGCCGCCGCGGCCGCGAAATTCTTCTTCCCCTCTTCGAAGACGGCCTCGTGCCCGTCGTCACCGGGTTTCTTGGCGCCACGCGGGATGGCCGCGTCACCACTCTCGGCCGTAACAGTTCGGATTATTCCGGCGCGATCATCGCCCACGTTGTGGACGCCGACGAACTCGTCATTTGGACCGACGTGGATGGCGTTTTCACCGCCAATCCCAATGAATCCGCGGAGGCGACTCTGCTTCACGAGCTCTCCTACGATGAAGCGCATGCTCTTGCTTCCTCGGGCGCGAGGGTGCTCCACGCCAATGTTCTTCCACTCGCTGCCGAGCGCGAAATGCTAGTTTGGGTTCGCAACACCTTCAAGCCGCACAATCGTGGTACAAAGATTGGGCCCATGAACCGCAATGCCAGCCGCCGGGGTGATGCATGAGTGCCGCACTCTCCGGCAATAGCGACGCCGGCTTGCCTGCGATGCCCCTCGAAAAGAAATTCCGCGCCGGAATTCTCGGCGCCACGGGAATGGTGGGCCAGAGGCTCGTGCACCTCCTCGCAAACCATCCTTGGTTCGAACTCGCCGAAGTGGCCGCTTCCGAAAGATCATCCGGCAAGAAATATGAAGACGTGGTGCGCTGGCATCTGGAGGCGCCCGTTCCGCGTGCCGCGCGCGGCCTGGTCGTGAAGGACCTCGATCCCATCCTCGATTGCGATTTTGTCTTCTCCGCGCTGGATTCCTCCGTCGCCGGACAAGCCGAGGAGAATTTCGCTCAGGCAGGCTATCCGGTCGTCAGCAACTCGAAAAATCGCCGTATGGACGCCGACGTTCCATTGCTGATCCCGGAAGTGAACGCCGCGCATCTCGACGCCATCCATGCGCAGCGAAAGAATCGCGGTTATCAGGACGGCTTCATCGTCACCAATCCAAACTGCTCCACGGCAGGCCTCGTTCTTGTACTCAAGCCGCTTGCTGACGCGTTCGGTCTCGAGAAAATCTTTGTCGTCACCATGCAGGCCGTTTCGGGAGCGGGTTATCCTGGCGTCGCATCCATGGACATCGTTGGCAACGTCGTGCCTTTCATCAGTGGGGAGGAGGAGAAAATGGAAGCCGAGCCGCAGAAGCTGCTCGGCAAATGGGATGGCGCGCGCTTTGTGGATGCGGGCTTGGGCATCAGCGCGCATTGCAACCGCGTTCCCGTGCAGGACGGCCACCTCGAATCCGTTTCGCTCAGCCTGAAGAAAATCGCCAGTCTTCACGAAGTACGAGAAGCGCTGCGAAACTTTGTTGTAGATCCTGAGATCGCCGCGTTGCCGACCGCGGTGAAAAATCCGATCGTGGTGCTGGAAGAGGAAAATCGGCCTCAGCCGCGCCGCGATCTGAACGCCGGAAATGGCATGACCGCCGTCGTCGGCCGCGTACGCGAATGTCCTTTGCTGGACGTCAAGCTTACGCTGCTCTCGCACAATCTCGTGCGCGGCGCCGCCGGCGCAGCCCTCCTGAACGCCGAACTCCTCGCTTCCCGCGGTTTCTTCAAAAATCGGGTTGGAGTTTCAGAGCAGGCTGTGAGTGAACCTGCAGTTCGTTGAAAAGGCTCAGGTCGCAATACAAGTCTCGAGATTGGCCGCTGCGGCGTGGCAGAGAAGAAGTTCTTCCAGCCGGGAGAAGGCCGAGGCCAGCGGCGCTTCGCCACCGAAAGAAATAACAATCGCCAGAACCTGCTTCGTCGCCGGAGTGACCATGGTGCGTTCAGAATCACTCGTTGGGCTACCATGCGGCCCGAGCGCATCCGCGAAAAGCGGGAGATCTTCGAGATTCAAATCGTATTTGCCGATGCCCTTGTAGGATTCTCCGGCGCGGCCCGCGCGAAAGGTTATCGCGCTTTCGACATGCGCCAGATCGTAAAGACCGATGGGCAGCCGGCTTTCCACGCTCACCAGATTGATGATGTCCACAACGGAATTGATGTGCGGCAAATTCTTTCCGGAAATCACACGGCGAAGCAAAGCTTCTGCGGATCCTCGATAGCGAGCCGGATCTTTTCCCAGCGCCTTGTATCCAGCACGCGTCGCAAGAACTGCGGAAGATTCCAAAACCGCGCGCGGCTCCGGCAACTTCAGGATTTTCTCCTCGGCAGCGCGCAATCCGGCTTCGAGTTCCGGGGGAGTCGGGGCCACTTCGACGCTCGCGGAAACACAGCCGAGAGCAACGCGCGGGCACTTCGCTTTCAATGCCGGATCAATGGCAACTTGTACCATGCCGCCCTCGAGAGAGATTTCGCCGCAGGCAAAACCGCAAGGTGCGAGTCTACTCTTCTTTCTGTTCTTTCTCTTCCTTCTGCGGTTTTTCTTTTTCAGGAAGCTTTGGCGGCGGCTCTTGCAGTTTGTGGAGATATTCCGGCCTGGTGTGCCGGTAATGTTCGGCGGGAACTTTTCCATCGAGCCAAGCGGTGTCCATGGGGTAGACGAGCGGATCGAAAATCACGATATAAAAATGCCAAATTAAAATCGAGAACGTCGCGAGGATGGCTTCATAAAAATGCACCGCAGTGGCGGCGTCGGCCATCCATTTCGGAAAATGACGGAGCGTGAAATTATTGAACCACAGCAGAAAACCGGAGAGCGCCATGACGGCGGTGCCCCACAAAAACGCCCAATATTCCATCTTTTCCGCATAATTGAATTTTCCAAACTTCGGCGAATCCTTCCGCCAGCCAAGGTTGTAGAGCAAAACATGCAGGAGGTCGGTGGCGTCCTTGAATTTCGGCAGCATGGCCTTCAAAAACGCGCGATCGCGCCTGTTCACGGAAAGATGGATGAAGTGGTAGAGCGTGGACGCAATGAGAATCACGGCAGCGATGCGATGCAACAGGCCGCGCAGCGCGAAGTGAGTTCCTTCCCAATACAACAGCGGGTGCGCGTACCACGCGTCCGGATATTTCAGCGCGAATCCGGTAATCACGAGCGCGGGAAAACTCAGCATCACGCCCCAGTGCGCAATGCGGAACCACAGATTCATGCGAACGACCTGAGGCCCGCCGTTCACCCGGACGGCCTGGCGGCGCATTTTCGCAAGCAGGTCAATCAAGTTGTGCGACAACATGAAACCGAGCGTAAAAGGAATCAGCGTCAGATAGACCCAGCGAATCCATTTCACGACCGGGTTGGCGTTCGCGCTCGAAATCATCACGTGCACGGGGCCGATCGCAAAGGTTTGCCCCGCCCCTGCGTGGCACTGTCCACAGGTCTTGGCGAGATTCGCGGGATTCACCGTTGATCGGGGATCGCTGGAAGGGAAAATGTTGTGCACGCCGTGGCACGAGGCGCAGTTGGCCACGGTCTGCGAACCTTCACGGTTCGCCAGTCCATGATAGCTGTCGGCGTAGGTCGGCACGCGGTCCAACGGCAGGTTGTAGCGGACGGCGAGGCGCGTTTCACCGTGGCATCGGCCGCACGTTACCGTGGAAACGCGCGCGGCATTCACGAGGGATTGGGGCTCTTTCGGGCCGAGGATCAGGTGCTCGCCATGGCAATCGGTGCACACGGGCGCGTCGGTGTTGCCCTCCTGCATGGCCTGGCCATGGATGCTTGCGAGATAGGTTTTTGCGATTTCCGTGTGACACTGGCCGCAGGTTTTCGCGACGTTCCAATGGTTGATGCTCGAACGGGGATCGCGAGCAGGGAAAATGGCGTGATTGCCGTGGCAATCGGAGCACGCGGCGGCGTTCGCGTTTCCCGCCTGGACGGCGCGGCCGTGCACACTCTGAAGATAAAGCTCGACGGGATGCGCGAAGGGAATTTTGTGGTGCGAGAGAAATTCCGGATTGCTGTGGCAAGTGGCGCAGGTCCCTGGAAGATTCTTCTTCGCCACCGTGGAGTTCGAATCGCCTGACGAGAGGATTTTATGTACCGGACCATGGCAAGATTCGCAATTCGGGGCGTAAGGATCGCCGAATTTGGCGGCCTCGCCGTGAATGCTTTCCTGAAGCCCCTTGACTTCCTGCTCGTGACAGGTTTTACAGTTCGTGAAAGCGGCTTTTGCGGATTCGATGACGTGCGGATCACCGTGGCAGGATTGGCAGGCGTCCTCGCCCAGCGCGGCGTGAATGCTATTTGGAATATCGTGAGCTTCGTCCGCGTGGCAGGTGGAGCACTGTACCTTCTGAATTTTGGCGGGATGGGGAAATTCCTTGAGATCCGTGTGGCAATCGCGGCAGCCGAGAATCCCATGCACGCTCTTCGCGTGTTTCGCCGGATCAATCGAAAGATTCTTACCCTTTTCTGATTTGAAGTCCGGCTGGCCGTGGCAGGAGAGGCATTCTTCATCCTGCTTCAGCGGTTTGGGGCTCTGCGAGCGAGCGAGAATTGGAAAGGCCGCGAACAGAAGGAACGCCAACGCGGAAAACGCAGCCGTTCGAACACAGTGGCGCGAACCGTCTTCGTCAGGCGAGCCCATCATCGAACCACTCCGAACGTCAGCTTTCCTTCTATTGCCTGGCTACTGTACCCCCAAGTCCGTCAGGACCTTGGGGTTTTGCTCGTCCACCGCCAGGAGAGTGTGGCAGGCGGAACAATCGTTGGTAATGGTCTGGCCGTCGGCGCTGGTGTGGCTGCCATCATGGCAGCGGAAGCAGCCGGGATAATCCATGTGTCCAAGATTGTTGGGATACGTGCCCCAGGTAACGTTCATGGCCGGAAAGACATTGCGCAGATAAACCCCTGCAACCTGCTCGGCAGATTGTTGCACCGCGGAAGTATGGCTTTGGTACAGGACGGCGTAGTTGGTTTTGTAGAAATCATTGATCTGGCTGACGATTTCTCGCTGCGCGGTATCGCGATCGGCATATTTTTCCTTCAGAACCTGAACAGCTTCCTTCTTGATGAAAGGAAGATCCGTACTGATGAGGCCTTCCGCCAATCTCTTGTCCACGCCCTCCTCCGGAGTTTCAAAGGTATGCGTCGGGCGGTTGTGGCAGTCGATGCAATCCATCACGCGGCGCTCGCCAGCGTCGAGCTGCTGTGGCGTGGCCTTGATGTCCGTGGAGACGTACTTGGTGGTCTTGCCGCTGGGGTCGGTGTAGAAGACGACCGGGATCACCTGGCGCTGGCGATCGGTGGTGATGTACTGAAGATTTTCATGCGCGGAAATGTGATGGCCATGAATACCGACATCGGTTTCGCCGTTGCGGCCGCCGATTTTCATGACGACGATACTTGTAAGTTTGGTGTTTTTTTCGTCGTCCTGATATTTGGTGAGAACCAGGAAGCGATCTCCGCTGAAGCGTTGCGGCCAATGGCAGTGTTCGCAGGTTTCGCGCGCAGGACGGAGATACTTGACGGGAGAAGGGATGGGCCGGGAGTAGGTGTCAAATGTAACGGCAAAAACCTGGCGGACGCCGGAGAGCTTCGAGCGAACGAACCACCCGGCACCCGGGCCGATATGGCATTCCACGCAGGCAACACGGGCATGGGGGGAATTCTGGTAGGCGGTGAACTCCGGCTGCATGACGGTGTGGCAGGTCTGGCCGCAGAACTTGGCGGAGTCCATATAAGTGACGCCGCTGTAGGATGCGGTGCCCATGATGAGCAAATTCAGAAAAGTGAGACCTCCGATCCAGAGCGCGGTGTGTTGCACACCGGGGGAACTGAGGTTGACATGGGGATAGACGGAAGGAATCTGATTTAGAGCACGAAGACGCCTGCGGTGCAGGAAAATTCCGATGGGAATGAGGACCAAGCCGAATGCGAACACGAAAGGCAGAATCAGGTAAACGAGAATCCCGACGTAGGGATGGACAGGGCCGGAAAGAGCGAACTCGTAAAACCAAAAAGCGATCAGCGTGAAGGCGCTGCTGGTGGTAAGGACGGCGCCCGCCAGAGAAATCCAATTCTGGCCAAAGAAGTAGAACAGACGAAACCGGTCTCGGAGGAAATCAGCTGAACCCATAGGAAGTAGTTACACCTCACTTTCCTCCGTGAACATTCACACGAAAACCGCAAGTGCGCCTCTCCTTGCAGGCGAGAGGACCAAGAGAATTCCGTCTTGGGACTCGACACTCTGAACGAAGGAATGAGCCTCAGAGTCTGCCAAGGGATCAGATGGCTCCGCCGCGATTCGCGGCAGAACCGGGCCACTACTTCGCGAGAGTCCGGATATAGGCGACCATCTCCTTGATTTCGTCCGGCTTCATGCTGGCGCCGTACTTGGGCATCCTGCCCTTGCCCTTTTCGATGATGTCCGCGAGTTCCGAATCGGATTTACCTTTTGATTCCGCAAAGCTGGGAACCTTCATGGCTTTGCCGGCGGGCGTGTCGGCCTTACCATCCGCACCGTGGCAACCTGCGCACTTCTGCTTATAGACGGTTGCGGCACTCTCGGCAGAACGAGCCGAAACTGCCAGCATCCCTGCGGCCGCAAGAATGCCCGCGCCTAGCGCGATCCTTGTTGTCCAGTTGAGTCTCATAGCGGTTTTCCCCCAGAAAAGAAGTTGCAGAACGAAATCTGTGGCAGCGACCGGAAACCACCTCAGAAAGCGTATCGTACCGAAAGCGTGACCAAATTGCCCCGGAAATTACGCGGAGCGTAGAGATCCTGAAAAGCGCCCGGGGTCTGGTCTTCATGGTAACCGTAATAATCCCAATAGGCCTTTCCCGTCCAGCGATTTGCAATCAGGATATCCACTCCGCCAAAAGGATGCAGCCAGCTGGAATTGAGTGGTCCGGTGACCTGAATGGGTACAGTGGCTTGAGGATCGAGCCGCAGTTCGCTGCCATCCGTTCCCGTGAGATTCGCGCCGATATGAGCGGTAAACCTCCGGACCGGTGAGTAACTAAAGTTGAAGTAGCCGGTGTGCGTCTTGTTCACGTAAGTGGAGATGTCCATGACGAGCCCCGCGACATTCGGGCAGGCCCCGATTCCCGGATTCACGATACCGTTGGCCGTGCTGGTAAAGCAGATGGGAATTTGTGAATAGATGTCATCGTAGTTGTAGCCGATGTCCAGGGTGACTTTCTCCATGGGTTGGATCAAAGCGGAGACTCCGACCATGCGATTGTGCTCGAGGAAGAGTTGACCGACATTGTTCTTGCCTTGCCAGATTAACGCGTTGCCGTTGAGGCTGAGCCAGGTAGCGGGCTTGTAGGTTGTCCGGAAACGATAGTTTTGCGAGGAGAGTGGGCTGACGCGCGTAAAGGCGTTGTCCGCGGTCATGAATTCGGTGTCGAAGGTCATGCGCCAATTATCTGTGGGACGGGCCCAGAAGCCAAATACGGCGGCGTTTTCGTTGATAAACAACTGGTCCGGCGGAACATAGGTTGCGTCCGGGGTCAAAAAAGAGAGCGAGCCATCGGCGTTCATGGTGCATCCGGGGACGGGGTTGGCGAGGGTAAAACCGGCGCAATCGCCTCTCGCCGCCGTGCCCGGATAATAGATTTCAGAGTTCAGGGTAAAGAAATCGTCAGCGATCATGCGATGGCGATAACGCCAACCGGCATGGGCGCCGAAGTGGCGGTTGACTTGCCAATTTACCTGGGCGAGGTTGGTCTTCTCGTCCTGCTGCAAGTAGTTGCTGTTGATGAGAAGTGCGGCATCCGCGCCGGAGCTGGTGGAATGCGTGACCGAAGCCGCAATCGCCGTGCCTGCCGGCGGAGTGCAGGTCACGGGAGGAGTCGCAGTGGTTGCGAACGCGGTGATGGGCACATTCAACCTGTTACTGAAAAACGAGCAGACCGAGGAATCAAATTCCATGGGGTCGCGGAAATTTTCAAAGTGGAAGGAATCGAGGATGCTGATGTGGCTGTTGATGTACCAGGTGGCGCCAAGATCGGCATAAGCGGCAACATGGCGACCGAAGATCGGCCCGTTAGTGGTGTCATTGGCGAGGAAGGTGCGGGACTCAAGACCCACGAAGTTTTGGGAGTAACCATCGTCTTCCAAGTCCGCGCCGGTATAGCTGAATTTGCCCGAAAATTCCAAATTCTTCCAATAATTGGACTGCAAGCTGAGCTGTTCGGTGGTGGCATTGGTACGGCTGCGCGAAGTCTGCAAGTAAGAGTAATAACCGCTGCAGGCAGGGTTGACGAGACCCGTGGTGGCGGAGAAAGTGGTGGCGCAGGGAGTGTTCGCCGTGGGGTTCCAGGAAACGCCAAGATCCACGAGAGGGAGCCCGGCGCCGACGTTGAATTGTGCGTTCGGATCGATTGTTCCGACGTCGCCTTTGAAGTCGTTCCAGACCTGGTCATAACTGATGTTGGTTCGGGGAATGAAGCGAAAATCCACGCCGAGGCGATATGTGTTCACCGTGGCTTTCGAGTCGGCCAGCAGGAATTGCTCGGTGCCCTGGTGGATGGTGGTAAAAGCAGGGCCTTCATTGATATTGCGGTCGTAGCCCAGACGGAAATGGATCTTCGAAGTCGGCAGCAAAGTCAGGGAATAATCGCCGAGCTTGCGGCGTGTGTTCATATCGTGCGGGGAGATGCCGACGATTTCAGTGCCCACCAAATTGGCTGGATTGTTGTAAATCGGGGTAAAACCTGCAGGAGCGTTGGGGACGGCAATGCCTGGATTCAATGGATTATCCTGCAGCGAATAATCCCAGAAATTCTCGTCTTTGCGAAACAGGGCATCAAAGTCGTACCACTTGTTCTTGCTGAAACGCAGACGCGAAATCATGTTGGGATCGCCGCCATAGCCGGAATTGCTGAAGTAGAAGCGGTCGAACAAAGTCGCGTGATGGCTGAGGGAGCTCATCTCCAGCGTGAAGTCGAGCAAACGGGGCCCTTGCTGCAAGTTCACCATGGTGTCGTAGGACTGCAAGTCTCCGGAGAGGCTCGTTAAACGTCCGCCGAATTCGATGGACTGCTTGATGTTGTAATCGCCCTGATCAATGCCCTGCTGCTCGGGTTCCTGCTGCGCCATTGCGGCCGGCAGGCAGAGCAAGCAGAAAGTCGCGAGGGAAAACCACTTCGATACCGTCATTCGCATATTGAAATCCTCCTGTGCCTTTGCTGCTCCCATCGCCGGCCCCCTTATGGGGTGAAGAAGACACTGCTCGAATTCGAGCCGTGGATTGCCGTGTGGCACATGGTGCACGCTTGATATTTTTGCGCCTGGTTGTGGAAGGTGGGGATCGCCGAGGGGCCTTGACCCGTTGGGAAGGCATGGCATTGCAGGCAAAGCAGGTTCACCTGATTAAGCTTGAGGAGGCGCGGATTCGAAGAGCCGTGCGGCGTGTGGCACGAGGTGCATCCTTCGATCTTCACGGCTTCATGCTCGTAAACAAACGGCCCAGCCTTTTCCGAATGGCATTTGTAGCAAACCGTATCTTCGGTAGCGGAAGCGCGGAGTTGATTGGCGAGGAACCCTCCGTGCGGATTGTGGCAGTCGTTGCAAGAGACATAGCCTTCATTCACGCGGTGATGAAATGGAAGGCCAAACTGCTGCTTTTCGGCGACGTGGCAGCCGTAGCAAAGTTCGGGTTCCTTTTCCTTCATCAAATACTGCGATTCCTTTGGATGGTGAGGATCGTGACAGTCGATGCAGCTCACTCCGGCCTGCAGATGGGCAGAGCGGGCATAATTGGAATGCTCCTGTCCGTACTGGTGGCAGGAGAGGCAGCGAGCGCTGATTTCCTGAGCGGACGCGTCCTTGAAGGTAAAGATCTTGGTCTTGTCGCCGCCGCCATCCACGTGCGCTTTGCCGGGACCATGGCAGGCTTCGCAACCGTGCTTCCCGGGACCTCCCTCGGTGTTGAGGGTCGTTACAAAATGAGGCGAATCCTCAAAAGTTTTATAGAAGCCCTTCGTCGGCATATCTTCGTGGCAGGTCTTGCAGGTGTCTGAACCGACGTATTGAGAAGCATCGGCGGGCGGAACGTATGCTTGGGTTGTCTCGCCCGACTTCGTTTTGTCTTTCTTGGGCCCGTGGGCGGGCGGCTGTGCCTGCAGGAGCGCGGCAGACACACCAAACGCAGCGAGCCAGAGGAAAAGGGCACATTTCGAAGGCATACAGTCACCCCTAAGCGAATCTACTCTTGGGTCGGATCAGACGTGTTACTGTGAGTTTCATCAACCCCAACCACTTCCGTCACAGTAAATTTGCCGGCAGGGCATCACATCCCAGAACTGTTCACAGGATGAGACGGGCCCGGAAGGATGCCTTCAAGTTACATCGGCTGTAGGAATTGTCAACAAGAAAGTGAAGTCTAATCTAAAAAATTTGGCGCGGAGCTTTACGGAAAGGCCAACATATCGAATGGAGTTAGTCTAATACGACCAAGGTGGTCCTATCGGACTTATTGAGTCCGAGTGAGCTGCGTGCCCGCCGACGTGTTCCCAGCCCGTTTTGGGAAGTCGAAATCTCCCAAATCCCAATGCGATACATTTTCTTGGGGGCGTTGAAGGTGGATGGCCGAGCGATTGTTTGGAAATCCTGCTCTGTGGCCATGCGCGGAACTGAAATCCAAATTTCTGGAGGTTGAACACTGCAGGATACATAAGGAACCCCGGCAAACATGGTCAGCCCGCGTGAGGCGAACCAAGGCATCATTCTCGACAAAATTTCACATTAGATATATTCTAAGCCCCAGATGGATACTGCGGCGATTAAGCGATCCTTGGAGAGCAGCGGCCTGCGCTGCACTCCGCAGCGCTATGCGGTGATGGCCTTCCTGATGGATTGCCACGGCCATCCCACGGCCACGGAAATCTTTGAGGCCGTGAATCGCGTGGATCCCCGCTCTTCCCGCGCCACCACCTACAACAATCTTCGCGATCTTGTGAAGGCTGGTTTGGTGCGTGAAGTCGCCGTCGAAGGCCGCGCCGCGCGTTTCGACGCGCGCGACTTGCACCATCACCATTTCATCTGCGACCGCTGCGGCACTGTGGAGGACATTGACTGGTACGACGTGCCCCGCCCGCGTTCGCGCTCCCTCGGCAAGCGCACTCTTCGCGAGTGCGAACTGATTTTTCGCGGGCTTTGCGCGAAGTGTGCTCCGCGCCGCGTGTCCCGTTAGCGCACGCCGTTGACAAGAGTTTTGTTTTAACTTTCTGATCTACCGCAAGGAAGGAGCTTACCGTGGCAACCGAAGCAAAATGCCCGTTCACGGGCGCAGCATCCGCAGCACAGACGAACAGTGACTGGTGGCCGAATCAGTTGAATCTTCAGATTCTTCACCAGCACTCCGATCTCTCGAATCCCATGGGCGAAAAGTTCGACTACGCCAGGGAGTTCAAGTCCCTCGACCTCAAAGCCGTCGTCAAGGATCTTCACGTCCTGATGACCGACTCGCAGGCCTGGTGGCCCGCCGACTTCGGCCACTACGGTCCGCTCTTCATCCGCATGGCCTGGCACAGCGCGGGCACCTACCGCATCGGCGATGGCCGCGGCGGCGCCGGAGCCGGCCAGCAGCGCTTCGCTCCGCTCAATAGCTGGCCCGACAACGTCAATCTCGATAAAGCTCGCCGCCTCCTCTGGCCCATCAAGCAGAAGTACGGCTGCAAAATCTCCTGGGCCGACCTCATGATTCTGGCCGGCAATGTCGCGCTCGAATCCATGGGCTTCAAGACCTTCGGTTTCGGCGGCGGCCGCGCCGACGTCTGGGAACCTCAGGAAGACGTCTTCTGGGGTCCCGAAGGCAAGTGGCTCGCCGACGAGCGTTACTCCGGCGACCGCGATCTCCAGAATCCTCTCGCCGCCGTCCAAATGGGTCTCATCTACGTCAATCCCGAAGGCCCCAACGGCAAGCCCGATCCCATCGCCGCCGCCCGCGACATTCGCGAAACCTTCCGGCGCATGGCCATGAACGACGAAGAAACCGTCGCGCTCATCGCCGGCGGACACACCTTCGGCAAAACTCACGGCGCAGGCGATGTCGCCCTCGTCGGTCCCGAACCGGAAGCCGCCCCCATCGAGGAGCAGGGCCTCGGCTGGGACTGCAAGTTCCGCACCGGCAAAGGTGACGACACTGTCGGCAGCGGCCTCGAAGTCATCTGGACCACCACGCCCACCAAGTGGAGCAACAACTTCTTCGCCAACCTCTTCGAATACGATTGGGAACTCACCAAGAGTCCCGCCGGTGCGCGTCAGTGGCAACCGAAGAATGGCGCAGGCGCGGGCACCGTTCCCGATCCGCACGATCGCTCGAAGCGTCGCGCTCCCTCCATGCTCACCACCGACCTCTCTCTGCGCTTCGACCCCGCGTACGAAAAAATCTCGCGCCGTTTCTACCAGCATCCCGATCAACTCGCGGACGCCTTCGCCCGCGCCTGGTTCAAGCTCACCCATCGCGATATGGGCCCCATCGTCCGTTATCTCGGCCCGCTCGTTCCCAAGGAGGCCCTGCCCTGGCAGGATCCCATCCCCGCGGTCAATCATCCGCTCATCGGCAAAAAAGAAATCGCCGCGCTCAAGGCCAAAATCCTCGCCTCCGGCCTTTCTGTTTCGCAGCTCGTCTCGACCGCTTGGGCCTCCGCCTCCACCTTCCGAGGCTCCGATAAGCGCGGTGGAGCGAACGGCGCTCGCATCCGCCTCTCGCCGCAAAAGGACTGGGCCGTCAACCAGCCCGCCGAGCTCTCGAAAGTTCTCCGCAAGCTCGAAGAGATTCAGAAGAAGTTCAACGCTTCGCAGTCCGGCAGGAAGCGCGTTTCGCTCGCCGACCTCATCGTTCTTGGCGGTTGCGCCGCCGTCGAAAAGGCCGCGAAAACCGCCGGATTCAAGGTCGAAGTCCCCTTCATCCCCGGCCGCATGGACGCCTCGCAGGAGCAGACCGACGTCGAATCCTTCGAGCCGCTCGAGCCCAAGGCCGATGGCTTCCGCAACTATCAGAATGGCAGCCGCATTTCGCCGGAAGAATACCTGGTGGATCGCGCGCAGTTGCTCACGCTCACCGCGCCGGAAATGGCCGTCCTCGTCGCCGGCCTCCGCGTCCTCGGCGCCAATCATCGCAAGTCCCCGCACGGCGTCTTCACCCGGCGCCCGGAGACTCTCTCGAACGATTTCTTCGTCAATCTGCTCGATATGGGCACCGAGTGGCGCCCCAATGGTTCCGAAGGTGTGTACGAAGGCCGCGACCGCAAGTCCGGCAAGGTCAAGTGGACCGGCACTCGTGTGGACCTCATCTTCGGCTCGCACTCCCAGCTGCGCGCCATCGCCGAAGTCTATGCCTGCTCCGATGCGAAAGAAAAATTCGCAAAGGACTTCGTCGCCGCCTGGTCCAAAGTCATGGACCTCGACCGCTTCGACCTCGCCTGATCTGTGCGAACCTTGATGCCCATCGGTCCGAACTGGGATCCGCAAGGATGACGGAGGGACAATAAGGGCCAAAAAAACTGCTCGACGCATTTTGCGTCACGCAACGCCGCTTTTGCGTTAGGTGTCTATACGCGCGCAGGAAACCGCGAGGCGGTGGTCCCCGGAGCGATGGGACCTTGCAGGATCAAAGGCGGCGGCGCACGCGCAGGAGATCCCAGGTAGAACAGGTGGAAAATGTTGCGCAGTCCCGGATTCGGAGACTATGCAAATGAAAGAATGGTAGGCCCGTGGGGACTCGAACCCCAGACCTCTACCGTGTCAAGGTAGCGCTCTAACCAACTGAGCTACGGGCCTGAAGACCCACTATTCTAGCACGAGGCGGAATCCCGAGGGCCCGGCAGGCGGATTGGTTGAGCCGCCGATGATGCGGATGCTATCCTGCGTCCATGGCGGAAAACGCGGCTCCCCCACTGGAAACAGCACCGTTTGCGCGGATGGACCATTCCCGGCGGCAACTGGAAGCCTTGCTGGAAGTGAGCGAAGTGATCGCGCAGCAGCGCGACTTGCCGGTGCTCTTCCACGACCTTGCGGAACGCCTGCATTCCGTGATCGAGTTCGATTTTCTCTCCCTGGTTCTGCACGATCCCGCCCGCAACGTGATGCGGCTGCACGTTTTGGAAAGCCGGGTTCCCACGGAGAAAGATACGGGGAGCGAAGTGCCGGTGGGGGTGTATCCCTCGGGCTGGGTTTGGGAAACGCAGCAGGCGTTTGTGGTTCACGATCTCGAAGAAGAAACGCGCTTTCCGGAGTTTGTACAGCATTTGCTGGAGCAGGGAGTGCGCTCCATCGTGATTCTGCCCTTGACGACGGCGCAACGCAGAATCGGGGCGCTGGGTTTTGGGCGCGTCGTGCCGCTGGGGCTGACGCCGACGGAGATCGAATTCATGCGGCGGGTTACAGCGCAGGTTGCGGTGGCAGTGGACAACGCGCTGAACTTCGAATCGGCGGAGGCTTATCAGAAACAGCTCGCGCAGGAACGCGACCGGCTGCAAGTGCTGCTGGAAATCAACAACGTGCTGGTTACGAGCCGGGAGCTGAAGGAATTATTCCGGGGGATTGTGACGGCGCTGACCCGGGTGATCCACCACGACTACACGAGCCTCGCGCTGCTCGATCCCGCTACGAATCTTTTGAAGATCCACGCACTGGAATTTCCGGGCGGGAACAGCATTCCCAGGAACAAGGAGCTCACGGTGCCCCTGGAGAGCTCGCCGGCGGGGAACTGCATTCTCAGCGGCGAAACAAAAGTGTTTCGAGGGAAAGAGCTGGATCGCTTTGGAGCGGAGATTGTGCGCATTTTGCGGGGGCAGGGCCTTGTTTCCGCCTGCTGCGTGCCGCTCACAACGCACGGGCGCACCTTCGGATCGCTCAACCTCGCCAGTCGGAGCGAGGCAGCATTTTCTCCGCCCGAGGTGGAACTGTTGTACCAGGCGGGGGCGCAGATCGCGATTGCCGTGGAGAACGCGCTGGCGTTCAAGGAAATAGACTCGTTGAAAGATAAACTGGCGGTGGAAAAGCTGTACCTCGAAGAGGAGATCCGGAGCGAACTCAATTTTGAGGAAATCATCGGCGAAAGCGCGGCGCTGAAGCGCGCGCTGGCTCAGGTGGAGCTCGCCGCGCCGGCAAACACGACCGTGTTGCTGCTTGGGGAAACGGGAACGGGGAAAGAGCTGTTTGCGCGGGCCATTCACAATTTGAGCCCAAGGCGGGAACGCACGTTCGTGAAAGTGAACTGCGCCGCGATTCCCTCCGGCCTGCTGGAATCGGAGCTCTTTGGGCACGAGCGCGGCGCGTTCACGGGAGCGGTCAACCAGAAAATTGGCAGGTTCGAGATGGCCAATGGCGGAACGATCTTTCTGGATGAAGTCGGAGATATTCCGCTGGAATTACAACCAAAACTACTGCGCGTTCTTCAGGAACAGGAATTCGAGCGGCTGGGCAGCAACCGCACGCAGCAAGTGGATGTGCGCGTGGTTGCGGCCACGAATGCGGACCTGAACAGGCTGGTTGCGGAGCGCGTTTTCCGGAGCGACCTTTATTATCGCTTGAACGTTTTCCCGATCCAGATTCCGGCGCTACGCGAGCGCCGCGACGATATTTCCCTGCTGGTGCGTTATTTTGTGCAGAGATTCAGCCGTAGTCTGAACAAGACGGTCGAGTACGTTCCGTCGGAAGCGATGGACGCGCTGGTGAATTACTCCTGGCCAGGCAATGTGAGAGAGCTGGAGAACTTGATCGAGCGGGCCGTGCTGCTTTCGCCGGGGAAGGAATTGCGCGTTCCCTTGAGCGAACTCCGGCCGCCCAATGGAGCGGCTGCGGCGACCGCACCTGCGCAGGAACTCTCGCCCGTTACGGCAGGATTGTCTCTAGCGACAATGGAGGAAGCGGAGCGGCAGCACATTCTGAGAGCGCTGCGGCAAACCCAATGGCGGATTGCCGGGCCGCGGGGCGCAGCCACGATTCTAGGAATGAAACGCACCACCCTGCAAGCCCGCATGCGCAAGCTGGGGATTCGCCGGCCGGTCTAGGACCGATCAGATACAAGAGACGCAACGAAAATCAACCGGACCGGATCGTGTTTTTTTGGCATCGAACCGCCGCTGGGTTACAATCCATGTGCTTTTGGGCAACCGGCTCTTCCAATTGCGACCCGAACGAATCAGAATGAACCCGGAGAGCTTTCCAACCCCCTTCGCGGGCGTGCCTGGAAAGTTTCCTCCCATGGCCGGTCCAGCCCCAGCCCCAACTTCCTAGCGCGCGAACCAGCTTCCGCGCGCCTGTATCTGAGGCCGCGAGCGGAGGCGCATCATGAGCGAAATCTGGAATCATTGGGAAGGCTTCATCGTTGACGGGAAATACAAGCTGGTTCGCTTTCTTGGCGGATCGGGGCACAGCGCCGTCTACCTGACGGAAACCGGCGAACCACAGACGAGCAAAGCGGCCATCAAGCTGCTCGCGGCCGATGCTTCGCGGGCGGAACTACAGATGAGCCGGTGGAAGATTGCGGCAAAACTCTCTCACCCGGGCTTGCAGCCGATTTTCGACATGGGCCGCTGCCAAGTGGAAGGGAGGGATTTACTTTACGTGGTTATGGAAGTTGCCGAAGAAGATCTGTCGCAAATCCTGCCGCAACGTGCCCTGACCGCGGAAGAAGCAAAGGAAATGCTCCGCTCGGTGTTGGATGCGGTCCAGTACCTCCATGAAAAGCGGCTGGTTCACACTCGGATCAAGCCCTCCAATATTCTCGCGCTCGATGACAAGATCAAGATCTCCTCGGACCAGATTTGCCCCGCCGGGGATGCGACAATGCCCCAGGAGACGAAGAGCCTCTATGCTGCGCCGGAGGACGTGGCGGGGATTGCAGTACCGTCGAGTGATGTCTGGTCGCTGGGAGTCACTCTGGTGGAGGTGCTGACCCAGCATCATCCTTCGTGGCGCCAATCCACAGCCGGCGAACTGGAACTGGCTGAGCAGCTTCCCAATCCTTATCAGGAGATTGTGCGCCACGCGCTGGTTCGCGAAACTTCGCGGCGCTGGAAGATTTTAGATTTCAAAGCTGAACTCTATCCTCCTCAGCGCAAGCCCCTACCGGAATGGCCCAGCGAAACAGTGACTTTTTCCCCGGAACCCGCGCGATCCGCCAAGAAAAGACACCTGGAACCGCCAAGCATTCCAGCAAAACCACGTTCCCGCAAACAGGGATTACCGTTTTCGCCCCTGTGGATTCTGATTCCAGGCCTCGCGGGATTTGCTTTTTTCGTTGCCTGGCTTTCGCTCAACCGGGCTGTGCCGCACCAAACGGAAGCCCCGGCACCGTCATCGGCCGCAGCGGAGGCGGCTGCGCTGCCCACCTCGCCCCCAGGATCGTTTCCCGATAAGGGGCTGATAAAATCGGCGCCGGCGCATGAGGGACGGTCCGTCAAGAAGCATGAAAAAACCGATTCTCCCAGGCCCGCGAAACTCATTGCGGAGGCGTCCAAAGAGGCTCCCAAAGAACCCGTAACCGAAGCCAAAGACGAAAGTGGAAAAGGCCAGGTTCTGGATCAAGTCCTGCCCGACGTTTCGGAAAGGGCGCTGAGCACAATCCACGGAACCGTGCGGGTGAGTGTACGAGTCCAAGCGGATGCCGCGGGCAGAGTGACCAATGCGCAATTGGACTCGCAGGGGCCCAGCGAGTTTTTCGCCGGCAAAGCTCTTGAAGCCGCGAAACGCTGGGAGTTCATCTCTCCGGAAGCCGGCGGTCGTAGCGCGCCCAGCGAATGGATTCTGCGCTTCGAGTTCCGGCAATCCGGGGCAAAAGCCTACGCCAAGCAAACTTCGCCGTAGTATCGAGGAGCCATTTCCGAATCCAGACGGCAGCAGGAGCACTTCGACTAGAAGTGGAAGAGGGAGACCGTGTACACTGGCGTGTTTCAGACTCCGCGAAAAGGGCTTCACTCATGGCAAACGTGAACACAAGGAAGGGAATCATCGGGATTCTTACGGGGGGCGGCGACGTTCCGGGCCTCAATCCGGCCATTCGGGCGGTGACATTTCGAGCTCTGCGTGAAGGCTATGAGGTGATCGGCATACGGCATGGATGGGCTGGGCTCGTAGAGCTCATTCGCGACAAGGAATACGACAACAGCGACAATATTCACAGACTGACTGAAGTCGAGGTCAATCGCGCAGGGCGTACCGGGGGCACTTTTCTCCATTCCTCGCGAACCAATCCGGGCCGCGTAAAAAAGGACAGTGTCCCCGCGCATCTCAGGGACAAATTCAACGCAGAAAAGAACGATCTGACACCGGAGGTGCTGAAAAACCTGGAATGGCTGGGAATTGACCACCTGATCCCGATCGGCGGCGACGATACGTTGAGCTACGGCGTGCGCCTGTCCCAGGAAGGCATGAAGGTGGTAGCGATTCCGAAGACAATGGACAACGATGTGCCGGGCACGGATTACTGCATCGGCTTCAGCACTTGCATCACGCGCACAATTCAGATGACCAACGCGCTGCGCACATCCGCAGGTTCGCACGAGAGGTTTCTGGTTCTGGAAGTATTCGGACGCTACGCCGGGTACACCGCGATGCTGCCGACGATGGCGGGAGCGGCGCACCGCTGCGTAATTCCCGAGTTCAAATTCGATATGGAAAAACTTACGGAATTGATGGTTTCGGACCGCAGAAAAAACCCGAGCAGGTACTCCGTGGTGCTCGTTTCCGAAGGAGCGATGTTTGAAGGCGGCGAAATGGTTTTCGAGCATGACACCGCGGACGCGTTTGGGCACAAGAAATTGGGTGGGATCGGGGAACTGGTCGCCGAGCAACTGAAGGA
Organism: Terriglobales bacterium; assembly: GCA_035518615.1. Lineage (GTDB taxonomy): Bacteria > Acidobacteriota > Terriglobia > Acidiferrales > UBA7541 > Acidiferrum. The sequence continues at coordinate 33,649 of DATIXL010000138.1, read as the reverse complement.
AAGATCCGCCAAGTACAATAACGGGAAAAAGATTGAGGTGATCAGCCAGAAACTTGGGTACCTTGTGCGTTGCGGCGATCCTGACGCGCTGGATTCCATCGTGCCCATGGCCTATGGAAACGTGGCACTGGACATGATCCTGAAGAAGAATTTCGGCAGATTAGTGGTGCTGAAAAACGGCCGCTACGAAGACGTTCCGATTGGCACGGTGACAGCCACGAAAAAATTTGTGGACATCCACGAACACTACAATACGGATCGACTGAGGCCGCAATACAAAAGCTTCGAGATGAAACCCTTATTCCTGATGACCGGCTGATAGTGCCAGCGCCTTCCCGGTAACTCGCAGGAAGCCTTGCTTTGAAGTGAACTTCGACTACGGAGGAGGCCCCACGCCACTCGTTTTCCGCGGGGCAAACCAGGCCGTATCACTTTCGAGGACGCTCAGATTACGATTACTCTCCAGACTGATTCGTGGAATGAGCGGTATCCAAAGAAGAGGCTTGCTTGATCTCCAGGGTCCACTTCTTGCCGCCGAAAAAAACACCCGTTAGGTCTTCTTTCCCCGATCTGGTTTTCTTCATTGTGTAGCCGTCGTCGTCTTGAGCTTCCGTCGGCACGATTTTGGCCGGCGCCGATGCCAACAGGTCGTTTCCCTTGAGGATTTTCACCTCCGCTTTGTTATTTGTGCCAGACCATTCAACCTTATATTGTCCGGGGCCAAGCTGTGTGCCGTTCACGGTAACCTTTTCGAAAAGCTGAAGATTTCCGTGTTCGGAAGCGAAGGCGCTCGACGCAAAGAGCAGACAGGCTCCCAACGTCAGGCCGGCAAGTAGTTTCGACACATTCATGTTTTCTCTCTTTCCCCGCCATTCACCTCGAGAAAACGCACACCTGCGGCTCCGCGAGATGAACTGCGGGACAATTTGATGTCCACAAAGTTAGATGCGTAAGACCAAGTGCGCGGCTCACCCGGCGGCAATTTCCGCACGCCTCCCATCCGCGCCGGTTCTGGGGTATTCTTGCGGGACCATGCATGATCTCGGATATTTTCGCGAGCACCTGGATGTTTTTGCGGAGATGGCCGGACGCCGCAGCATCACACTCGATCTTGACGGATTCCGGGAGTCGGATCGCGAGAGGCGCCAACTGATTACCCAGAACGAACGGCGCAAGGCGCAGCGCAATAAGGCCAGCGATGAGATTGCCCGGCTGAAAAAAGAAAAGCAAAATGCCGATGCTCTGATCGCGGAGATGAAGCAAATTTCCGAGCAGATCAAGCAGACCGATGAGCGCGTCGGGGAACTCGATGCACGGCAACGTGAACTGCTGCTGACCATTCCTAACATTCCGCACGCTTCCGTGCCGACGGGAACGAGCAGCGCCGATAACGTGGAAGTGCGCCGCTGGGGAACGCCTCCGCATTTTGCCTTTGGACCAAAGCCCCATTGGGAGGTGGGTGAGCGTGCGGGAATTCTGGATCTGGCGGCTGCCGCCAGGATCACAGGCGCACGGTTTGCTGTTTACAAGAGCTGGGGAGCGCGGCTCGAACGCGCCATTGCTAATTTTTGTCTGGATGTACACACGCGCGAGCACGGCTACACGGAAATTCTTCCTCCCTTCTTGGTCAACACGGCTTCACTGATGGGCGCGGGGCAGTTGCCAAAATTTGCCGCAGATCTGTTTCGCGTACAGGAAACCGATTTCTGGCTTACGCCCACCTCGGAAGTCGAGCTCCACAATCTCTACCGCGACGAAACAGTGCCAGAAGAAAAGCTCCCCATTCGCGTTACCGCCTGGACCGCCTGTTTCCGTTCGGAAGCAGGGGCAGCGGGGAAAGACACGCGGGGGATTTTGCGCCAGCATCAGTTTCAAAAGGTGGAGCTCTTTAAGTTTACGCACCCGGAGAAGAGCTACGAGGAGCACGAGAAGCTCACGCAGAACGCGGAGGCGATCCTCCAGAAGCTGGGCCTTCACTACCGCACCATGCTTCTGTGTTCCAGCGACATGGGATTCGCTTCTGCGAAAACTTATGACCTCGAAGTGTGGCTGCCTTCGGCAAAGGAGTTCCGCGAGATTTCCTCTTGCTCGAACTGCGAAGCGTTCCAGGCACGCCGCGCCGGTATTCGCTATAAGCCGAAAGGTGGAGGCAAGAGCGATTTCGTGCACACGCTGAATGGCTCCGGACTCGCCGTAGGGCGAACCTGGATCGCCATCGTCGAGAATTATCAGCAGGAGGACGGGTCCATCCTGATTCCGGAAGTCTTGAAGCCATACATGGGCATAGACCGCATCCCGCCCCGATAGCCGAATTGGTTTGCCAGAATGTGACTCGCTGTCATTCTTGTAACTCATTATAAATAAACGATTTACTTCTAGATGGCCACTCGGGTCGATCCGGAATGTGGCCGGATACGTCGCGCAAACCATTGAAAGCACAGAATTTCGTTTGACGGGTGGTTTTAGTCTTTCATACACTCGCCTCACTGTTATGCCGGGACTTTCCATGAGTTCTGGGGCGGCGTAGCATGATCCTATGACCTTTATTATTCGCGTTTTCCGGTATCTGTTCTGGCTTTTGGTTCTTTCCTGGGGCATAAGTTTGGTTCGACGGCTCGTGATGTGGGTGTTGCGTGGATCGGATAGGCCACAGAAAACGGTTGCCTCCGGAGTGAGCAACTCCCTCCCAAACCGCCGCCTGGTGCACGATCCGATTTGCGGCACATACGTCGCGGAAGTACTTGCGATTCCGCTACGACAAGGGAATGAGACTTTGTACTTTTGTTGCGAAGGCTGCCGGGACAAATTCTTGTCCCAAACTCATCCAATGGCAGCGAACGGGTGAAAGAAGACCTTGGTTGAAATCCCTGCGGTTGGGCCCTGAAGTTGGAATAGCGAAGAAATATGAGCAGAGGAAAGGACCGACGTAGATGGCCACGGTCGTGAAGCCCACACCCCCTCCCTTGGTGCCGCGGATCGCCCCGCGTGAAGACCTCAATCCATTCCGGATTGCACAGATTCAGTTCGACATGGCGGCAGAACTCTTGAAGCTTGATCCGGGCTTGCGGCAGGTGTTGCGCACTCCCAAGCGCGTACTGGAAGTTTCCCTGCCGACAAAAATGGACAACGGCCAGATCAAGGTCCTGACGGGGTTCAGGGTGCAGCACAATATTTCCCGCGGACCTGGCAAGGGAGGCATTCGGTACCATCCGAATGTGACCCTGGATGAGGTGAAGGCGCTGGCGGCGTGGATGACGTGGAAGACGGCAGTGGTAAACGTCCCGTTCGGCGGCGCCAAGGGCGGAATCATCTGCGATCCGAAGCGCATGTCCAAGAACGAACTGGAACGCATGACCCGGCGGTTCGCAAGCGAGATTCTTCCGGTCATCGGGCCGGACCAAGACATCCCCGCGCCGGATGTTTACACGGACTCCCAGACCATGGCGTGGATCATGGATACATATTCCATGATGGTAGGACACACGGTGCCGGGAGTGGTGACCGGCAAACCAATTTCGATCGGCGGATCGGTGGGGCGAGCGGAAGCAACAGCGAGAGGCCTCGTCTTCGTTGTGGAAGAAGCCTGCCGAGTGAAGAAAATTCCGCTGCGTGGAGCGACGGTTGCGATTCAAGGTTTTGGCAATGCGGGTGCCACGGCAGCCCGGCTGTTCGCGGAAAAGAAGGCGAAAATCATTGCGCTGAGCGACACGCGCGGCGGCGTGACGAATTCGCGAGGAATTGATCCACTCAAAGCCATCCGATACAAGGAACGTTCCGGGACCGTGGTGGGAATGCCGGGCGCTTCCCGCATTTCCAACGACGAGCTCTTGACCATGAAGTGTGACATTCTGGTGCCTGCCGCGCTGGAAAATGTTATTACCCTAAATAATGCGGAAGCGGTGAAAGCACGAATCGTCGCGGAAGCCGCCAACGGTCCGACTACGCCCCACGCCGATGAGATCCTTGCGCGGCGAGGGATTACTGTGCTCCCCGATATTCTGGCAAATTCCGGCGGCGTGACGGTGAGCTACTTCGAGTGGGTACAGAACCAGGAGGGGCTGCTGTGGGATTCCGAGGAAGTGAATCAGCGGCTGCAAAAGATCATGGTGCGCGGCTTTAATGAAATGGTGGACACCATGCGGAAATACCATGTGCCGCCGCGCGCGGGAGCGATGATCCTTGCTGTCGGACGTGTGGCGGAAGCCACGCTGGTTCGAGGCCTTTTCCCCTGATGGTGAGCGGAGTAATCCAGACGAAATCAAAACCCTTCTGGATGGGAACGCGCCGCACTGTGCGATTGGCAAGAGGCGGTGTTTTCGTTCTCCTTCTGCAACTCGCTCCAGCCGTGCGCGGCCAACAGCCTTCCAATTCCGCGCGAGCAAAAGAACAACGTACCGCCAGAGCGTTCGACGCGGCGCGAGAAAATCCACTCGAATTGCGCGCGTTTCTTTACGGCTTCCCCAAGGGAGCCGATCTTCACTATCATCTTGTCGGCGGAGTTTATGCGGAAACGTTTATTCGCGATGGCGCGGAAGACAAACTCTGCGTTGACCTTGCAAAGCTGGCTTTTGTGAAACCGCCAGTCTCGCGTGAGGCTGATGGGGCGGCTCCCGAGTGCGGCGATGGAAGGGTGCCCGCGGAAGAAGCTTTTGCGGATCAACATCTCTACGATGCTCTGGTGGACGCGTTCTCCATGCGCGCATTTGTTCCCTCCGCCGGCGTCAGTGCTCACGATCATTTTTTTGATGCGTTCGCAAAGTTTCTCGCCACAAACCCGAACCACGGCGGGGAATGGCTTGACGAAGTGGCCACGCGCGCGGCCTCTCAGAACGAGCAATATCTGGAATTGATGGACACACCGGACTTCAGTCACACGGCGCAACTTGCAAAGAAAATCGGCTGGAAGGACGACCTGCGGGAATTGCGAGTGGCGCTTCTTCAGGATGGACTGCGGGAAGACGTGCCGGTCGCGCTGCGACACTTTCAGGGAGCCGAAGTCGTCCGCCGAAAATTGGAGCATTGCAGCGAGCCGGATGCAGCGGCGGCTTGCAGGGTAGAAATTCGCTTCATCTACCAAGTTCTTCGGGGATTTCCCAAGGAGCAGGTGTTTGCCCAGACGCTTTTAGGATTCGAAACTGCGTCCGCCGCCCCGGATCTTGTTGTGGGAATCAATTTCGTGATGCCGGAGGACGGGTACGTCTCGATGCGCGACTACGCAGTGCAGATGAAAATGGTTAAATACCTGCATGGCGCGTATCCAAAAGTGCATATCACCTTGCACGCGGGGGAGTTGGCTTACGGATTGGTGCCGCTCGACGGATTGTGCTGCCACATTCGGCTGGCCGTTGAAGCGGGCGCCGAACGGATCGGTCACGGCGTGGACATCATGCACGAAGACCGGCCTTATGAACTACTGAATGAGATGGCGAAGAAGCACGTAATGGTGGAGATCAATCTCACAAGCAACGAGGTCATTCTCGGCTTGAAGGGAGACGATCATCCGTTTCCGATCTACAGGAAATTCGGCGTTCCCGTGGCGCTGTCCACGGACGATGAAGGTGTGTCGCGCATTGATCTGACTCACGAATATGTGCGCGCTGCGGAAACTTACGATTTAAGTTACGCGGACCTGAAAAACCTCGCACGCACAGGGCTCGAGCACGCATTCCTCAACGGACAGAACGTGTGGGCTAAGGAAGACGATTTCGCGCTAGCCGGGAGTGCCTGCTCGCGCGACACACTTGGTTCGGAAAGCCCGTCAAGGACCTGTGCCAGCTTTCTCGCCTCCAGCGAAAAAGCGCGCGAAGAATGGGAACTGGAACGCAGGTTCCGCGCGTTTGAATCGGCGTATTGAAGCGGGAGCCTGTTCCCCCCGACCACCGATCGACCGCTGCCCCTACATCAACAAATTTTCTCTTGCGCGAAAGAAACAAACGCGCGTACATTCGCAATTGCCGGTGCGCTTCGTTGTGACTCTCCAGAAAGCATGGAGTCCAGTAGAAGCGGCCGGCAATTTTCTCTTCGGCAAGGACGAACGGGAGAACCATGAGCACGAACGGGCACGCTGCGCCGCCGATCCTTCTCAGCATTGCCGGGTTCGATCCGAGTTGCGGCGCGGGAACTGTTGCGGACCTAAAAACGTTTGCGGCGCACGGCTGCTACGGCGTTGCGGCGATCACCTCGCTGACAGCCCAAAACACCCAAGGCGTTGAGGCGGTTCACAATCTACCGAGCGCGGAATTGCGGGGGCAGCTGGAAGTTCTGGCAAAAGATTGCGACATCGCCGCAGTGAAAATCGGCATGCTCGGAAACAGGGGAAACGCCGCGGTCGTGGGGGAATTTCTGGAGGCGCACAAATTTTTGCACGTGGTCCACGATCCGGTCATGAAATCGTCAAGCGGAACGGAACTCCTTGACGCGTCAGGAATCAAATATCTGGCGACGGAATTATTGAAGCGCTCAATCGTGCTCACGCCGAATATTCCCGAAGCCGAAATCTTGACTGGATTGACCATCAAGGAGGTGGCGGACATGGAGGCCGCCGCAAAGAAGATATTCGAAATGGGCGCGCCCGCCGTGATCGTGAAGGGCGGCCACATGGATCGTGCGGTGGATGTGCTTTTTGATGGAAATGAATTGATTCAGCTCGGCGGCGACCGCGTGAAATCAGACAATACCCACGGAACAGGATGTACTTTCGCGTCCGCGCTTACAGCTCAGCTTGCTTCCGGCAGATCGCTTGTGGAAGCGGCCACTCTGGCGAAAGCTTATGTCACAAAGGCAATCGAGAAGGGTTATCCCATCGGCAAGGGACGCATCCCCCTCGACCATTTCTACCGTCAGAGGATTGAACCGCCTGCTCGGGGAGTTCACGAAGTTCCGCAGCACGGCATGCACCCTGCCGCAGAGCCTCCTGCGCACTGATCAAATATCAAATCGGGCTACCAGCCACCCCCGCCTCCGCCGCCGCCCCCTCCGCCGGAACCACCCCCGCCTCCGCCGCTTGAACCCGGCGCCGCGGCAGAAGAGGAAATTGCGCTGGAGAACGAGCCTCCCAGGGAACTGGCAAAGCCAGCCGCACCCAATGTGGTCCAACCAGGGCCGGAGTACCAAGACGGCGAGTAGCCGGGTGAGGACGAAGAGCCCGGAGCGTTGTTCGCCGCGCCCAGCACGCCCGAAAAGTTTTCCGCCCACTTTTGTTCGACGCCAAGTGCCAAAGCGTAGGGGAGAAACTTCTCAAAGACGGCTGGAGTTTTCTCCGGCGGCATAATGTGATTGAGCCGATCGCCGTCCACCGCGCCAAGAAACATCTTGAATCCTTCGATGCGGTCCAGAACCGCGCGGCCCGCTCGCGTCGGCGCCTTCAGAAGAAAATGAAACAGAATATGGATGAAAACGGCGAGCAAGAGAATGATGGAGATCGTGATCGAAGTGGCCTTCGTGAGCATGAAAATTCCAAGACATTCCCCCGCCAGGAAAGGCACAGAAGCCACGCTGCCCATTATGGCCTTGGCCAAACTGCCCGCACCCGGGGAGCTGCCGCTCAACACGGCTTTCCAGAGTTGGAAGGTCCCGGCGAGCAAACCGGCAACCGCCAGGCTCCAAATGCTCAGCCAAACGCACAGGAAAGCGGCAATGAAGATTTTGGGGCCGCCTTGCATTGCCACGATGCCGAATAGAAAGACAACGGAAAACACAATTGCGGGGATTGAGTACTTGCCGTTAGTGAGGAAATAGGTTTGCTGCTCGGCGGACTTGAGCCAGACTCGCAGATGTTTGATCGCCGAACTGATCGTCAGATGGTTTTCGTTGTGCAACCAGATTTCGTTGCGCCCATCGAAGAGCGCGCTGGCAATTTCCTTTTCGTCGGGAGTGAGAACCCGGTCGTCGGCCTTCGTGCGATAGAGTGTGTAAGAACCTGCCTGCTCAGCGATGGTCAGGTAGCCACGCACGGCCATATCCAGGATCGCCGCGGCAAACGTTTTGTTGTCATAGCCCATGTGGACCAGATAACGCGTGGCCGCGGGTGAAAAGCCGGAGGGGGGCTCATAAAGCGGCATGATCACGCCACGAGCGGGGTCCCGCCCTACTGCGGACCAGACCAGATAGTAATAGAGAAGCAACACCAGGAGTCCGCCACCCGCAAGTGCGGCCTCACGATTGTCCCGAAGAAAGTATTGAAATTCCTGTTGTCGCGTCGGAGCAGCGAAAAATCCTTTTGGAAAGCTAAGGAGGATCGTGAGACCCTCATGCGATCCCAGGGACCGCAATGTGACAAAATGGAAAGCGCCCTCGGAGTCCTTGCCTGTCGTCAGTGATTTTTCCAGCGAACCCTGTGGCCCCGTGAACCCTCCCAGTTGTACCTCACTCAGGGGAACCCTATCTGGCAGATGGACCGTGGCGGAAGCGCGGATGATCGGAAAGATCCAGCCGTTCCCGGTGACGTTCCAAAACAGTTCGTCATGGTCCTTGAAGAAGCCAAGCTGCCGATCGGTCGTGTACCTAAGCGTGTAGGTGTGGTCTCCGGGTGGAATCATAACGGACGGGCTTCCCAGGTAGATGCGCTTGCCGTTGCTGAGATCTTCCACTCGGTATTCCTCAGGCGAGCCGTCTCGCGTGGCACCGAGAAAAGTAAAGCCGACAACGTAGCGGTTCCCGAGCCGGTCTGTGTAGCGCGTTGGGAAATCGCGATAGATTCCGTGCCGAATCTGAATTCCGTTGCTCAGAACCTGGATCGTTTCGGTCACACTCATCGAAGCGTCGTCCTGCACGGTGATGTCGCTGTGATAGGAGAGAATGCGCTCGGTCTGAGCAGGCGCGGCCAAGCAGGAGAGCAGCCCCAACAGACACAGAAGTCCCGCGGAAGCGAAATGAATTCGATGGAACATAGGCAATCCGGGCGTACCGCCCTTTGGATAGATCCTAAAATGAAAAGACGCCTTGCAGATGGGCCAGTGATAATGCTGGTGCGAGACGGTTAGTTACCGTTTGAAAACCACGCGGCCCGCTACGATGGTGGCCATGGGCCCGCCGCGGAACGAATGGCCGTCAAAGGGCGAGTTGCGGGACTTGCTCGGTGACTCCTTCGTGGAGTAAGTCCAGCCGTGATCTACCGAAAAAAGCGTAAGATCAGCAGGCTGGCCGGGGGCGATCTTCCTTTCGATGCCCAGGACTCGAGCGGGGCCCGTGGTGAAGAGTTCGACCATGCGCATCAAGCTGATTCGGCCGGAGTGCACAAGCTTTTCGAGCGCAAGCCCAAGAGCGGTTTCAAAGCCGAGGATGCCGAAAGGGGCGCGGTCGAATTCGACGTCCTTCAGCGCCGGCTCGTGAGGCGCGTGATCTGTGGCGATCGCGTCCACAGCGCCGTCCGCGAGACCCGCAAGGAGCTCTTCGCGGTCTTCTCGCGATGCCAACGGCGGATTCATTTTATAGCGAGAGTCGTATTGAACGTCTTCGTCAATCAGCGTGAAATGGTGCGGAGTCACTTCGCACGAAACGCGCAATCCTTGCGATTTTGCCCAGCGCACCTGTACAAGCGAAGCCGTTGCGGAGAGATGCGCAATGTGCACGCGGGCCCCGGTCAATGCGGCGAGTTGGACGTCACGGGCAACACACACCGACTCGGCCTCTGCGGGCATGCCGCGTAGCCCCAGGCGCGTTGAAGCGACGCCTTCACGCATCACAGCGCCTGCGGCAAGCGACACATCTTCGGCGTGCTCGATCACCGGAAGGTCGAGTGAACGACAATAATCCATCACTTGCCGGGCGAGCCGCGCGGGTGCGATCGGTTTTCCATCGTCCGATACCGCCACGATCCCAGCCTCTTTCATTCCCGCGATTTCCGCAATCGCCTCACCTTGGCTGCCGACGCTGGCGGCACCGATGGGCCAAACGCGCGTGCTCGCGGAGCTGCGCGCCTTGTCCAAGATGAAGCGCGTAATGGAGGCGTTGTCGTGCACCGGCTTGGTATTGGGCATGCAGCAGACGGCAGTGAAACCGCCGCGCGCCGCGGCACGCGATCCCGTCTCGATCGTTTCCGAGGATTCCTGCCCCGGTTCGCGAAGATGGGCGTGCAGGTCAATGAATCCGGGAGCGACGATAAGGCCCGAAGCGTCAAGAACCTGGGCGTTCTCGGAAGCAGCAAGTTTTCCAGGAGAAGCGACTTCGCGAATCGTGTCGCCTTCGAGACGAATGTCCAGCGGCGCGTCAGTTGCCGAGGCAGGGTCTAGAACGCGGCCGTTCCTAATCAGTAGCATGAGCGGATTCCTTGGGTTTTCCTTCCAGAGCGGGATGGGTACCGTCTTCCGCAGCTCCGGTGACCAACAGATAAAGGATGGCCATGCGGACGGCGACTCCGTTGGTGACCTGCTCGAGAACGCAGGACTGCGGCCCGTCCGCAACTTCAGGGGTGATCTCAATGCCGCGATTCATGGGGCCGGGATGCAGAACGATCGCGTCCGGCTTGGCAAGGCGGAGCCGTTCGGAATGCAACTGGTAAAGCTGGATATAGTCGTTGGGGGAAAGCGCCGGCTCGTGTAGGCGCTCGGTCTGCACCCGCAGCATGAGAATCACGTCGGCGTCTTCGAGGGCCTCTTCGATGCGGTAAACGCAGCGGATGGACGTACCGGGAGTGATGCGCTCCAGTTCGCGGGGTACCCACATGGCGGGACCGCAGAGAGTGAATCGGCAGCCGAATTTTCCCAAGAGATGGATGTTTGAACGAGCGACCCGGCTGTGCAGGATGTCGCCCAGGATCGTGACGTTCAAGTTCTCGATTGTTCCCCGCCGATCGCGGATCGTCAGGGCGTCAAGCAGACCTTGCGAAGGATGTTCGTGCGTGCCGTCTCCCGCGTTCACCACGGGAATGTCCAAATGCCGCGCGACATACGCCGGAGCACCGGAAGCTGCGTGGCGCATTACCAGGCAGTCCGGCTTCATGGCATTTAGGTTGAACGCCGTATCCAGCAGGGTTTCTCCCTTCTTAAGGCTCGAGGCCTCGGCCTGAAGGTTCATCTGGTCCGCACCCAACCTTGAGGCAGCGGTGCCGAAGCTGATGCGTGTCCTTGTGGAAGTTTCGAAGAAGGCAAGGGCAACCGTCTTGCCGCGAAGTGTGGCAAGCTTTTTAAGCGGGTGGCGCTGAATTTCCTGAAAAGGCTTGCTCTGGTCCAAAAGAAAAGTGAGTTCGTCCGCGGAAAGCGGTTCAAGGGCAAGCAGATCGCGCAAGCGGTGAGTCACATCTCAGTCCTGAGAGACACTCTTAGAAAATAACGCTCCTATTCGACGCGGTCCACGAGCATGACGCGTTCTTCCTCGTCAATTTCATGGAGCCGCACTTCGATGATTTCAGTATTGCTGGTCTGCACATTTCGGCCAACGTACTGGGCTTCGATGGGCATTTCTCTGTGCCCGCGGTCAATCAGGACGCAGAGGGAGACGCGCTTGGGCCGCCCGAGATCAAAGAGTCCGTTCATGGCGGCGCGAATGGTGCGCCCGGTGTAGAGCACATCGTCCACAAGAACTAGATCCATTCCGTCCACCGTAAAGGGGATATCGGATGATTGCAAAACCGCCTGCGGAGCGACTTTCGATAGATCGTCCCGATACAAAGTGATGTCCAGTGTGCCCACGGGAACTTCCACCCCGTCAATCGCCCGCATGCGTTGCGCGATGCGCTGGGCCAGAGGCGCTCCCCGGCGGCGGATGCCGATGAGGATTAGGTTTTTGGTTCCTCCGCTCTTCTCGACAATTTCGTGTGCAAGGCGCTGCAGAGTTCGGTCAATTTCAGAAGCCGACATCAACTGTGCTTTTTCGACGATGCGCATGTGCGGTAATCCTAACATAAGGCAAGGAAATGCGGCCAATCGGCGGTCGCGCGGCGAAGCGTTCATTGCCGGAGTTCAGCGAATTTCGTCACTTGGAAAAGCGCGCCGTGCTATGCTCTCCGCGAAGTGACTTCCGCGGACGCTTCCTCACGCGGCCGATCTCCGGCCGACGTGGACCTCAGCGTGAACCTCGGCGCCTTGCGCCTGAGGAATCCTATCCTCGCCGCAAGTGGGACCTTTGGCTACGGGGTCGAGTTCTGCCATCTAGTTGACTTGACCCGTTTGGGCGGCATTGTCACCAAAGGCCTCTCCCGCGAACCGATGGAAGGGGCGCCTTCACCCCGCATCTGCGAAACCCCGTCCGGAATGTTGAACGCGATCGGCCTCCAGAACATTGGAGTTGAAGCCTTCATCAAGCAAAAACTGCCCGAACTGCGGCGATTTGACGTGCCCGTCATTGTCAATGTGTTCGGATCCTGCCTGGAGGACTATGCCGAAGTCATCCGGATCCTAGAAGACACGGAGGGAATCGCCGCCTACGAACTCAATATCTCATGCCCAAATGTGAAAAGGGGCGGGGTCCAGTTCGGAAGTGATCCCGAACAGGCGGCAGGTGCCGTTGGATACGCCCGGAAGGCTTGTACCCGGAGGCCGCTTTGGGTCAAACTCTCTCCTCTTGTTACAGACATTGGACTTATTGCCCGGTGCGCCGAAGAAGCTGGCGCTGACGCCTTAACGATTGCAAATACATACCCGGCAATGGCCGTAGATTGGAGGACACGAAAGTCACGTTTGGGGAAACCCACGGGCGGTCTGTCAGGTCCGGCGATTAAACCGATTACACTTCGCCTCGTCTGGGAGTCCAAGAAAGCAGTGAAGATACCGATCTTGGGCCTCGGAGGTGTGGAGACGGCAGAGGACGTGCTCAATTACCTCTTTGTAGGCGCTACTGCCGTACAGGTCGGGACGGCCAGCTTTACTGACCCACGGGCCAGTGAGAGACTTGTGGATCAGGTTCACAGAGCTTTTTTTGACGCTAACATGTTTACTGTGAATGAGATAGGCGCAATATTTTCTGCAGAAAATGGTTGACATAATGATGTTTTCTTGCTACACTTTTTTGGATTTACGTAGCATAATGAACACACTATGAGACGTCCACTCTTCATGATCTGGGCTGCAGTCCGATGGGTGCCATTGCTCTTTTTGATCGCTCCAGCAATGGAAGCCCCCTTAGTGGCCCATTTGAATGCGCCCGTCATGCCAATCAAAACCTGGGTAGGGAATGCAAGCTGGTATGGTCCCGGCTTTGACGGTAAAATGACCGCGGACGGCGAGACCTTTGATAGCGACGCGATGACCGCCGCCCATCCCAATCTACCCTTTGGCTCGATTGTCCGGGTCGTGAACCCTCGAAACGGCAAGTTTGAACTTGTGCGCATCAATGACCGTGGCCCCTATCAAGAAGGGCGCGAAATTGATGTATCCTATCGTGTGGCCCAGAAGATCGGCTTAATTCATTCTGGCGTCACCCAGGTCCGGCTCGAACTACTCGAAGTGCCCAAGAAACCCTGAAACCCCAAAGTCGGGGGGCAGAGAATAACGTGACCTTCGACGCACATCCCCGAAGCAGCCTGATCGTCGCACTGGACTTCGATTCCATTTCTTCGGCCCTAAAATTCGCCACTCAAGTCGCGGATGTCGTCGGGCTTTTCAAAATTGGCAGTCAGCTCTTCACCGCAGCAGGTCCCGCCGCCATCAAGGAAGTCGCTGCTTTGGGTCCAGGGATTTTCCTCGACTTGAAATTTCATGACATTCCCAACACCGTTGCCGGCGCCGTGCTTTCGGCAGCAGCCGTGCCGGGTGTTCAGCTTGTCAATGTCCATGCGTTGGGTGGCAAAGCAATGCTTGAAGCAGCGGCCCAGGCCATCAGCGCCGGAGTTCCAATGGGAGCGGATCGACCGCGCCTCTTGGCCGTCACCATTCTGACAAGCATGGACCAAAAAGCCATGCGGGACGTCGGCGTAGGCGGCACCCCCCTAGACCGTGCCGTCAAGCTGGCTCGTCTTGCAAAGAAGGCTGGTGTAGATGGCGTTGTGGCCTCCGTCCAAGAAGCCAAAATGATTCGCAAAGCATGTGGACGTGAATTCCTGATCGTCACGCCCGGGGTTCGGCCGGGCGGTAAATCTAAAGCTCTCAAGGGCGACGACCAATCCCGGACAGCCACTCCTTCAGAAGCCATTCGCGCCGGCGCGGATTACATCGTTGTAGGCCGGCCAATCCTTACTGCTGAAGATCCCCGAGCGGCAATACAGGCAATTGTGGAAGAGATCGCCGCAGCACGATAAAAAATCGGGAGGCCTGCCCGAGGTTTGACCCGCTCTTCCCAACTCCAGTAGCATCCCAGAGAGTCCTTCACCCAACGTGATTTCTATGAGCTCATTGCCAAGAAGTGTGATCGTCGGGACTGCCGGTCACATTGACCACGGCAAATCCTCGCTCGTGGAAGCGTTGACAGGAACGCATCCCGACCGCCTCGAAGAGGAGAAGCGTCGCGGCATCACCATTGACCTCGGTTTCGCCTTTCTGGAAGAGGGAGGGGTCAATTTCGGCTTCGTGGATGTGCCCGGTCACGAGAGATTTGTGAGCAACATGCTGGCAGGGGCCGCAGGGATTGACATTGTTTTGTTGGTGATCGCGGCGGATGAATCCATCAAGCCGCAAACTCGGGAGCATTTTGACATTTGCCGCCTGTTGGGAATTTCGCGAGGCATCGTAGCCCTGACCAAGACCGATCTAGTGGACGCCGAAACGCGAGAACTGGTTTCTCTCGAAGTGGCAGATTACTTGAGAGGCACCTTTCTCGAAAATGCTCCGATCATTCCTGTCAGCGCGAAAACCGGGGAGGGAATTCAGGAACTCAAGCGCGCGTTGCAAAAGCTCGCAGCGGAGATCCCCATTAAGGATGCGCGACGCCATTTTCGCCTCCCGATTGACCGCTCGTTTGCGATCAAAGGCTTCGGTACGGTCGTCACCGGTACGTTGATCAGCGGAAGTGTCGCCCCGGGGGATCAAGTCGAGCTGCTGCCTCAAGGGGATTATTTGCGCGTGCGGGGCCTGCAGTCCGGCGGCCGAAATGTGGAGCAAGCTGTGGCGGGGCAAAGGACCGCCGTCAACCTGAGCGGAATCGAGCACACTGCCATAAAGAGAGGAATGGCCCTTGTGGTGCCCGGACGTTTTCGCGGCAGCCGGCGAATGGACGTGCGGCTGCAGCTTTTGAAATCCGCGCCGAAATTAAAGCAAAGAAGCAAAGTCCACTTGCACACTTCCTCCGCCGAAGCCACCGCAGAGGTATTTCTTTATGAGCGCAGCGTTTTGCAGCCGGGCGAGGACGCCTACGGTCAATTGCGTCTGAACGATGCGCTCCCTGTTCTAAAGGGAGATCGTTTTATCGCGAGGCAATTCTCGCCCGTGGTGACGATCGGCGGCGGAATTATTCTGGATCCGCTCGCCCGTCGCCCCCTGGCGCGAGATGCAAGCCGTTTGAAATTTCTCGGAACGCTGGAAAATGGCACGCGCGAAGAAATTCTTGCGGCAATGCTCGCGCGCGCGCCATTCGGCT
Organism: Terriglobales bacterium; assembly: GCA_035518615.1. Taxonomy (GTDB): domain Bacteria; phylum Acidobacteriota; class Terriglobia; order Acidiferrales; family UBA7541; genus Acidiferrum. The sequence goes on along the minus strand of DATIXL010000138.1, from coordinate 18,205 downwards.
TGACCTTTGCCGAGATCGCCGCGCGCATGAATTGGCTGGACGCGGAGATCATCGAGGTTGCCCGCGAGCTCGTGAATTCCGGTCAGGCGAAGCACCTTTCCTCCGATCCTCTTCTCCTGCTCGCCTCGAAGGATTTTGAGCAACTCCGCTTCAGGCTCGCGGAAACCATCGCAAACTTTCATAGGGAAAATCCGCTTTCGCCAGGAATGCCCCGGGAGGACCTCCGGATTAGCCTTGGCCGGCGCGTAAGGCAGGTGGTATTTCGCGCGGTGCTCGAGGCGCTCGTTGCGGAGAAGAAAATTGAGCTCGCTGGCGAGCTGGTCAGAAAAGCGGGCGCTGCCATTGCGCTTCAGCCCGAAGAAGCGCGCTCAAAGGAACAAATCGAGGCGGCTTTTGCCAAGGCCGGGCTGGCGGTACCCTCGGTAAGAGAAGTCCTTTCGCAATTGCCCGTCGAGCCGAAACGCGCGGAGAAGCTCCTGCAGCTCCTTCTGCGCGAAAACAATTTGGTGCGCGTCACTCCAGAGCTGGTGTTTCATCCCGCGGCCTTGAGGCAATTACGCGAGAAGCTTCAGGAATACAGGAAGGCGAAGGGAGAGCGAATCACCGTGCCGGTTTTCAAGGAATTGACGGGAATCACCAGAAAGTACGCAATTCCCTTGCTGGAATATCTGGATCGCGAGCGGGTGACGCGGCGAGCGGGTGATGAGCGTGTTATACTCTGATTTCAAGCAAACTCTCGTCTTTCGGATCGAGTGGCAGGCGCGATAGATTGGGTTTTGCGGGGGTAGGAGGATTTATGGAATTTCCGCTGCATTGGCTGATTATCGCTGTGGTTATCCTGATTTTGTTCGGCGGCCGAAAGATCCCCGAATTGATGCGCGGCCTCGGCGAAGGTGTTCGCGGATTCAAGGAAGGCATGTCTGGAACCTCACATTCACAGGCGGCACCCCCTGCCGCGCAGACGCCGGCCCCATCCGAGAAGCCCGCCGAGGAGAAGAAATAGGTCAAAAGGTATTCAGCCTATTCAACGGAACATCCTCGAGACAGGGCGGCCACCGGGCCGCCCCTTTTGCTTTTTGGGTACGAACGGTCGATTGTCTTGAGGTTAATCCTCAACCCATCCCATCTCGGAAAGAGTGCGGCACAGACGGGCGAGCGGCAAGCCGACCACATTGAAATAACATCCTTCAATCCTCGGGATGAAGCGGCCTGCTCGGCCCTGGATCGCATAGGCTCCCGCTTTGTCAAAAGGTTCGCCACTCGAGAGGTAGCGCGTGACCTCTTCGGAAGAAACGCTCGCAAAGTGAACCTGAGTGACCTCTACAAACTGGCGGCGCTCTGCATCCGGAAGACGGATCAAGGAAACCCCCGTGAAAACGGAGTGAGTGCGGCCGGACAATTGTTCCAGCATCTGCCGCGCATCCTCTGTGGTCCGCGGTTTTCCCAGGATTGCGCCTTCCAGCGTGACCACCGTGTCCGCGGCGATCACAATCGCTGGACCCACTGCGCGAGCGGCCACGAGTTCTGCCTTGGCCACTGCCAGCCGCTGCACAAGGTCCGGCGGTGACTCTCCCGGCATCGGCGTTTCATCGACCGCGGAAGAGAGAACTGCGAAGGCGAATCCGGCGTCACGCAGGATTTCCGCGCGCCGTGGAGAAGCGGATGCGAGAATCAACTTCATTGCCGTGTTTCGCGGCCAGCATACTACAGAGCCTTCGCGGTGACAGCCTGTTCCGTCGTTCAGCCGGTCCCCCTGGCCTTGGCTGGAACGCCTCGCGCGCAAACATGGCTTCGCAAGATGTTGAAAGACCCTACAAGCGCAGGGACTCCTGGTATTCGCCAAATACGCGGCGCAAGGCATCCGAAATTTCCCCAAGCGTGGCATAGGCTTCCACTGCAGAAAGAATGGCGGGAAGCAGATTCTCCGATGTAGCCGCGCGCCGCTCAAGTTCCTTCAACGCGAGTTGTGTCTTGGAGGAATCACGCCTTTTGCGAAGAGCTTGAAGACGAGCGACCTGTGTTTGCTCGATGTTCTGGTCAATGCGGAGCGTGGCGATCGCTCGGTCTTCTTCCGCAAGAAACTCATTCACGCCCACAATCATCTGTTCTTCGGTCTCGATCGCGCGCTGGGTGTCGTACGCGGCCTTCTGAATTTCTCCCTGGACAAACCCCGACTCGATCGCGCGAAGTGTTCCTCCCAGGGAATCAATTTTACTAATGTACTCGCCGGCCCTTTCTTCAATTGTATTGGTGAGAGCTTCAATGGCGTAGGACCCGGCAACCGGATCAACGGTGTTGGCCACGCCGGTTTCGTTCGCCAGGATTTGCTGCGTGCGCAATGCGATCAGCGCCGCATCCTCCGTGGGCAATGCCAGTGCTTCATCCATCGAATTCGTGTGCAGGGACTGGCATCCGCCGAGAACCGCTGCAAGCGCCTGGATGGACACGCGCACGATATTGTTTTCCGGCTGGCGCGCCGTCAACGATGAACCTGCCGTTTGCGCGTGAAACCGCAGCATCCTCGAGCGTGGGTCACGCGCCTTGAAACGTTCGCTCATGATGCGGCCCCACAAGCGGCGCGCCGCGCGAAACTTGGCGATTTCCTCGAGCAGATCGTTGTGCGCATTGAAGAAAAAAGAAAGGTGTGGCGCGAATTCGTCCACGGGGAGCCCTGCATCCACGGCGGCCTGCACGTATGCGATGCCGTCTGAGAGCGTAAAAGCCACTTCTTGAACTGCCGTGGAACCCGCTTCGCGGATGTGATAACCGGAGATGGAGATTGTATTCCACTTGGGCAGGTGATCGCGGCACCAGGCAAAAAGATCGGTAACCAGGCGCATGGCGGGGCGCACCGGATAGATGTACGTTCCTCGCGCGATATATTCCTTGAGAATATCGTTCTGCACCGTTCCGGAAATCTTCGCGAGGTCCGCGTTCTGTTTTTTCGCCACGGCAACGTAGAGACAAAGCAGAATGGCCGCCGTCGAATTTATCGTCATCGAAGTCGAGACGGTTTCGAGCGGAATACTTTCAAAAAGCGCTTCCATGTCTTCGAGCGAGTCGATCGCCACGCCCACGCGGCCCACTTCTCCCGCTGCAAGCGCATGGTCGGAATCCATCCCGATTTGCGTTGGCAGATCAAACGCCACGGAAAGCCCTTTTTGTCCCTTCGCAAGGAGATAGCGATAGCGCTGGTTGGACTCCACGGCCGTTCCGAATCCCGCATACTGGCGCATTGTCCACAGTCGGCCCCGGTACATCGTTGGGTGGATGCCACGGGTGTAGGGATCTTCACCAGGAAAACCGAGAGCTTCTTCCACATCCCCCTTGACGAGACTCTCTGGGCCATAGAGACGATTTAGGTGCAGGCCGGAAAGCGTGGTGAAGCGCTCTCGCCGCTCAGAGGCACTTTTGCATTTTTGCTCGGCCATTGTCGCGCTCGAATCCTTTGAAAAACCGGCTGGGATTGCACTTGCGCAGCTTTCGAGATTGCTACAATTCCCTGGCCCTTCTGAAGGAGGTCCATGCAAAGACCGCCAATAAACCAGCTACGGCAAGCGCCAGTCCTATTACCCAGCGCGGAACATCCTTTGCCCAGGCCCGGATGCTATTTTGAATCCAAATCAGCGCGAGGATGCCAAAAAGCGCTCCGATCATTTCGTGGAACAATTGCCGCAGCGCCCGCCAAGCCCGCCGGAAGCCGACCGGGACCGGCCTGCCCCTCGCGGTCACACTTGCAGTGCTGTCCATGGAAACATCTTAGCGCGGATTAACGAACGGTGGATAAGCCGGTGCCTCTTTCCTGTCCGGCAGGACTGTGAACCATTTGGAGACATGGCGATTGGAGGCGCTTGTATCCACACAATTCGAGTTCTACAATGAGCCGAGAGGTAGGAGAGCCAACCTTGCAACTCGACGATCACCTGAAAAACCTGCTGAAAGAGCTCGGTCATGCGATCAACGACACCGTTTCTGAGTCCGACCGCATTACCGGCGCGATTGCAGGAGTGCGCGCGCATGGCTATGATATTGTCCTTAAGTTGGACGCCACCATCGGGCTCGCCAAGCGGGACGCTCTCGGCAAGGAGTCTCGCTTGACCACGCTGGACAGGCGTTTTCTCGAGTCTCTGCGCATTCAGGTGGATCAGGAATCACTCCACGAAGGGGAGCCGGACAGGAAGCCGGCCGCAAGGCTTACCATGACTCCGCAGGACGTGCGCTTTCTGAAGTCCTTGCGCATCGCGACGGACGACATCGAGTGAAATCTTCGTTCCAATTCGTGGGGTTGCGGCTCGTCTTGGTCGGGGCGTTGAGCGCTGCAGCGTGCGCGGTTTCATTCGCGCAAGTTCCGGCGCCCGTCATTGACACTACGGCAGCTATTGTGGTCAAGGCGGTGACCGCCGCACACCACTCCTCTCCCTATCCCAAGTTTCAAGGCACCGTGGTGAACGCCAACGTTGCGCAGATCACTGTGCGCGCCAAGGATAACGAACTCGATCTCCAGACTTTTTCGCTCTCGCAGGAAGTTTCGCAGAAAATGCAGGCCATCATTGACAAGGGCGGCTACCAATACGGAGACAAGGTGACCATTTATTACGATCCGACCTCCCATGTAGCCATGAAAATCAAAGGGAAACCTTCCAAGCCCATCTGATCCTTGCCCGCTTCCGTGCTCGAAAATCCTGCGCCGATTTTCGCCTCCATGATATTTTGTCGGAAGTTCGATGCTCCGCCTTCCCGCAGTTTCCGGACGTTTTTATCCCTCTGAGCCTGCAAGACTCACTTCGCAGGTCCGCGAGTTCGCGGCCGCCTCCGCACAAGAGAAGCACAGGACGGTGCGCGCCTGCCTTGTCCCCCACGCCGGCTACATGTACTCCGGGCACGTGGCTGGCGCCGTTTTCTCTCGAATCGCCCTGCCTTCGAAGATCATCATTCTCGGAGTCCGGCATTCTCCGCATGGAGAATCTGCTGCGATCCTTTCCGAGGGCGCCTGGCGCACACCCCTAGGCGACGCTCCGATTGACTCTCATCTCGCCGGCTTGATCCGCGGCTCCTGTTCCACTCTCAAGAACGACGTGATCGCGCATGCGGCGGAACATTCTCTCGAAGTGCAGCTTCCTTTCCTGCAGGTTCTTCGTCCCGATTTCAGTTTTGTGCCCATCGCCTTGGGCACGATTCATTTCCCAACGCTCGTGAATCTGGGCGAAGCGCTCGGCAAGATTCTGCAGCAGGAAGGCAAGGATGCACTTCTCCTCACAACCTCCGATTTGAACCACTATGAAGACGACGCAACAACGCGCCGCAAAGATTCCCAAGCAGTCGAGCAGCTTCTGGCGCTGGATGCAAAGGGTCTGTACGACGTTTGCCGGAACGAGGGGATCTCCATGTGCGGCCTCGGACCTGCCGTCACCATGATCACTGCGCTAAACACCATGAAGGAAACTCGCTCGGAGCTCGTGGAGTACGCCACCTCGGCCGATGTTTCTGGGGACATGGAGACCGTCGTAGGCTACGCTGGAATGATATTTGGGTGAGACTTGTGCAGGCCAAAGAAAAAGCGTCCCGCTAAAAAGGCCGCTTTTCTACCCGTGTCGTGAGGTTCTTAGTGCGGTCGCCCTGCCGAAGGTGCTGGCGCGGACGCCCGCGGCGCGGGGCTGCTAGCCGCCGGCGCACTCCCTCTCGAAAACGATCCGCCGGATGCATCTCCCGAAGATCCTCCGCCCCATCGCGAGCCGCCCCAGCCGCTGTTCGGGCGTTCCATTACTGTCGAGCGCGGCACTGGTGGCGGCGCAAAACTAGGCCGCGGCGGAGCGCTTGCACGAACCGGCATCTGCGCGCTTCGGAATGAATCTCTGCCCATTTCCGCCGTGCCCCTCTCAAGTTGGCCGCGCGCGGTCGCCGGATAATCGCGTCCATTGGCTCCGGCCACGTCGCCGTGCCGGGCGATCACATTCGAGTTGATGAACCGATGGCTCGCCGGATCGTACAGGATTCTCGATTCGCTGCCAGCGCTCGTTCGTGCTGACTCCGCTTCTCCCCCGCCGCCATCGAACATGGAAATCGCCAGGGGCGCGGGTTGAGCGGCGGGTTGCAGGCTGCTCTGCAAAAGATTCTGCGCCGGCCTTTTCTCAATCTTCCAATTGGCACCGGTTTCCGCGACCATTCGATCCGATACGCTTCGGGCATTCACGGGAAACACGCCCTGGCTCAAATTGATCGGTTTTTTCCCATTCTTGTCCATCGGATTGCTCAGCACCAGGCCGGTCAAGCCCGTCGAGCGCACCCAGACCGCCGTTGCCGCCCTCCAGCGCCTGTGGTTCCTGTAACCCCATCCGTAACCTGCGTAATTCCCGATGTAGGGCCCCGGGCTCCAGCACCATCCATACCCCGGTGCCGAGATCCAACCTCCGTAATGGTAGGGCAACCATCCCCAGGGCTGGCTCCCCACGAATGTCCACCCCAGGGTCGGATCGAAATACCAGCTCCCGGAATTAAAGGGAGACCAGCCGAAGCCTACCCCGTATGGCATCCAGCAACTCCCATATCCGCCAACGCCAAACCAACTCCCGTAGGTGTACAAATCTCCGAATCCGGAGACATATCCCCCATAATTGGGACTCTGGAGAGCTGCAGATGTCGCCGTTTCGGCCGCCTGCACTCTGCCGCCAACCCATTGATCAAAATCATCTGGCGCTGCTGCGTTCCCAACGGATTCCGATCGCGGATCGCCGGCCCTCATCGATAGCGATTGCCCCCTCGTGAGTGGCGTTTGTTTATCTTTGGATAGGACGGAAATCCGCCCCTGAAATACCTGAACGTTGCTGCCGTCATCGAAATTATTCACCCGGAATGTCGTCCTGCCCTCGGCTTGCACGCTGAAGTCCCCGCCTGTCACGCTGAAATACTCACCTCGCTCCGGATTTACTGTAAACTCCGCCGAGCCCTGGCGAAGAATCAGCCGGGTCGTTCTCGCTCCATCTTCTAGGGAAAGATCGTAAAATTCCAGGACCGTATTCTCTGCCAGAAACGCCATAGCCCCGTTCTCAAACTCCACGGCAGCCCGGCCCTTATCCGTTGCCAGCACATATCCTTGCCGAATCGGCAAATTCATTACTGCGGTCTGCCATCCTGCTCCGGAAGCGGTCAGAGAATCTCCCTTCACATCCTCCGCAAAGCGAACGTCACCCTGCACAATACTCAAACGCACGATCCGGGCATGGCTCACGTCTGCTCGAACGGGAGACACCCAAAAACACCCGATGAGAAACGGGACAACCACAGCGGTTCGGATGGGATTTGGTTTTGACATACTCACCCCCGTCAGTGCGGCAGATGACCTGTACATAGTATGACGCCGAAAGTTGGGAACACGTTACTCCGGACGACTCCCTCCTCATAGGACTTTCCATCCTCCATTCGCCAGGATCTATTTCCGGCGTTGCGAGGCCCGCTGCCAGAAAACATTCCGTCGATGCGTTGCATGAGAAAATCGCGTGCCCGGCGTCTTGACACGCGCAAAGTGAATCATTAGTTTCAGTTAGGGGGATTGTGTCAATCGCTCCCGCTCTGCGTCTTAGGATCCGCTCGATCGCTGGGGTTGGGGCTCCTGCATCGTGGGGTGGGGATCGCTAATCACTGCAGCGCAGTTCTCAGACTGAGGGAAAATCATGCACCGCACGGCAAAGGTAGTTCTAACTCTATTCGCACTCATCATTTCTTTCATCGGAGTCAGGGCCTATGGACAGGGGGGCGCCACCGGCGCCATCAGCGGCAACGTCGTTGATACCAGCGGAGGCTTCGTCGCAAACGCCGAGGTTCAAATCTTCAATGCGTCAACAGATACTCTGGTCCGCAAGCTTCCCACCGGCGCGGATGGGAGTTTCGTCGTCGCTCTTCTTCCGCCGAGCACCTACTATTTGGTGGTGAACAAGAGCGGTTTCTCTCAAGCAAGGTCGTCGAACATTGACGTGCGGATCACCGAGACGGCAAAGGTGACCGTCACGCTCAAGCCCGGTTCCGTGGCCGAAAAGGTGGAAATCACCGCCGAAGTCACCACTGTCGAAACCACCAATGCGACTACCGGCCAGTCGCTCGGGACCCAGACGATCCGTGAGCTTCCTCTCGCTACCCAAAACTATCAGGAGCTCCTCACCCTCTCCACGGGTGCGTCCGGCGAATTGAATGCCGCCGCACAGCTCGGCCGGGGATCTGTGAAACTCTTTGTCAATGGACAGCGCGAAGATAACAACAACTATCTCATCGAAGGCATCAGTGCTACCGACTACAACGTCGCTCAGGCCACTTACGTTCCTTTGCCGAATCCGGACGTCATCCAGGAGTTCAAGGTCCAGACCTCGCTCTACGACGCCAGCCAGGGCCGCAACGGCGGCGGCAACGTTAATGCCATTCTCAAGTCCGGCACTAGAGAACTCCACGGCGATGCCTACGAGTTTTTTCGCAACGACATCCTTAATGCCAACGATTTCTTCCTGAACCAGCAGGGACTCGCTCGTCCCTCCGTAAAGCAGAACATTTTTGGCGGAAGCCTTGGCGGCCCCGTCGTCAATGAAAAGGCCGGCTTCTTTTTTGTGAATTACCAGGGGACGCGCCAGCGCAGCGGTCTCTCTCCCGGCACCTTCATCAGCACCACGATTCCGAATTTGCCTGACGTGCGCTCCGAATCCGAACTCATCTCGACGTTCTTCCCCAGCGGGCTACCTGCCGGAGTAACCGGCCTCGATCCGGTCTCTGTCGCTTTGCTCAATTTCAAAAGCAATCAGTTCGGCGGAACTTCTAATGGCTTCCTGATTCCCAGCGGCAATCCTTCTACCGGGGCTTTTGCCATCAGCTCGCCTGGCAAATACACGGACGATCAGTTCACTACCAACTGGGATCGCGAGTTCAAGGGTGGTGAGGACAAGCTCTCCGTCCGCTTTTTCTTTGCCGATTCCGAAGCCTATCTCCCCTTCGGCGGCGGCGATTTGCAGGAATCTCTCGGAAGCACTCTCGCCAGCAGCATCAGCACCGCCTCCTTGAATTTCCCTTTCGATACCCCTGTCCACGCGCGCTTCTTCAACACCACCGAAACGCACCTCTTTTCCCCTAGCCTGGTCAATGAATTCCGCTTCGGCTTCGTGCACATCAACGACGACCTCAACAACGTGCCGCCTGTCACCGTTGACGACCTTGGAATAGACAGGCCCACCAACAGCGTCACGGACTCCATCTACAAATTCGTCTTCGCCAGTTCCGGCTTTGAAATTGGCCCCGCGCCGTTCGGCAACCAGCAGCAAACTCAGAATAACTACACCTTCATGGACACTCTCAGTTGGGTGAAGGGCGCGCATGTGCTCCGTCTCGGTGGCGACATGACTTTCGTCAACCTCGACAAGAATTTTCCGCAGGTCTTCAATGGCGAACTCTTCTTCACCAACACGCCCGACGGCCTCACGGACTTCCAGAATTTCCTCCTTGGAACTCCGGAGTTCAGCTTTGGAGGCGGCGGCGTTTACAACCACAAATACCGTTCGAACAACTACAGTGTCTTCGTCCAGGATGATTGGAAAGCCGCCAGGGATCTCACGCTCAATCTTGGTTTGCGCACCGAAGTGTTTGGGGCGTTTCACGATGGCGATTGCCACATCGGCAATCTCGATCCGAATCTTGCCAGTCAAGGCGATTTTCCGTTTCTCTATCCTTCCTGCGTGAATTCTCTGAACCTTTCCGGGCTCTCGGGCAACTCCAGCGTCACCACCTACGACAACAACTACTCCACGGGAATCGGGCCCCGGCTGGGTTTGGCCTATGACGTTTTCGGCCACCACACCACCACCATTCGCGCAGGGTATGGCATTTACTACGTTCGCGAAGATGTTGGTACCGTGGACCAATTGTCCTTCCAGACCCCTTTCCTTCCCGTTGCCTTCGGCGGCAGCCCCGCGGGCTGCATGGGCAGCATTTATTCGCAGAATCCTCCTGCCGGCTGTCCCAATCCGAATCCCAACGGCCTCCCTCAGGCCGGCACTCTCGATCCCACCTTCGTCCCTTGCCTTTCGGTGTTTCAGGGCTTTCCCGGGGGCGATACGACCCAGGCCGCGAATTACGGCAACGCCACCGGGGCCGCTTGTCCCGGTCCTCTTGGCTCTATCGGAATTTTCGGCCTGCAGGTGCCGCGTCACTTTGTCGTTCCGAGCACCCAGCAATGGAACGTCACCGTCCAGCGCTCCCTCGGGAAGGACTGGGTTCTTGAAGTCGGCTACATCGGCACCCACGCCATCCATCTGCGCGAAACGCGAGACAGCCTGCAATCCCAGAACGCCACCCCTTCGAGTCCCGTCAAGATCTCCAGCCCCTACTGCAATCCGAATCCTTGCACCATCACTGCGAACACCTTCGATAACGCCGTCGCTCGCTCTCTCGTCCAGGGCATCAATGGCTATGCCGGGTTCCAGCTGTTTGCGAACGACGCTTATTCGCACTACAACTCATTGCAAACAACCTTGTCCCGCCGCTGGTCCCGCGGCTATTTCCAGGCGGCCTACACCTTCTCGCGTTCCACCGACGCCACTTCCACCGGCAACACCGCCTTCAACACCGCCTTCAACGATGAGTCGTCGCTCGACGCTTCCCGCGGCCTTTCCGACTTCGACCGCACCCACCGCTTCGTCGTCAGCTACCGCTACGACCTTCCCTTTTTCGCAAGCGCGGAGGGCATCAAGCGCGTTTTGCTTTCCAATTGGGCCGTCAGCGGCATCACCACCGCCCAATCCGGCGCTCCCTTCTCCGTCACCGATTCCGGCGCGGGCAGCGCGTTTCTCGGCCTCGGCTTCACTCCCGGCACGCTCGGTGGTCAGCTTGCTTCCGGAGCCACCATCGCCAGCGGCCTCTCCGGCGGCAGCATCGGCCAGCGCGTCACCAATGGCTATCTCAATCCCGCTGCCTTCACCACGGCTCCTTTGCTCTATCCAACGCAGTGCGCCAGCGACTCCAATTACTGCACCACCGCCTTCGGAGACCTTGGCCGCAACATCTATCGCGGCCCGTTCCAGCAGAATTGGGACTTCTCTCTCATCAAGAACTTCAAATTCACCGAGCGCCAGTCCCTGCGCTTCACCACCGACTTCTTCAATCTCTGGAATCATCCCAATTTCGCCAATCCCACGGTCACCGACGTCGAAACCATCGGTGTTCCGAACAGTCCGTTCGGCAAAATCACCAGCACTGTCGGCACTCCGCGACTCATCCAGTTCTCGCTGCGCTACGCCTTCTAGCTTTTCAGCCTTGTTCCGTTCAGGGGCACGATTTGTCGTGCCCCTGTTTCTTTCGGCCGTCCATCCATCAGCTATTCGTCAGGCTCCGCCCTTACAAGAGATTGTCTCCCGTGTTGTCCTGGTTCGGACCCTGCCTGCGCTCCCTGTTCCCGCTCGCGGCCCCGGCTTTGTGGCAATTTCAATCTCGTGCGGTCTTCGCTACCTCTTTTTCGTTTTCGCCTTCCTTTTTTCCATTCCCACCATCTTCCCCGAAGGTGGATCTTTCTTGTTCAGCCTCGCCGCTTCCACAATCAATCTCTTCACCCCCGGCCTCTTCAGCTCGGCGACGCTCCGCAATTTCACGTGTCGCACGCCTTTTCCCGTTCCCTCCAGCAGTTTCTCCGGGTCGGGCAGCGCCGCCCCGCGCAGAAACGCGAATGTCACATGCTCTTTGCCCACCATGAAGCAGCACAGCGGCCCGTTCGAATCAAACGACGGAATCTTCCACGGATTCACGTACTCTTCGCCGCCCTTTACCGTCCTTTTCACCAGTGCCCGCACCGCCTTCGTCACGCCCTCAAGCTTCCCGGCCTTCTTCACATAACCGTCAATCCAAATCCTGGCTTGTTTCCCCTCAATCGTCGGCATCGGTTCCTCCTGGCCCTTTTGCGCCATTCAATTCCTCTCTTGCCGGTTCCCCAAGCCCCTCATTTGCCAATGCTTCGCGCCTGGTGCTCGGCTCTGCCGCCCATTTGAATCTTGCAGGCGCCTGTCCGGTTAGGGGTCGTATGCTGGAGCGCCTTTACGTCGACCACTGCTTGCCTTGAACATTCGAATGATTTCATCAGCTTGCCTTTTTCATTCTAAGCTGCAAGTCCATGTCGTATAGCCGCTTCCAGCGTATCGAGGTTTATATCCTTTAGAGCTTTAAAGCGAATGCAATATCCGGTCACGCTCGCCTTGCCCAGTTTTTTCCCATACGTTTTGGCCAGGTACTTCTTATCTTTGAGGCCAAGAATATAGACGGAGATTCCGGTCTTGTTTCCGCTCACGCCAATTCGAAAAAACTCTCTGCTTTTTCCATTGGCATATTTTATTGTGTGAAATCCATATCCAATCGTAGGATTGGAAACAGTATGATCTTTGCTGTCCTTGCCATCGAAGAACCATAATTTGCATTCGGGCGACACTTGAAGCGTGAGCCGATGCAACTCTTGCAGGTCGCTGCGTTTTGGCTCCAGTTGGCTGGCGATATACTTCTTGATTTGTTCTTGTACGCTCATGGGTTCTGAACCTCTCCCCGCGGTTCGTGGTTCACCACCACCGAAATCGCTTCATGGATATATACCCTGAGCTTACCGCGAGTGCCAACCTTCATCCTTTCGGCGTTGGAAGGGTTAAGATGGCTCCCCCTCCTTCGGTCCGGGCGCAGTTCGCGTGAACAGCGAAACAAATTCTTTCGGCCACCGCCCGGTCAACGGGCAAACCGCCCAAGTTCATACCAGCCCGAAGATGGAAGGCAACCCGAAAAATCAGGCGCTACGCCCGAGTTGCCCGTAAGTCAGGACTTAACCGCCAGCGGATGGCGACTTGATTCACTTCTACAGGACATCAGCTGTAGAGCCAGATCCCAGTCTGCAATCGCGTTGGTTGCATGGTCCCAACTGGCAGTGATAAGTTTCACAGTATGGGCTCGGCGCCGGCCATCACGATTCATGTCCCAGGTCCGCTGCGCACGTACTGTGCCGGCGCAGCGCAACTCTCGATCTCGGCACACACCGTGCGCGCCGCACTTGAGGACCTCCAGAGGAACCAAGCTGCTTTGTATCGCAATGTCTGTGACGAAACGGGTACGTTACGCCGGCACCTGAACATGTTCGTGAACTCTGACAATGTGCGCGACCTCAACGGCGTTGACACGACGCTGGCGGCGGGGGACGTGGTCACGATCCTGCCGGCGGTTTCAGGAGGCTAAAGATGGCGGATCGAATCATTCTCACCATCGGCACCAAAAAGGGTGTGTTCGTCGCGGATGCCGCGAAGCCGAGGCGCAGCTTCGCTCTGCGCGGGCCCTTTGGCCCGGGCGTCCCCGTATACTCCACGCTGATCGACACCCGCGGAACACCGCGCCTCTATGCTTCGAGCTGCAATCCTTTTTTCGGCATGAAAGTGCTGCGTTCGACGAACATGGGGAAAAGCTTTGCGGAGACGAAATCGGCGCCAGCGTTCCCCAAAGACGACGGACGCGCGCTCGTCAACATCTGGGCACTTGAAGCCGGTGGTGGCAAGAAGGAGCTATGGTGCGGCGTCGAGCCGGCATCCTTGTTCAGAAGCCATGACGGTGGCGATTCGTGGGACCTCGTGCCTGGTATTAGCAACCACGATCACGCGCGCAAGTGGCAACCCGGCAATGGCGGGCTTTGCATGCACACCATCATTCGCGACGGCAATCGCGTGCACTTGGGAATCTCAACGGGCGGCCACTATTTGAGTGAGGACGGTGGCGAAACATTCAGGGCGTCCAATCAAGGCGTCGGCGCCGGCTTCGCACCCGACCCCTATCCCGAGTTCGGTCAGTGCGTGCACAAGATCGCGCGGCACGACGACGCGCCCGGTCGGCTCTACATGCAGAACCACGGCGGATGGGCAGATTGGACGGGGCCGGGCGGGCCCCGGCCGGACATTGGTGTACTACGCAGCGACGACTATGGCCGCTCGTGGCGGTCGATCGCCAAGGGATTGCCGTCGGACTTCGGCTTTCCTATCGTGGTCCACCCGCACGACGCCGATACGGTATACGTCGTGCCCCTTGAGGGGGCGACGCGCTCCTGTCCCAGTGCCGCGCCAGCGGTTTGGCGCAGCGAGAATGGCGGCGAGTCGTGGAGCCGGGTTGCACGTGGATTGCCGAAGAAGCAGAGCTACTTCACCGTCCTGCGCGACGCGATGGACATCGATCGGCTCAAGGCGCCTGCACTCTACTTCGGCACGACGACCGGTCAGCTGTGGATCGGGAGAGAGGGTGGTGAGCAGTGGGACTGCCTGTTCGATTCGCTGCCCCCGATCTACAACGTCAAGGTCGCGGTCGTGTGACGCCAGTGTAGACCTTCGCTGGTCGGTGGAACGTGTAACACGCTCCTCGTGGAAGTGACCCACCCTGATACTCGACGGATTGTCGGCAACTCGGAAGTTATGGCAGAAGTCGCGCCAGGTCCCGGTAAACGCGCAAACCGCCCAAGTACATACTTGCCCCAAGATGGAAGGTAAGCCGACAAATCGGGACTTGAGCGCCGATTTGTCCTCAAGTGCTATCATTGCGCGCGATGCACCCTTTCCGCTCTCTACTTGCCGTGTTGATGCTAGGCTCTCTTTGTGGCAAGTCTATTCAAGCCCAGAGCACAGGGGCTGGAGCAGTTACAAATCAAGTTGTTGCTAGCGTCCAGACCGTCGCCTACTGCGACATTCTTCAGCATTCAGACAAATTCAAAAATAAGATGGTTCGAGTGCAGGCCGTCTACGAAACGGATTTTGAAAAATCCGTGATTAACTCACCGGCCTGCCCAGCGCCTTTTCCGATGAGGTTATGGGTTGAGTTTGATGAGCGATGGGAATCTCGGACACCGCGCAAAGTGCGGAAGAAAGTCTCGAATCTGAAGTGGAGAGTGCCTCTCGATGTTGTGCTTGTCGGGAAAATCAAGACTGACGGCAAATACGGCCACATGGACATGTATCCCATCGAGATTGAGGTTTACAAAGTAGAGGCTGCGACCACACGGAAGAACGCTATGCCTCACTCTGGCCCTGGTTAACGGCGAAACCGTCCAAGTGAGAGCTGGGAGGAACTATTCCGGGAACCCGACTAATCAGGAGTTGGCTGTCCTTAGAAGGATGGCCGCGGTTGTCGGAAATCAGCTGGCGGCTGTTCGAGCTCCAATCCGCCGGAATGCGGACGCTGCACGTAACCAAAGGCCGGTCTTGGCAGGTTTTCGATGCACTTTTTGGAGCACGCGTGCACCAATAGCGGAAGCACGTCCGTCGCAACTCTCAGTGAAATCCACGCCTGAAGTATTTGCTCTCGCGCGAAAGGTCCACCGCAGACACTGCAAGTTGCCGGTGTGAGCGCGGGCGAAATCTGCGGCAATCTCGGGAAGGGAGATCTGTACTTGTAATTGCCATAGAGACACCGCGTACTGACCCGACTTCGCGTCAGATGCTTGCACCTCGTGATCTCGTAGGGAAACCAATGCAGGCAACGCGAGGTGTACGGATCGAATTCTTCCAAATTCGTCATGTCGCCTATCTCCGGAGGGATCCGGACAAGGTGGCTCCCATATAGGCTCAAAGCTTTAACCGACTTCAGGGTCCCAATCGTCTTGGGCAATGTGACAATCTGCTCCCACTGCTCCGAGCCGATTTCCGCGCGCGGATTGAGCTCATCGGACCTCTCCTCGAGAACCTTCGCGATGTACGCTTCCAGAGATTCCCCGGCCTCAGAATCTGTGTCTTGAAATTCCGGATGAAGCAAGAGCTCGTGCCACGCGGGGCGAACGTTCTCTTCTCCACGGTGCTCCTTTTCGTCGGCCTCGTATTGCGGATCGAAGCAGTGGCACGACGCGTAGCGCAGCACCGGGTTGGGCCGCAATTCGGCAAAAGCCGTTCCTGAGCGCTGATTGAAGCGCGGGCGGTAGAACTTCACGGGCGGATCTTCGGCAGCGCGCTTCTTCAGACGCTTGCGGAGTAGGAAGGCGACACCCGAGGCCGCGATAACCAACAGGCTGAATTGTTCCCAGAATACGGAAATAACCAAGTAACAGAGGGCAGAGGTATTTCGAAAGGCCATTTGATACAGCAGATTAAACGATCCGCGTCTTTTTTGCGACGCCCTCCATCACACGCATGATTAACGCGGTGCAACAGCAAAGCACGCAGATCGAGCTGTTCCTTCGTGGGTCTCCAGATCGCCGGAAAACGGTTTTCCACCAGCAGCTTCAGAATCAGTTCCGCATCGCGGCGATCATGTTTCTGCTTGCGGGGCTCCGCCGCACGAATCTTCGCAGCGTCCCCGATCTGGCATTCGATTCCCAACTCCTCCAGCAGGTTCACAAACCAGTGCATCGAGCCAGTGGCTTCGATCCCCACCCGCACTGGCCGCGGAAGCTGAGCATAAAACTCCCGCACTTGGTTGCCCTCATGCGTCAGGGTCTGATTCACCAGCTCTCCGGTGGCGGTGTCGAGCATCGCCAACGTCTGCTGGCGAGCGTGCAAATCACATCCTATAATTCGCATTCGGCCTCCTTCGTTCCGAGCGCTGTTGGGATGAACACCGCACAGTCTACTCGGCTCGTCGCGAGGCCGACCTCGTTATGACATCAACCGGCAACTGTGGTAGTAGGCTCCATGTTGGCGGTAAACTTGGCATTCTTTCAAAAAGCTTTCTTTGACCCTGAACGTAGTTGTTTGGATAACAATTGCAGAACGCAAAGACGCGAGGATCTTATGCCCTCCCTTTTCTCTCGGCTCAAGAAAGACAAAACAGCTGATAAGGACGAACCGTACGCTGGTTCTGTTCGAGTGCTTCGCAGTACGGAATTCGCTTTTCACTTGTTTGAGAAGTTGAATCCTGGCGAACACAACCTTGCGGTTTGCCCGTACGGTGCACGGGCGGTGCTCGGCATGCTCTTCGAAGGCTCGACTGGCGACACACGGAAGGAGATAGCGGAAACACTACGGCTTGATGAAGATCCAAATAGCAGCGGCAACTGTTACGAACGACTGGGGAGGCCGTTGGGATTTCAGTTGGAAACGGAACGTCGGGGATTAGAGATGCTCACGGCGAACTCGTTGTGGTGCGACGATGGATTTGTCCCCAACGAAGAGTACGCGAAGACGTTAAAGGAACATTACTGGGCTTCGATCCACGCGCTCAGCTTTCGCGCACCCGATGCGGCAGGCCAAGTCAACAGATGGGCCCAAGAAAAGACGAGGGGAAAAATCCGTGAAGTCATCAGCTCACTGGAGGAAAACTCTCCGTTGATTGCGCTAAACGCAGTGTATTTCAAAGGCTTGTGGATCACTCCGTTCGAAGCGGAGCGGACGAAATTAGAAGAATTTACGCTACAAAACGGCGCCAAAGAACTGGTGCCAATGATGCGACGGACAGGAGAGTTTTCTTACATCGAGCGAGGCGGCGCACAGATTGTGAGGCTACCGTATCGAGGCAGCATGAGCATGTGCGTGTTGCTTCCGAAAAGAGACCTCAGCTTTCCAAAATTCTGTGCAGAATTGCGCAGTAGCGCAGGCACCTTTACTGCCGCGATGGCTGAACGACCTGGGCATGTGAGGCTGCCGAAGTTTCGGATCGAGACAGAGGCGGATCTGACCGCACCCTTGAAAGCAATGGGGATGGAGCGGGCATTTGACCCAGCTGGTGCTGCACTTGAAAGAATCAGTGAAATCAAACGATTGTATATGAGGGGGGTGTTTCAGAAGGATTTCGTGGAAGTGAACGAGAAAGGCACGGAAGCTGCGGCTGTGACGCACGAGTCTTGCCTAGAGGCACTCGATCCAGAGCCGCCTCCGCCTCCATTTGAGATGATTGTGGACAGACCGTTTGTGTTTGCAATCTGCGATGACTTTACCCGCACAGTGGTGTTCTTGGGCGCAGTGGTGGACCCGATGGCGACCCAGTGACGCGAATAGAGAATGCAGAGAATCATTATGTCCTGATTAACGGGGTAACCTCCCATCAAGTTGGTATCAGTACCGAGCCTTACGCGCCAGAGGCCAAAAAACTGTGCTGAGGTCCCCGGCAAAGTCCAGGGCAACAACTCCCCTTCAACCCCCATATTGCTCCATTCAACCCCCAAAAGTAACCTTGCAATAAATAGTACTTTACAGTTAGACGAATATCTGCTATCATTCCCCATGTTTGCCCGTCAAAGTTCGTTCTGCTTCCAGGC
>DATIXL010000137.1:0-22165 GCA_035518615.1 Terriglobales bacterium | reverse complement strand
CTAGACGCGTCTAGCAATCCCAAGTTTGCCAGAAGAGCAGGACGAGAGCTTGAACAGTACGAGAGTACTGACGAGGCTGGAAATGTCCGAATAGGACTTTCGTACTAACGTCGCGAAATCGGCAATGACCTCACGACCAGTCCCGGCACCCCTTTCATTCAAACCCAGCGAGGCGATTTGTGTTGCGGACTGGGTCTTTTATTGTCATCCCCGGACGCGCTCCGGTCAAGAATCAGATTAGCGCGCCCCGGCCCTCCCCGGCTCGACTTTTCCTGAGCCAGTTTCCGCAGCTGGCCGTATGCTCTAGGATGCGGGAAAGCCCGAAAGGCGGTGCCTGACCTGTGTCGGAAGACAAGCCGCGATCGCAAGGAACTGAGCGAATAGAGGGCGAAGCCGTCGTGTTTGCGGCTTGCAAGAAGCACGTTAAGCAGCTCTTTGAGGAAACGCGGGCAGGCCATTGGGACCTGCCGGGCGAGAGAATCGAAGCCGCGCTGGAGCGGGGCGCCCGCAAGCGGTTCCCGGGCGCGTCGCCATCGAAAGCCGAGCTGCAAGAATATCTGGCAAGCCTCCATGCGGAGGATCTCGTTCTTGCGTGCGCATGCGCGGAGGGAAACGCGGCGGCTTGGGAAGAATTTGTCCACAATTACCGCGGGTACTTACGCGCTTCCGCCGCAGCGATCCTGCGATGTTCTTCGACCTCGCCGGAAGCCATTGAGCTTGCTGATTCGCTGTTTGCCGAGCTTTACGGCCTCGCGGATGGGAAACGCGGAGAGCGCTCGCTTTTCCGATATTTTCACGGGAGAAGTTCGCTGAAAACCTGGCTCCGGGCCGTTTTATCGCAGCGGCACGTGGATGCGGTGCGCGCCGCGAAGCGATTCGAGCCGCTTGAAGACGGCCTCGACGGCGAAACAAAGATTACCGAATTGGGCATAAGCCGCGGTCCGCTCCTTAGCGATCCCGACCGTGCACGCTACCTGCAAATTTTCCGGCGAGCGCTGGATGCCGCGTTGCAAAAATTGGATTCGCGCGACCACGAGCGTTTGCGGCTCTACTACGCGCAGGAACAGACGCTCGCCGAGATCGGGCGCAAGATCGGAGAGCACGAATCGAGTGTCTCGCGCAACTTGGAGCGTATTCGGAAGGACCTGAAAAGCAGGGTGGAAGAAATCCTCCGGCGGGGAGACTTCGCACTCTACGGGTCCGCTTCGAGGAAGGGATTCGATGAAGCTCAAATCGCGCTGTGTTTCGAATATGCCGCAGCGGATGCTTCCATTGATTTGGATCAATTGCTGAAAGATCGCAAGGAGATTGCTCCTTCGCAGCCGAGGCGGACGACGTGAGCGCGCAATGCAAGGGATCGGCTGAAAATCGTTCTAAATTTGGAGGCGGCCATGCCGCAGGATGATCGCGACCGCAAATTTGAAAAAGCACTGGGCGCGCACCTCCGCGCCGCGTGCCCGGATGCGGAAATTCTTGCGTCCTATCACGAGCGATCGCTCTCGCCCGACGAGATGATCCTCTGGAAGAAGCACATCTCGGGGTGCGGCGCCTGCCAGGAAGTGCTCTCTGGCCTCGAAGCGAGCGAACACGTGGTTTTGGAAGACGAGCAGAAAAAAAATCTTGCGACTTTCGGGCAGCGCACTGAGACCACGAGGAAAATCCGAAACGAGCCGATGGAAGAGACTGCTCTGTTCCCGGCCGTTCCCGCTGAACCTGCCCAAAGAGCGATGCCGCGCCGTATGGCGGCGTGGCGATGGGCGGCGCCAGCGGGGGCGATTGCAGCAGGACTCCTGGTTTTTGCCGTAGTGACGGAGTTGCACCACCAAAAGCCGGTTTCTCTACCGCCGACACAGATTGCAGAGAACCATTTACCAGCAGGAGAGCCTGCGGCCGAGGTCAAAACCGCGGACTCTTCTATTTCACCGAAGATGAAGGCCTCAAATCAGGAGGTGACGACGAGCAAGGAAGAAGCCAAGCCTGAGCCAGCAAGCCCAACAGCGAACGGCAAGCTGCCATCCGCAGAAGCAGTCCCGGGGACTGAGAATGCGGAAGGAATGAGGAAAAGCGCGCTGGACAGCGAACGAAATGAGATTGCGAACGACAAACTGCAAGAAAAGATCGAATTGAAAGACCAAGAAATGCGCAAGAAAGCGGCCGCCGGATTCGCGAATGGTCCCTCACCGCAGTCCGCTCAGCAGCAAATGGCCAATCAACAGAGGCAGGCGCCTGCGGCCGTAAGTGCGCCCGCGGCGCCTCCACCAGCCCCTCAATCAGCGGAGGCGCGCGATGAGAAATCGCGAGGAGCGGGTGCGGTTGCCGGGGCAGCAAGTTCCTCACAAGTGCAGGAAGTTGCACCGAGCCGCCCAGCGGAGTTTCTTCGTGCGTCCAGCGCGGCCCCCCCGAGCTTTGTTTCCAGTCCGGGTCATGACGCTTTGTGGCGCGTCGGAGCGAATGGAATGATTTTGTATTCCTCGGACGATGCGGCGCACTGGGAATCGCAGAGCAGCGGAGTCGCTGCGGAACTGACCACGGGCTCTGCGCCGAGCGCCAAGGTATGTTGGGTTGTGGGAAAGCCGGGCACGATCTTGCGAACCGTGAACGGCGGTCATGAATGGCAGCGGGTCAATTCACCGATTGCCGGCGATATAGGCGGCATCCAGGCTTCCGACGGACTGCACGCCAGAATCTGGGAGGCGGGCGGGAAGGCCAGCTTTGAAACTTCCGATGGCGGCAAGACCTGGAGCCCGGTACCCGCCGAGTAAAATGGGAAAAACTCGCTTGCAAGATTTCCAGGCCACTTCGTTCTAATGGGGAACGTGAGATTTCGTCGAGGAGACAAACACATGAGGAATCCATTGAAATTCAGCGCAGCGCGCTTTTCTTGGCGCACCGCTGCGGGGATTGCCGTGCTCGTAGGAGTTGCATCGTGCTACGCGGCCGCGCGCAGCCACAATGATGCGGCGACCCAGGAGAAAGAGGCCCCTCGGACCGGGCCGGATCATTCCACGAGCCTGAGCGACCAAACCGATTTGGCGCTGACGGTGTACAACTCCAATATTGCGTTGATTCGCGACGTGCGCAACGTCACTCTTCCCGATGGAACCTTCCGCCTGAAACTCATGGATATTGCCGCCACAGTGAATCCCGCGACGGTTCATTTTCGCTCGATCAACGAGCCGGACAAGCTTGGCGTGCTCGAACAGAACTACGAATACGATCTGCTCGATCCGGCAAAGCTCCTTCACAAGTATGTTGGAAGGGAAGTCACGCTGGTGCGCAGCTACCAGGAAAACGGGACGACGAAGCACGAGGAGGTTAAGGCCACGCTGCTGGCAGATAACAACGGCCCCGTTTGGAAGATCGGCGATGACATCGTGACAGGAATGTACGCGGAGAGCTACCGCTTTCCCGAAGTGCCACCGAACCTGTACGACCGGCCGACGCTGCTGATGACGCTGGAAAATTCCGGCTCGCACAAGCAGCAAATCGAGACTTCGTATCTGGCTTCCAGCCTCTCGTGGAACGCCGATTATGTTCTGACCGTGGGACGCGACGACAAGAACGCCGACCTCGATGGATGGGTCACGCTCATAAACAACAGCGGCACCGCGTTCCACAACGCGCGTTTACAGCTTGTTGCGGGTGAACTAAACCGCATCCCTGAAAGCGGTTTGCGCGACCGGATGGAAGTGATGACCAAGGCCATGAACGCCGCAGCGCCGGCACAATTCCAGCAGGAGGCGTTCAGCGAATATCACCTTTACACCCTGGGCCGAAAGACTTCCGTGGAGGACAAGGAGACGAAGCAGATCAGCCTGCTTGAAGGCAGCGGCGTTCCGGTCCAGAAGATTTACGTGGTGAACGGCCAGAATTATTACTACCGGAACGCACAAAATCCGGGTTCACCGATCAAGGATCCGGTCATGGTCTACTACAAATTCAAAAATGAGGAGAAAGACGGGCTGGGGATGCCGCTGCCCGCGGGGAACATGCGCGTGTACCAGAAAGATTCCAAGGGTAATCTGCTCTTCATCGGCGAGGATCGAATTGATCACACGCCTAAAGATGAAACCGTTACCGTGCACATCGGCAACGCTTTCGACGTCGTTTCCGAACGAAAGCAGACAGATTACAAACGCATTGACACGCACACATGGGAGATGGAGTTCGAGATCACCCTGCGCAACCATAAGGACACGCCCATCGCCGTCGAAGTGAATGAACCGATTGGCGGAGACTGGGAGATGCTTTCTTCAACCTATAAATATACGAAGACCGCTGCATGGGCCGCGCAGTTCCAAGTCCCTGTTGCGGCAAATGGAACTTCCGTTCTGAAGTATCGGATCCGCGCGCGCTGGTAATACGGCGCAACGCACCTTCGCGGCGAGGCAAAGTCCTTGAATGCTTCCGCCGCGAGGGCGCTTTGCTACTCCACACGATACATCGTGATTCCGCTGAGAAGTTTGGGATAGAAGTCCGTGGACTTTTGCGGCATGACTTCACCCGCGGTGGCGATCTCAACTACCTTTTCCACGTCCACGGAATTCAGCAAAAAGGCGATTTGCGCCCTTCCGGATTCGACAGCATCCAGCGCTGCGGTCGGTTCACGTTCATAGGCAAGGTTCGATTCGTGAGTCACGGCCTGCATGGTGATTCCCAGCGCGGGCTCGAGAATGCCTTCATGCAACAGCACCACGTCGAGCTGGCGCTGCAAGGGCGAAACATTCGGTAGAAGCTGATCGAGCGCCGCGCCTGCACGCAGCGTGAGCAGGTAATACGCATGTTTCCCTCCTGGCAGAGCTGGATAAACTGCAATAGCGCGCGCGGCGCGGCCTGCCTGGAGTCCTTGCAACAGTTTCTCACGCGCTTGCACCTTTTGCTCATCGCTTTCAAATGGAAACGCTGCCGACGAAAACCAGGGCTCGAGATAGCGGCGCACTGAGGTCCAGGAAAAGTCGTGAACGTTCGTGGCGACGCGATGCGTGGGAAGAATGGTCAGGCCCTCGCTCCGCGTATTGACGAAGGTCATCATGACGCGTTCATAAGAGGTGTTGGGATCGTTGTTCCCTGCCTGGACGCGGCGCTCGTTACGGTAGTTCAGCGCGGTTTCGTAGCGGTGATGCCCATCGGCGATGACCAGTTTTCGATCGGACATAGCTTCATGGATCGCATTTGTCTTATCCGGTTCGGCGATGACCCAAAGCCGGTGAGTGACGCCGTATTCATCAGTTACTTCTGTGGCGGGCTCCGCGGACCTCTCGGCTTCGGCAAGGATGGAGTCCACGCGCTTCTGCGGATCGGAGTAGAGCATGAAGAGCTGACCGGTGTGCATGCGCGTGTGGCGAAGCAGTTCGAGGCGGTCGGCCTTGGGTCCGGACAGCGTGTGCTCATGACGAAAGATCACTCCGGCGGAATACTCCTCGAGCTGCCCGGCGCCGATGAAGCCGCGGCGGGTGCGGCGCTCGTTTGTGCCCGGGACGGTAAACTCCTGTGTGTAGGCATAAAAAGAAAGCGAAGGGTCGGGGACAACGATCTGATTTGCAATCCATTCCTGAAGCGCAACTGCAGCGCGCGTATACACACTGTCCTGCGAAGAATCGCCCGGGAAGGCGCGGCCCTTTTCGACGGCGACTAGATTGTGCGGATCGGCAGCGTAGTACGCCTCCTGCATCTGCGGCGAAATCTTATCGTATGGCTGCGTCAGAACCCGCGAGAATTTAACGACAGCGGGATTGTATCGAAAGGCGCGAAAGGGGAAAACCTGAGCCATTGGGTCTCCAGGGTGAATTCGAGTGCCATAGAAGCCCTATAGTGTACGCGAAGCATGGCCAACAACGAATAGAGTGTGCAGCGGCGATTGTTGCGCCGCGATGAACGCACGTGCTGCGTCCCAGGCCGTATTAAGATGATTGCCTATGACAAATGTGGATTTTTCTCGCGTCAAGGCAGTAATTTTCGATCTTGACGGGACGCTGATCGATTCCAAGCTGGATCTGGTAATTTCCGTGAACGCCATGCTCACCACCCTGGGCCGCGACACGCTTCCCGAAGAGACAATCGCGAGTTTTGTGGGCTCGGGGGCTGCCGTGCTGGTGAGCAGGGCTTTGGGAAATTCGCCCGGAGAGGAAAAAGTAAAGGAAGCGCTGGCGATTTTTCTGGAACATTATGCGCAGCACAAGCTGGACAACACTCGGGCCTATCCGGGTGTGACAGAGGCACTGGCGCAACTGAAAAACCATCCGCTGGCTGTTTTGACCAACAAGCCCACAGCAATGAGTGAAAAAATCCTAGAGGGACTGGGGCTCGCCTGCTACTTTCAGAAAGTCTATGGGGGCGACAGCTTTGAAACAAAGAAGCCCGATCCCTTGGGGGCAAACACGATTTTGCGCGAGTTCGGCGTCAGCTCGCCGCAGGCGGTGATGGTCGGCGATTCGGAAGTGGACGTGCAAACCGGACGCAATGCTGGAATGCTCTCGGCGATCGTCAATTACGGCTTTGGCTCGCACGACCGCGCCAAGTACCCGGCCGACATTTACCTCGAACAGCTTCCGGAACTTCTTCGCTTGCTGAAATATCGGAGAACGTAAATACCAGGGCCTTGCCAATCGAGGCGTCGCAAGGCAGACTCTGCGCGTGATCATTGGCCTGTTTTCGGAGCTGGATTCGCCCGGCGGAGTGCAGCGCGCCGGGCGCCATATCGCTGCCGTACTGACTGAGTTCGCAAAGGGGCGTGGAATGGAATGCCGGCTCCTAAGCCTGAATGACTCGCCTGAATTGCATCGCATGTCCGTGGGAGGGAGGGAGTTTGTTTTTACCGGCAGCGACGGAGGCAAGGCGCGGTTCACGGCGGCTGCATTGCGTGCTGCGCGGCGGCGTGCTCAATTGGTGGTAGCGGCGCATCCCCATCTGGCACCGGTTGCGAAAGGCTTGCGCATCCTCGCACCTCGGCTCAAATCCATCGTTTGCACGCATGGAATCGAAGTTTGGGAGCCGCTGTCTCGCGTGCGCCGGGCGGCTCTGCGCAAGGCGGACTTGGTTCTTGCGCCCAGTAAGTACACTGCGGATCACGTTGCTTCCGACCAGGAGGTACCCTCGGGCCGCATTCGTGTGCTTCCGTGGGCGCTCGATCCACAATTTGAAGCACAAGTGGTGGCCGCTTCGCGAATCGCCTTGCCGGGAGATTTTCCCAAAGGCCGTGTGATTCTCACGGTCGGACGATGGCTCGCGAGCGAACGCTACAAAGGCATGGACACACTGATTACAGCGCTTCCGAAGCTGCTAACGCGCTGGCCGGAGCTGGAACTCGTGTTAATCGGCCAGGGAAACGATCGCGATTGGCTGGAGGATCTTGCCCAAAAAAATGGCGTGAGCATGCATGTTCACTTCCTGACCGGATTGAGCAGCGCACAGCTCGCGGCGTGTTACGCGGCGTGCGAAATGTTTGCGCTTCCGAGTCGGGGCGAAGGTTTCGGCATGGTTTATCTTGAGGCCATGGCCAGCGGCAAACCAGTGATCGGCGGCCAGCATGGAGGCGCGCCTGAAGTGATCCAGGACGGCGTGACCGGCTATCTCGTACCCCACGGCGACGCCGTGCAATTGGCCACCTCCATCGAAACACTTTTGGCCAATCCCGCTTTGGCTCAGGAAATGGGCCGAAAGGCGCGGGAACGCGTCGAACGCGAGTTTCGCTTCAACGTTTTTGCCAAAGCTCTGAAGAAAATCTTCCGCGAAGCATGCGAATCCTGAACGTCACTGAAAGTTACGCACCGTTTTATGAGTTCGGCGGACCGCCCGTGAAAGTGCAAGCGCTTTCAGAAGGACTCGTCGCGCGCGGGCACGAAGTCACGGTACTCACCGCCGATTGGGGCGTTGAAAAGCGCGAGAAGGAGAAACCTTCCACGCTGGCGCCGGATCGCTCTCCATTTGGCTGGCGAAGCGAAAAAAGCGGCGTCTGCGCCATCTACCTTCCCACCTGGGTGCGCTACCGTGCCGTGACATGGAACCCGGCCCTAAAGCGATTCTGCCGCGCTCGCCTCGCCAACTTCGATGTCGTGCACATATTTGGCCTGTACGATTTGTTGGGTCCCGCTGTGGCTGCGTTCTGCCGCAAACGCGGCATACCCTATGCCTTGGAACCTATCGGGATGTTTGCCCCCATTGTGCGGAGCTTCCGTTTGAAGCGCCTCTATCACACGTTTTTTGGCCGGAAAATGTTTGACGGAGCTTCGGCTGTAGTTGCCACGGCCGAGCAGGAGCGTGAAGATTTTTTGCGAGGAGGGGTAGCTGACGCGAAAATCGTGCTGCGCCGCAATGGGGTAATGCCGCCGGAGCAATTGCCGCCGCGGGGCAGCTTCCGTTCTGCTCACGGCTTTTCGGCCGATGCCCGATTGGTTCTGTTTCTCGGCAGGCTTTCCGCCAAGAAAAGCCCGGAATTGCTGCTGCGCGCGTTTGCCTCCCTGCCGACCAGCGAAGCCGGAGAGCAGCGGCAGCTCGTTATCGCCGGTCCAGATGAGTCTGGAATGCGGAAGCGCCTGCAGGAAGCCGCCGCGAAGCTGGGGGTGGCGGGAACCACGCGATTCTTCGGCCCGCTAATTGGCGATGAAAAATGGGCGGCGTACCGCGATGCGGACGTGTTCGTGCTTCCATCGCAAAACGAAAATTTCGGCAATACAGCCGCGGAAGCCGCCGCGGCGGGCACGCCGGTCATCCTGACGGAAAACTGTGGCATCGCCTCATTGTTCTCAGGTGGCGCGGCGCTTGTGATTCCGCACGAGCAAAACGCTCTCACGCAAGCAATCGCAAACGTCCTAGGCGATTCGCGCCTCCATGAGCGCCTTTCCGCCGAAGGCAAACAGATCGCCGCCCGGCTCGGCTGGGAGGAACCGATCATGCAAATGGAATCGCTCTACGGGACGCTTGCGGCGGCCCGGCCCGGCGTTGGACAATCAGATCGCCGGGAGTAGGCGCTTGCAGGAATCCAAGCACCGAATGTTCCGCATGCTCTGGAGGGGGAGCAACCTCCTGCTGGTGCTATGCGTGATGCTAACGATCTACGCGATCGGCTGGGAGTTTTCTGTCCGCGAGTATTTGCACGGATTTTCGGATGCGGTCGTCCCTTCTGAATCAAGCCCGGAGGAAAAAGTGGATGCCATCCTCCATTGGATGAAAGAGGGACCCGAGCGCGCAGTAGCTGCAAATCCAAGTGCTCTTTCCAAGCGCGACCCGGAAACGACCTTGAATTACCAGCAGTTGCTGGATGTTTGCGGAACGGCGACGAACGCTTTCTTGAATCTTGCGCGGAGTTCTGGCCTGCACGTTCGCCGCCTGTTGCTGCTGACTCCGGACCGCAATACCAAGCACGTGGTTGCGGAGGTGCTCCTCGACGAGCGCTGGATTGTCGTGGATCCGACCTATCGCTTTATCATGAAGGACGCCGCAGGGAGGATGCTGACGAGACAGGACCTCCAAAATCCACGAGTTTTCGCGGAAGCGGTCTCGAAGGTCCCCAATTATCCGATGGACTACAATTACAAGACCGTCGCCCATGTCCGCGTGGCGAGAATTCCGCTGGAAGGATTTCATCTGCGGCGAGTACTGGACTACATGTATCCCGGCTGGGACGAGGCTTTTGACTGGAGCCTCCTCCTCGAACGCAAATCGTTTTTCGTGTTATTCCTGTTCACGTTGGCCACCCTCATCCTGCTCTTGTGGCGCTCTGCGCTGGGTTGGTATGCTGACCGCCGTCTGAAGATTCCGCGCTTTCATTTGTGGCGTAATTTGCTGCGGGCGGGCACGGCTTTCTTGACCACACCGGAGATCAAATAACAAAGTGTGCGGTATTTGTGGCGTCGCGTTCGCCTCGCGCAGCACGGATGCGGAAGTGCGTGTCCGTGCAATGGCCGCGGCTATGCAACACCGCGGCCCCGACGACGACGGTTTCCTTGTTAACGATCCGCGCTCTCCCGGCCTCGCTCTGGGCATGCGCCGACTCAGCATCATTGATCTGGAAGGCGGCCGCCAACCCCACTGGAATGAATCGCGCGATGTCGCCGCAATTTTCAACGGCGAAATTTATAATTACCGCGAGCTCCGCGAAAGCTTGAAGATTGTCGGTCATCGTTTCACAACGCAATCTGACACGGAAATTCTAGTTCATGCCTGGGAGGAATGGGGCGAGGAGTGCCTTACAGAATTGCGCGGCATGTTCGCACTGGCGATTGCCGATTTCCGTAAACATTATACGACGGGCCCGGTTTTGTTCCTGGCCCGCGACCCCCTCGGAATCAAACCTCTCTATTACACGCAGCAACCTGAGGGCTTTGCGTTCGCTTCAGAATTGCGCGCGCTTTTTGCTTCCGGCGTGGCGCCTAAACGTCTCTCCCAGGACGCCATCACTTCCTATTTGCTCTTCGGCAGCATCAGCGAGCCGGTCACCATGCTCGAAGGAGTTTTCTCCCTCCCGCCCGGCCATCGCCTTGTTGTCTATGTGCCCGACCGTCGCCGGGTGCCGCGCGCGCATCCCTGGTGGGATCCGCGGCGCAGTCCCGCCGCGAAGGATCCCAAACGCTCGGCGGCATTTATTCCCGCTACGCGCCAATTGCGCTCACTCCTCGAGGACGCAGTGCGAGCGCATCTTATCGCCGATGTGCCTGTTGGTCTCTTTCTTTCGAGCGGGCTCGATTCCGGCGCTATTGCGGCGCTCGCAGCGCGGCAGCATCCGGGCATCCGTAGTCTCACACTCGCATTTCCCGGCACTCCCTACGACGAATCCGAATTGACGCGCCAGATTGCGAAACAGTACGGCACTCAGCACACAGAAATTCAGCTCGATGGAGCATCAGTTCTTGCCCGGTTGGACGAAGCGCTCGCCGCTCTGGACCAGCCCACCATGGATGGCATGAACACGTACTTCGTATCCTGGGCCGCGCGGCAGGCGGGATTGAAGGTCGCGCTCTCCGGTCTCGGTGGCGACGAACTGTTCGCCGGCTACCGCACTTTCACTGACGTGCCTAGACTCGAAAAGATCTCTTCCACCGCAAAACTTTTCCCCGCCTTAATGCGCAGCGCATCCACGCCTTTGGCGCGCTGGCTCTTTTCGCTCTCGCGCACGCCGGACGCTGCCGTTAAAGCACTCTCGGCCTGGAAAAATCCCGCCGCTCTGCCACACGCTTATTTCTTCGCGCGCGCCTTGTTCCCGCCGGAATTTCTTTCAGAACTCACCGATCCACGATTTCGCCCAAGCACCGTCGGCGCCGACGGATTCACGCTCGAGCCAACCTGGCTCGGCTGGCTGCAGCGTGCGTCCGATGAAGCGCACCGAATGGAACGCATAGGCGGCATCGGTTGGATGGAAATGCGAACGTACATGGCCAGCACACTCCTGCGAGACACCGATTCTGTCAGCATGGCCAATTCGCTTGAAGTGCGGGTGCCGCTATTGGATACGCCTCTGGTGGAATTTGTCTGGGCACTGCCCGATGCGGCTCGTCATCGCGCAGGAGAGCAAAAAGCCTTGCTCGTTCGCGCTCTAGGGGATCTTTTGCCGAGAGAAGTTGCTGTACAACCCAAGCGCACTTTCACCCTTCCGTGGAAAGAATGGCTCGGCGGCCCGCTTCGTTTTCGTCTCGAAGCCAGTTTCTCCGACGTGGCTCCTGCGCTTCAGCCATATTGGAAATCAGACGGCGTCCGTCAAGTTTGGAATTCTTTCCTCTCCGGAGGAACCACCTGGTCCCGCCCCTGGTCTCTCTTCGTCCTAAACGAATGGTCTCGACACCTGGGTTGAACGCGCGAGTCAGCCCCTCCAACTGCGGTACACTCATTCTTCGACCATGAATATTCTCGGAATCAACGCCTATCACGGCAACGCTTCTGCCGCCATCGTTAGCGATGGGGAACTTATTGCCGCCGTCGAGGAAGAACGCTTCAACCGTGTCAAATACGCCGCCGGTTTTCCCGCCGCCGCTATCCGTTATTGCCTCAAGAAAGCCGGTCTCACGCTCTCCGAGGTAGATCACGTTGCCGTCCCGCGCAATCCTTTCGCGCGCCTCGGTACAAAGCTTATCTACGCCGCGCGCATGCCTTCGTTCGCGCGAGAACGCGCCAAAGTATTCGCAAAGTTCACTTCCATCCCTGAAGCGCTCGCAAATTCCTTCGACATGAACCGCGCAAAAATCAAAGCCGAGTTTCATCGGATCGAGCATCACCTCTCGCATCTAGCCAGCGCCTACTACTGTTCTCCTTTCGAACAGTCCGCTCTTCTTTCCGCCGACGGCCTCGGCGATTTCGCCAGTTCCATGTGGGGCGCGGGTTTCGGCCGCATCATCAATGTGCACGGCTCCATCGCCTTCCCGCATTCCCTCGGGCTTTATTACAGCGCGGTAACGCAGTATCTCGGCTTTCTGAAATTTGGCGATGAATATAAGGTTATGGGTCTCGCAGCTTACGGACAGCCGGAATTTCTGGAAGAATTTCGCGACATTGTCAAATCCAACGGGACGCAATTTACGCTTGGCCTCGACTACTTCACCCACCATCGCACGGGACCGGAAATGAGCTGGGCCGAAGCGGACAAAACGCCCACCCTGGGCAAAATGTTTTCGGAAGAAATGCCGAGGCGCCTGGGGCCGGCGCGCAATCCTGAAGAAGCGCTTGAACAACGCCATCGCAACCTGGCGGCTTCCCTTCAGGCTCGGCTTGAGGAGGTCTATCTCGGCATGTTGCGGCGCCTCGCGGAAGAAACGCACATGAAATCCATTTGTCTTGCGGGTGGCGTGGCGTTCAATTGCGTGGCCAACGGGAAGATTTTCGATCAGACGCCGTTCGAAAATGTCTATGTGCATCCCGCCGCAGGCGACGCTGGCCTGGCGGTCGGCGCTGCGTTCCATGTCTGGCACCAAATTCTCGGTCGGCCGCGCTCTTTCGTTATGGATCACGCTTACTGGGGCCCAGACTATTCACACGAGGAAATTCGCCGCGCCATTGAAGCGTCCGGCTTACAAAAAAGTGGCTACACGATTTCCGAGCTGCCCGGGCAGGAATTGTTCCACCACACCGCTGCCATCGTCGCCCAGGGGAAAATCCTTGGATGGTTTCAGGGCCGCGCCGAATGGGGACCGCGTGCCCTCGGCAACCGCAGCATTGTCGCCGATCCCCGCCGCCCCGAAATGAAAGGAGTTCTGAACCGCCGCATCAAACACCGCGAAGACTTTCGTCCCTTTGCGCCTTCGATCCTCGCGGAAGCCACCGCCGACTGGTTCGAACAATCCCATCCCTCGCCATTCATGACGCTTGCCTATGCCGTGCGTCCAGAAAAGCGGGATATAATTCCCGCGCCGACCCACGTGGACGGTACGGGCCGTCTGCAAACTGTTACCCGTGAAGCCAATCCTCTTTATTGGTCCCTCATCAAAGCCTTCGAGGAGCAAACCGGCGTTCCTGTAGTCCTCAACACTTCTTTCAACGACAACGAGCCCATCGTTTGCCGGCCCGAGGAAGCCCTAGACTGCTTTATCCGCACTCAGATGGACGCTCTCGTCCTTGGCGAATTCCTGATCACTCGCCTGTAAAGTGGCGCCGGAAGGTTCTGTAGAATTCGATTAGCCGCGATTTGCATCGTGACGGTGCCTGTGATGGAATTCTCGAGGATGAATCGCCGGAATTTTATTCGCGTCTCTGCCGCGGCTGCTCTATCTGCTTCTCGAATTCCACCTCTTTCAGCGGATTCTGAGGGGACCGCTTCGATTCGAATCACCCTTCGTGCCGACCGCCTCGGCAACAAAATCGCAGCAGATTTTACAGGCCTCAGCTATGAATCCGCCCAGCTCGGGAATCCGAATTTTTTTTCCGGCAACAATACAGAGCTTGCAGGTTTCCTAAGAACACTGGGCCCTTCCGGCATACTGCGCATCGGCGGCAACACGAGCGAATACTGCTACTGGACTCCCAACGGGCGAAGCAATACTCAAGAAAAGCAAAGATCTGCCGGAGTTGGAGCCACCGTAGGTCCCGATACCGGTAAGAAAGCCCCTCCTCCCGTACAAATTGCGCCGTTGGCTGTTCGCAATTTGCGCGATTTTCTTGACGCTTGCGGCTGGAAGCTGATCTATGGACTGAACATGGGCACCGGCACAGCCGAGGACGCCGCCGCCGAAGCTGCTTACGTAATGGACGTCGCCGGGACGAAACTGATCGCGTTCCAGCTCTGCAACGAGCCAGACCTGTTCTTTCGTAACGGAATTCACAAATCCAATTACGATTTCGCCCAGTTTGCCGTCGAATGGCAGAACTTCTATCAAACTATCCGCGCGCGCGTTCCCAATGCCCCCTTTGCCGGCCCAGATACCGCCTACAACAATGAGTGGCTCGTGCCTTTTGCAAAGAAATTCAAGCGGGAAGCTGTCTTCCTCTCGCAACACTATTATGCCGAAGGTCCGCCCACCGATCCTTCCATGACCATCGAGCGTCTTCTTCGGCCGAACCCCAAACTGCAGACTGAATTCGAGGGAATGAATAAAACCGTGAATGAGTCCGGATTGCCATTTCGGTTGGCCGAGACGAATTCTTGTTATTCAGGTGGCAAGCAGGGAGTGAGCGATACGTTTGCCTCGGCGCTCTGGGGCGCCGACCTGATGTACCAGCTCGCGTCCGCCGGCGGCATGGGGACCAATTTTCACGGCGGGGGATACGGATGGTACACGCCCATTGCCGGAACTCGCGAAAATGGTTTCCTCGCTCGGCCCATCTATTACGGCATGTTGCTCTTCGCGCAGGCTGGATCGGGTCAGTTGGTACAAAGCAAGCTCGAACAAATCGAGCAAGCGCCGTTGCTTACCGCCTACGGCCTCCGAAGCGACGCGGGAGCTCTTAAAGTCGCGGCATTCAACAAGAATCCCGATCGCGCTGTTCGTCTCACCGTGGATGCCGGTGAGCGTGTGCAGCGCGCAACCGCTCTTCGCCTTGTTGCGCCGCGCGTGGACGATACGACCGACACAACTTTCGGTGGTTCACCTGTCGGCGCGAGCGGCTCTTGGTCGCCTGTTCTCGAAGAACTTCTCTCCGTCGAAAGCGGTGCTGCCGACATCGAGCTTCCCGCCGCCAGTGCAGCCCTCATCACCTTTGGCCGCGAATGACAATTTCTTCCTGACTTTGTGGTTGGCGCCGCGAATTTTATGGCTTCTCAGGGATGATCCGCACTCGCTTGAGCATTGACGGTTACCGCTCGGGCGCCGTTCTCGGCATGGCTGTTTCCCTGGCGCGTCAGATACACGAGGAAGGGCGCAACTTCAAACGGCATTTTCTCGTACTCTGCAACCGTCCCGCTTTCCGGTTTGGGCTTGAGCAGAGTCAACTCGTCGCTCCAGGGTTCCACCTTGATTCTTCCTCCCAACGGCAACGCGATCACCGTATCCGCCGCCGCTTTCGTCACCATTTGCTGCGTTGCTGCTCCGTGAACCTGGCTCCATTCTTGCTGCACGCTGTCGCCCAGGTGCGGGCTGACCAGGTTAGGAATCTGCTTGGCTCTGCTCTGGAGCGCAAGGAAAAACGTCTGCGAACTGCCGGACTCATCCCGGTAGGGCGACTTCTTCAACAGTTCCACAGCGATCTTGTTCGCTGCAGCTTCCTCTTGTGGGCTCCGCGCGAATTCAAAATGATGGAAGGTGTCCTTCTCGTCGAAGCGCATGTGGTTGAAAAACGCAAACTCGCTATCCAGGCGGTGGCCCAGCATGACGTGTCCGAGTTCATGCGCCAGCACAGCCGCCAGACTCTGCTCATCCGGCAGGACGTCAATCAATCCGCGGCTCAGTACGATGGTATGCCCCATCGTAAACGACTCCAGTGTCGTTGTCACGAGCACGCGGCAGCGCACCTCTGGTTGGATGTCCAAATTGTTCGTCACTTCCAGATTGTTCACCACCGTATCCAGAACTTTGTCCACTTCCCCACGCGGCGCCAGCAGGCCTATCGATTGCAGCTTCGCCGCCACGTTGTCTTCCGCCATCCTTCCCCATGCTCTCCGGGCCTGCAGCGGCGTATAGCCGTTTCCGGCCAGGGTCTGATCCTTTATGTCCGTTCCCTCGACGGTCACGCTGCTTAGCATCTGTTCTTCCATCGGCCTGCTCAGTGAGTAGCCCCAGAGCCGCGTCTGCGCTTTGAATGGAGGAAACGGAGAGTGATCCGAGATTCCATACTGCACGTTGCCTTCTTCGCTGTAGATGTAAGCTGGCAGCCACTCGTTGGCGCCCGCATTGACGCGCCAGCTGTCGAAATCGAAATAGTAACCTTTCTTCGATCCGTCCCCATACGAACCGTTGAATCGCACGATGTGGTAGTCCTGATCTTCGGCCCAGATTCGTCCCACAAACCGTCCCTTCCCGGCATTTGGAAGAGGGTCCACGTCAAACACCAGGCAGCGCACTTCGCCGAGGAATTCGCGTCCCTCGTACGTGAACCTGTAGTGCCTTTGATCGAAACCTTCCGTGTCCAGGTAGATCATCTGCAGAAAACCGCGTGGCAAAAATTCTGGCCGAAAGAAGTTCCCGATGGCGCTTAGAAATTTGTGCTTTCCCGTACCGCTGACCAATGGCTCCAGCTCCACACCCTTCGCCAATTCCGCTCGTCCCAGAAAGTACCGATCGCCGTCCGGCACAGCGCCCAGGGCCTTGTCCGGGCGGACCAGTTGTATGTACGTTTCCACCAGCGGCGAGTATTTGCGGATGTTCTGGATCTCCACCTGTTCCTGCGCCACGATCTTTTCCACGGCGTCGTTGACCGTTGCGGGCTGCTGTGCCATCCCGAGCGGCGCAATTGCTCCCAGGGCAAGCACTGCGTGAAGGATCTTTTGAATGGCCATACGTACTCCGACACGTTAAATATTGTGACCGCAATAGAGATGGGTCTGTCCCTGGAGACTACGTCAGGGGAATGCGCTTGCCACCTGTTCCGCAGATCAGTTTTGGGACAGGCGTCTCTCAGAAGGGCATCTGCGTGAACCGCTCGCGCCGATTAACTGGCGGGCGAGGGCGAGGGTGGAAACGGCGGTGATTCGGGCCCGGGAGAAGCCGGCGCAAACGGCGGCGTGGCTTGCGGCCAGAGCGCTGCCGCCAACGGCGGATATCGCCCCGCAAAAAAATAAATCGAATAGGCTGGGAAAAACACCACCGTCGGCACGGAAACCAACGAAGCCACAAAAACCAACACCGCGAGCGCGATGCACCCTGCAAACACAGCCAGCGCAATTGTATGGAAATTCCAGGTCCATCCTGCTGCTTTGCCTGCCAACACTGCGGCCACTCCCAATCCTCCAATGGGGATCAGCAGCAGAAAAAGCATAATGAACGTCAGGATTCCAAAGGCAATCCCCGCGCCTATCCCCAGGACGATCTTCATTCCAATGTATCCCGCGTAGCCGCCCGTTTCCGCTTTGAGCGCAGGCCACAGCCTGCGCCATCCTTCCACCGCGCTGATGTCTTCAAACGCCATTTGCGGGACGACAAAGTCCTTGGTCATCACCTGCGCCAATGCCATTCCCATCATGAAAACAAAAAGGAGGAGGAAATCCAGGACGCCCACCAAAATCAGACGCACCAGGTGTTCCTTCGGGTGAGCAAACCAGCCAAATCCCCACACGGTCGCCAGTGGAATCCCTACCAAAACGAGCAAACCTGCAAACGAAGCCAGCATGAGCCAGATCTTCCATACAAACAAACGAAACCCTGGACTTCTCCGGCGAGCCCATCCTTGCCGTATATGGCATTCCTTCGCGGTCACACTGTCGAAGAGAACGAATCGCATCCGGCTGCTGATGTACATAAACACCAGCAGTAAGCCAAACCCAATCACAGCGCCAAATGCGAAAACGCCGGCAAATATTGCCAGGTGATGCGTCAGTTCCGGCGGCCAAGATGCGCCAAGAAAATGCTTCGATCCGTGCTCATGGTGCGTCTCGGGCCAATTGAAATTGAAGTTGCAACCCCCTGCGGAACCCAGCTCCCCGGCCAGAATTCCCACCAGCGCCAACCGCGCCCATTGGCCAAATCGAAAAGGACGAAACAGTTGATGCTTGGCGTGCTCGAAGGCGGGAGTGATCGCATCCACAGCGGAAATTGGCAAGTGCACACCTCCGTTCTGCAGCCACTTTGAGGGTGCGAAGCTGCTGCGAAGCTGGTTACAGCACAACGCAATCGAGAACCGCGTCTAACGTCCACTTCGGCATTTGGCTCCCCGCGTTTGGCTGTGTCGTTTGGTTCTAGTCCGTGCTGCCCAACGGGAGGAAATACTGCGTGCCTTTCACTGGCTCTTGCAGCCGCCTCAGAAGTTGTTGCAGATCATCGTTGCGAGCGACAAAATCAATCTCGGAAGTGTCAATCACCAGCAAATCCGAGGCTTCGTAGCGGAAGAAAAAATGTTCGTAAGCGCGGGCTACTTCCTCGATGTACACCAGCGAGATCTTGTTCTCCTCGCGAGCCGCTTTCCTGGCAATCCGTGCGCGCAGCACCTCCGGTTTAGCTTGGAGATAAATTACCAGGTCGGGAGCGGAAAGATCGGCGGTCAGCGCTTCATAGTAGCGTTCGTAAAGCTTCAATTCCAGATCGTCCAGATTCAGGTTGGCAAAGATGCGGTCCTTTTCCATCAGAAAATCGGAGAGCAACGGCGAGGGCGATTCCGCAGCTAGCGCTTCTCGGACACGCTTTTGCCGCTCCATCAGAAAGTACATCTGCGCGCGCAGCGCGGAGCCGGGCTTTTCCCTATAAAAATCCGCGAGAAATGGATTGTCTTCGCAATCGTAGATGCGCCTAGCATGCAGCCGCTCGGCCAGAATCCGCGCCAGGCTGGATTTTCCCACACGCAGCGGCCCTTCGATGACGATGAAACGCGGAGGCTGTGGGCTTCGCTGCGGGATGCGCGCGCGTTTGGCGGAAGAGGGCTCGTGGGGCGCCATTGTTTTGCGGATTATAGCAGTTTTGGCTCCCCCGGAGGACCGAGGCCAAGGGCTGACGTGCTGGCTTGCGGGAGCCCAGTACCGGAGTCCTGGAGCAGAAGGCAAGGAAAGCGGAGGGGGTAAGTACTAGGGAGAATGTGACCAATGGGCCAGTGACTACCTGTACCTAAGTACAGCATAATGACTGGCGTTACGGGCAGGCATCTGACGGAGAGCCCGCGACACCTGAGGTGGTCAATGGTCCTCGCAACCCTGGTTTTGTTGTGCGCTCTTCCGCAAGTCGCCAACGACGGTGCCAAACTTGCCGCAGCTTCCGCACCCGCAGTGGAAACCGCGGATACTATGGATGCCCCGGCCGTGAAGCTGCCGGACAGTCCCGCGCCGAAATTGGAAACAAGCAGCGCGAGCGATAGCAGTGCGAAATTGAGCGCGGGCTCCGCGAGCGAGACATTGGCTGCGCCGATCCGACCTGCCAGCCCGGCAGGGGGAATCCAGCCCGGGATCAAGCCAGCGATTTCCGGAGAATATAAGCCGCAGTACAAGAAAGAATGGTATGCGCTGATGTTCGTAAGTCACAGCGCGGCGGTATTCGACGCGTGGTCCACGCGCAGGGCCATTTCCGGCAACTACGGCACGGAAGGCAATCCGCTCCTGCGGCCTTTCTCGCATTCGGATGCGATGTACGCAGCCACGCAAGTCAGTCCCGCGATCATGGATTTTCTTGGGCGCAAGATGATGACCAGCCGTCACTCATGGATGCGCAAGCTCTGGTGGGTGCCGCAATCCGCGGGCGCGAGCGTATCTTTCGCTTCGGCCGCGCACAATATGTCGGTTGTGCCGTAAGAAATTCCCTAGAATCCAGGAACCGAGCGTCCCGGTGGATGTGTATCCACCGGGACAGTTTTGTTTTCGCTCCAGAAAATTCGCTCAAGGGCAACCGCAGGGCAAAGCGCAGCATCCGTTTCCAGATCAGCCGAATGAATTTCCAGCCATTCGCGTCGGATGGGAAGCGCGCATTCATGTTATAAGTGAATTGCCTGGCTACGCGCGTGGGAAACGGGAGAACTTGGGATATGGCCAGCAAAGGTTTGCGATGGGATAAACTCAAGAGGTATTCCGCATGTTTCTGCATGACGTTGGGATTTGCGAGTGTCTGTGGGGCTCAGCAGGGAAGCTTTGACACTACGAACGGCGCCGCGCCGCTGCTGCCAGAGATTTCGCTGGATGCGAAGCCGGCGTCAAATGCTCTTTGGGCGGAGAGCGCTGCAGCGGAACCTTCCCCTCCCCCCCGGAAAAATTGGAACGATTATCGCTGGGAGCTCGAAGCGGGCGTGACGTTCGTGCGCTTCCAGTCCTCGATTTTTTACGCCAGTATGGTGGGTTTCAAGTCCTCGCTTTCATATCATTTAAACAACTGGATCTCGGCCGAAGGCGGAATAACCACCGGGTTTGCGCCGACAATCTTCGACAACGAACATGTGAAGTATCTGGACTACATGGCCGGAATCCGCGTGGGGCCGCACCGGGGGAGACTTGAGCCGTGGGCGCACGTCATGCTGGGCGGCGCGCATCTGCTTCCACAGACCGCCGATCACAGCCAAAATGCGTTCGCCATGAGGGGCGGAATTGGAACAGATTACCGGCTGAATCCGGTGCTATCGCTGCGCGTCGAGGCGGATTACTTGAGGACCCAGTTCTTCAGCCAATCGCAAAACAATTTTCAACTCGCAACGGGTGTGGTTTTTCATTTCTAGCTATTTTGGCCCGCTTTGCGCAAAAAGCGCGCGATTCATTGACACTCCCGCGAGACGTCCGATAAACTAGCAAAGTTCAGGAGATGCGTTGTTCCTGCCCTTACCGTTCCCCGGTAGCTCAATGGTAGAGCATTCGGCTGTTAACCGAAGGGTTGCTAGTTCGAATCTAGCCCGGGGAGCCATTCTTCCTCTTTAGTTTCACTCTCTTATACGGAAGTTGATAACAACACTGTTTGGGTGCAATTGGGTGCAACTTCGAACTTTTCGATTGGAAGCTCAAAACCGATTCCAACTTGCTCCGCGACCTTCTTGCGAAACGTCACGTCTTCTTTCAACTTGCTGTAGCCGTCCGTGACGCTCTTATTGGCGTGGCCGAGCCAGAAGCGGATCAAGTCTTCTGGCGCATGCTGCTTCCTCAGCCATGTAGTTCGGAACCGCCTGAAGGCGTGGGCACCCATCGTCGGTTGGTTCAGCCTCTTGAGAAGTGGATGCAGGGAGAGTCTCAAGACGTTCGATTGTAATAGTGGAAGCCCGTTCTTCGAGCAAAACAGCAATCCGGAAGTCCGGTTACCACTGAACTCCTTGAGCATCGCAGCAATTAAAGTTGGCAAATCGATGTCCCGAATCCCATTCTCTGATTTCAGGAATGGTTGGATTTGCCCCCTCCATGCCTTCTGTCGGATGTGCAGAGTCGAAAAATCGCTGGAGATATGTTTGTCAATTTCAAGACCCAGCGCCTCTCCGATTCGCATTCCGGTGGCCCCGAGAAGAACGAAGAGCATTTGCTCTCTTCCTTTGGAGCCACCCGCAATCGCTTCCATCACCGCACCGGTGAAAGTTGGCTGCCGCTGATTTTTCACTTCGGGCAGATCGATGAATTCGTGGTTCCAGGTCCTCGGATGGACTCTTTCCCCATTCTCGTTGACCGCAGATGCCACTACCATCTTGACGACCTGGACCACGTTGTTGACCATCTTCGCCGACATGCCTGCGTCTGCCATCTTGGTCACGAGACCTCGCACTGCGAGATTGTTGACGGATGACACGGGCAAGTCGCCGAGATTCGGTCGGAGCCACTTGTTCAAATAGCTCTCGAACCCCGCTGCGGTTGCTGGCTTGATTGGTTTCCGCTTGCGAGTCTGCACGTGGTTCAGCCACCATTCAGCTTGTTGGCGGAACGTTTTGCCGTGATTGAACGCCTCCACTTGCTCGAAGTGTTCCTGGCTGTCCGCTCCGCTTGCCGTGATGATTTCTCTTCTCTTCCTGAGACGTTCGAGTTTCTTGAGAGCACCAGGGCCGGAGACGGGGCATATCGGCTTGCTTAGATAAGCCCGCTTTTCCTGTCCGGAAACATCCATTCGAAACCGAACGTGATACCAACCACCTTTCACTTCTTCATAGCCAACTTGACCAGAACGACGAGCCATAGACTTTCTCCTTGGCCGTCTATCTGGTGTCGCTGGTGGGCAGACTA
>DATIXL010000136.1:0-8818 GCA_035518615.1 Terriglobales bacterium | reverse complement strand
CTCGGCCGCACGTTAAATGTCGGTTTCTTTCGCGATTCCGCTGGAGTTCCTGCTAACGCCGACCGGCTTTTCAAACCGTGGAATTTTCATCTTGCAGACAAATATATAAGCGGTCTCTTCCGCGATCACCATCTCTCGGACTTGATCGGCTTTGTTTACAGCCGTATGGATGGCAGGGCCGCCGCGGCCGATCTTCACGGCCGCCTTCGTCATCTCGGTGAGTCCGTGCAAACCTCGCAGCCGTTGACGATTTGCCTTTTTCTCGACGGTGAAAACGCCTGGGAATACTATCCCGGCAACGGCCGCGAATTTTTGCGCGAATTCTATGGACGAATCCAGAGCGACAAGGATTTTCGCGCTCTCACTGCGTCCGAAGCGCTCGCCGCTGCGGGGGAAATCCCACATACGAGCAGCATCTTCCCCGCTTCCTGGATCAACGCCAACTTCGACGTCTGGATCGGTCACAGCGAAGATGTCGCCGCCTGGGAATTGCTGTGGGACGCTCGCGAGTCCTGCCGCAACGCTGAGGAAGCGCGATCCAAAGGACGCGCCGACGTTCCCACGGAGACCGCGTTGAAGGAAGCAAAAGAGTCTCTGCTTGCTGCCGAGGGAAGCGACTGGTGCTGGTGGTATGGCCCCGAGCACAGCACCGCCAACGATGCCGAATTCGACGCGCTTTACCGCAAGCACCTCACCGGCGTGTACCTCGCCCTCGGACGCATCGCCCCCGACGAACTCGCCAAACCCATCAAGCAGCGTCCCGAGCACGCGCTAAAATTGGCCCCTTCGGCTTTTCTCAGCGTAAAAGTGGATGGACGGGACACCTCCTATTTCGAATGGATGGGAGGCGGGCTTTATTCTCCCGAGCGCCGCAGCGGAGCGATGCATGGCCGCACGTTCTATCTCCACGAATTGCGTTTCGGTTTTGAGCCGACCCGTTTCTGCGTCCGCGTGGATCCATTCCACGAATACTTCTCGGAACTCGAAGACGTGGAATTCCGAGTGACCATCCACGCAGGGGAAGAGATTACGGTCATGGCCCGCCTCGAGCGCGGACGCCTCGCCGAATTCGCCGTCGAACAGAATCTTGTTTGTCTGCTCAATCCGCGCGAATCCGCGGAAGTCGCTTTCGATCGCATCCTTGAGGTCGCCGTCAGCAAGGAACTTTTCCGCCTCGCGGGAGTGAATCGCTTGCGCGTCGGCGTGGCACTTTGGCATGGCGGCCTGCCCGTGGACGTTTTGCCCGCCGAAGGTTTCCTCGATGTGCTTCTTGGCGAAGAAAATTTCGGCTGGGCCGTTCAATCCTCCTCGTAAGACGCCGCGCCACAATAGGAAACTTTTCAATACAGTTTCACGGCGAGTTCTTGCGGCTGATTCCCTACGGGAATCATCGTGAGCAAATTGTCCTGCGTGCCGCTGGCAATGCGAATCACGGCCAGGTCGCCGGAACCCTCGCTGACCACAAACAGCAACCGCGGATTTTCTTCGGGATCGAGCCTCACTGCTCCCGGCGATTGTCCCGCGGGAATCGGACGGCTCACCTGGCGGTCCACGATGTCCACGGGCGTGACGCTGCCCGCGACGGGGTCGGAGACGTACATTTCGCTCGCATCGCTCATCAGCACGCCGCGCGTCGGCGCGGACCCGAGCACGACGTAATCGCCAACCTCGTTTGTCCACGTGTTGATCGCTTGCACGCCATGCGCGTCCGGCTCGATCACGTATAATTCTCCTCCGTCCGGTTTCAACACCATCTCGGATGGTTTTCCCGCGAGTTTCAGGTTTGTCAGCAGCAGGCGCCGCTTCAAATCCACGACGGACAGGAGATCCGCCGTGCGGCTCAGCACATAGGCCACGGAGCTGTCCGGCA
Source organism: Terriglobales bacterium (assembly GCA_035518615.1). Lineage (GTDB taxonomy): Bacteria > Acidobacteriota > Terriglobia > Acidiferrales > UBA7541 > Acidiferrum. The sequence continues at coordinate 6,948 of DATIXL010000136.1, read as the reverse complement.
GAACGGATACTTCTTCTGGATTCTCCACCACGTGAACTTCACTCAGTTCGCGAAGAGTTTCCGCGTCGTGGATTCCCAGCGTGGAATTTTTCCGGTTGACCACCAAAATCAATTTTCCGTCGGGCGTAATCTGCGCGATCGCAGGGCCTGGCCCTGTTCGTCCTTTCTCAATGACTTTTCTGGTGTCGCAATCAATCTCGATCAACAAATCATTGCCAGAAGAAGTTGTATACGCGGTGCGGGAGTCGCGGGAAAAATCAATCGAGAAGGGGAGTGGCCCCACCGGGATGCGAGCAGAGACCTGGTTGGTGCGGGCATCCAGCACCCACACGTAGCCTCCCTTGGTGCTCGTGCCCCAGATCTCGGCGTGTTTGGGGCGGCCGCGCATCCCGGAGATTCCGGGACCGACGGAGACGTGGGCGACGACGGAAAGGGATGGAACGTCCACGACGGTGATGTTGCCGTCGGCGGTGCTGACGTAAGCGCGGAGGCGGAGATCGGGGCGGAGAAACGAAGGGCGGTGCTCGCGGAGGAGCGTGATCAATCCGGCGAGAAACAAAATGCTGAGCAGAAAAATGACGCGGAATTTCGCGAAGCTCTTCATGGAAGCGGCGTCAGTTGACAATGCGGTGGAGGACTCCTGCGATCTGGCGCATCTCTCCGGCGAGTTCGGCGAATTCCTCGGGAAGGATGGACTGCATGCCGTCGCTGAGCGCTTTTTCCGGTTCGTGATGAACTTCGATGAGCAGGCCGTCTGCGCCGACGGCGACGGCGGCGCGGGATAAAGGCAGAACCTTGTGGCGCTTGCCGGTGCCGTGGCTCGGATCCACAAGGATGGGAAGATGGCTGCGTTTTTTCACGGCGGGGACGACCGCGAGGTCGAGCGTGTTGCGCGAAAAATCGGAAAAAGTGCGGACGCCGCGCTCGCAGAGCATCACGTTGTAATTTCCTTCGGAAAGAATGTATTCGGCGGCCATGAGGAATTCATCGAGCGTGGCGGACATGCCGCGCTTTAGGAGAACGGGTTTTTTCGCGCGGCCGGCGCGCTTGAGCAACGAAAAATTCTGCATGTTGCGCGCGCCGATCTGGATGACATCGGCGTAGTCCTCGACGAGATCGAGCGATTCATTGTCAATCGCTTCAGTGATGATGCCGAAGCCGAACTTTTCGCGGACTTTGGCGAGAATCTGGAGGCCGGGCTCGCCGAGTCCCTGGAAGCTGTACGGGGAAGTGCGGGGCTTGTAGGCGCCGCCGCGGAAGAGGCGCACCCCCGTGGGCCGGAGGCGCTCGGCGATGGCGAAGCACTGCTCTTCGGATTCGACGGCGCAGGGACCGGCGACGAGTCCGACGTGCCGGCCGCCGATGAGAACATCCCCGGAAGGAGTGGGGATGCGGAGAACGGTGTCTTCTTCCTTGGCGTCGCGGCTGACGAGCTTGTAGGGCTTGCTGACGGGGATGCATTCGACGACGCCGGGCATGGATTCGAGGACGCCAAGGTCCACTGCGCCCTGATTGCCGGTGATGCCAATGGCGGTGCGTCCTGTGCCGGGAATGGGATGCGCCTTGAGGCCGAGGGATTCGATGCGCCGGCAAACGGCGCGGACCTGCTCCTCAGAAGCGTGAGACTGCATAACCACGAGCATGGAAGGTTCCCCTGAGTGGTAAAGAAACACCGAGTGTACTGCAAGGAAGCGAGGGAGGGCAAAGAAGGGAATGAGGAGGCCGACAGTTGACAGTTCACAGCCGAGAGTTGAGGGAGAGAGGTTGAGAAGCGGCAGTTCACAGTCGGGAGTTCGAAAGCATACGGATTCTCATAAGGCTTGCGGTTAACCGGAATCACTCCCACCCGGCAATTTTTCGGATGTGTGGCAAACACTAGGGTTATAAGTCCTTTGTTTGCGGATGTGTGGCAGGGAAAGGAGTTATGGGCGCGTTTTTTGGATGTGTGGCAAATAAACGAGTTAGGAAAATTGGAGACGGAGATGGGGCGGCAGGTGGCGAGGGCGAGATTACTGGCGAGCAACATACACTATTATATCATGGATGTCAATAGAGATTGTGGTACCGTTCGAACGGAAGAAGGGGAAGGTTTGAGAAGCAGAAGAGCGGAACCAAGGAGCTGGCTGGTCTTTGGACAAAACCCGAGCTGGGAGACCATTCCGGGGGGCCTTTCGCATTTGAAAGGGCAGCCGGCACGGGAATGAGGCTTGCCCGCTTTGTGATTTATAAGTTACAATGACAAATGTAGCCGAGATTCGACACTATGTGGACCGGGCAGGAGGGGACATCGTGGATCGCTGGCTCTCCGTGCTGGCGGACGCGCACCCAGGCGAAGGTTGCCGCGCGCGTCAACCGCCTGGCCGCAGGGGATTTCGGAGATTGCAAGCCGCTCGGGCAAGAACTTTACGAACTGCGGCTCGACTGGGGACCGGGCTATCGGCTGTATTACGCGGTGATCGGCAGAAATTGCGTTCTGCTTTTGTGCGGCGGCGACAAACGGACACAATCAGAGGACATTCGACGGGCGCGTGCATATCTTGACGACTACAGGATGAGGAGTGGAAGGCTGTGAAACGGAAAACGAGCATCTCGCATGATGAAGCGATGATCCAGCGGCTTCGCCGCGATCCCGGTTTTGCCGCGGAGTATCTGAAGGCGGCGATAGAGGAATCCGATGAGCCGCGGGTACTATTGATCGCGCTACGCCACGTGGCCCAAGCGCACGGGATCGCCAGGATCGCGAAAGAAGCAGGAGTGGAAAGGGAAAGCCTGTATCGAGCGCTTTCCGCCGGCGGGAATCCCCGGCTGTCCACACTTCACGCGGTTGCGAAGGCGGTCGGATTGAGGCTTACGGTGGAGGCTGCGTAGTTGCGCTGGGATTCAATGGGCCGCGCAAAGGTTTGCCGGCCGGCCCTGCCTGCGCGGGAAGTGAGGCGGGCGAAGACACTGGCGAAAAACCGGAGAACCAGCACCAAACGCGCGCTCGTTGGGCTGATCGAATCCAGGCTGGGGTCGAAAGAGGCCGAAAGGGAGCGCTTTCTTGAACTGGCGGACAACTTCGGGTCGGTAAGCGTGGAACGGGAGAGTGGGTGGCGGGGTGGGTTTGTAGGCTTAGGTCGGCTGTCCCGCTGCGCTGAATGAGCCTTCAGATGAACACGGATGCGTTTCCTTGCGCGTCGAGATACATGGAGGGCAGAGCGAAGATTAGAAGAGCCGTGAGCCACCAGGGAATCACACAGAGCAACGCTCCACGGTGACCGGCACGCCAGCCGGACGCCAGCGCCGCGATGAAGCAAATCGAGAGGAAGGCCATCCCCACTCTAAAAGGGCAGGTAAGGGCCCAAAATCCTGCTTTTACGCCTGCCCGAGTCAGGAAATATCCGTAGGTGAGGCCCGAATGTGGAACGAGGGTTGTGAAGGCGTACCTTTGCCAAAACCAGACTATGAGAATGCCTGCTACGGCGATCAGGAAGGGAAGAACCGTCTTTGTGCGGGCGAAAGTGACCTGATTGAGCCAGACTGCCGAGAGGCCCAGCACCGCGCACCAGCCCACCAAAAGGTAGGGTACCGTGCTCATTCCGAATTGTTCTCCGAATACGATCGTGACTCTGGTGGCGCAGAGCCCGACGGCCAGCGGCACGATTGTCGCGAGTGCGACTTGCATCGTTTTTCGCTTTTCCGAAGCGTTCCTCATGGCTTGAATGGCCGAAACCCCCTCGGTCTGCCTTTCTCTATTCTGCGGAACTGACGGCGCCTGTGAACGAGGTTCTGGACCACGGGGCTACTTTTGGTAAACGGGGATGCGGGAGGGGAGGATGCGCGGGTGGATATGCAGTAGGCGGGGAGCGGGGACGAGGCTGCGAAGAGAGATCCTTCGGGGAAAGAGCGCTCTCAGGATGACGGCGGGAAAAGAAAAAGCGGGGCAAGAGCAAAGCAAAAGCAAAGCAAAAGCAAAGCAAAAGCAGGACAAAGACGCCCGCCACGGTCGGCGGCCGCTACAAGGGCGGAATAGACGGGGGAAGAGTCGTGTAAAAGCAAGACAAGGAGGCCCGCCACGGTCGGCGGGCGCTACAAAGGCAAGAAACAGGAGCCGGGCTGAAGCCCGGCGTCTACAAAGGCGGGCGCTACGAAGGGGGGCGAATGTGAAAAGGGGTCCGGACCGCCGTTTGGAGAGCGAGGACGCACCCGCGAAGAGGGATCGTTCGGGCGGAGAACACCCTCAAGATGACGGCCATTTGGGTCGAGTGAGAGAGACGCACCCGCTCTCAAAAGCCGAGGACGGGGCACCGAGCACACGGAGACGCGGCAACAGTTCGCGCGCGGAGAGGGATTTTTGCCATTGGCTTGGCCATCGTGATGCGCCTTGCTATCTCACCTCTACGCCTCGTGATAATCCATCAGAATCAGGCCCACCAGAATAAAGCACACCGGCCATACCCATGCGAGGTAAGGTCGAATTTTGTTTTCCGAAGGCAATCGCAACTCGAGCCACCTCGCCCATCCAGCGACGATGCCGCAGATGGCCAAAGGCGTATGGCTCAGTTCGATGAGCGTCTCCTGCTTCACGTTGGTCACGCTGTGCATGTGCGTCAGCAGCACAATGCCTCCAACGGCGCAGACACCCGGGAACACCAGCGCCGCCGCATGGGATTTCATGCGGTTGGTCTCGACCAGGTACTGGAACACCGCAAAGAGAATAATCAGCAAGACGGCTGCGCGGTGCTGCAAAACGTCGGCCTCAGCGAAACTTTCCCAAAACCCGTTCGGTCCCAGCGGCCAGTTTTCCGGGTCCGCCCGCAAAAACAGAAAGACAGCCATGCCCAGAAACATCAGCGGCCAGATTTTGGCCCACGAAAAATAACGGTGTCGCGAGAGCAGGGCCAAGACTCCCATCAGCAGGACGATCACCCCAGACCAGGCGTGGTTGTACTCCGACCAGGCGATGTCTCCGGGCAGGTCGGGGTGGTAAAAGCTCTGCCCCGGAATGAAAGCCGCGGGCACCCTGACTCCTGCGGCGATCAGTTTACGGCGCGTTTCTTTTCCGGACGGGGAAATATCTCCGAGCGGCGGGCTGCTCAGGCGAGGCATTCGCGGCGCATATCGGTCCACGATCTCGTGCATCGTCACGCGGTCTTCGGTCAGGTCAGCGCCTGGAGGCTGCGAGGTCAGCGAGGCCGCGGTCAAAATCACCGCCAGACCGAATCCCATTTCCACTTCGCCGAAGCGGATCAGGCTCACTGTTCCCGTGGTTCGGGCGGTACCCGCGCCTTTGACGATGTAGTAGTTCGCGGCTCCCACCACGATCAGGCAGCCGAAAAAGACAACCTTGGTGGCGACCATGATTCCGTACGCAGTCCCGTACAGGGCGCTCCAGGAGCCCACGTATACCAGGCTCATTCCGAGCCCGGCGAGAAATAGAACCGCGACGCTGATCTGCGCTAGCCTCGAAAACCTCTGGCTGATGCGCAACCGGATTCCGGGATCGCTCACCCGTTTCATTGCCACCAGCAGGTAGGGCAGGCCGCCGATCCAGCTCGCGGTGCTCAGATAATGCAGCGAGGTCAGGGTCACGAGCATGGCCCGGCCCTCCATGCGCGACGCCGAATGGCTGGTAATCACTGTGGCTCCCAGCAGCACCGCAGAGGGCAGAAGCACCAGAAGATTCACATTCTCGCGCCATCGCTTAGGCCAGAAAGCAATGGCGAGGGAAGCCGCGATCGCCACCATCCCAGCAAGCGCAAAATTGGCGGTCAGCGCTTCTCCCCAGGAAATTTCGGCCGTGTAAATCAGGATGAGGCAATTCGTGATCAGGAAAAGAAGGTGTGAGAGTCCCAGACCCGCCGCGCTCCAGCGAATCAATCGCCACGCCGGAGTCGTGAACTCCCCGGGCCGCAAAGACTCGTTCGATGCCACCACCACAAGGAAAATGACGCCGCCCGCGGCGATGGTCTGTAGGCAAAGAATTGCCGCGCGCAACAGGACGACGAGGAAGCCGAAAATCCCAAGAAGTTCCGCCATACGTCGGGCTCAGTTCGTTTTTACGCTGAACGGAATCTCTCCGCGGGTGATGTGGCCATCCGGAGCCAGGACCTGCCATCGAATTGTGTACCCGCCGGGCACCAACCCCGTGGCTTTGGACGTTAGCCGATCCGGCGAGGAGGATTTCTCAAGAACGAGGTCGGTCACACTGCTGTCCGGATGGAGCAACTGCAGCTTCGACCGCGCCGCGTCAATACGCACATTGAAAATCAGTGTGATGGGCACGTCCGGGCCGGCGACCGTCGCGTTCGCTGCGGGCGAACTCGATTTCAGCACCGCATGGGAGTCCGCAATCCTGGCCGCAAACAAGAGTAACGCCAACGCCATGAACCCAAGCATCCCCCGGACGAATGTGCTCCGTCGAAGCTTCATCGTTTTCTCCTCGCGCGATCCTGGATGAAGAGCAATTTTCCCACAGCCACTATAGCAGCGTGCAAGATTCAGCCGAGCTGAATCCGTCGGCTGGGCGCTAAGCCCTGGTAAACGCATCCTAAAAAGGCGCAGGTATCCGGCAAGTGGGTATAGGAACTTGCGTGGGGAGCAGGAGAAAAGTAAAAGGCGCCAGCCCTCAGAGACTCGGGGCAATCAGTCGCCGGCCACTATAAATGCAGGGCCGGAGCAACATGGCGGCCGGCCAAGCTGCGCAGCAAGATAGGGCACGCTCAGGATGACGGGCAAGAAATGCGGCGGAGAAATAGGGCTTGACATATTCCTATATCGGAATGTATTGTACAGGGCATGGCACGGGCGGCGACAACGTCGGATGCATTCAATGCGGTGGCGGAGCCGCAGCGGAGAGCGATCCTGAGCTACCTGGCGGGAGAGGAAAGGCCGGTGGGGGAGATCGTGATCCGATTGCGGTTGGGGCAGCCTTCGGTGTCGAAACACCTGAGGGTGCTGAGGAACGTG
>DATIXL010000135.1:0-3123 GCA_035518615.1 Terriglobales bacterium | reverse complement strand
GGCATGATGACGCAGGTATCATGCCCGGCAAGCAAGCTTTTCACGATCTTCTCTTGGAGTGGGCGGAATGCGCTGTATCCCCAATACCGCTTTAACGGAGTGAGCAAATCGGCGGATGAGGACATGCAGCCAGTATAGGGTGCGCGCAGGCTGAACTAGAAACGAACAGACGGCCGTCTCGAGGGTTACTCCCAAAATGAAAACTACCGCGGCGCAACGGTGGCTCCTTCTCGGGAGGAACGCAGCGGATAAACTCGGGCGAAGGCGATCCAGACGAGCGCAATGATGAGAAAACACAATGCGCTTCCTTCGGGCCCGACCGATCCTCCGCTAAGCCAATCCGGCCCGCGGAGTGACGAACTAAGTAGGTGTCCCGGCGACACGATCCCGCTGTCCGGAACAGAGTAGAAGAAGGTCTCACCCCAATCCCACGCCGCGTGGAATCCCACGGCGAACCACAGATTCCCCGTCCGCCGCAGAGTCAGGCAAAAGAAAAATCCAATTGCGATCACCGCGAGCAGTCCCCGCCAGTTTTCTCCTCCGTTTCTCAGGTGAATCAGCCCGAACGCACATGACAAAGCAATTGCGGCAGGCCAAAAGCCCATACCGCGCGCCAGAGTGAACTGCGAATATCCTCGCAGAAGAAATTCTTCGAACAATCCGACAAACAAGAACATCACCGCCCAGAATGCGGTGAACTTTGCCAGCCGCATTCCGTGCAGGACCACTCTGCCGAAGGCGAAACAATGTGCGCCTGAAAGCGCAAGCATCAGGAGGGAAATCGCCGCAAATCCCCACAACAATCCGACCCAAAACAGGCGCCCAAAAGCTCGCTTCAGCGGCAAACCAAAATCGCCCCACGCGCGGTGTTCGATTCGCGCCAATATCAAGGTGGGAATCAGCGCGGCCAGAAAATCGCCGATTTCCTCCAGCAACATCGACCACAAGCCACCCGCGCCAAAGTCGCTGGAATAGGCCAGTCTTGAGGTCAGATGTTGCAGCAGCAGGAAAATCACGACAAAAAACAAAAATCCCCAGCCCGGCCGGAGGCCATCCGCTCCGAGGAATAGTGTTCGCGCGTAAGAGGGAGCAGTCGCAGCTGAGAAGTCGGGAGGCGTGGAAGAGTGTTCAACCCGCTCTGTGCGCCCATTCACCTCGACATCATTCATTGCAGAACTTTCCCGTCACAGCCTCCGACATGGTAAAACACTCGGCTCGGGATTATGCGTCCATATTTCACACGCGAACGCTTCGGCCGCCCGCAATTCCTGGCCGGGGCGCTTCTAATGGTGTTCCTCGCTCAAGCGCTTTGGTTGGTACACGCAGAGCTGGGGTCTGCTCAGGGATTGGAGAGCCGGGAAGCAATTCGCATCGGCGAAGGCTGGAAACAACTGCACGGACGCGGCATCGCCGGCGCTCCGTTGACGGAACCCGCAGATGAATCGCTTCGGGACCCATTCCAAAACAATACCGGCGGCTTCGACGTCGAGCATTCGCCCTTGATTTATCTGGCTTCGTCCGCGCCGCTCCTGCTTTGGCCTCATGATCTGAATGCGAATACGGCTCAGTACTGGCAATGGCTTCCGCGCATTCCGTTTCTGGCGTGTGGGATGTTTCTTGGCGCTTCGTTGTGGTACGTCGCCCGCCGGCTTTGCGGAAACAATGGAGGCTTCATCGCCCTGACCTTCTACTGTTTCTCGCCGTCCCTGATTCAGGCAAGCGCGGCGTGGCACACAGAGCCCGAGATTGTCGCGGCCTGGGGTGCCTTCGGCACCATCTTCACCGCAATCGCCGTAGCGCATACGCTGTACGCTCCGCGCGAAGTGATTTTGTGGAACTGGCGACGAATCGTTTTACTCGGAGTCGCCCTTGCGATTGCAATCGGATCCCAGTTTTCGCTCATCGTCCTGATCCCGATGGCTCTCGCCTTCCTTCTCTATGTCGCCCCCGTGAGGCGGGGCGCGGGTACCGTAATCTGGCTCGCTGCCTGCATCGTTAGCTTCATTCTTTTTCTGGCGTTCTACTTCTTTCACACGCAAGCATTCACAGATAGCCTGCGACACGCGCTGTTCTGGGGAGAAACCTGGCGCGGCTTTACAGTGCTCGGCGTCTACAAGCAGGTCGCGGTGCAGATCGGACGGTCCTGCCCCGCCCTGATGCTCGCGTTGCCGGCAGCCATCGTGACCTATTCCGTGTGGCCCCGTACAAGATACTTCGGCAACACTGCGCCTCTGCTCGTTGGTGTCCTCTTTATCGCCTTGGGCATGGCGAATCCACATCTCGCGGGCGCAGGCTTTCTTCTAGCCGCAGTGCCATTTCTATTCATTTTTGTTTCGGGGGTATTAGCTGACCTGCTGGAAACTACCTATCGCCCAGTGGTTCTGGCATGTGTGATTGCCTTACTGATCACTTACGTGATTCGGACCCTGATGGCACTGGCACAGGTGCAGCGTGGCTGACTTCACCCTACGCTTGCACAGTTTTGCGCCGACCTTTTAACTCTTGCGCGAGAAACTCCAGATACGCCGGCATGCCTTCTCCCGTCTTTGCCGACAGACGGAAGATCTTCATACCGGGCCGCACCGATTCGATGCTCTTCCGCGCTGCTTCCCAGTCGAATTCCACTGCGGCCGCGAGTTCATTCTTCGTAATCACCGCCACGTCTGCGCTATTGAAGATCGTCGGATACTTCAACGGCTTGTCCTCGCCCTCCGTGACCGACATCAACACGAGACGCAAATCTTCTCCCAGGTCGTAAGAAGAGGGACAGACTAGATTCCCCACATTCTCGATAAAGAGAAAATCCATCTGCTGCAGATCCCAGCCGTCGAGCGCGTTCTGCACCATCGCAGCTTCCAGATGGCAAAGGGTCCCCGTTGTGATTTGCTTGACGGGCGCCTTGCTGCGCGCCAACCTCACAGCGTCATTTTCCGTGGCGAGATCGCCAACGAGCGCTGCCACTCGATATTGCGGCTGCAACAGGGTGAGGGTCTTTTCCAGGAACGTCGTCTTGCCGGAACCGGGGCTCGATACGAGGCTCACCACGAATACTCCAGCCCCACGAAACCTTTCGCGCAGAGCTCGGGCGATCACGTCATTCTGCTTCAGAACATTTCGTCGCAC
>DATIXL010000134.1:0-2658 GCA_035518615.1 Terriglobales bacterium | reverse complement strand
GAAGGAACCGCATATCCAGCAGCCTCGCGCGAGGTGCGCTTCCGATCCGTACCCCGATTCCGCTGAGTATGGTGTCTTGCGAAGAATTGCCGCCAGCAAGGATTGGAATGGCGCGATTGAAGTATTGAAGCAATCCGAACTTCGCGGCATGGGCGGGGCCGGATTTCCCACAGCGATGAAGTGGGATCTCGTTCGCAAAGAGCCGGGACCGGAAAAATATACCGTGTGCAACGCCGACGAGAGCGAGCCGGGAACGATCAAGGACCGGTTTATTATGACGCACCTGCCGCATCTGGTGATCGAAGGGATGATCCTCGCGGGTCTGATCACAGGCGCGAAGCAAGGGATTCTCTTCATCCGCCACGAATACGATCTTCAGGAAGAAATTCTTGGAGAGGAAATTGGCCGCTGTCATCGCGCAGGGTTGATTGGCAAAAACATTCTTTCGAGCGGATTGGATTTCGAACTGCAAATTTTTGTCAGCCCGGGGGGCTATATCTGCGGCGAAGAAAGCGCGCTCCTCGAAGCCATCGAAGGACATCGAGCGGAACCTCGAAACAAACCGCCTTTCCCGGTCACCGCGGGATTGTTTCAAAAGCCGACAGTCATCAACAATGTGGAAACTTTCGCGAATGTTCCGCAAATTCTCGCGCGCGGAGTGGAGGCCTTCAAATCCGCCGGACGAAACGGATCGCGTGGATGGAAATTTGTCGGAGTGAGCGGACACGCCTCGAAGCCCGGCGTCTACGAGGTCCCAATGGGCACCTCGATGCGCGAAGTGCTTTTCGATTACGCGGGCGGCGTACGCGGCGGCCGTGAGTTGAAAGCCTTCGCTCCTTCCGGCCCTTCTTCCGGGTATCTTCCCGCATCCATGGTTGATGTCCGGCTCGATTTCAAAGCGCTCGCCGAAGCGGGCTCCATGCTTGGCTCCGGCGCGATCGTCGTTTGCGATGATACGACCTGCATGCTGGATATGGCGCTGAATGCAGTGAAATTCTACCGCAACGAATCGTGCGGAAAGTGCGTGCCGTGCCGGGTTGGCTCGCAAAAAATGGTCGAACTGCTGCTTCGCTGGACGCGCGGCGGCCTGACCGATTCGCAATACCGCGCGGACCTGGCGCTTGTCGAAGAACTTTGCCAGGCGATGAGCTTGTCTTCCATCTGCGGGCTCGGGCAAATCGTTCCCGCGCCGGTTCAATCGGTACTCAAGCATTTTCGCGCGGAAATTGACGCGCACATTTTGCAGGGGAAGTGTCCCAGCGGAATCTGCCATTCCGCGGCTGCACGTGCCGGAGACGCAGCCCGCGTGGGAATACATCCCTAGGTCCGAGGCTTTACTGTAAGGGGCAGTAACAGGAGAAAAGCAATCGCGGTTTCCGAAATTCGAGTTTTGCAATGATGACGCCGGCGGCCACACCACCACGAATGATTGACCTGGCAATTGATGGCCGGAGTGTTTCTGTACCTGCGGGCACGACGGTCTTCGACGCCGCACGCATGAGCGGCATCGCCATTCCCACGCTTTGCCATTTGCAGAACCAGACTCCCGTCGGCGTTTGCCGCGTGTGCGTCGTGGACACGGGCGCGCGGGTCCTCACCGCTTCCTGCGTTCGTCCGGTCGAGCCGGGGATGAAGGTCGTCACCAATTCCGAAAAGGTCTTGACTGCCCGCAGAACTCTCCTTGAACTGTTGATGTCCGATCATCCTTCGCCCTGCACGCGCCAGAAAAATTCCGGGGATTGCGAATTGGAATCGCTCGCGAGCGCCGCGGGGATCACGCATTCGCGATTCGCCGGGCGCAGCATCTCCCGAGGCGCAGATGACTCGTCCCTTTCGATCGCCGTGGATCACGACGCGTGCATTCTTTGCGACCGCTGCGTCCGCGGCTGCGACGAAGTGCGCAACAATTTTGTGCTTGGGCGCATGGGCAAAGGATATTCGGCGGGAATAGCGTTTGACCTCAACGCGCCGATGGGCGACTCCACGTGCATTTCCTGTGGCGAATGCATGGTCTCTTGCCCGACCGGCGCGCTTACCAACAAAGGAACCGTGGGCACGGCCATTGCCTCGGGAGTCGGCGCGGAAGGCTTCGAAGCGGAAGAGGTTTTGCAGATTCCCGTGTTCCAGGGCGTCTCCGGCACGTTTCTGGAACTCAATCGCGGCGCCATCGTCAAACGAAGGTTCCGCGCGGGAGAAATTATCTGCCGCGAAGGCGAATTCGGCTCCACGGCGTTTTACATTCTTGAGGGCACGGCCCGGGTATCGCTTTCCGCGCCGATCGCGCACGTGAAAACGCAAGGCGGCGCGAAAGGGTTTTTCAAGCGCCTGACCAGCACGCTGGCCGCTCGCGAAGAGGATCGGCGCGACGAAGAAGCGCGCGACCGCACGATTCCGATTGACGCTTCCGTGGATCTCAACTACGAAAATCCCGTCGCCGAGCTCGGCCCGGGTGAGCTGTTCGGCGAAATGACGTGCATGAATTTCTATCCGCGCTCGGCGACCGTTCGCGCGGAATCGGATGTCGTGGCGTACGAGATGCTTCGCAACGTCCTCGACATCATGATGAAGAACAAAACTTTTCGCGCGCAGATAGACCAGAATTACCGACGACGCGCGCTTGAGAATCATCTTCGCGGCGTGCCCATGTTCGCGGATCTA
>DATIXL010000133.1:0-5544 GCA_035518615.1 Terriglobales bacterium | reverse complement strand
ATGTAGGGGCGGCTTTATGCCGCCTAACTCCGCTTATAATGGCAGACCTTCAGGTCGGTTCTTGCTCCCATGGCAGAGGTTTCACCCGAAGCGAATGCGAAGGGCCTGTGTGCCGCAGACTGCGGCTACACCCGGCCGATGCCTCGACCACATTCGATGGGAGCGCCGGAGGCGCGGCACAGCCCTATCCAAGAATGGTTAATTTTTAACCCGGCAGAGGTTAATTTTTAACCCATCGAACAAATTTTCACCAAGCCAACTGTACCCTCAGCCAGTACTTTCGTACTAAGTCTTTTGTTTTGTTCCCCGCCTGACTTTATACCCAGCCCCGTGCGGTTTGGCACGGCACCTGCACTATGGATCAGCGTCTGCGGAACAAAATTCAAAATCGCAAGGAGCTAGCCAGCCATGTCCATTGAGAAGAAGAGCCTGATCAGCACCCTGAAGACCACCAAGAAGGCCAACGCCGTCAGTTCCGAGGCAAAACCCACCAGCGTCACCTCCAAGCGCTACGTGGCGAAGCGCGCCACCCCGAAGCGCAATAGGGTCCTCCGCGCCACCCCGAAGCGCGCCCAGTTCTAAGCTTCCATAGCGGGAAATCTAGTTTTACTCTTATTGCCTATCGAAAAAGGGCCGCCTCCATGGCGGCCCTTTTTTTTTCAAAATCCTCAGTCTCTCACCACAGCTTACGGCCCCAGAAATTCTTGATCCCGACCCACGCCATCCCTGCGAAGCTCCGTCGCTCCCCATAGATTCGCGCGACTCCAGTCATTCCTGGCCGCAATCTCCCGTCGGCATTAGGCACCAGCAGATCCACCACATAATAGTGCACGGGCAAAACGCCACTTAGATCGTTCCCCTCATTCAGTCCCTTCTCGATCTCCGTGGCCCAGGCCCCAATCTGGCCGGCCTTCGCCTCCCATCCTCCCACGAACCCGTTCACCCGGATTTTCGCTTCCGCCCCGGTCTTTACCTTGTCTAGATCCCACTCCGATACGTAAATTCTCGCCCGCAACTGACTCAAGTCGGCAATCTGTGCAATTTCTTCCCCGGCTGTCATGGTCGCTCCCAGTTTGTCCTGAACCTTGGGAGAGATGACGACTCCCGACATCGGACTCACGATCTCCAACGCAGATCGCTTTTCCGTCAGATCTTCCACTTCTTTCCTCAAGTGGTCTCGCTCCTGCAGTGCGGCTCCATAATCGGCATAGTGCAATGAGGCTGATGTCGCTCGATCTGAAGCCATAATCAGCTGGGAGCGCGCCTGCTCGTAGTCCGACTCCAGGGGGAGATTTTCCAGCTTTGCAAGTTCGTCTCCCGCCTCGACGCTCTGCCCCTCCCGTGCCTCTACTTGCGTGATCGTTCCCGGCACCATCGCTCGCACCGTTGCTACGCGCTCCGGCTCCAGTACGAATTTTCCGGTCACGGCTTCATGCCGGAACGGAATCGCGAGCAACACAATGGCGACTCCTCCCGCCACGACTGGATTCATCGATTTTAGCCAGGCTTGGATTCGTTCTTTCTTGTCCAGGTACACGAATTTCATGAAGTTCACCAGTAATCGAATTCGCGAACGAAAAATAATCAGTGCCACACCGATTTCGGGAATAAAACCCCACTCCGGACTGAAATTGCGAACAAAATTCCCGGCAAACCGCGCAAGGATGTAGAGCACCGTGTAGCTGTACGCTCCGGATAACACCGCGTATACCGCGAAACCCAATCGCCGGCGTTTCGGAACGTACGGAACTTCCACCGGCAGTCCCCAGATATGCCGCTTCGCCCAGGCCGAGACAAACGCCGTGGAATTCTCCTTCAAATCCGTCATCCCCACGATTTCGCTGAGCATGTAGTACCCGTCCAGCTTCATCAGCGGATTCCAGTTCAACAGCAGCGTCATCAATCCGCACATCATCATGATGAAATGGGCGCTGTCGTGTGCCAGCGTTTGCGGCGGCGTGTCCAGCCAAATCGGCACGGCAATGGCGAACAAGGCCATCTCCGACCAGATCCCCGCCATGGCGATCACAAATCGTTGATATCGCGTGCCTTTGACAAACCCTTCCGTCGTATCCGTGAAAAACGCCGGCGTCAGATAAATCAGGCAGAATCCCATGGCCGGCACCCTTCCGCCATAGTGCTTGCAGGCGTGCGCGTGCGCGAATTCGTGAATTCCGACCACCGCCATTCCCAGCGTATAGAGTGCGAAGACATCCCCCCAGGTCTTATTCGCGAAATTGTAAAAGTCGACAGTATCGCTCCAGATCTGCCCCCAATGCGCCGCGGCCAGCAACCCGCTGATCGCGAATCCCACCAGCGTCACAATGGTAAACCACGGTGCATACATGAACTTGGTTCGCTCATAGACCCAGGTGACAAACCGGTCCGGATTGAACGCCGGAAAGTTGACCTCCGAAAGATCCGACCAGATGCTCTTCTCTGCCTGCTCTTGCTTCTTCTTCCTTTCTTCCCGGCTCATTTTCAAAAGCTGAATGTTCTTTTCCTGTGTCGTCTTGTACCAGAATTCTCCCGCGTCTAGACCCGCAGCGAATTCCCGCACCGTTTCCACGTCGTATTGAACTCCGGCTTGCTGCGAGTAGAGCTCGGCAATCTGTTCGTAACTCCGCTTCCCGTCAAAAAGCTGCGCCAACTCCCATTCCTTCTTCTCCAGGGTATACATCCCGGTTCGCGGTACGTAGACGCGGACCACCGGCTTGCCTTCCTCGATGTGTTCGCGGAAGGTTGTCCCCGGGTCCATCCGCGGATAGTTCTCCGCCAACTTCCGTGCCGGAATATCCGGCAGAGCCACTTCCAGCGCTCGGGTCAGATTCATGGATGTATCAGTGAGGGTTTTCGAGATGCACCGAGGCTGTCATCCCCGGCCGTAAGGAGCCGCGTTCGCCGGTCAACTCCGCCAGAACTTCAAACGTCCCGCTCGACGGGTCCACCACCGGACTCACTTCCTTCACTCTGGCTATGTGCTTTTCGTTGGGTGCATCCGTCGAAGTAATTTCCACTTGCTGCCCCGCGCGCATCTTGCCAAACAACTTCTCCGGCAGCGTGAATCGGACCAGCAGCGGCGCCTCGGCTGTCACCCAGAACAGCCGGTCATTTTTCGCTACGTTCTGCCCCTCGCGCACGTACCGGCGCGCGATCAATCCGTCAAACGGTGCCTTGATCTTCGTCTTCTCCAGCTCCAGCTCCAGCGAACGCTCTTCCTGTTTCGCGGTGTTCAACGTCTCCATCACCCGCTTGATGTCCCACTGGTCGGACTCGGCCTTGTACCGCGCGTGCTCAAGCTGTTCCTTAGACGTCAAGCCCAGGTCCCACAAATTCTTCTGCCGCTCGTAATCTGCTTTTAGTACTTCCTCCTCTGCTTCCCAGTTCTTCAGGTCCGCTTCGATGCTCCGTGTCTTTGCTTTCGCCGCTTCCAGGTTCGCCTCGATCTGTCTTCCGTCCAGCTCTGCCAGCAGCGCCCCCGTTTTCACTCTTGCCGGCGCGTCAAAATAAATCTTCTGCACCAATCCGTCCCGTTGCGCGGTCAGCTCCACCTCATGTTCCACGATGATCGGTCCAGAGACCACCATCGGTGCATTCCCCGGATCCCCGGCGGCCTCAACTGCGGGCTTCGGCTGCACCGGTGCCGGCGACGCTGCATTCGTCACACTTCCGCTGGACGCCTTTTCGTCGCCGCAGCCAGCCGCGAGGAGCGCCGCGCTTAATCCAACCCACATCCAACCCTTTCGCATGCCTCCTCCGTGCTCCTACCAGCCCAGCCAATACCAGATCTTCGCGTACATCCACATAAACGGTCGTCGAAAAAATACATAACCGGATGGGTACCATCCAATCCGAACCTTGGCTCGCCCTTCCATTCCCGCGCGAATCGCGCCCTGCTCATTCGGCACCGTTACGCGCGCGTAAAACACCGCCCCATCTTTGGTAATCGTTCCCTTCGGACTTACGACCACGACATCCCCATGAAAGGTCCGCGTCGGATAACTGTTCAACTTCACCACCGCTCCCTGCCCCACCTTCAACATTCCTGCGTCCACATCATCCACCGCCACGTCCACGATCGCTTCTGACGTGTTCACCACTTCCGCGAACGAATCTCCCTGCTCCAATTTCCTTCCCGCAAAATCCTCCACGTGCGGCGTCGCCACCACCCCCTCGATCGGTGATCGCAACTGCGTCTTCTCCAGAAATTCCTTCGCCCGCTCCACTTCCGCTTTCCAGTAGTCCGCCTGCACGCGCTGTACGCCCGCTTCCGTGCCGTCGTTCGCCGCCAGCGCCTTGTTCATAGTTAGCATCGCGGTCGCGTATTTCGACTCCGCCGCCGCCAGCGCCGATCGGAAACTCCACGATTCCATTTCGGCGAGCACCTGCCCTCGCTGCACCTGCTCCCCTTCCCGCACGTATACCTTTGCGATGACGCCTTCCACCTCCGGCTGCACCAGCGCCCGCCGTACCGGAGCCACGGTCGCGTCTCCGTCCACCCGCAATGGCAACGGGCACGCCACCAGAAACAGCAATCCCAATCCGCAGACCGCCAGGATCGCCGTGCGTTTCCGTTTCCGCATGGCCATGAACTTTCGCTTCCTGACCAGCACAGGTTCCAACACGGAAATAAACGGCACCTCTTTGTACATCTGCGCATTGCGCAGCGCCACCGTCGCCTGCCCCGCCAGCACCTCAATAATCTCCAGGTGCGCAGGCCCTAGAAAATCCGGGTCACTGCTCTCCATTGCCAGCATACCCACACGACCCGTATCGTCATTCAGCGGCCGGGCATAAAAGCCGCGCATACCCGATTCCGCAAAATATTTCCGGAACTTCGCCTTGGTCTCTTCGCGCCCGGCGTCGATCTCCTCCCCGTGTTGCCGCACGTGGATCACTTCTTCGGAAAGCGTCGCCCATTGCAGAATTTCATTCAGCGGGGCGATATCGGGATGGTCCGCCTGCACCTGTGTCAGCCCTGTCACCGCGCTTAACTTGAACCGCCCGTTCTGCTCCAGCACGATCGCCGCCCGTTCGTAGGGAATCACCGCTTGCGGCGCGTTCACAATCGTCTGCAGCATCCGCTCCAGGTTCAGTGTCGAAGTAATCTCATGGCTGACCGTGTTCAGCGTTTCCAGCACTTCCACTTTGCGCTCGGCCAGCAACAAGCTTGCGTTGTGCAGGGCCGTGGATGCCGTCTCCGCCAAACTCGTCAGCGTGAACAGGTCATCGTCATTGAACGCCGCGCCGTCCAGTTTGTTGACCGCTTCCACCACGCCCACCAGCGCCGACTTATCCAGGATGGCGGCGGCAACCAGGCTCTTCACGCCGCCCTCGCCAACTTCGCGGTTCCTCTCCGTCAGCCGCGGATCGCCCGCGTCGCTGATGCACACGGGCTCCCCGTTGTCCGAAATGGTCCCGGCAATCCCTTCATTCGGTTGCAGCTTTTGCCCCTTGAATGTCGTCGGGTCCTCGCCCGCCTGGTGCATCAACTCCACCGATTCGTCCGGCAGCAGCAGCCAGATATTCACCGCCTCGCACTCC
>DATIXL010000132.1:0-11389 GCA_035518615.1 Terriglobales bacterium | reverse complement strand
TTCAATGCGGTGGCGGAGCCGCAGCGGAGAGCGATCCTGAGCTACCTGGCGGGAGAGGAAAGGCCGGTGGGGGAGATCGTGATCCGATTGCGGTTGGGGCAGCCTTCGGTGTCGAAACACCTGAGGGTGCTGAGGAACGTGGGGCTGGTGAAATCGAGGCGCCAGGGCAGGAGTATTTTATACAGGACGAATGCGGAAGCGATCCGGCCGTTGTACGAGTGGACGGAAACGTTCGAGAAATACTGGCGGCACCAGCTGATGAAGATCAAGGAAATCGCGGAAGCGAAGCATCGCGAGAGGAAAGGTTTGGAAGAGAAGGAATAAAGGAGGAACGATGACAGCGACAGCACAAGCACCGGCGATTGATGACCTGATGTTGAACGTGACGGAGGATATCCATGTGGACGCGCCGATCGAAATTGCGTTTGAGGCGCTGCTGGATCAGCTCGGGCCGAGCAACGAGACGCCGGAGGGAGTGAAGATGAGCCTGAAAATCGAGGCGTGGCCGGGAGGCAGATGGTACCGCGACCTCGGAGACGGGGACGGGCACTTCTGGGCGGTGGTGCAGGCGATCAAGAAGCCGACGCTGCTGGAGATGAACGGGCCGCTATTTATGTCATATCCGGTTGTCTCCAACGTGCAGTACCGGCTGAGCGAAGAGGGCGAAGGAACGCTGATTAAGTTCCGCCACTCGGCGTTCGGGCTGATTTCCGAGGAGCACCGGAAAGGCGTGGTGAAGGGCTGGGGTTACATTCACGAGAACGCCAGGAAGCGAGCGGCGGCGGCGGCGGCGAAGAAGTCCGGCAAGTGAGCGGCGAAGGCGAAAAATCGAAGAGAGGAGAATCGAGATGACGATTGCAGAGTCCATGCTGAAAGAGTTCGAGGCACAGGCGCCGATCACGCGGAGGTTCTTGGAGCGCTTGCCGGAGGAGAAGTTGACGTGGAAGCCGCATGAGAAATCCATGACGGCGGGACAGCTGGCGTTTCATCTGGCGTGGGTGCCGGGAGCGGTGGTGCGGCTCGTGCAGCAGAATCCGGCCGTGCCGCGAGGCTTCAATTTTCCGCAGCCGGTGAGTACGCGGGAAGTTCTGGAAGCGATGGAGAAGAGCGTGGGGACGGTGAGGAGCGAGCTGCCGAAGTTGGACGACCGGAGCATGGAGGAAACTTGGCGGCTAGTGCAGGGAGACAGCGTGCTGGTGGAACAGGCGCGGGGATTGTTTCTGCGGGATGTGATGCTGAGCCACTGGTACCAACACAGGGGGCAGTTCAGCGTGTACTTGAGGTTGCTCGGGCAGGCGGTGCCGGCGAGCTGGGGACCGAGCGCCGATGAGCCGCCACAGTCTATGCAGAAGGCGAAATCAGCATAGAAGACGAGTTGCGAAGCGAAGGTGGAAGCGCGGGGTGGGAGGAGAAATGCGATGTGCCCGTTCTGTCTGGCCGCGGCAGCAGTTGTGGCGGTGAAAGCCGCGATGGCGGGCGGAGCGAGCGCGGCGGTGGTGAGCAAGATCGTGCAACGAGGGAAGTTGAAGAGGCTTTCTGCTGAGCTCAAGAGGAAGGAGAAAGTGCAATGACAGCGAAAACAGCGGCGCATGCGAAAGTGGTATCGGAGGAAAAGTGGCTGGAGGCGAGGAAGGCATTGCTGGCAGAGGAGAAGAAATTTACGCGGCAACGGGATGCGCTGAGCGCGAAGCGGCGGGAAATGCCGTGGGTGAAGGTGGAGAAGAATTATGTTTTCGATGCGCCAGAGGGGAAGAAGAGCCTGAGCGAACTGTTCGCGGGCAGGGGCCAGCTGATCGTGTACCACTTCATGCTGGGGCCGGAGTGGACAGAGGGATGCCGAAGCTGCTCGTTTCTGGCGGATACGATCGAGGGAGCGTTCGCGCACGTGGCGCACCGGGACACGACACTGATGGCGGTATCGCGGGCGCCGCTGGCGCAGATCGAGGCGTTCAAGAAGCGCATGGGATGGCATTTCCCGTGGGCTTCGTCATACGGGAGCGATTTCAATTACGATTACCACGTGTCGTTCAAGGCGGAAGAGCGAAAAAACGGGAAAGTGTATTACAACTACGGAATGGTGGAATTCCCGCCGGAGGAAGGGCCGGGACTGAGCGTATTCGCGAAGGACAGCAAAGGAGCGGTCTATCACACGTATTCAAGTTATGCGCGAGGGCTGGACATTCTCGTGGGGCCGTATAACTATCTCGACCTCACGCCCAAGGGCAGAGACGAGGACGGGCTGGCGTTTTCGATGGCGTGGGTGAGACATCACGACAAGTACGAGGATGGATATACAGTGGACCCGAAGGCGCACTACGAAGCGCCGGCGGTGGCGAAGGGGAATTGCTGTTCAGAGAAGCGAGCCTAAGCGTAGTTTGATTCTACAGATCTGAAGATTCAAGGAGACTTGAAGAGATGAGGGCGACGGTGTGTCTGCGTGTTGCGTCGGTGCTGACGTTTCTGCATGCGTTGCTACACACGATTGGCGGCGTGTTCGGGAAGGCGGCGCCGGGCGTGCAAGAGACGACGCTGGCGGTGATGAAGGCGAACACGTTTCACGTTCTGGGAGTGACGCGGAGCTATTGGCAGTTCGAGCGCGGGATGGGCCTGGCGGTGAGCATTTTCTTGACAATTGAGGCAGTGGTATTTTGGCAGTTGGGTTCGCTGGCGAAGAGCGACGGGGCGCGGCTAAGGCCGATCCTTGCGGCATTTATGGTGGCTTACGTGGCTATGGCGGTAAATTCGTATTTCTACTTTTTTGCGGGGCCCGTTATCGCGGAGATCGCGATTGTGATCTTTCTGGGGCTGGCGTTTCTCGCGGCAAAGCCGGCAGCGGGTCAGTCAGCCTAATCCCCAATTGCAGCGACATCAAGCAGAGGGCACGGCTCCAGCCGGAGGGAGTTCGCCTTCGGAGCGGGCGATGACGGCGCAGGCGAGGCAATTGCCAGTGACGTTGACCGAAGTGCGGATCATGTCAATGAGCGCGTCAATGCCGAGGATGAGGAAAATCGGCTCGACGGGCAAGTGGAACATCGAAGCCGTGGCCATGAGGACGACAAGAGCGGCGCGCGGAACGCCGGCGACGCCTTTGCTGGTGAGCATCAGCATCAGGACCATGTAAAGTTGCTGGCCCAAGGTCATGTGCATGCCAGCAGCCTGGGCGACGAAGACGGAAGCGAGCGCGAGATAGAGCGTAGAACCATCCAGATTGAAGCTGTAGCCTGCGGGGATCACAAAAGCGACAATGCGGCGGGGAACGCCGAATTCTTCCATCGCTTCCATGGCGCGAGGAAGTGCCGCCTCCGAGGTGCTGGTGGCGAAGGCGATGGCGGCGGGCTCGGCGACGGCGAGGATGAATCTCTTGAGGGGAATGCGGAAGATCTGCGTGATGGGCAGGAAGACCAGGAGCAGGAACGCAAGCAGCGCGGCGTAGGCGGTGCCAAGAAGTTTGGCGAGGGGAAGAAGCGCGCCGAGGCCGACGTGGCCAATGGTATACGCCATGGCGGCGCCGACGCCGATGGGCGCGTAGTACATCACGATGTTGGTGAAGGCGAACATGGCTTGCGTGAGGGATTCGGCGAGCTTGACGAGCGGCTCGCGCTTTTTCTCAGAGACGAGCGTAAGGGCGATGCCGAAGATGATGGCGAAGACGGCGACTTGAAGGATTTGATTGTCGCCGGCGGCCTTAACGATGTTGTCCGGAAAAATATGAAGAACGAAGTCCTGCCAGCGCACGGGAGCTGTGGTCTGCGAGGCCGCTGCGGCTGCCTGGGTGGCCTCGGGAATGACGAGGCCTTCGCCGGCGCGGGTGAGGTTGATGGCGCCGAGGCCAATGAAGAGCGCAATCGTGGTGACGATTTCGAAATAGACGAGGCTCTTGATGCCGATGCGGCCGACGCCGCGAAGATCGCCATGGCTGGCGATACCGGTGATCAGCGTGCCGAGGATGAGCGGAGCGACGATCAGGCGAATGAGGCGGAGGAAGATATCGCTCAGGAAGCGTAAATTTTCGGCAAAATGCGGACGGTCGAGGCCAATCTCGAAGCCTGCGAGCATGGCGATGAGGATCCAGAAGGTGAGGGAGGGCTTTCGCAAGGCAGCTAGGGCAAGGATGGCGATGCCCGACCAGCGAATGGCCAAAAGCCATGTGTGAGAGCCCAAGAGGAGAGGCAGCAGGGCTCCCGCGAGAAAAATTGCGAAGCCTGCCGCGATGAGCGCCGGCGGCGCCGAAGCGCGGCGAGCGCGGCCAGCTGTGTTCTCGTTTGGTTCCCCCATAGACGGCGCAGATGATATACCGCTTCCTGGGTAAGACGAAGCGCCCCCAGGAAAATTTGCGGATGTGTTGCGCGGAAAGAGCTCGCGCTGCTATTTTGCTGAAATGCCAAAAATCGAATTGCTGGAATGCTCCCGTTGCAAGAACAACGTTTCCGCGGAAAAACCACAGACGGTTTGTCCAAAATGCGCAGGATCGCTCTATGTGCGCTATGACCTTTCGCGGACGCGCGGCACGGCCGCGCGCGACGCGATTACCAGAGATGCGCAAACGGCGCCGTCGGCGGGGATGTGGCGCTACCGGTCGGTCCTACCGGACGTAAAGCCGGTGACGCTGGGAGAGGGATGGACGCCGATGCTGCGGAGCCGGCGGTATTCGCGACTTTACCTGAAGGAAGAGGGGGCGAATCCGACGGGGAGCTTCAAAGCGCGCGGGCTGGCGATGGCGGTGACCATGGTGCGCCATTACGGGCTGAAGAAAGTGGCGGTGCCGTCGGCGGGAAATGCGGCAGGGGCGCTGGCGGCGTACGCGGCGGCGGCGGGAATCGAAGCGAATATTTTCATGCCGAAGGATGTGCCGTCGGCGAATTACATCGAAGCCGTTCTCTATGGTGCGAAGGTGACGTTGGTGGACGGATTGATCTCTGACTGCGGGCGGATGGTCGCGGAGCGTAAGGAAAAAGAGGGATGGTTCGATATTTCCACATTGAAGGAGCCGTTTCGCGTGGAAGGGAAGAAGACCATGGGTTACGAGTTGGTGGAGCAGCTCGGATGGGAGTATCCGGAGGCGGTTTTTTATCCCACAGGAGGAGGCGTAGGACTGATCGGGATGTGGAAAGCGTTTGGGGAGTTGGAAGAGCTTGGGTGGGTGAAGCCGGGCAAGCGGCCGAAGATGATTTCCGTGCAATCGGCAGGATGCGCGCCAGTGGTGCGGGCGTTTGAACAAGGCGAGAAAGTCTGCCAGGCGTGGGAGAATGCGGCGACGTTTGCCGCGGGACTGCGCGTGCCGAAACCGTATGGCGATTCGATCATGTTGGAAATTTTGCGCGAATCAAAGGGATTGGCTGTGGCGATTCCGGACGAGGAGATTCTTGCTTCGTTGCAGGACTGGGCGAAAAACGAGGGGATGTTTCTATCGCCAGAAGGCGCGACGGCGACGGCTGCTTATGACCGATTGATCGCTTCGGGTGATCTGAAGCCGGAGGATCGCGTGGTGATTTTCAATACGGGAGCGGGATTGAAATACAGCGATGTGACGGCGGAAGCGATGCGCTTGCATCGCCCATAGCAGATGAATATGAGCAATCGGGCAGCGAAGTTGACGCCCGAGACGACTCCGCAGCGCTAAAAAGGCAAGCTTGGACGAGGGGGGCGGCTACGCTAAAATGAAATGTAGAGAGGCCCACGCCACCAGCGGATGCCGCAAGAGCCCATACTCACCGACACGCAATTTGATCCCGAAGACGAATACCGCCCGGAAC
This sequence comes from Terriglobales bacterium, assembly GCA_035518615.1. GTDB lineage: Bacteria > Acidobacteriota > Terriglobia > Acidiferrales > UBA7541 > Acidiferrum. Next base: position 5,636 of record DATIXL010000132.1, on the reverse strand, counting down.
CCGAACCGGAAGCGGAACCGCCAGCATGGACCGATGGCAGCCTGAGAATCGGGGTTCACGCCTCCATCGCGGGGCGGTACACGAATGCGCTGGAATCCGCCCGTAAGCTGGGGTGCAACGCGCTGCAGATTTTTTCCGCGAGTCCGCGGATGTGGGCCGGCGGACCTTCGCGGATTCCGGAGGCGGACGCAGCGGAATTCCGAGCTCGGCGGGAGGAGTTGAAGCTGGGGCCGCTGGTAATTCACGCAAATTACTTGATCAACCTGGCAGCGGTGCAGCCGATGCTGCGCACGCGATCGATCCAGGCGTTCCACGATGAGATGCTCCGAGGGTTGCAACTTGGAGCGGATTTTCTGGTGGTGCATCCGGGATCGCGGGGAGAAGCATCGCCCGGGCAGGCGATGACGACGATCATCGAGAGCGTGAAGCAAGCGGGGAAACGGCTCCAACTCGGCAATTTGCGCGTGCTGATTGAGAATACGGCAGGAATGGGAACGGCGGTGGGTTCGCGGCTGGAAGAAGTTGCGGAGATTGTACGCGGGCTCGAATCGCTGGGAGCCGGAGCGTGTCTTGATACGGCGCATCTTTTTGCTGCGGGATACGACATTTCCATGGCGGCTGGATTGGAGACGACGATTGCGCTGGTCGAACGAACGATCGGTTTGCAGAATGTGCCGGTGTTCCACGCGAACGATTCCAAGATTCCCCTGGGCGGCCGGGTGGACCGGCACGAGCACATCGGCAAGGGAAAGATTGGTGCGGAAGCGTTTGCGCGTATTTTGCGGCATCCGAAATTGGGAGCGGCTCCGCCAGAAGGATTACCGGGAAGAGCGTTTCTGCTGGAGACGCCGATTGACGATCCGGGAAACGACCGGCGCAACGTGGCGAAATTATGGGAGCTGGCCGGGCTGAGCGATCAGGCGCCGCGCGCGGAGAAGGGTTTCTCGATGCTGACCGCAGCATTGAAGAAAAAGATCACCGAGCATCGAAAAACGATCGCGCGAAACAAGGCGAAAGCGGGCGCAGGGAAGCGGAAGTCAGGGAAGACCGGGAAGAAAACGAAGTCGAAGAAGGGGTAACCGGGCGTGGCGGAACATTTCCCTCAGGAAGGATCGGCGTACGATCCCCAGAAGATCGAAGCCAAGTGGCAGCGACGCTGGGAAGAGGAGCGTGTGTTTGAAAGCGAAGCGGACCCCTCGAAGCCGAAGTATTACGTGCTGGAGATGCTGCCGTATCCATCCGGGACCTTGCACATGGGGCACATGCGCAACTACACGATCGGGGACGTGGTTGCGCGCGTGAAGCGTATGCGAGGATTCAACGTTTTGCATCCGATGGGCTGGGATGCGTTCGGGCTTCCTGCGGAAAACGCGGCGATCAAAAACAATACGCATCCACGCACGTGGACCAACAACAATATCGCGGAATTTCAGAGCACGCTAAGGCGTTTTGGATTCAGCTACGACTGGCGGCGCGAGATTTCCACCTGCGACCCGGAATATTACCGCTGGAACCAGTGGTTTTTCCTGCGCATGCTGGAACGGGGTTTGGCGTATCGCAAAAAGAGCCGTGTGAACTGGTGTCCAAAGTGCTGCACGGTGCTGGCCAACGAGCAGGTGGTCAACGGATATTGCTGGCGGCACGAGGACACGCTGGTGGAATCGCAGGAAATCGAGCAGTGGTTCCTGAAAACCACGGCGTATGCCGACCAATTGCTGGATGACCTGAACCAGCTCGAAGGCGGGTGGCCGGATCGAGTCATTGCCATGCAACGGAACTGGATCGGCAAGTCCACGGGCGCGCGGGTAAAGTTCGCTGTGGCGGATGTCGTGGGGATCGAGCCGATTGAAGTCTTCACGACGCGGATTGACACGATCTATGGCGCGACGGCGCTGATCCTTGCGCCGAATCATCCGCTCGTGCACAGGCTGCTGGAAGATTCGCCGATCCGGCGCGAAGCCGAAAAAACGCTCGCACATATTCTGCAAATGTCGGTGAAGACCGCCGATATTGCTACGGCGGAGAAAGAAGGTTTTTTCACCGGGCGATACGCACTGAATCCGTTTAATGAAGAGAAGATCCCGATCTGGGTCGGGAATTTTGTGCTGCTGGAATATGGAACGGGGGCGGTGATGGCCGTTCCGGCGCACGATGAGCGCGATTTCGAGTTTTGCAGGAAGTATGGATTGCCGGTGCGGGTTGTCGTGCAGCCGCTCAAAGGCGAAAAGCTCGACGGTGCAACAATGCGCGAGGCGTTCGGCGAACATGAACAAGGCACCCTGGTGAACTCCGGGCCTTATGACGGCCTTTCGCCGGAACAGGCGATCGAGAAGATGTCCGCCGACGCGCAAGCGAAAGGCTTTGGCAAGAAAGAGATCATTTTCCGGTTGAGGGACTGGGGAATTTCCCGGCAAAGATACTGGGGAACGCCCATTCCGGTAATTTATTGTGAAAAAGACGGCGTGGTGCCCGTGCCCGACAAGGACCTGCCGGTGGTCTTGCCGGCAAATCCCAATCTGACGGGAGAAGGCGAATCGCCGCTGGCGACGGATCCTGAATTTGTGAATGTGAAGTGCCCGAAGTGCGGCGGACCGGCGATGCGTGAAACGGACACGATGGATACTTTCGTGGATTCGTCCTGGTATTTCTACCGCTACTGCGATCCGCACAACGACAAAGCGCCGTTCGACTCTGCAAAGGTAGGCTACTGGTTCCCGATTGATCAGTACATCGGAGGAATCACGCACGCGATCCTGCATCTTCTGTACTCGAGGTTCTGGTGCAAAGTGATGCGCGACTTGGGGCTCATCAGTCACAGCGAGCCGGCAGCCCGGCTGTTCACCCAGGGGATGGTGCTCAGGGGCGGATCGGCAATGTCCAAGTCGCGAGGGAACGTCGTCGGCGCGCACGAAATGGCCGACAAGTTTGGCGCCGATACAGGACGCCTCTACACGCTTTTTGCAGCTCCTCCGGAGAAAGATCTTGAGTGGAGCGAAGAGAGCATCGAGGGATCGTGGAGATTCCTGAACCGCATCTACCGGCTCGTGGAACGGCACTCCAAAGAAGTGGCGAGTGGCGAGTGGCGAGTAACGAAAGAGAAGCAAAGAGATCCGCGGGCGTCAGATACTCAGAACCTGACAGAGAAGGAAAAGATCCTGCTGTGGAAGGCGCATCAAACATTGCGCAGGGTAACGCAGGATTTTGAATCGAGGTGGCACTTCAATTCGGCGATTGCGCTGGTTATGGAGCTTACCAATGAAATTCACGCGCAGGAACCGCTGGCCGAAGGAGTCAGGCCGCAGATTCGCAAGGAAGTGCTTGAGTTGCTGGTTCTCATGCTGGCTCCCATGACGCCGCATCTGGGGGAAGAGTTGTGGGAGATGATGGGGCATTCGACGGGGCTTTCGTGCGTGGGATGGCCGGAAGTGAATTCCGAGCTCGCAAAAGACGACGAGGTGGAAATTCCGGTGCAGGTGAACGGGAAACTCCGCGGAAAGATAAAAGTGTCTGCCGGGGCCGGCGAGGAAGAAGTGGTGGTGATGGCAACGGCCGAACCCGGAGTTGCGCAGCATGTTGCCGGGAAGCGCCTGGTGAAACGCATATACGTACCAAACAAGCTGTTGAATCTTGTGGTGGCGTGATCTTTGTGGACCAGGAGGAAGCGATGACCGCAGGGACCAGGATGCAGGAGGAAGAGGGGAGACCGCCCTCGGAAACCGGCGGGATTGTCGTGCTCGATTTTGGCGGGCAATACACGCAGCTGATCGCTCGGCGTGTGCGCGAGCAGCAGGTATTTTCCGCGATTCTGCCGTGTACGGCGCCGCCCGACGCGATCCGCAGGTTCAACCCGGCAGGCATTATTCTTTCCGGCGGGCCAAGTTCGGTGTACGACGCGGATGCGCCGAAATGCGACCCGAAAGTGCTGGAACTGGGCGTTCCCGTACTGGGAATTTGCTATGGAATGCAGTGGATCGCGAAAATAATGGGCGGCGAAGTGGAAAAGGCGGAACGGCGAGAGTATGGGCGTGCGGCCTTGCATGTGGAGAGCGGGAATGCTGGGTCGGAACTTTTTGCCGGGGTGCCGGAGAGGTTGAGGATCTGGAACAGCCACGGAGACAAAGTGAATACGCTGCCCGCAGGATTCCATGCGACCGGCAGGACCGAGAACGCGATCGCCGCGGCGGAAAACTCCGAAAAACAGATTTACACGGTGCAATTCCACCCGGAAGTGCAGCATACCGAGCGCGGAACGGAATTGCTGCGCAATTTTCTGTTTCGCGTATGCAATGCGCAGCCGAAATGGAGCGGCGCGGCCTTCGTCGGGGAAACGGTTGATGCAATTCGGAGAAGGGTGGGTAACAAATTTGCCATCTGCGGGCTGAGCGGCGGCGTGGATTCGACGGTTGCAGCGGTGATCGTGCATCGGGCAATGGGCAGCAGGCTGACCAATATTTTTGTCAATACCGGACTGCTTCGGAAAAACGAATTTGAAGACACGCTGCAAATGTACCGCGAGCGCCTGGGGCTCCATGTCATCGGGGTGGATGCAACGGATCGTTTCTTGGCGCAATTGAGAGGGATTAGCGATCCTGAAGAAAAGCGGAAGAGGATCGGGCGCGAATTTATTGCTGTTTTTGCGGGGGAAGCGGAGAAGCTTCAGCGCGGAGAGGCGCAAGGAGAAATTGAGTTTCTCGTCCAGGGGACGTTGTACCCTGACGTGATTGAATCTGTTTCCGTAAAGGGGCCATCGGCGACCATCAAGACGCATCACAACGTTGGTGGACTACCGGAAAACATGCCGTTCAAGCTGATTGAGCCGCTGCGCGACCTCTTCAAGGACGAAGTGCGAAGAATTGGAAAGGATCTTGGTTTACCAGAAGAGATATTGGTGAAACATCCGTTTCCCGGGCCCGGCTTGGCGGTGCGAGTGCTGGGTGAAGTGAACGCCGAGCATCTGAGCACCGTACGGGAAGCGGACGCGATTGTGCGCCAAGAGATTCGCCGGGCGGGCCTCTATGAAAGAGTATGGCAGGCGTTCGCCGTGCTTCTGCCGGTGCGCAGCGTAGGTGTGATGGGAGACGGCAGAACTTATGGGCTGACAGTGGCCATCCGGGTGGTTGAGAGCGAAGATGCCATGACCGCGGATTGGGTCCGGCTGCCGGGAGAGGTGCTGGAGAAGATGTCCACGAGGATCGTGAATGAGGTTCCAGGCGTAACGAGAGTAGTGTACGACGTCAGTTCCAAGCCGCCCGGCACGATCGAGTGGGAGTAGGGAGTCGCGCGCCAGGAAATAAATAAAGAGGCCACGCGAAGACACCGTGGCCTCTGATTAGGGTATGAAGCCCAATTGACGAGCAAAAATGAAGCAAATCGCGATCTTATCTATTGGCCACTTTCTGCGCCATATAGAGAAGCAACTTGCGATCTTCTTCGTCCGCCTTGCTCAACAAACGGCGAAGCTTGTTGAGGTAACGTGCATCTTTGCCCGTGCTTCCCCAGGCGATGTCGTCCGAGGACCTGCGCTTGGGTAGGTTCGGCAACTGCGGCGGCTCTTCGCCGTCATAAAAGAGTTGATAGAGAGGCACTTCGAGAGCGCGGGCGAGCTTTTCCAACGTTTCGATGGCCGGAACCGTGTG
>DATIXL010000131.1:0-54264 GCA_035518615.1 Terriglobales bacterium | reverse complement strand
GAGCGCGACACTCTCTACCGCGCCGTGGACCGGTCGAAGCTGCCGCCCGTGCCGCCCTCGCCGCCGAAGGGCTTGGTTTCCCTCACGCTGAACGTGTAATTCGCCGCTTTCGGACAAACACAAAATTATTTGATGGTTTGGAATTTTGCCGCGACTTTAGCGAGGATGGAAGGCGGAAGCGTGGCATAACCCTGATCACTCGCAATGGACTGGCCCGAGGAATAGACCCACTTGAGGTAAGCCCGCACCGCAAGGGCACGCGCAGCATCGGAATAGCGCTCCGGGACATAGAGCCAGGTGAAACTCGAGATCGGGTAGCTGGATTTGCCTGGAGCGTTCGTCAGGGAAACGCGGAAATCGCTGGTCATCTTGGATTCGAGGGCAGAAGCGGCATCCTCGACGGATTTGGCATTGGGGCGTACAAATTCTCCCGCGGCATTCTTGATGGAAGCCATTCGGATTCCCCCCGTGACCGCCCAGTTCAATTCCGTATAAGCGATGGCGCCAGAGGTGACGCGAGTTTTTTGGAGTAAATCGGGAGTCAAGCCGATGGCTTGGCCGACAGGCCATTTGGGAGAAACGCCGCGGCCGACCATGGACTGAAATTCGGGACTTACTTTCGAGAGATAGTCGGAAAAGATGTAGCTTGAGCCTTTGCCGTCGGTTCGATGGAGAACGACAATCGGGAGATGGGGAAGATTCACGCCCGGATTGAGTTTGGAAATTTCGGGATCGTTCCAGGAAGTGATTTTGCCGAGATAGATGCCCGCCAAAACGGGGCCGGAAAGACGGAGATTTTCCGCGACTCCGGGAATATTGTAGACGATTACAATGGCGATCAAAACGGTGGGCAATTCGAGGATCGGAGTCCGTGCAGAGCTGAGCTGTTTTTCGGGAATGGGGGCATCGCCACCGCCAAAGTCGCCGCTCCCGGCAAGAATGCGGCTGACGCTGGCGCCGGTTCCCTCCGGGAGATAGCGGACCTTGATCTGTGCATTTTGATTATGGAAATCTTCGCTCCAGCGCAGATAGAGAGGTTCCGGAAGGCTGGATCCAGTGGACACCAGGGTGATGTCCGATTGGGCGCCTACCGATTGGGCGACGAGAATAGCAAGAAGCGAGAGACAAACGGACCAAAGACGAATCCGCGAAAGTTGCATGATCGAGACCCCTCGCACGCGAAAAAATTGATCTGCCCACCAGTCAAGGGCGCGAATTCAGGCTAAGGGAAGAGAGTTTGAGAGGACAAGAGGCTTTGGCAAGTTTGTTCAGAAAAATATATTGTCATGGAAAGAACATTCGCGAATCGGGGGAACGCTCGGTTTACATCGGCGAGGCGGCCAGGCGAGGCCTTTTCAGTTTTACCGGTGGTAGGCTTGGAGGGAACGGTTCGACCGGACAGCGGGGAGGCACCATGCGTGTGCTCGCGTACTTTGGCCTGGGGGTGGTGCTTGGACTTGGCGTCTCAGGAGCGCCGGCGCAAACGGTGACGGCAACACCGGAAACGGGGGTCACACCGAACGTGCTGTTGCTGTATTCGGCCGAAACGGTGCCGGGGCGGGAGATGGACTACTCAAGGAAGGAAGCGGAAGTCGCGGCGAGCTACGAAGAGAAAAAGATTCCCGTTTATTGGCTTGCGATGACTTCGTTGACCGGGAATCCTCACGTGCTGTATTTCGATGGTTTCGATTCGTTCGGAGACGTGGAGAAGACCGAGGGAGTGATCCGAGGCGTCCTCGCAACGCATTCGGACATCGTGGGGATGCAGCAGGAATTGCTGAGCTACCTGAACGGGTCGAACACGGTGCTGGCTTTCCGAAGGGACGATTTGGGCTACCGGATGAACAAGGTGGACCTGGCGAAGGCGCGCTACGTACGCGTGACGCAGGTGCAACTGAAGACGGGAACGGACGCGGATTTTGCCGAGGCGGTGAAAACGGTGCGGCACTTTTACGAGACAAACGACGTGAACGCGCCGTGGGTGATTTACCAAGTGGATTCGGGAACGGCGATGCCTTCCTATTTTCAATTCCAGCCGATGCAATCGCTAAAAGAGATGGACGACGCGTATGACCGCGCGAAAAACTCGCCGGTGGTGCCGGCTGGTTCGGTGCGCCAGAAACTGATTCAGGCACTCCAATCGTCGCTCGCGACTGCGGAGGCCGAGACTTATTCAGTCAACTTGAAAATGAGCCATCTTGCGCCCGAGGCTCGGGCCGGAACGAGAAGCGAGGCGGAGCCAGTGAACAAGAAACAGGTTCGGGAGGGCACGGGAAAGAAGAGCGGGGCCGCTGACAGCGGAAGCAAACGAAAGTAGGGCGACGGAATTTCGCGGAAGTCAGGAAGCGATACGCCGCAACGGCCAAATCAATACGTCCTGGCGGCGAGCGAAGTGGAGCAGCGGTTGTTGGGCGGGAAGATCGAAGCCCGAGGCCAGGGCCATATCGTTTTCCGAGAATTCAGCTTGGGCGAGGTTCAACGACCAAGGAGGATGATGAATTTCACCTCGATCGATTTGGCCGCGTGAATCCTTGGAGTAAAGACAGTAGCGTTCCGTCAGAAAGTGATCGAGCGTTCCGGGCTGGGGCGAGTAAGGTGGGCCGAGCGGCCTGAATTTCGCGCTGAAGCCAGCGGGCGGGGCGGGGCGATGCCTTCGTTTTGAGCGATATTCGATCCAGCCGGCACGTTCCTGGCAGTTCATGTCCGCGCAAAAATACGGCAGATGAAACCAGGCCCGGGCTACGGATACGGCGAGGGGATTCGCGGCATCGAGGCTGAAAAACCAGACGCCTGGCTTGCCGTCGGCGACGACGTAGGTTCGGACGTTCAGCTCGGGGAAGGAGGAAATCCAGGGGAGGGCTGGAGCGCAGCGGAGACGCACACCGGTCATGCGGAAAGGAACAACACTAATCCAGGCAAGGCCGGAAAAGGTGTCTATTTCAAGGCGAGGAGGAACAGCAGCGCGCAGGGACTCCTGAGGGACGGGCCAATGCGCGAAGAGGAGATCGTGCCAGCTTTGCGCCATGATCCATGGGCCGGCTGGCAGCGGCCACGGGCGATGATGGAGGGCTGAAAGCAGCGAGTTCATAAGAGGTTCGGGATGCAAATTGAATATACCCGGAAAGCGGGCAGGTGAATCGAAGTCCTAGGATACAAAGGGACCGAATCATTCAACTTGAAGGAGCAATCATGCAGAGGAAAGCATCGGCGGTTTGGCAAGGGGATTTGAAGAGCGGAAAAGGAACGATTTCCACGGACAGCGGGACGTTGAAGCAGGCGCAGTATTCGTTCAGCACGCGATTTGAAAACGGGGTGGGGACAAATCCCGAGGAGCTGCTTGCCGCGGCGCACGCGGGATGCTTCACGATGGCGCTCTCGGCGCAACTCGGCGGTGTCGGGCTCAAGGCGGACAAGCTGGAAACGACCTGCACGATTTCGCTTGAAAAAGTGGGAGAGGGATTTGCGATCACAAAGAGCCATCTCGATCTCGTAGCGAAAGTGCCAGGAACGGATCAGGCCAAATTCGATGCAGCGGTGAAAGCAGCGGAGACGGGTTGTCCGGTCTCGAAGCTATTCAAGGCGGAGATCAGCGTGAGCGCGCGACTGGAGAGTTGAGCGAGCCCTGAGCGCTCACGCGGCGCGACACAAAAAGGTAGAATGCCTCGCATGATTCCGCACCCGCTGGTGTTCGCCGCAGGGTTCGCGATTTTCATAACCGTCCTGTGGGATGCGTTCGAGTCCATCATCCTGCCGAGGCGGGTGACGCGACGTTTCCGGCTCACACGTCTCTTTTACAAGACGAGCTGGGCCACCTGGAAAGCCGCTACAAAACTGATCCAGAACAGCAAGAGACGTGATGCGTCGCTTGGCTACTACGGACCGATATCGCTTCTCGTTCTGGTAGGGGTGTGGGCGTTCGGGCTGCTGATGGGATTCGGGATGATGCAGTACGGCGCGGGGTCGGCCGTAAATGTGGCCGGCTCGGAACCGGGATTCTGGACGGATGTTTATTTGAGCGGCACGACGTTTTTTACGCTGGGACTTGGAGATGTGGTCCCGCGTTCGGGGCTTGCGCGCGCGCTGGTGGTGGGAGAAGCTGGATTCGGTTTCGGATTTTTGGCGGCGGTAATTGGATACCTGCCGTTTATTTTCGGATCTTTTTCAAAACGCGAGGTGAATATTTCGCTGCTGGACTCGCGCGCGGGGACGCCGCCGACCGCCGGAGAACTTCTGCGCCGGCACAGTGACCAGAATGGTTTGGAGGCGCTGCGCGACTTGCTGAAAGAATGGGAGCTGTGGAGCGCGGAGCTGATGGAGAGCCACCTTTCGTATCCGGCGCTGGCGTACTTCCGGTCGCAACACGACAACCAATCGTGGATCGCATCGCTGACCGCGATTCTAGACACATGCGCATTGATCATGACAGGCATAGAAGGCGCATGCGAGCGGCAGGCGGAGTTGACTTTCGCAATTGCGCGGCACGCCGTAGTCGATCTCTCCCAAGTGTTTGGCACCTCACCGCTGCCGCCCCACGAACGCCTCCCAGCAGAAGATTTGCGGCGGATCCGCGACAAGCTCGCGCAGAATGGATTGAAACTGAATGATTCGCCTGAGGCGGACCAGAAACTAGCGCAGTTGCGTGAGATGTACGAACCTTACGTTTATTCGTTGGCAAGGTATTTGAGCCGGAAGTTGCCGCCCTGGATCCCTGAGAAAAAGGGCAAGGACAACTGGCAAACGACGGCGTGGGGGCAGGCCGCGGGCTACGTCGAGCGCGATCCCACGGTGGTGAGCGACGATCACTTTTGAGAAATTTGCAGCATGGCGGATGACGGCGATGAATACGCTCAATTGAAAAGGGAGAAAAGCGAATGAAGGCGATTTTGGTGCATGAATTCGGCGGCCCTGAAGTTTTAAAATTGCAAGAGACGGCAGCGCCGAAGCCGGGAGCAGGTCAGGTGTTGGTGCGCATCCACGCGGCGGGCGTAAATCCCTACGATACGTACATGCGAAACGGAACCTACGCGATCAAACCGCCGCTGCCGTACACGCCGGGCTCGGACGCAGCCGGGACGATCGAAGCCGTGGGCGAAGGGGTAAAGAATGTCAAAGTGGGCGATCGCGTATATACGGCCACGACGATTACCGGAGCCTATGCGGAGTACGCGCTGGCAACAGAGGCGCAGGTGCACCGGCTTCCGGGGAATGTCTCGTTTTCGCAGGGAGCGGCAGTCTGGGTGCCGTACGGGACGGCGTTCCACGCGTTGCATCATTTTGCGAAGGCCAAGGGCGGCGAGACGTTGTTGATTCACGGCGCGAGCGGCGGAGTGGGAATCGCGGCGGTGCAGATGGCGCGGGCGATGGGAATGACGGTTTACGGGTCTGCGGGTACAGAGAAGGGATTGGAATTGGTAAAGAGGGAAGGAGCGGCGGAGGCGTTCGACCACCGGGCGGGAGACTATCGCGAAAAGATCATGAAGGCGACGGATGGGCGCGGAGTTGACGTCATCCTGGAGATGCTGGCGAACGTGAATTTGGGGCACGATCTGAAGTTGCTAGCGCAGAATGGCCGGGTGGTGGTGATCGGGAGCCGGGGAGACGTAACAATCACGCCAAGGGATTTGATGGCGAGGCGAGCGAGAATACTGGCATTTGCGTTGTGGAGCGCGACTCCGGCGGAAATTGCGGAAATTCATCCGGCGCTGATCGCGGGTCTAGAAAACGGGACGCTGCGGCCGATCATCGGTAAGGAGTTGCCGCTGATGGATGCCGCGCAAGCGCACATAGACGTTCTTGCACCGGGATCGTACGGAAAAATCGTTCTGGTGGCGTGAGCGGCTACCCGATTTCTAGACACAGCGTGGAAAAGACCTATAATTGATTTCCGTGGCCACGGATTGTTGGGAAGAGAGCCCCGAAATTTCGTAGAATCCAAGCCCTCATGAGTCCACTGTTCATTAGCCTGATCTTGGTGCAGAGCTCGTTCAGCCAGTACTGGCACAAGTTAACAGACCGAACGTTCACGGGGATGTATCACGCAAACGCGTTCGATCTGATGATGATGATTCCCTACTTCATCGTGCTGGTGATTCTTGCGGTCTACGGGATGCACCGGTACTGGCTGGTCTACGACTACTACAAATATAAGAAAAACGTGCCGGCAAAACCCGCGGAAGTGAAGGAGTGGCCGCGGGTGACCGTGCAACTGCCCATCTTTAACGAAAGATATGTTATCGAACGGCTCGTGGAAGCGGTTGCGCAGTTCGATTACCCGAGGGAATTGCTGGACGTGCAAGTGCTGGACGATTCGACGGACGAGACACAACAAGTTGCGCGAGCTTGTGTGGAGCGCCACGCAGCGCAGGGCATGCCGGTGACGTACCTCCACCGGACAAACCGTGAAGGATACAAAGCCGGGGCACTGGAAAACGGCTTGAAGACGTCGCGAGGCGAGTTCGTCGCGATCTTTGACGCGGACTTTATTCCGCCAGTGGATTTTCTGCGGCGCACGATTCCGTACTTCGTGGATCCGGGGAACGGGTCAAACATCGGCATGGTGCAAACGCGGTGGACGTACCTGAACCGGGATTATTCGCTCTTGACGCAGGTGGAAACGATTCTGCTCGACGGGCACTTTGTGGTGGAACACGGGGCCAGGTCGCGAGCCGGGACCTTTTTTAATTTCAACGGAACAGCGGGAGTATGGCGGCGGGCGGCGATCGAAGCGGCGGGAGGATGGGAGCACGACACCCTGACCGAGGACACCGATCTCTCGTATCGCGCGCAGCTGAAAGGCTGGAAATTTCTGTACTTGCCAGATATCGAGTGCACCAGCGAACTGCCAGTGGACATGAACGGATTCAAGGCGCAGCAAGCGCGCTGGGCCAAAGGTCTGATGCAGACAGCGAAGAAAATTCTGCCGAGGGTGATGAAATCCAACGCGCCGCCAAGAGTGAAAGCGGAGGCGTTTTTTCACCTGACGGCGAATATCAGCTATCCGATGATGGTGCTATTCTCCGCGATGCTGCTGCCGGCCATGATCGTGAGGTTTTATCAGGGCTGGTTCCAAATGATGGTGATTGACCTTCCTCTGTTCCTGGCGTCCACGTGCTCGATCTCCAGTTTCTATCTTGTGGCACAGAAAGAGCTGCGGCCGAAAAACTGGTGGAAGACGTTTTTGTACATGCCGTTCGTGATGGCCGTGGGAATCGGGATTTCGGTGCGCAATGCGAAAGCGGTTCTCGAGGCGGTGCTGGGAATCAAGAGCGAATTTGCGCGGACGCCCAAATACAAAATCGAAGGAAAGAAAGACACCTTCGTGGCGAAGAAATACAAAAACAAAGCGGGATGGATGCCCTACGCCGAAGTGCTGCTGGGAACCTACTTCGCGACGACCGTGGCCTACGCGGTCACCAACGGGAATTACGCGACTCTTCCCTTCCTGCTGCTGTTCGTCTGGGGATACCTGTACACGGGCTTCATGTCGCTCGGCCAGACGTATCTTGCGAACATGCGGTTCGGCGTGAACGCGCCGGAGATGAGGCCCGCGGCTTCCGGCGCGCCGGGGTTCTGATCTCGCTTCCGCGCCGTCCGCTCAGGGGGATAGGAAGGTTCGAAAGTATCGTCGCATGGCCTTGAGTCAGGCGATCCAGAAGATGGCCACATCTGTCCTGCCTGCCTGTTTGCCTTCTAAGGTGATTGTCCACCTCGGGTTCCATACTGCGTTCGGAGTCGCGGCAATCGCCTACCAACTGGCGTGGATCATGCGGCTTAACCGGGCGCAATAGACCGGTTCCCTTTCCGGTTAAGTATTTATCAAAAAGGTTAGTAGCCAGGAAAGTGCCGGAAGCCATCGCGGAACTCCAGATTAACTTTTCAAGCCAGACTGCGGTAACATCTGTACACATGCCCGACACGCGACCAGGAGAGCGCCTCAAACAGATTCGCTTCCGGCTGGGGATTACTACGCGCGACGTTGCGGAGCTCAGCCAGAAAATCGCTGAGGACGAAGGAAACCCGGAATTTTCCATTTCCAACGCGTGGCTCACGCAAATCGAGAACTCCGATTCCGTGCCGAGTATCTACAAGCTGTACAGCCTGAGCTCCATCTTTCATGTCAAATTCGCGGACCTGCTGTTGCTCTTCAACGTGGACCTCAACCGATTGAACCATCACCAGCTACAGGCGCCATTGAATCACACCCATCTGACGACGCTTGAGATTTACGACGACGAGCGGCCCGTTTCGTTTCCCGTGCGATTCGACGGGGCCTTCGACTTGAACGATACCAATCTGTTGACGCGGATGGTCGAGGTCTGGGGCGAGATACCGATTGCCTTGATCCAGCATCTCGACATCCGGCATAGCCTGTACGGATACATCGGCCTGCAGGATTTCACGCTTTATCCCCTGCTGCGGCCGGGATCGTTTGTGCAGATTGACCAGCGAGTGCAGAAGATCCAGCCGCTGCGATGGCGCACGGAGTACGACCGGCCGGTTTACTTCGTTGAGCTGCGCGACGGCTATGCTTGTTCGTGGTGCGAACTTCAGGACGGCTGCTTGATGCTCTTGCCGCATCCGCTGTCACCCTGCAGCGTCCGGCGGCTGAATTACGGAGTAGACGCAGAGATCATCGGGCAGGTGACGGCAGTGGCCATGCGTCTGACGGACTCGCCGGATTCATCTTCTGACGGAGCCGCAAGACTTCCAGACCGATCTTGATGTTCGAGACAAGCAGCCGGGCCATGATGGGATCAACCTCCATGGGGATGGCGACCCTATACGGTTCCAGTTCCAGCCACGCATGCAGAAGTTCATCGCACTGCTCGTGCGAACTTCGGATATAAGCGTCGAGTTCATGTACCACTTCTTCGAGCGATAAAGACGCAAGCCTCGCAAAAACCTCCCGGTGAGCGGCCGCCAAAGCAGCGCTTGCATCTTCCGGAGTGAAACGCGCGGACAGGCCCTCGTGGTGGTAGTTACCGGAATTGTAATCGCGGGTGGAGGCGAGATAGATCAGCCGGCCAAACTCGCCGGGGATCTTGGCGAGGGTGCGGTTAAGGAGATCGTCATACGCCGAGCGCAGGAGTCCGGGTTTGGGGGCTTCATTCATTTCTTGGTGCACCACCGTCCTCTTTTGCACACTCTGCGCTAAACACCAGCGCCGCTTTGAGGAGATGGAACCTGGAGTGCAGCATCCACTCTCTGGTGTGCGCTCTTCATGCGATAAGAGAGATTGCAGGCATAAAGGGCAATTTCCTGCAGGACACCGGGGCCCACGAGAAGCGAGCTTAGCGCGAGCAAGCCGCAGAGACATCGCAATTGAACATAACGGCCAAGAAGAAAGAGCTCTCCGGAAAGCTCGAGATTCCGGCTGGCTCTGGTCGCGCGCAGATGGTCCCGCATGATTTTGCGGATTCCGCGGGAGGTCATGCGAATCCAATCGCGAGCGATCTGCTTGCGCTCCTTGGAATAGAGCCGGCGGAGACGGGGAGAATCGAACTCGCGGATAAACTTTCGGTCTTGTCTAGAGAAAATCCGGTGAACGATCTCCGAAGGACACAAAACTTCGCCCCGCAAATCATGTTTCGCTTCGAAGAGTTCGTCCGCGCCGGTTTCCCCGGCGTTTCCGACAAAGAACAGCAGGACTACAAGGAGAAAGGCAAGTCCGCCGCAAGCGTAAACCGCGATCATGGGCGAACCGCCTTGCCAAGAGCGGCGCTGGAATCACGGAAACGGCGCCGCGTGGCACTGACCAGCATGCGGTAGTTATCTTCGAGGGCAATCTTGCTCTTGGCCTCCGGCTCTTCGTTGCGCGACCACAAGGCCGCTGCCCAAACTCCCAATATGAGGAGATAGGATACAGGTTGCAGGTACGGCCAGATGGCCTCGATCTTGACTCCCAAAAGACTCATGAACGTAAGCTGGACCACGCTGACCCCGAGGAAAATGCCGTACCCAAGCAAAATGCCTTTTAGATTCCGGCTGAGAGGTATTGCGTAAAGCAGAAAAACGGCGACCAGAGCGAGCAGGGCGCACGATTGGACGACGCGAAGGTTTCGTTCGAGTTCAAGGTTTGACGCCGCAGACCACAGAGGAACACCATTTATGCCGTTCACGATCGCCTTCGCAAAGACCATGGCGAAGACAAACAGCAACAGATTGCGCGCCATGCGGGCGGTGCCAGGAAATGCCTTCAACCCAACACGATAAATTTCGAAGATGATTGCGCAACCAACGATCAGACCAAGGAATTGCATTTGCCAATAGATCCGCTCATAGATAGCAGCCGACGTCCGATAGGCAAAAAACATCAAGACATCGTCGAAAAGTACAAACCCAAGGTATGCATAGAAAAGTGGGAACTTCGAGACGAGCGATTCTCGTAAGCCCCGAATGAGCACGAGCAGTTCCAAGACTACCCCGCTCCACCATATCACTTGAGTGAGCATATATCTTGTCTGATAACGCGGAACTTTGACGCAAACGAATCGTAGCACGAAGCTAGGGGAGGAATGCAAGACGCATTCCTCCCTGGATTCCGCGGGGAGTACTCGTGGTTTACATGGTCTTAGGCGGTTGGAGGCGCAGGCGGAGGCGGCGGATGTGTCCCGTCCGCCATGAGAACGCTGCTGTCCCCTGCGAAGAAGGACGCATTGTCCGGTGTTGGAGTCGGCGGAGGCGGCGGATGAGTGCCATCTGCTCTGAGTGGAACGACATGATTTGCAGGTATGGCCGCTTCATGGAAAAAGCGGGTGTTGTACAAAATTCCTACACTAAGAAGAACCAAAAGCGTGGTAAGACGCATGACCCGAGAACCTGAAGCTACGCGCATAGAATTCTCCTGTTCTGAATTTAGGTGGGAACAAGTGGGCTTGCCCCCCTGACGTGCGGCGACAGAGTATGGAGGACAAAAAGAGCGAAGTGCTAAAACGGGAATTTGGTTGGAATCCCAACCAAAGATGGCCTTACTTGTTCGAGACTGTAATCCGGTGCGGGTTGAAGTCGTGAAAGGAGTTTCTCCGATTATCCGAAACCTTTGAGTGAGAGCCCTTATGGTTGGACAGCTCTCCGCGCCTAAGGGGATCGCAGTTAAATGCCGTAACGCCAGTGCCGGGCTTCGCTAGCGCGTCGTTCGCGAACCCGCGCGGCTCTATCCGAAATTCAAGCGTCCGATGCTTCGCTTCATTCGCCACAGATTCCAGTGACCTCGGTTCTGGCGATCTCTTGCTGCTAGAGAATCTGACTAGCTCATATTGATCGAACCGCCCGGAGATGGGTGCGCAAATGACGCGTTGCTTGGAGTTCAAAGCACGCGGACTAAACTGGGCGTAATTCCAGTGGGATCAGCGTGAAAATTAGGCGGGATTTCTGTCCTCATCGGCCCATCGTGCTCGGGACGAGAATCCTGTTCATTCATAACGATTCAACCGAGGAGGGCTAATCCATCGTGAGAATGCGAAGAAATGACCGGTGGCGGTGCTCGAATGCAGAGTGCGGTGGAGAAATCCTCGTGTTGGCAAATGCCAAAGCCTTCTCCCCTACAAACCCGCGCTGTTCCTGCGGAGGTCTCATGCGCAAACCATACACGAGCCCCCGGCTGACGACTTTTGAACCCGAGCATTGTACGGAAATTTCGCCGGACGATCAGCAAAGGATGCCCAGCTTACTGGACGTCGAAAATGTGCAATTGGATTAATTAGAGTGCTGAAGCCATGACGAGGGGGAGACTAGGGCCTTTCTTGCAATTTTGGGTTGCCGCCACTTTGCTTTTTCTGGCTGTGGGCGGGTTTCTGATTTATGACGCCGTCGAACACCCGCTGAATGCGGAAGCTTTAGGGCTCCTTGGGGGAGCAGTGTGCTGCTCAATTGCGTTCACGATGGTGTATTTCCTGGGAAAGTCCGAACAGCAATAGGCTGCATTACGCTTCCGCCACGAACTCAGGCGTGTCCACCAAAGAATTCCCCTTTACGCTGCCAAGACCCACCTTGGGCGCATTCATGTCCTCAGGTAAAATCCTTGGCGCCGTCTGAAGAAGTTTCAGGCGGCAGCGAGGTGACTTGGATGGGACATGTTCCACGGGGACTCGCGGCGCGCTCGATTGACTTGAAAATCCTGGGCGTTTTCGTCTTGCTGGCCTGCGTCTCGACAACTTCGCGGGCGCAACAAAGACGGGAGCGCGAACCCAATTCAGAATATGCGGCCAGGCGCGCACAACTGGCTTCCCAAGTGGACGGGCCAGTGGTCTTGTGGGGACTTACCGGGCGAGAAGAGTTTTCGCAGGCGTATGTATTTGCTCAGGAAAACAATTTTTATTACCTCACTGGCCACAATGAGGAGGGCGCGGGACTGATCATTTTGCCTGCGGATAAGACTGAAGCCTCGGGCAAATGGAGCGGCCCGAGGGAAATTTTGTTCCTGCCCGCGAAGAATCCGGACAAAGAGAAGTGGAATGGACCGAGGATGTCGCCTTCTGATCCAGGCGTTGAGGAGCTAACCGGCTTTTCCAGCGTGGAGCCTTTTGAAAAGATGCGCGCAGAAGTCGAGAAGCTCGCAAAGGTGTATCCGCGCGTATACACGATCCTTCCTTACGAAAAGGAGAATGGCGGCTATCCCCACGAGAAGCAAGTTGTGGGTTGGCTGGAGCAAGCCGCGCCGCAAGCAAAACTAGAGGATGTTCGTGGGAAGATCGAGACGATGCGGTTAATCAAGTCGCCGGGGGAGATTGCGTTCCTCAAAAAGGCGATTGACCTCTCACTCGATGCTCAGCTGGCGGCCATGAAGATGATGCGGCCCGGTCTTTACGAGTACCAGATTGCGGCGAAAATGGTGGAAGTGCATGCCATGGGCGGGTCGGAGGCCGAGGGCTACGCACCGATTGTGGGATCGGGACTCAACTCGACGATCCTGCACTATGACAAGCTCTCGCGGAAGATCGCGGACGGCGACATCGTCCTGATGGATGTTGCGGCGCAGTACTCGGGCTATTCTGCGGACATTACGCGGACCATTCCAGCCAACGGCAAGTACACGCTCCGACAGCGGGAGATCTACGACATCGTGCTGGGCGCGCAGAATGCAGCTCTAGCCGCGATGAAACCGGGGGCAAGCCTCTGCCGCGATCGCGAGAAAAGTCTGTACAAAATTTCTTACGACTACATCAATTCGCACGGCAGAGATCTGCACGGAAAGCGGTTGGGCCAATATTACATCCACGGGCTGGGCCACGACATCGGGCTCGATGTTCACGATGCCGGTGACAACTGCGCGCCGCTCAGGCCAGGCCAGGTGGTAACGGTCGAACCCGGAGTTTATATCCCGGAAGAGGAGCTGGGTGTGCGGATCGAAGACGACGTGCTTATCACAAACGACGGCCACGAACTCCTCAGCAAACGCCTGCCGCGGGATCCCGATGAGATCGAAAAAATCATGGCGGAAGGCGCGGAGGAGCGGCGAAAAGAAAGCAAGGCAGGCGATTGACCGGCCCGAATGCGCGCCGCTATACTGGTTGTTCGCGCTGGAAGCGGTGATTTATCCAGTGTGCCTCGTGTGATTCCTGTACGGCGAACCCGCTCGAACTTGCCGATTACCGGAATTTCCGAAATCAATTGGAACAGAGACAGGGAGCTGACGGCCGCTGGACGGCCCTTCAATCTATGAGCAGCATCAAAGCGACGCAACTCCGCCCCGGCATGGTGATCCAGCACGAGGGCGACCTTTATTCCGTCTTCAGTACAGAGCACCGCACGCCGGGCAACAAGCGCGGTTCCATGCAAACGCGCATGAAGAATTTGCGCACGGGCTCCATCATTGACTACCGGTTCCGTGCCGAAGAATTTCTGGATCGCGCCATTCTGGATGAAGTGGAATTCGAGTACCTCTACAAAGAGGGCGACGAATATCACTTCATGAACACGGAAACCTACGAACAAATGCAGATGAACAAGGATGAGCTCGGCGAAACCGTGTACTACCTGATTCCCAACACGTTGGTGAAGATGGAATTTTTCCAGGAGAAGCCGATCGGCGTTGCCTTGCCGGACACGATGGATCTCATGGTTGTGCAAACGGAGCCGACCCTGCAAAAAGCCACTGCCAGCGCGGTGGGCAAACCCGCCACTCTCGAGACCGGACTCGTAGTGACCGTGCCGCCCTTCGTCAATGAAGGCGACAAAATCAAGGTAGATACATCCGAAGCGCGCTACGTGCAGCGCGTGGAATAGAGTTTCCGCCTCCGCAGCTGAGCTCGCTCCTCGCGGTCTCAGAAGAGGCAAAAGCGAAGCGCCCCGGCACAATCGGGGCGCTTTTGCTTTATAAAAGGCGCGTCAATACGCAGCTTAACTTGATCCGGAAATTTTCACAGGCAAGAAGTTAAACAATTCGCAGAACTTCAAGCGCGGCTGGCGACGCCTTTTTCGCCGGCAGGATGCGCGCCGAAGACCCGGTCGAAAATCGCATCCACCTGCCGAAGTTGCCGCTTGAGGTCGAAAGTTCGCTCCAATTCGTTGGCGTCGAGATATTTCGTGATTCGTGCATCAGAGGCCACGAGACCGCGAAAGCTGACGTCCTGTTCCCACGCGTGCATGGAATTTTCCTGTACGGCCTTATAGGCGTCGTCGCGCGGCATGCCCTTTTCCACGAGATCCTGCAAAAGCTGGCCGGAAAAGATCAGGCCGTGTGTGGATTCCAGATTGCGCATCATGCGCTCGGGAAAGACGCGCATATTGGAGATGACGGCAGTCATCTTGTTGAGCATGTAATCCAGAAGGATTGTCGAATCGGGAAGAATGACGCGCTCGACGGAGCTATGCGAAATGTCGCGCTCGTGCCAGAGCGCTACATCTTCGAAAGCGGCGATCATATTGGATCGCACCACACGCGCCAGGCCGCTCACTTGTTCGCACGTCACGGGATTGCGCTTGTGCGGCATGGCGGAACTCCCGCGCTGATCGCCCCCAAACGGCTCTTCGACTTCCCGAACTTCCGTGCGCTGTAGGTGGCGAATCTCCACGGCAATCTTTTCGAGCGTCGCCGCGATCAGGGCCAACGTGCTGACGTAATGCGCGTGGCGGTCGCGTTGAATCACCTGTGAAGCGATGGGTACAACTTCGAGCCCCAGCCGCTTGCAGATTTTCTCTTCAATTTCCGTTCCCAGGTGCGAGGCATTGCCGACTGCTCCCGAGATTTTGCCGACCCTCATCTGGGCGCAAGCGACAACGAAGCGCCGGAGATTGCGCTGATTTTCCGAAAACCAGTTGGCGATCTTCAGTCCAAACGTGATCGGCTCCGCGTGCACCCCGTGCGTGCGTCCGATTTGAGGCGTGTGCTGGAACTGGTGCGCGCGCAGATCGAGGATTTCACCGAAAAGCACCAGGTCGCGTTCAATGATGCGGGACGCATCGCGGACGAGCAGCGCCTGCGCCGTATCCACAACGTCATTGGAAGTCAGGCCGTAATGCAGCCAGCGAGCCGCAGCGGGATCGCCGATGGACTCGCCAACGGCCATGGTGAACGCAATCACGTCATGCTTGACGCGCGCTTCCAGTTCGTGGATGCGGGCGACGTCCACTTTGGCGCGGGCGCGGATGGCAGCGGCGGCTTCCTGCGGAACCTGGCCGGCTTCGGCGAGTGTTTCCGTAGCGGCAAGCTCAACGTCGAGCCACTTCGCAAACTTATTCGCGTCGCTCCAGACGCGGCCCATCTCTTCGCGTGTGTATCGTGGGATCAATTCGCTCCTCTTCTAAACCCTTTGTAATGATACGGTATTTCACCAGGTCTGGGGTAACGGTCGCCTTGTAGCCAGAGATTTGCCGAAGTATCCCTGGCCAAGCGGCGGAGACCTAACCGCAAACTCATAATTCTGTCTAATGAAGCGAATGAGGGAGAGCGCAGACAGCGCTGAGATCCAGGGGATCGGCGATGACGCCGCCATCGAGCGTGTGCTCGCAGGCGACCGCAATGCTTATCGTGTGCTCGTCGAGCGCCACAGCCACGACATCTACCGTCTTGCTTACCGCATGACCGGCAATGCGCACGACGCGGAAGAAGTGGTGCAGGAGGCTTTCTTGCGGGCGTATCAAAAGCTAGAAAAGTTCGAGTCCAGAGCAAATTTCCGTACCTGGGTGTACCGGATCGCCGCAAACTACGCAATAGACCGCATGAGGCAGCGTCGCAGCGATGAAGCGCACCGGGAATTACCAGGAAAGAAAGTGGAGGATGGACAGGAGTTCGAGCCGTTAGACATGGCTGTGGACACGGCTCCCACTCCGGAACGTCTGGCGGGGAGTGTGCAACTCGCAAGTCACATGGAAGTGGCTTTACAGGAACTGACACCAATGGAACGCACAGCCGTCGTGATGCGTCACTGGGAAGGCTGCGCGATCGAGGAAATAGCCGCCGCGCTCAATTCCAACAGCAGCGCAGCGAAGAATACCGTATTCCGCGCGGTACAAAAGCTGCGCCGCGCGCTGGCCCCGTTCGCGGAAGGCCATGTCGCGGCGAAATCAGCGGGAATGGAACCATGAATCATCCAGACGAGCTCCAGTTGATCGCCTTTCAAGACGGCGAAATGAAGGAACGCCAGGAGATGGACGAACACTTGAAGGAATGCGCCAAATGCCGTGCCGAGTTAGAGCGCATCGAAGCGATCCTTCGCGCGATGAATGCGCTGCCCGTTCCGGGTCCCGGCGAAGATTACGGCCGGCGTGTATGGCAGCGGATTGCGCCGCAGTTGGCAGAGAAACGTGTGCACTGGTGGCAAGGATGGTTTGAACCCCGGCGGCTGGCCGCTGCCGGAGCGGTGGCAGCTCTGGTGATCGCAGCGTTCGTTGCAGGATTTTTTCTACGCTCGAACCGCGGGGAACCACTTGACGTTACGAACGAAACTTTCGTACGGCAGCGCGTCCTCTGGCTGGCTGTCGGAGAACATTTAGGCCGCACGGAAATGATGCTGATGGAGTTGGCCAATGCCGGCCCAAACGTCGTTGCAGCAAAGCAGGTGGACATCTCCTCGGAACAACGGCGCGCCGAGGATCTGCTCGAAGAAAACCGCTTGTACCGGCAAACGGCTCTGCAGGAAAAGGATCCCGCGCTGGTCAGCTTGCTGGACTCACTCGATCGGGTGCTTCTCGACGTTGCTCACAGCCCCGGGAGAATTGCCCCGGCGCAGCTCGCGATCATCCAACAGCGCATCTCGGACCAGGGACTGCTGCTCAAGATTCGGGTGATCCAACAGGATTTGCGCAAGAAGCGAGGAGAAGCACCTCTTTCTCCCCCGCGCAACGATTCAACCGTACAGGAAAGGAACAAGGCATGACCGTCGGAAAAAGAATAGGAAGACTTACAGCATTTTGGTTCGCAGCTGTGCTTGTCGCGATTCCCGCACGTTCCAGAGCCGCAACGCTTGTGCCACAAGCCAGCGGCGATAGCGACCGCGTGTCGCTGGCGCGTGAAGCCGAGCAAGATGCACAGGATCGGGCGCAGGAAAAGGCGGACCGAGATCAAGAAAAGCGCGACCGCGAAGAGGATCGCTCCAACCGCGCGCAGGAGATGTACGAGAGCGGCCGCGATGCCCTGGACGATGCCCGCTATCAACAAGCCGAAGAAACCTTCTCTCATCTCGCTCAAATGAATGGTCCGGAGACGGATGCGGCGCTTTACTGGA
Organism: Terriglobales bacterium; assembly: GCA_035518615.1. Lineage (GTDB taxonomy): Bacteria > Acidobacteriota > Terriglobia > Acidiferrales > UBA7541 > Acidiferrum. Next base: position 36,601 of record DATIXL010000131.1, on the reverse strand, counting down.
AGGCTTACGCCGAAAACATGCAAGGAAAGAAAGACAGCGCGTTGGCTTCACTCGCCGACCTGAAGCAACGGTTCCCCCAAAGCCGCTGGCTCAAGGATGCGGGAGCGCTGGAGATTCAAGTCCGGCAATCCACAGGCAAGCCGCCACAGCCGGAAGCACAGAGTGACGAAGATCTCAAGATTCTTGCCCTGCAAGGCGTGATGAACAGCGACCCGGAACGCGGAATGACCATCTCCGAGAAGCTATTGAACGGCACCGGTTCGCCGAAAGAGAAGGCCAAGGTGCTCTTTGTGCTGGCGCAGAGCGGCTCACCCCAGGCGATGGATACGCTCGCCCGAATCGCGAAAGGACAAAGCAATCCCGATTTGCAGAGAAAAGCCGTGGAGTATCTGGGAATTTTTGGCGGCGCAAAGTCCAGAGCGCTGCTGGGAGAGGTCTACGCTTCGAGCAGCGACGTTTCCGTGAAACGCGCCGTGCTGCGCAGCTACATGATTTCCGGATATAAACAGGATCTCTTCAACGCGGCCAAAAACGAAAAAAACGAAGACCTAAAGCGCGAAGCAATCCGCCAGCTGGGGATCAGCGGCGGACAAGCGGAATTGCAACAACTTTACCAGACCGAACCATCCACCGATATCCGGCGAGAGATCTTGCAGGGCTTTTTCCTGGCCGGCGATTCGCAGAAGCTCGTCGAAGCCGCAAAGAATGAAAAAGACCCGGATCTCCGCCGGACAGCGATCCGGAATCTGGGGTTGATTGGAGGCGATGCCTCGTCCAGAGCGCTACAGGACATTTACGCGAAGGAAACAGATCCTAGCCTCAAGAAAGAAGTGCTGAATGCCTACTTCCTGCAGGGAAATGCGAAGGCTCTTGTCGCGATCGCCAAAACCGAGAAGGATCCGGACCTCAAGAAAACCGCGGTGGAGAAGCTTTCGCTGATGGGCTCGAAAGAGGCCACCGATTATCTGATGGAGCTGCTCAACAAGTAGCGCGGCGATCGCGACAGACAGCCTCTGTATTCTCAAGCTGCAAAATCCGAACAGGCCAGGCGAAATTGAGGACAGACTGAGGTGAATGATGAAGAGTCAAGCGCACAATTCCCGGAACACCGTGTGGATATTGATAATCGCGTCCGCACTGGCTTGCAGCATGCCACGGGTCGCACTTGCCGGTCAGGCTGCGACCGGCGGAGAACGCGCGGACGATCTGCCGCAAATCGAAAACGCGAAGCTGGCACAACATGCGGCCGTGCGTCCGCTCGCGCAGGAAATGAAGACGTGGGTTGCAGCAGCTTCCGAAGCGCAATGGCTGGGCTACGCAGTGCCTGCGGTTGATGGCGACGGGGTCATGTGCTGCGGCGGGAATTGGAGCTCGGGCGGAAACTGTGGAAGCTGCCGGTTGGAAGATGGCGACCACGGCAACACCTTTACTTCTTCCGATTCCAAGAGAACAATTGCCTTGGAAGGCCCGCGCAAGATCATTGTCTTGTACCGCGCAGTGGGCGAACAAATCGGCAAAATTCGCATGGTCTCAGAAGATTGCACATTGGATGCCGGCGGCCTGCATGTAACCTGGCTGACGAACGTGAACCCTGAAGAGAGCGTCAAATTCCTTTCAAGTTTTGTAAACAACCGGGAGACAGAGCCGCGGGACTCAAAGAGGCTGGGACAGTCCGCGCTGGCGGCAATCGCCATGCATAAACATCCTGCAGCCGACAGCGCGATGAATTCGTTCGTGGCTCCGGAGCGGCCGGAATCGCTCCGGAAAGAGGCTGCGTTCTGGCTGGGCGCAGCGCGCGGCGCATCCGGCGAAGAACTCCTCGAGAAGATGGCCAAGAACGATCCCAGCCCGGAAGTGCGTGCGCAAGTGGCTTTTGCCCTCTCCGTGAGCAAGCAGCCCGCAGCGTTGGATGAAATGATCCGCATGGCTCATGACGATACAAGCTCTCACGTCCGAGGACAGGCGCTTTTCTGGCTCGCCCAAAAAGCGGGTGCGAAAGCCGAGCAGGCTATTACCGGCGCCATCGAAAATGATCCAGACACCGAAGTGAAGAAGAAAGCCGTGTTCGCGCTCAGCCAGATGCCGAAAGATGAAGGCGTGCCGAAATTGATCGAGGTCGCACAAACCAACCGCAACCCGGAAGTACGCAAACAAGCCATGTTCTGGCTAGGGCAGAGCGGCGATCCGCGGGCACTCACGTTTTTTGAAAAGATACTGGCAAAATAAATGAGAAAAGCCGGAGCGCGGGGCTAGTAGAAATCGTCACAGCTGTAAAGGCTTGAGTGGAACGTGCTGCGACGCCAGCAGGAGCTCTCCGGAAAACGCGGCTTCTGCCGGGCGCCGGCCCAGGGCTTCCTCGGCGGAAATCTTCACAACTTCGGGATTATTGTTTTCTTGCGAAATGTGCGCGAGAACCAGATACCGGGCGCGCGCGTCGAATCCTTCCGCGTCGGATAGAAATTCTCCCACCGCATGATTGGAAAGATGGCCGGTTCGGGAAAGCACACGCTGCTTGACCACCCACGGGTACGGGCCGACCTTCAGCATCTCCAGATCGTGATTCGATTCCAGCACGAGACAATCCGCATCGCGAAGATGGACCTTCACGAGTTCCGGCAAGTACCCGAGATCGGTCACGATCGCGAGCTTGCAGCCGTTGGTGCGAAATGTGAATGCCACGGGGTCCGCGGCATCGTGCGGGATCGCGAAGGCATGAACGTCAATATCTCCGATGGTGAAATGTTGCCCAGCCTGGATGGCTTCAATGCCGCAAAGCCGCTTGGCCAGAGTATCCGGAAGAATCAGGTTCATCGCCTCCATGGTCGGCTCGGTCACATAGAGCGGCGCTTTCCACAACCCGAGCATCTGCGGAAGCCCGCCGCAGTGGTCGGAATGTTCATGAGTGATGAGAATTCCGTCGAGCCGGTCAACCTTGGCTTCGATGGCTGCAAGCCGCGCCAGAGTTTCGCGCTTGCCGAGGCCGGCATCCACGAGGAGGCGGGTGCGTTCGGTTTCGAGCAGTGTGATGTTGCCCGAACTGCCGGACGCCAGAATGGAAACCCGCAAACCGATCGCCGCCCCCAGAAAAAGAAAATCGAATTTCGAGAATGATGGCAGAGCGAGCGAGGCGAGTCAACGGCGAACGGAGAAAACGGGAATCAGCAGGCCAGGCGCGAGCGGTCCAGCGAGAAGCCATTCAGCGGGCCGAGGACGGTCGCGGAGATTTGTTCCGTCCGGAAAAATTCCTTCGCAAGCGACTGCAGTTCCTCGCGCGTGACCGCCTCGATGGATGCGAGAATTTCGTCCAGCGAGAAAAACCTTCCGAAATAGAGTTCTTGCCGGGCAAGATTGGACATCCGTGAGCTGGTGGACTCGAGCGAAAGCATGAGCGAACCCTTCAGATGGTTCTTGGCGCGCAAAAGTTCCTCTTCCGAGACTGGCGACTCCTTCATCGCGCGGAGTTCCGCGACCGTCAGGTCAACCACCTGGCCAACGGTTTCTTTCGCTGTTCCCGCATAGATCGTCAGCATTCCCGTGTCGGAGTAAGGCGTGATCTCGCTGAAGACGGCGTAAGCAAGGCCCTGCTTTTCTCGAATATTCTGGAAAAGGCGCGAGGACATGCCGCCGCCGAGAAGATTGTTCAGCACTGCGACGCTGAATCGGCGCTCATCCGCGATCGGAAATGACGGAACGCCAATGCAGAGATGCACCTGTTCGAGGTCGCGCTTGGTTTCCAGTTGAATCGGCGCTTCGGTGCGCGGCGCGGTGTGATCCTCGAGTGCGCCGTTGGATGAAATGTTGCCGAATTCGCGGTGCACGAGTTCAAGTAGCCGCGCGTGGGTCACATTTCCCGCGGCGGTGATGACCAGATGGTCAGGCGCAAACCACTCCCGGAACCGGTTCTGCAGAGCCGCTCGCGAAAAATTCCCCACGGTTTCCGGAGTGCCGAGAATGGGCCGGCCCAAAGGATGCCCGGGCCAAAAACCGCGCGTAAACAGGTCGTGCAGGAGGTACTCGGGATTGTCCAAGTCCATCTTGATCTCTTCAAGGACGACCTGGCGCTCTTTTTTCACATCTTCGGTGTCAAATTTCGGACGAAGAACCAGATCGGCAAGGACGCCGAAAGCAATCGGTAAATGTTCGTCAAGAACTTTTGCGTTGAAGCAGATCTGCTCTTTGGAAGTAAATGCGTCAAGCATCCCGCCAACCGAGTCCATTTCGCGGGCGATGGCCTCCGCGGAGCGGCGCTCCGTGCCCTTGAAAACCATGTGCTCCATGAAATGAGCGAGTCCATTTTGCTCCGCAAGCTCGCGCCGGGAGCCGTTCCGCACCCAGATTCCAACAGAAACCGATCGCACGTGAGGCATCGCCTCGGTGATCACCACCAGACCGTTGGGCAGTGCGTACCGCTGAATATCGCGCGGGTCGCTAACCATGCTGAGATTGTGACACAGGGAAACAGAAGAGGCGAGTGGCTTGGGAGGTACTAGCACTCAAAACTCACGGCCTGCAACTCCAGAGCTAACGATATTTATTTCCAGCCGCTTAGAGCAGTTAGAGGAGCTTCTCGTCCGGATGAAGCTGGCCATATTCACTGGTGTAATGCAGCGGAACATCGGAATATGTGCCCTTCTCGCGCAAATACACCTCGCAGGAATCAAACGGTTTGGAGTAGATGTGAATGGTGACGGCCCGTTGCTTGAATTCGGGCAAATTGAGAACCTGGTGAACAGGCTCGGTTGGATTGACGAAAGCAGGATGCGTGGCGTCCATCTCGCAGCTTTCCGTGGGAACCAGACGGCAGCTTCCATCAGAGGCATTGCGCTCTTCAACGCGGAAATTCTGCACTTTCAGGCGTCCGATTGGCGCTGACATCCAGCAATTCTGGTCTCGATGGTTGTGGATGCGGCTCGATTGCCCGATTTCCCAGCAAATCGCCAAGCACTCGAAAATTTCGTTTTTGAAAATCAGATTGCGAGTGTAATTGCCCTTGGAGTAGAAAAGATATTTGTCGAGCGACTTCGGACGAACCAGGTGCTGCAGGACAAAGTCCTGCACAGTTTCGAGAGTGAAGCTGCGCTCGGGAATGGATGCAAGCTCTTTCACCCAATCGGAAATTTCGAGTCTCGGAATCGTGATCTGGTTTTTCATGGATGCCCTCGCAGAAATTATAACTCGCGGCCGAAAAAAATGAGGCGGCAGCGCAGGAAAAAGATTCCGAATGCCTGAAACAGGCTATTCTCTATAGAGTAGAGGGACAATCCAGAACGTCATGCCTTTATTGGGAAAGTCGAAGGAAGAGCTGCGCCAGCTTTGTGTGGGCCTGGGCGAGCCAGCCTACCGCGGCGATCAGATTTACCACGCCTTGTACGCGAAAAAAATATTCGCGATCTCCGAGATGAGCAACTTGCCCGCGGCCTTCCGCGAAAAATTGACGCGCGAAGCAACGCTGCGCTTCCCAGCCATCAAGCGGCGTTTCTCCTCCCAAGACGGATCAGTGAGGTATCTGTTCGAGCTAGCAGGAGGGGAGCGCAACGCCTCCGTCGAAGCCGTCTATATGCCAAACGAGAGACGGCAAACGATCTGCATTTCGACGCAAGCGGGTTGCGCTGTGGATTGCCAGTTCTGCCTGACCGCCCAGCTCGGACTGATCCGCAACCTGTCGGCCGGAGAAATCATCGGACAAGTGCTGGTGGCGCTGCGAGAAGCGGAAAAAGCCAGCGAAGGCACGCCAGAGGATCGCCAAGAAGAGAAGCAACAAACGAATGTGGTCCTGATGGGTCAGGGTGAGCCGCTATTGAATTTCGGGAACGTAATGGCCGCTCTGCGAATCCTGCTGGATCCGGAAGGGGTGGGCCTCTCGCCGAAGCATGTCACGCTTTCGACCAGTGGAATCGTGCCGGGCATCGAGCGGCTGGCGCTTGAGCCAGTTCGCCCCAAGCTGGCGATCTCCCTAAACGCCTCGAACGATGAGCAGCGCGACATGCTCATGCCCATCAATAAAAAATACCCACTCAAAATATTGTTGGAGGCCTGCCGCGCCTATCCTCTGCGCAACTGGGAGCATTTGACGTTCGAGTACGTCATGTTGGGCGGAGTCAACGACGCTCCCGAGGATGCGCGCCGTGTAGTTAAGCTCCTGGCGCCGCTCAAGCGCGTGAAAGTGAACCTGATTCCATGGAATCCCGGTGAGTTGTCGTACCAGGAATCCACGGAGCAAAACATCGAAGCTTTCCGGCGCATCTTGAACGAAAGAGGCGTGCCGGCGTTTGTGCGCTACTCCCGCGGCCGCGACGTCATGGCCGCGTGCGGCCAATTGGCCCTCAAGGAAGTGAGCAATACTCCCTTGCAGGTTCCTAGATGAAACTCGCAGAGCGAGCCCGAGCGAAAGGGGCGGTTTTTTCAGGAGCGCAGGAACGATTTCACGGTCGGATGCCGATGACCGAGATGTGGCGTCCCGAGAGCGGGCCTTGCTTGCGGTAGCTGAAGAGAAGGTCGGGGCGGCAGGCCGTGCAAAGTTCGCTGACAAAGATATTCTTCTCGCGCAGGCCAGCCGCGGTGAGCTGCGAACGGTTGGCTTTGCGCAGATCCAGGCGAACATTCTTCGGCGGCGGCTGGTGTCCCGGCGGCGCCATGTTCAGCCACTGTAGCGGATTGGGCTCCTCACCTGTGCGCGGCTCATCGAACCAGTCTGCAGCATCCACGAACTGCGAAGTAAATCGTGTAACTAATTCAGCGGCGACGTCGTAGCAACATCCGCCAATCGCGGGGCCAAGCGCGGCGATAAGATCAACCGGTTTGGAGCCGAAGTGCATCTGCATCTGTCCAACGGTTTTTTCGGCGATACGCGCAAGAGTGCCCCGCCAGCCCGCGTGCGCGGCAGCCACTGCCCGGTTCTTCGGATCCACCAGCAAGATCGGAACGCAATCGGCGGTCTGGATGCCAAGGAGCAGGCCTGGGGTATCGGTCGCTGAAGCATCCCCACGACAGGCTTCTGCCGGAGGCGCTTCAAAAAGGCAGATCACGTCCGAATGAAATTGTTTCAGTGGGACGAGTGAATGGCTTGCGGCTCCGAGCGCAGCCTGGAACAGTCGGCGATTTTCGTTCACGTTTTCGCGCGCGTCCCAATCGGCAAACCCAAGATTGAGTACCCTTTTTCCTTCCAGCTCGCTCCTGCCGCCCGGACTCGTGCTGAACCCGTGAACAAGCCAAGGAAATGCCGATAGGGCGCTCGCCTGCACGACGCGAATGCCGCCCGACGCCAATTCTGTCCATTCAGATAACGACGCGTTTGCGGGGCGTTCTCTGGCCGCGGTCCCCTTCTTGCGAGATGTCTTCACGGTTGCCACGACACCACCAGTATAATCTCAGTGCCGATCCGGGTTCGACGCGCCGCGAGATCACGACTTTGTGCGGCAGCAAGGTGGGAAAGACCCTGGCTCACGAGGGCAACTTGATCATTGGGATGGGAGTGGACATCGCCGAAGTGGAACGAATCGAGGCTGCCATCGAGCGCCAGGGTGAACGCTTTCTTCGTCGCATTTTCACGGAGCAGGAGATTGCCTATTGCGAGCGCTTCAGGAACAAATATGAACGCTATGCTGGCCGTTTTGCCGCAAAAGAAGCAACCATGAAGGCCCTCGGCACGGGGTGGAGGCATGGCATCCGCTGGGTAGACCTGGAAGTGGTGCGGCTCCCGACGGGCCGGCCAACGATGCAGTTAAAGGGTGAGTCGAAGAAAATCGCGGAGCAAATGGGCGTGAAGCAGATCGCCGTCAGCATTACGCATACTTCAAGTGAAGCCCTGGCCCAAGTAATTTTCGAAGGCTGAAGGAGTATCGATCCTGAAGGCCTTCAGGATGCACAAAATTCACAGGCGTTCGGGGACAGTTCGGCAACGCAACGATTTCCCATAGCTCTGTCTGACACAATTACGTCCAGCCAGCGGTTCGGGGGCCACAAACCTGGCACCGATACGCGCAAATAGTTAGCGGAAAGTGCGGGGGTGAAATCAGTATCGTTTGCCCCGCGATGCAACGTCAGAACACGAACATTACGGCCGATTTGCGATGCGCGGAAAGCATTGGCCTTGGCTTCTGCGAGGGCGCGAAGCGCGCGGGCGCGTCGCTTAATGATGTGCACCGGCGCATGATCCGGTAAGGAAGCTGCCCGCGTACCTGGGCGCGAGGAATACGAAAAAACGTGAAGATAGGCGAAAGGCAGGCGCTCGATGAAGGCAAGCGACGCAGCGTGATCGTCTTCTGATTCGCCGGGAAAGCCCGCGATGACGTCCGCCCCAATCGCTGCATTGGGCAGCCGTTCGTGAATCAGTTCGACTCTCCGGGCGTAATGTTCGGTGCGGTACCACCGATGCATCGCCGCGAGGATGCGGTCGGAACCGGACTGCAGCGGAATGTGAAAATGCTGGGCGATGCGCTCGCTGGAAGCAATAAGTTCAATCAAATCGCGCGTTACGTCCATCGGCTCAATCGAGCTAATTCGAAGGCGCTCGACGGAGGTTTCCGCCAGAATTCTCTCCAAGAGTCTGATGAATTCAAGCCGCGGCGTAAGGTCGCGGCCCCAAGTCCCCAGATTGATGCCGCTCAAAACAATTTCGCGAAAGCCGGCTGCGCTCAGGCGATTAATTTCACCGAGTATCTCATCCGGCGGCAGGCTTCGGCTCTTGCCCCGTACAAACGGGATCACGCAAAACGCACAGCGCGAGTTGCAGCCATCCTGGATTTTCAGCGTAGGACGCGTGTGATTCCCCTCCCCGCCGAAAACGGGCGCGACCAGCACGTGCGTTTGCCGCGAGGCATCGCCGATCAAGACTTGGGCTCTTGAAGATTGGTCGCGCCTCTCATCAGCAAATGGCGTGTCGGCCAGCAAGATCTCCGTTGTGTGCAGGCTCGCCGCGGGTACGAAATTCAACCCTCGGGGAGCCGCATCTTTGTCTGAATGTTCACAAATCAAATCGGGAATTTGCGGCTTGTGAGAATTTCCCACCACCCAGGAAACTCCCGGCAGAGCGGCGAGTTCCTCCGGCGCGCGCTGCGCGTAGCATCCGGTCACCACAATACTTGTCGATGGATTCCGCTTGTGAATCTTGCGAATCGCGTCGCGCGCCTGGACATCGGCCGCGGCAGTCACTGTGCAGGTATTTACCACCACGATCTCCGCTGCGGCGGGCGAACTCGCGGCGCGGCAGCCGCGCTCCAAAAGCAGTCGTTCAATGGCGGCTCCATCCGCTTGAGTCGCGCGGCAGCCAAAATGCTCGATGTAGAACGTCGTCATCGTTCAAAAATCACACAAAAGCCAATCTAACACAGAGAACCTCGAAGGCACACCCGCAGGCCAGCCTGCTTTACTCCGCGCAGATGCCGCCGATACAATCGGAACGCTGCGATGAGCGACCACCGAAGAAATCCGCAGGCTCTCTCGGACCCGAAACTCTCGGTCGTGATTCCCGTCTACAACGAGATTGGAACCATTGAAGAAATCTTGCGCCGGGTGCAGGACACCGAACTTCGCAAAGAGATCGTCTTGGTCGACGACTGTTCGACCGATGGAACTCGACAGGTCCTGGAAAATTTGGCCAGGTTGCAAGCCGGCGGAGAGATCGCCGCGCTTTCGCAGGACGGCGGCGATGCAATTCCCCTCGCGGACATCCACTTTCTGTTTCAGGGAAAAAATCAGGGCAAAGGCGCGGCGCTTCGACGGGGCTTTGCAGAAGCAGTTGGAGAGATTGTCCTGGTGCAAGACGCCGACCTCGAATACGACCCGCGAGATTATCCGAAGCTCCTCGAGCCCATCGTGGATGGCCGCGCGGACGTGGTTTACGGCTCGCGCTTTCTCGGCGGGCCGCAGCGCGTTCATTATTTCTGGCACTACGTGGCGAACAAATTCCTGACTCTGCTGTCCGACATTTTCACAAATTTGAAACTCACCGACATGGAGACCTGCTATAAAGTCTTCCGCAAAGAAGCGCTGCAGGGAATTCAGATCAGGTCCGATCGCTTCGGATTCGAGCCGGAAATCACTGCCAAAATCGCCAAAGGCAAATGGCGTGTCTACGAAGTCCCCATTAGTTACGCGGGCCGCACCTACGAAGAGGGAAAAAAGATCACCTGGAAAGACGGCGTCCGCGCGCTTTGGTGCATTGTCTGGTTCCGGATCACGGACTGAAAAAGGCCACCGAATTACGGCTGTGGGGTCATCCGCCGCTGGAAGGTCAGCAGGATCAGGTCGGCGCGGCGGCGCACTCCGAACTTGTTCAGCAGATTGGACACGTGAAACTTTACGGTTCGTTCCGCGATGTTCAGCTTGCTGGCGATTTCCTTGTTGGACAGATTCTCGAGCAGCGAATCGAGCACTTCCTGCTCGCGCCGGCTCAAGTTCGCCACGGAATCCGTTTTCAGTCTGCGTCCCTGATTCGTCAGAATCGAATCCACGAATCCCGAAAGAAGCTGGCGCGGTACCCAGAATCCTCCACTGGCCACAAGCGGCAATGCCCGCACCAATTGTTCCCGCGCTTCGTCGTACGTCAGCAGGCCTTTAACGCCTAGGCGCAGCAGCGAATAGCAATTGTTTTCCAGGTGCTGTTCTCCGACCACAATGAGCCGCGCCTCGGGATGATGCTCCAGGATGTTGGCCAGCAACGCGCCGGTGGCTTGCCGTGCGGCATGCGCGTCAACGACATAAACCTGAGCGTTTGGGGCTTCCAGGTTTCTCAGGTCGGGGGCCAGCGTGGATTCCAGCTGCTTGGTAATCACCTTGAACTGCGACTTCGACAAAAGACGCTCGAATTCGCTCAGCACCAGAGGGTGCGGCGAAAGCAGACATACTGAAAGCTTGGTGTTGGCGCGCTTGGTCGTCACTGTCCGTCAGGGTAGTGAAAACCGGCCCAAGGGGCAAGGCCCAAAGGGGTATGTGTTCTCGAATTGTTACTGACCGATTCGATGTAAGCCGCATAAGGAAAATCCTGCCACCCGAATTCGATTCTTCGCCTGGTCCCAAGTAAAATGGGGAAATGGCTGCCGGAGGCTTTTCCGGTCCGGGCGCGGCGACCCGCCGGACGGCGCCTCAAGGAGTTACGGCCTTCTCTCGCATACGAAATCTAGGCGAATCCGCAAGAGCCCTCAGGGAGCTGATGGGCCAGCGCATTCTTGTGCTCGATGGGGCTATGGGCACGATGCTGCAGCAGCGCCAGCTTACCGCGGAGGATTTCGGCGGAGCTGCTCTCGAAGGTTGCAACGAATACCTCGTCAAGACCCGGCCGGACGTAGTCCTGGACATCCATCGCAAGTACCTCGCAGCCGGCTCCGACATTATTGAGACCAACAGCTTTGGTGGAACGCCGCTGGTGCTTGCTGAGTATGGATTGGCCGAGCAAGCCCACGAATTGAACAAGCTCGCAGCTCAACTCGCCCGTCAGGCTGCTGATGAAGTAAGCGCAGGGACCAAGCCGCGCTTTGTGGCCGGATCCATGGGGCCGACCACCAAAGCCATCACCGTGACGGGTGGCGTGACCTTCGATGGCCTTCGCGACCATTACCACGTCCAGGCGAAGGGCTTGATCGAGGGCGGCGTAGACCTGCTTCTCGTCGAAACCTGCCAGGACACCCGAAACATCAAAGCGGCTTTGCTGGCGATTGATCAGCTCTCCAAGGAAATTGGTCAACGCGTTCCAGTTATTGTCTCGGTGACTATCGAGCCAATGGGCTCGATGCTCGCCGGCCAAAACGTGGAAGCACTGTGGGCTTCGCTCAAGCATGCGCATCCCCTGGCATTCGGAATGAACTGCGCCACGGGGCCGGAATTCATGACCGACCACATCCGGACTTTGAGTCAGATTTCCTCGGAATTTGTCTCGTGTTATCCGAACGCGGGGCTTCCGAACCCTGAGACGAGCCAATATGAGGAGACGCCCACATCTCTCGCGGCTCAGCTTGAAAAATTCGTGGATCACGGCTGGCTGAACATTGTTGGCGGTTGCTGCGGCACAACGGAAAGACACATCGCGGCCATCGCCCAAATGGCTGAGGGAAAGAAGCCCCGCATTCGTCCCGGAGATTCCCATCGTGCCGTTTACTCCGGGATCGAGACCATCGAAGCGGAAGACAGCACGCGTCCGCTCCTCGTCGGAGAACGCACCAATGTGATTGGTTCTCGCCTCTTCAAGAATCTTGTCGCGGAAGAGAAATGGGAGGAAGCCAGCGAGATCGCGCGCCGGCAAGTCAAAGGCGGCGCGCAGATCGTGGACGTTTGCCTGCAGAGCACCGAGCGCGACGAAAAAAAAGACATCCCGGACTTTTACGAGAAGCTGATCCGCAAAATCAAAGTCCCTATCATGGTGGACACCACGGATCCCTCCGCCGTCGCTCTTTCCCTCACCTATTGTCAAGGGAAGGCCATCATCAATTCCATCAATCTGGAAGATGGCGAGGAAAAATTCGAGAAGGTCGTTCCGATCGCCCACGATTTTGGCGCCGCGGTAGTCGTCGGCTGCATTGACGAAGATCCCGTCCAGGCTCAGGCCTTTACCTGCGAACGAAAGCTTGAAATCGCCAAACGGTCTTACGAATTGCTCACAAAGAAATACGAAATTGCGCCGGAAGATATCATTTTCGATCCACTGGTTTTTCCTTGCGCGACCGGCGACGAGAACTACATCGGCGGCGCGGTCGAAACGATGGAGGGTATCCGCCTGATCAAACAGGCGCTGCCGGTTGTCCGCACGATTCTGGGAATTTCCAACGTTTCCTTTGGCCTTCCCGCAGGCGCTCGCGAGGTCGTCAACTCCGTTTTTCTCTATTACTGCACCAAGGCGGGCTTGGACCTCGCCATTGTGAACACCGAGAAGATCGAACGCTTCGCCTCGATCCAGGAGCACGAACGCCAGTTGGCGGAGGATCTCCTCTTCCAACATCCCCCTAAGCACGTTCCTGCTGATCATCCCCGAGCGGAACTCCTCAAAAGCGCTCCTGCAGACTGGCGTGAACAGAGCAAAGAGCAGCGCGCCGCGGTCAATCAATTTCACATCGCTGCGATCACTGACCACTTCCGCACCGCAAAAAAACAGGAAAAAACTCGCGCCGAAGATTTGCCGCTGGACCAGCGCCTTGCAAATTACATTATCCAGGGCACGCGTGACGGTCTCATCGCCGATCTCGATCGCAAACGCGCCGAAGGCGTGGCCCCTCTCGACATCATCAACGGCCCGCTGATGGAGGGCATGGCCGAAGTGGGCCGGCTGTTCAACGCCAATGAGCTGATCGTGGCCGAAGTGCTGCAGTCCGCCGAAGCGATGAAAGCCGCTGTCAACCATCTTGAACAGTTCATGGAAAAAGCGGATACCGCCAAGCGCGGAAAGATCGTTCTGGCAACGGTGAAGGGCGACGTCCACGACATCGGTAAAAATCTCGTCGAAATTATTTTGAACAACAACGGTTATGCCGTCGTGAACCTGGGCATCAAAGTGCCGCCCGAGGAGCTGATCAAGGCGTTTCACCAACACAAGCCGGACGCGATCGGCCTTTCCGGGTTGTTGGTAAAGAGCGCGCAGCAGATGGTCATCACCGTCAACGATTTGCGCGACGCCGGAATCTCCATTCCTCTCCTCGTAGGCGGAGCGGCGCTCAGCGGAAAGTTCACGCAGCAAAAAATCGCCCCGAGTTACGGCAACGCCGTTTGCTACGCCAAGGACGCCATGACCGGCTTGCGTCTCATGAACGAACTGATGGATCCGGCCACGCGCGATGGCCTTCTTCGTGAGCACACGTCCTCAAACGGCGCCGCAACCATTTCCACGACCGTCACCATAAGGGAATTGCCAAAGATCGCGCGCTCTCCAAAAGTGCGCGCCAACCTGCCGATTCCCCCTGTCCCTTATCTCGACCGCAAGGTCCGGCTCGTTCCGGACCTGCGCGAAGTGTGGAGTTACATCAATCCCTACATGCTCTATGGCCGGCACATGGGATTCCGAGGGGATTTTGAGAAGCGCTTGGCGGAGCGGGATCCGAAAGCCGTCGAGCTATTTGAAAGCATGGAAGAAGTGAAAGCAGAGGCCGCACAGTTCATGAAGGTGCGCGCCGTCTGGCAATTCTTTGAAGCCGAACCTGAGGGGGATGCAATCAATCTGTTTGCTCCGGGGGCAAGCGTTCCCGTCCGCACCTGGCGATTCAAGCGCCAACGCACGGGAGACGCGCTCTGTCTCACCGATTTCGTGCTCGCTCCCCAGAATGGCAAGCGGGACCACCTTGCTGTCTTCGTAGTCTGTGCTGGCGAAGGCGTCCGCGAGCGTTCAGAGGCAGCGAAAAACTCTGGATACTATTTCAAGTCTCATGGCTTGCAGGCGCTGGCCATCGAATCCGCGGAAGCCTGTGCCGAATGGCTTCACCGGAGAATTCGCGAGGATTGGGGATTCCCCGATCCCCAGGAAGTGACCATGGCTCAGCGCTTTACCTCGCGCTATCGCGGGAAGCGCTATAGCTTCGGTTATCCCGCCTGCCCCGATCTTGAAGATCAGGCAGGCATCTGGCAGCTCCTACGTCCGGAAGAGATCGGTGTCCAGCTCACGGAGGGATTCATGATGGACCCGGAAGCGAGCGTCAGCGCTCTCGTTTTCCATCACCCTGACTGCACCTACTTTTCGGTAGCAGACGGCCCCGGAAACGCCTAGGTCAGCCTTTATCTGCACTTCCCCGATTTGCAGGGCAAAACCGCGTTGCTGGGACTGGCCGTTCTGATGACCGGCAAGGGCACCCACTTCCGAAGCCTCCGCATCGAACAATCAAGTCGCGTGTTCATAAAAGGCACATCGGTGGCTCGTCGCCAGTTTAGCGATTGACGGCACGTCGCGGCATGGGTATTCTGGATTTGGCCCTCTTGGAGGAGTGGATGGCGCGCTTGCGCGAACTCTGTGCTTTTGGGTTGTCTCTTTTTGTTTTGTTAGTTCCGGTCTCCAGCGCTTCTCCGGCAGTTCTCGGCACCGTGACCACAGCCCAGCAGGCACATGTCGGCACGGCCAACGCATCCGTTGGCGCTACGATCTTTGGCGGCGATGAAGTCACCACGGAAGCCACCGGCGCAATTCAAATTCGTGCCGGGGCGGCTCGCTTCTTGCTCACCGGAGCCAGTTCCGCGCTTCTTGGCCTGGACGACGGAACCCCGAACGCAACGCTTTACCGTGGCACCGCACTGTTTTCCACGGCCAACTCCAAAGCTTTCTTGTTGCGGGCCTCCATCGCCGAAATCCGGCCGCAGTCTGACGAACCGACGGTCGCTCAGGTCTCCATCGTAAATCCCAGAGAATTGTTGGTTCGCAGCAACCGCGGGCCACTGGCCATTACTGTGGACGGCGAAACCAAAATCATTCCCGAAGCCACCTCATACAAGGTCATTTTGGAGCCGGATGCCTCCGCGGCCGCTGAACCCGCGCAGGGCCCTCGAGGCGCAGGAGCTGGTGGTTCCGGCGGGCCTCCGATAAAAGCCGGCAAGAGCCACTTTGTGTTGATCGCAATTACCCTCACTGGTATCGCCACGGGCATCGCGGTTTATGAAGCCCTGCAAAGTCCCGACCGTCCTTAGTCGGTAATTCTGGGATTATCTGCCGCCTCACGGACTCAAAGAGCCGCCACAACTTCAATTTCTACCAGGGCATCTTTCGGCAATCGTGCCACTTGCACGGTGGATCTTGCCGGCGGTGCCGAAGAGAAGTATTTCGCGTACACTTCGTTCATCGCGGCAAAATCATCCATGCTCTTCAAGAACACCGTCGTCTTCACCGTATGACTCAGTTTGGTTCCTCCCGCTTCCACGATGGCCCTGAGGTTGTCCAGCACCCGCTCCGTCTGCTGACGGATGTCCCCGCCCGCAAATTCATTCGTCTTCGGATCCAGCGCCACTTGGCCGGATACGAACAGGAAGCCGTTGCTCTTGATCGCCTGCGAGTAGGGTCCAATCGGCTTGGGCCCGCGTTCTGTCAATACGATGTCTCTCATGGTTCCCTCTCCTTGGGGGTGAGTACTGCGGTCGTCTTCCCTTCATACCTAGCCCGAAAATCATCTGGCACTCCCGGGTGCTTCATCCAAAGACGCACAAACTGCGCCACGTTTTTGTGTGTTTCTTCCTCGAACGCCGCGATTAAATCATCGAGATTGAACCCCTTCCCCTGGCGCGCCGTGAGCATATGCTGGATCGCTTTTTGAAATACAGCTTCCCCGTATCGGTCGCGTAGCGCGAAAAAGAATAGGAAACTCTTGGCGCGAATTGTTTCCGGGTTTTCCGTGGCACCCTTAACCTCAGCGATTGGAATCTCGCTCAACGCGTTCCGGATCATCTCTCCCCGAACGCTTGTCCCCTCCACCGCCTCGCGCCCCAGGCTTGCGGCAAAGATGGGAAATGCGGAGAGCGGCGGCTGCTGCTCGAAAAATCCTGGATTGCGGCCGTAGCCGAGCCAGCTCGCGGCGAGAAATGGCGCGGCCGCCAGGGCAATCTTCGTTCCGCTATCCTGTTGACCGACCAGGGTGGTATCCAGCGAGATCATTTCTGCCATCGAATTTCCCTGTGGCAGATCGAGCAACTTCGCGTACGGCGCATTTCGTCCGGTGAAGCAGCCTTCAGCTTCCGGACACTCGACAATCCACAAAGGTTGGTGGCCATTGCCTCGCAGCCCAAATGCAGAGTCATAAGCGCCCGATGCCCGTATGAGCGATTCGCTGCTTTCCCGAATCGTCTTTGCGTCGGGCTTCGCGCGCGTCCACAGAAACACTTTCCGATTTCCGCCATTGATTGCGGTTTCGAGGTAGCTCCCGGCGACGACAAACGGATAGCGGTCCTGCGGCCTCTGCTGGCTGCGGAAGGTGGCTTCGCCGTCATGCTGGGAACGTTTCGCCCTCTCGCCGCTCATATGCAATCGAAAAGCGCGCGGCACGGTCACCGTTAAATTCCATTTCGCTGGCGGGAGACCTCCCGATGCAAGAAATCCGCGGGGTGGAAGCAGCACCGGGCTCCAGTTCTCTTGAGGCAGAAAAAATGCGTCCCGCGCGAATCGCAAACCGCGTTCCCCATCGGCGGGCTCCTGGATTTCGAACGCGATGCGCAGCGTGTGGTTCTCCCCCAGGGCCCAGGGCTTGGACAGCTCGAGGGTCGTATCCCTGGGGTTTACCGCGGATCTTTCGAGCGGAAGTGTCTCCGAGTCCCAGGACATCGCCAGGGCGGTGGTGTGCACGCTCTTCCCTGGCAGACGTACGTCCAGCGACGGAAGTGGTTGATTCCCGGTATTTTTCAGGTGATATTCCGCTTCAACCCGCACCGAGGGTCTTCCGGAGTTATCGAAGCGTACTCGAATCTCCTGCTTCTGCACCGCGTATCCAGGACCCAACGGCACGGCGCAGCCACAAGTGTACAGTGCCGCTGGTAGAACCAGCGCACGATGCAGGATTCGCTGACGTGTAGCGCGCAACAAAGCAATCCGATTGTAACGAGGGATCTGCCAAGGAAGCAAAACCGGTTCTTCGGCCCAACAAGTTTCTGCCAGCCGCCCGGTCAGTGCGGAATTCGGCCGTGGATACGAACGAAACCCGAATGGGTCAGATCGCGCTGGTGTGCCTTGACTTCCTTTTCCGCCTGCGCATCGGTCATGCCGCTTTGAATGCGTTCGACAATCTGCCTTTCCGTCAATCCTGTGTTTTTCAACTTAGCGATCTCGTCGCTGGACAGCGTCGGTTGCCCCTTCAGCTCACGCCGAAGGATAAGCTGCACCGTCGCGTCTGAGAGCCCGATGAGTTTGATCGTCACCGCATCCCCGCTGATCGAATCCAGCTTGTCGGCTTTCGCGATTTCCAAAACTTCCGGTTCCGAAAATCCTGCTCCAATCAGGTTTCTCACGGACTCCGCGCTATTGAAGAAATGCTTGTGGAGATGAGCCTCATTGACCAGCTCCACGCAGGTGTCGTCTTGGAGCCCAGCCTGTTTCAGTTTGACAACCTCAGCCACTTCCTGGTCGGTTACGTTCAATTTCTTCAGGTTTTCTATGGCGTCGGACCACATCCCAGACTGGTCCAGAGGACGGAAGTCCGTTAGGGGATGGCTTTTGCAACCTGCCCACACTAAGGCGCAGAATACCGCATACACCAACAGCCGCTGGGATCGCATGGATCGATTTTAGCCGTCTGAGGCCGCAATGGGCTTCTGTGTGCCTTGGACGCTACCGTCCGAAGTGTCAGGTCCGTGGCTCTTCGTTCGGCAGGGGTCAATCTCCCGTCGGTTGGAATACCCGCTCAACGCCGTATACGCCGGAGATTTTCCGTATGTTCTGAATAATGGTCTCAAGCTGGCGGCGGTCCGCGATCTCCAGGCTGGCCTCAATCCGGGCATTCAGCTTGTCCGGTCGGCTCTCCAAGTCGCGAATGTTGGAGCCGCCGCCGCTGATCACCGCAGTGATTTCAGCGAGCAATCCTGGCCGGTCCTTGGCACGGATCGAAAGCTTCACGGGGAATGTTGCCGCGCTCTCCCCACCCCACTCGACCGCGATCCGCCGCTCCGTCTGGTAGAGCAAATTTTGCACGTTGGGGCACGTCTTGGTGTGGACTGCGACTCCGCGCCCCCTCGTGATATAGCCGGTGATATCGTCGCCGGGAATTGGATTGCAGCACTTCGCGCGGTAGACGAGCAGGTCGTCATGGCCTTTCACCACCAGCGGCGCCTCCCCTATCCCCAGCATTCTCTTCACCGTCTTGACCAGTGTCGGCTTCGTGTCTTCGGCCTCCGCCGGCTTGCCCGGTTCTCCCAAGATCTTGGTGAGGATTTGCCGCGCTGAATATTTGCCGAAACCTACAGCTGCATATAAGTCCTCCGTCTTGGAAAGTCCGTAATCGGCCAGCAGCTTTTCGATCTCGTTTTCAGGTATCTTCTTCAAATTACGGCCAAAGGCCCGTGCTTCCTTCTCCAGCAGCCGCCGGCCCATGTCCGTTGCTTCTTCGCGTTCATGAAGATTGATCCAGTGCCGTATCTTGCTCTTCGCATGTGACGATTTGACGAAGCTCAGCCAGTCCCGGCTGGGCCTGTGTCCCTTTTGGGTCAGAATCTCCACCACGTCCCCGCTTGAGATTTCGTGCCGCAGCGAAACCATTTGTCCGTTGACCTTCGCGCCCACGCAATGATGACCCACCTCCGTGTGTACGGCGTAAGCGAAGTCCACGGGAGTCGCACGCGCCGGAAGCTCCAGCACCCGGCCCTTGGGAGTGAAGGCGTACACCTCTGCAGGAGCCAAATCTACTTTGAGCGTCGAAAGAAATTCGCCCGGCTCCTGCAGCTCCTGCGACCACTCGATCAGCTGCCGCATCCAGATGATCCGCTGGTCGTCCTCGCTTGAATCCGGCTTTCCGTCTTTGTACTTCCAATGTGCAGCCACTCCCTCTTCCGCGATGCGGTGCATCTCCTGCGTGCGGATTTGCACCTCGAACGGCTGGCCGCCGTGAATCACCGTCGTATGCAGCGACTGGTAGAGATTCGGCCTTGGCATCGCAATGTAGTCTTTGAATCGTCCAGGCACTGGCCGCCAGATGTGGTGTACCACGCCCAGTGCCGCGTAGCAGTTCCGCTCGTTATCTGTAATCACCCGGACCGCCAGCAGATCGTAGACTTGTTCGAGCGCTCTTCCTTGCCGCGCGATCTTCTGCTGCAGCGAGAAGAGCCCTTTCACGCGCGCTTCCAGTTCCGCGGGGATTCCGTTCTCCACCAGCTTCGACCGGATCGCGGACTGCACTTCCTCCAGGAACCTTTCGTGAACCGCAGTTTTCTCCGCCACTTCTTTCTTCAGCTCGAAGTAGGTCTCCGGTTCGAGAACGCGAAAAGACAAATCTTCCAATTCATTCCGGATTAATCCCATTCCCAGACGGTGGGCAATGGGCGCGTATATGTCCAGCGTCTCCCGCGCGATCCGCTGTTGTTTCTCCGGCTCCAGAAACTCGATCGTCCTCATATTGTGCAGCCGGTCCGCCAGTTTCACGACCACCACGCGCACGTCATGCACCATCGCCAGCAGCATTTTGCGCACGTTCTCTGCCTGCCGCGCTTCTGGTGCCATCATGTTCAGTCGTCCGATCTTTGTCACTCCTTCGACCAGCCGCGCGGTCTCCTCCCCAAAGCGTTCCTGGATGCGTGAAACGGGAAACTCCGTATCCTCAATCACGTCATGGAGCAGCGCCGCCGACAGTGTTGTCGCATCCATTTTCATGTCCGCGAGGATGTGGCCCACTTCCAGAAGATGCGTGAGGTAAGGATCTCCGGACTTACGGAATTGATCGCGATGCCGTTCCGCGGCGATTTCATAGGCTCGCCGCACAAGCCAGGGATCCTCCGCGGGACGGTTCTTTTTCAGTTTCTCCAGCAGTTCGTTTAGGCGCGCGTCGAGCTGCCGTTCCATGCGGTCACGGTTGAAATTCAGAGGAAGATTGGTCGCGCCCGCCATGGATATAGTGTACGCCCGAACGCCGGGCCCCGCGAACGCGCTCCGAACGCCGGCAGGGGCTCTTGTGCCGGCAAAAAAGAAGGGCGCCTTGCTTGGCGCCCTTCGCTAAATCGATTTATTACTGGGTATTCCTCGACTGGCCCTCAGGAAGCCGGCTGCGGCTGCAGAGCCCGCTTCTGCTTGATCTCTTTCACTTTGTCCACCAGCTCGTCGGCCTGCTTCTCGAGGTCGGCCCTCTCCTCTGCGCTCTCCACCATGTCCGCCTTGCGCCGGTCGAGCAGGTTCAGGTACGCCATCGCATCGTCATAATCCGGCCGCAGCTCAATGGCCTTTTTCAAATCAGTGATCCCCTCGTCCACCATCGCTCCGTATTTTTGCGTGTATTCGGTGCGTAGCTCCGGCGGCAGCGGCTGATCGTCCTTGATCTGCTTCTTGATGTTTTTCTCGTTGTAGTCCTTCCGCAGCTCGCCGTTCGCCCGGAACGCCAATGTCCAGTCAATCACTCCAATCCAGTAATAGGGCTCCGGATCGTTCGGGCTGATCTCGATGTGCTTTTCGTGATACGTCTTCGATTCTTCGAATTTCTGCTCGTCAAACGGCGTTCCTGCCATTTGGAAGAGCATCGAGCCGATCCCATCAATCGCCGTCAGATTCTTGGGGTCCATCTGGAGTACGTCCTTGAACTCCGCCACGGCCTCTTCACCCATTTTCTTGTTTTGATCGGACGGCGCTCCGGGGATGTACTGGCTCGCGTATGCCGTCGCCAAGTACAGCCTCGCCATCAGCAGGCTCGGATCGAGGTCTTTTGCCTGCTGGAAGTCATCGACCGCTACGTCGTAGTGCCCGTCCTTGAATGCGTTGACGCCCTTGTTGAGCAGGTCGCGGGCTTTCAACTTGTTGCAGCCGGATACCGCGACAACGAGAATCAACAGCGCTGCAAACGCCACTACTTTGCTGGCAAACTGAGCCGGCCGCTCTGCGGCCGTTCGCGCGCACGATGCATCAGTCATCGGAGCATCCCATCCCTGCAAGAATTCACTTCCGCCCTGTGAGGGCCTTATTCCACCACATTCAGCGGGTTTGTTCCAGCTTCGGCGTCAACAAACCCACGGAAATTCCAGCGCCGCGCATTACGTCAATTACCCGGGCAACCACCGCGAATTCCAGTTTGGCCTCGCCGCGGATGAATGCCACTCTTGCCGCGCGCGCCTTGTAAATTTCATCGAGCCGGTCTGCCAGGCGTTCCCATTTTACTGGCTCTTCGTTGATACGCAACGAACCGTCGTTTTCCACCTGAATGACGATGATTCCCGGATCCGGTTCGTTCGGCCCTTTTGCCGCCGGTTGCGGAATTTCCGCTTCCAGTCCTTTTTGGCGCGACGGGATGATCATAAAGATCACCAGCAGCACCAGCAGGATGTCAATCAGCGGAACCACGTTCATGTCGGCAAATACGCCCGTCTTGCCACTGCCGACCTGCATTCCCATGAGTCACCTCGCGCACTGAACTTTCCCCGCGAGGAGGACTCCTCACTGCCTGCGAACCAATTTTCCGTTTACTGTCCCGCTTCCAGCTTCGCCGTGATCAATCCCACCTTGTCAATTCCTGCGCCCTTCATGATGTCAATCGCCTTGGCCACGTCCATGAACAGCACGTCGTTGTCGCCTTTGACAAAGGCTACCTTTTCCGCTCGCTCCTTGAAAATCTGTTCCATGCGCGGACCCAATTGGTCCCAGGTGGTGTCTTCCTGGTTGATCTTCACCTTTCCATCCTTCGTCACCTGCACCACAACGGTCTTGTTTTCAAGCTCCTGATTTTCCTTCTGGTTCGGATTCGGCTGCGGCACCAAGGCGTCCAGCCCCTTCGGCGTCAGCGGCGTGATCACCATGAAAATGATCAGGAGCACCAGCAAAATATCAATCAGCGGAACGACGTTCATTTCCGCTACGGCTCCGCCCTTGCTATCTCCTACCTGCATCCCCATTGCGAGTCTCCTCCCGGCCCATCCCTGCGATTGGTTTGGAACCGTTGCGCCGCGCCGGGTGGGAGCCAGCGCGGCCGCCGTTCTCTTGCAAACGAATGGTCTTGCTCTTTCCTCTTCTGTTTTCCTAGTCGCCGCTTGGCGCTGATCCTGTCGCGGGTGGCGGAGTCGGTGTGGCGCGTTCAATCCTCTCGGTCAGCAATCCCAGTTGATCCACGCCCGCGGAGCGGATTTCATCCACCACCGCAACCACGTCGCCATATTTCGCCCGGCTGTCGCTCTTCAAGTAAACCATCTTGTCGAGTTTGTTGGATAGCCGGTCTTTGATCTGCCCGGTTAGATCATCCTTGCTGATCTTGTTGTTCCCCAGGTAGATCCCGCCATCGCGCGTGACCGCCACCACGATCGCGTCATCCTTGTCGGCGTCCTGCATGTCCACGGCGTTGTACACCGGCACCAGGTCCACCGACTGCCCGTGCTGCAACATCGGCGTCACCACCATGAAGATGATGAGCAGCACGAGCATCACGTCCGCCATCGGAATCACGTTGGGTGACGCCATCTGGCTTCCGGCCTGCGGCTTATACCGCCCGCTGTGACTGCCTATTCCTTCCATGGCTTACCTTACTTCTTCGCGCCCCGGCGAAGGATGAAGTAGTTGATCAGCTCCATGGACGAATTGTCCATTTCCACGTCGAACGCTTCCACCTTGTTCGTGAAGTAGTTGTAAGCCCACACCGCAGGCACCGCCACGAGCAAGCCGAGTGCTGTAGTCACCAAGGCTTCGGCGATACCGCCGGCCACCGCCGACAGTCCCGAGATCTTCTGGGCCTCGATGCCTTTGAACGCGTTCAAAATGCCCATCACCGTTCCGAACAATCCAACGAACGGCGCCGTGGACCCGATCGTTGCCAGTGCCGAGAGTCCCCGCTTCATTTCCGCGTGGACGATCGCCACCGAACGTTCCAATCCGCGTTTCGCCGCGTCAATCAACTCGGCGTCGGTCACCTGCTGTGATGCGGTCTGGAACTCGCTGAGCCCTGTCGCAACCACCTTCGCGATGTGGCTCTTCTTGTTCCGTTCCGCGATTGCAATTGCTTCGTCCAGTTTGCCTTCCTTGAGCGCCCCGGCAACTTGCTGCACGAAGATGCGTGACTGCTTTCTCGCGGCGCTGTACATCAACGCCCGGTCAATCATCACGCCGAAGGAATAAATCGAGAGAATGAAAAGAACGAAAACGACGATCTTTGCCAATGCCCCCATCGTCGCCCACATGCCACGGAGGTCCCAGGTCGGTGAACCTGTTCCCTGCATGAACATGGCGGCGTAAACATACAAAGTAGCTACCATTCGTTTGCTCCTTAAGTTCCGTCTGGCTCTCTGGAAGAATCCGGAAGCCAACGTAAGTGTTTGCCAAGCGTGCTGCTCGTGGCGCCCCGCATGTCCCACGACCCGCGCGACGCCCCGTTCCCAACTACTGATTCAAAGTAAAAATCACATCAATCGTGGTGTCGACCTCGACCGGCTCTCCGTTCAGGAGCGTCGGCCGGTAGCGCCACTGCTTCACCGCATCCAGTGCGGCCTGCACCAGCAATGGATGGCCGGAGATCACTTCGAGTTGCTGCACCGTCCCGTCCTTCGCGATCAGCGCATGCAACCGCACGGTGCCGGAAATGCGCGTCTGTCGCGCCAGCGGTGGGTACTGGGGTGTCACACGGTTAATCAACATCGCCGCCTGCACGTTGCCTCCGCGCGTAATACGGGTTACCGTCGGCTTTGGCGGAGGTGGTGCCCCGCCCATTCCGCCAATCACTCCACCGATCACTCCGCCCATTTGTCCGCCGGGCACGCCGCCGGGTACGCCTCCGCTTACCCCGAGGTTCTCCGGTTCGGCTTCTTCCTTGATAATTTTGACGTCTTTCGGGATCACCTTCGGCGCCATCAGCTGGTTGTTCTGGATCAGGTGCACCTGCGGTTTCACGTGCACGATTTGTGCCGCAGGCGGAGGAGGAGGCGGTGGTGGCGGGGGCGGCGCAACCAGCATCATCCCCATCATCGTCTTCGGCAGCGCTTCGGTGTAGATGAGCGGAATCAGAACCAGAATGAAAACAAAAAGGCACTGCACCGCCATGGACAGCACCACCGTCCAGGGCTTGTTCGTCTTTTTCCGGTTCGGACTCGATAGCACCATCTCTTCAAACATGGTCCTTACCTCCTCCCGGCGGTCGCGAGGCGCCCCGTAGGCGCTTCGTTATTCCGGGTTTTGTTTCCGGCTGCGGTTCCGGTGCCTGCTGCTCCCAGCCCGCGCCAGCGATTCCACGCCACCACGAGCGGTGCTGCAATCCCAAAACTGGAGTACGTTCCTACCACAATCCCCACCACCAGGGCAAAGGAGAATGCACGCAACACTTGCCCGCCCATGAGGAAAAGTACGAGCACGGTGAGGAAAGTCAATCCGCTGGTCAAGATCGTCCGCGACAGCGTTTGGTTGATGGACTTGTTCACCACTTCCGCGAACGGCTGCTTGCGCAGCAACCGGCTGTTTTCTCGGATACGGTCGAAAATGACGATAGTATCGTTCATCGAGTAACCGACCAGGGTCAACAAAGCCGCGATCACCGTCAGCGAAATTTCATAGTGCAGCAACGAGAAAAATCCCAGGGTTATCAGCACGTCGTGAAAAACCGCGAGCACCGCGGCCAGACCGTAAATGATCTTGTCAATCTGCCTCAGCAGAAATCCGATCAGACCTTTCGAGGCCGTTCCCGACGCCAGCACCACGTCCGCGCTGTGGAAGCGGAAGGCAATATATAACAGCATCCCTGCCAAAGCATAGAGGGTAACGTAAACTGCCTGGCTGCGCAGCTCCGCCCCGACCTTTGGTCCGACGATCTCCACTTTCCGGATTGCAAACGGTCCAAGCGAGAGATTATCCTTCAGCGCGTCAATCACCGCCGGGGTCACTCCGGGAACCTTCGACAAATCGTCGAAATTTGTCAGCACGCCTTCCGCATCCTTGTCCCGATAGGCCAGGATGCTCTTAGCCAGTTCGTCGTAACGGTCGCCCGCATTCGTGCTCAATCGCAGCGGATCTTTCTCCGTGAGAACTTTCGCGAGGCTCGCCGGAGTGGCTGCGTTGAAGTCCGGCTTCCCGGCGTTGGCGACCTTATACGTGGCGTTCAGCGCGTCCAGCACTTTGTTCTTGCTCTCTTCCTGTGCCTGCTCTCCACGCTGCTCAACGAAGATCAACACTTCCCGCGAATGCGCCGCCGAGAATCCGCTGCTGTAGCTCTGAATCTCGCTGTTTCCCAAGCCTTGCTCCGCGAGCCCCTTTCGCAATTGGTCCGTGTTGGGCGGCTGTGCAAAGATGACGTCCACGTTCGTCCCGCCCTTGAAGTCAATCCCGTAATACAAACCGCCGTGATGCCAGATCGATAGCCAGCCCACAATCAAAAGGATGCTGCTTAAGGTATAGAAATACTTGGCCTTGGCCATCCAGTGGATGTTGGGCTCTTTAAAGAACTCGATCATTCCGCCTTTACTTCCCTTCTTTAGACTCCAGAGCGCTTCCGTTTGTTCCCGGTTCCATCCGGTCGGCGGAATGATCTTCCCGCCATTCTCCCCACGCCCCGGCCCGGCAACCAATCCCACAGGAGGTTCACTTCCTGTGGCCTATTGGTCTTAATAGTCCTAGTACAGTCTAAATGCTCAACTCCGCCTGCCGGTCCATCTTCGCCAGGTGGTATTGGAAAATCGTTTTCGACACGTAAATGGAAGTAAACAGGTTTGCCACCAAGCCGACCACCAAGGTGATGGCAAATCCTCGGATCGGCCCCGTCCCAAACACGAACAAGAAAAACGCCGAAACCACCGTCGTCACGTGCGTGTCAATGATCGTCAGGAACGCCTTTTCAAAACCCGCATCCACTGCCGATGCTGCCGACTTGCCGTATCTCAGCTCTTCTCGTATCCGCTCGAACACCAGGACGTTCGAATCCACGCCCATGCCAATCGTCAGAATCACTCCGGCGATTCCGGGCAGCGTCAGTACCGCTCCCGAGAGCGCCAGAAAAGCCATCAGGATGACCAGGTTCAGAAGCAGTGCCAACACCGCATTCGCCCCCGACAAGCGGTAATAAAACAATAGGAACAGCAGCACTACGATCAAACTCAGGACCGATGCCTGCACGCCATGGCGGATCGAATCCGCCCCCAGGGAGGGACCGACAGTCCCCTCATACAAATATTTGATGGAAGCCGGCAGCGCGCCGGCCCGCAGCACCAACGCCAGATCGTGCGCGGATTGCTTGGTGAAACTCCCTTCGATCATTCCCTGATCTTCAATCCGCCCGTTGATCGTCGGAGCCGAGTACACGCTGTGGTCAAGGACGATCGCCATAGCCTTGTGCATGTTGGTTTCGGTGAAGGGACCAAAACGTCTCGCCGCTTCCGTGGACAGCGTAAAATTCACTTGCCACTGACCGGGATTCTGCGAGCTCGGCTCCTCGCGGACTCCATCGGGCTTCAAATCGCGCCCGGTCACAACCGGCGTGCGATCCACCAGATACCAGATCTCGCCCGCATTCGTTGTCGAGCCCTCGGGCGCTTCATTTCTTCCCGGAATCAGTTCGGTTCCCGCCGGAAGCACGCCGCCGGTGCTGGCCAGCGCCTCCGCTTGGGTCGAAAAGGGCCCGCCCCTCACGAGCGTCAGCGCCAACTGCCCTCCTGCCTGGATGACCGCCTTCGCGCGCGCGGGATCGCCTTCGCCGGGCAGCTGCACCAGGATTTCGTTGTCGTTCCGGCCGTGAAGCTGAATCGTGGGTTCCGTCAATCCTAGCGCGTTGATTCGGCGCGCAATCGTTTCGACGGACTGATCCATCGTCGTTTCTTGAATCTGCGCGATGCTGCTTGGCTTCAAAGTCAGCAGGAAGCTGTTCTGCTCGCCCGCGGCGGAGCTCATGGTCCAGTCGTTGCCGTACCGACGCTGCACCAGATCGGAAAAGTTCGAATACTGTGAGGAATCCACATTCCGCACCAGGATATGTGTGTCATCCACCCGGCGGATTTCGTCCGTGTGGATGTTCTTTTCGGCTAATTGCGAAGTCAACCCGTCAATCGTGTCGTCCGTTTCTCTC
The DNA here is from genome assembly GCA_035518615.1 of Terriglobales bacterium. GTDB lineage: Bacteria > Acidobacteriota > Terriglobia > Acidiferrales > UBA7541 > Acidiferrum. The sequence continues at coordinate 9,011 of DATIXL010000131.1, read as the reverse complement.
GCAACCGCCTCTTCCACCTGCACTTGCAAGATCAGGTGCGTTCCACCCTGCAAGTCCAGGCCGAGCTTGATCTGGTGCGCAAAGTTGTCCTTGATCTGCCCCAGCGATGTCGGAAACATCGGCATTCCGATTAGCCCGTAAATGCAAATCAGGATGACGATCACAATAAAAACTGCTTTCCACTTGAGATTAGGGTTCATGGCTAAGACGTCTCACCAGCGCGCGGCGATAATTCGCGGAGTTTGCCGGGCCACTGCTTCCCGCAAGCTAATCCACTCTCCCCACGATTGCAAATGGGTTTCTCCGCTCCACGCTTGCAATAAGTTGGATGCAATTTCCGCCCTGCGAAGCCGCTATTTGGCATCGGGCTCCGCCTCAACCTGGGCGATTGCCGAGCGGGAAATGCGGATCTTTACCGCCGAAGAGCCGGTGTCGGCGATTTTCAAAATGACCGTGTCGCCGTCCATTCCGTTAATCGTTCCGTGAATCCCGCTCGTTGTAACGATTTTATCCCCGTTTTTCAGCGCCTCCAGCATCGCTTGCGTCTTTTTCCTCTGCCGCTGCTGCGGCAAAATCAGCATCACGTAAAAAATCACCATGACCACCAGCATCATGATGAGGGGGCTTCCCAAAAGGCTGGCCCCGCCCGCACTCTGCAGCAAGATTGCCCCGATCATTTCCCGGTCCTATCCAGACCTTTCGTCTGACGTTAACGCTTCTGAGGTTGCATCCGGAAACCAGTAAACACTTCTCTTTGCGGGCTGCCGGTTCGCGCTGGCTGCTCGCTTACAATCCTCAAATTGTGTGCGATCGCTGAGCGACCGGCAACCGCGAGGAAGGCCCGCCCGTCGCTTTCCGGATTCCCTGTTTATGCGGGTCCCGCAGCGTAACGCGCGTGCATCTCGGATGAGAAATTTGCTAGGTTCCCAAACTCGATAGCCTCGCGGATTTGCCGCATGATGTCAAGGTAAAAGTGGACGTTATGGTGGGTCGCCAAGATGGCCGCCGTGAGTTCTCCCGACGCGAAAAGATGCCTCAAATACGCGCGCGTGTAGCGCCGGCAAACGCTGCACCCGCAATTCGCATCCACCGGCCGTTGGTCCTCGGCGTACCGCGCATTCTTGATCAGCACGCGTCCTTCGCTCGTGTACAGGCACGCATGTCGCGCCGCCCGCGTCGGCAGCACGCAATCCATCATGTCGATCCCGTGCGCCACGTATTCCGCAAGATGATCAGGCTTTCCCACGCCCATCAAATATCTCGGCCGTTCATTCGGCAGCAGTGCAGTCACTTCGCCAGTCATCTGGCAAGTCACTTCATGCGCTTCTCCCACCGCCAATCCGCCCACCGCGTAGCCCGGGAAGTCCAATTCCAATAATTCATTCGCGCTTTGCCTCCGCAAGTCCGCAAAGGTCGCACCCTGCACGATTCCGAATTGCCATTGCTGCAATTCGCCGTTCCGCTCCGCGCGCTCCAGAAAATAATTTCTCGCCCGCCGCGCCCATTCGGTTGTCCGCTTTGCGGCGCGCTCCGCCGTCGCCCGCTCTGCCGGCGTCTCGATGCATTCATCCAGCACCATCGCAATATCCGATCCCAGAGCCAGCTGAATCTCCGCCGCTTTTTCCGGCGTCAACAAGTGTTCTGAACCATCCAGGTGCGAGCGGAACCTCGCCCCGTCGTCGGTGATTTTTCGCAATTCCGAAAGACTGAACACCTGGAACCCGCCCGAATCCGTCAGGATCGCGCCGTTCCAGGACATGAATTTGTGCAACCCGCCAAGCCTACGCACAAGCTCATGGCCTGGCCTGAGATAAAGATGGTAGGTATTCGCGAGGAGAATCTGCGCGCCGAGCTCTTCGAGCGCTTCCTGCCGCAGGCCCTTAACGGCTGCCTGCGTCCCCACCGGCATGAACGCTGGCGTTTCGACAGAGCCATGCGGCGTCTGAATGCACCCCCGCCGCGCTCCGCCGGCATCGGTCTTCAGAACTTCAAACGAGAATCCCACTCCCCGAGTGTATCAGGAGAAAACCCAGGCAATGCCCGTGCGCACCACCACGTAGGCGATCCACACTCCAAACGCAATTCCCATCGCCTTTCCGGTCTTCACCTTTTTGGGATTCACTGCGGCAAAACCGATCGCGATCAGAATCAAACTCCAGATCGTAAAAATGTCAATGGATTTGCACAGTGTAAACAGCCACTTGGCCGTATCGCCCGGAAGGAACGCCGCAAGATTCGTGGCCATCGGATTCTCGATGTCAATGGTGCCTTTTGGCTTTAGAAATAAGATGATTAGAAAGATCGGAGTGCCCACGAGTGTGGGCATAAAGGAATGCGCGGTGATCGAAAATGCCGTCGGAAACCCGGAGTTTACCCCGCCGAGTAGCGCGTAGGCCCCCCACATGATCAATCCAACCAAAAGCAATAAAACCACTGGCCCGAGAACACTTCCGACGTAGGCAATGATCGGCGCGACTTTTGCCCCCATCGCCGCCCGCTGGTCTTTCTGTTCCGCAGTGAGCTGCGAAGATGCCGAACTTTTTTCGATCTGCGACCGGACGACATCGTTCCAGTCCACTCGCTGCACCAGGCAGACCGTCGCTATCACGCTGAATATCAGCAAAACCAGAGAAGGCAGCACCCAGTTTGGCTTCCGCACGATATCTTCAAAAGTCTTGCCTGGAGAAAACAGCACGCCAAACAACCGGCCAACAGGGCTAATCGTGGCCCGCGCTTCGGGCGCAGGGGTAGGCATTGTTCCCATCGAGGATTCCTCCACCACAGATTTCTATCTTGCTTCTACCGGGCTATTACGTCCGGCGCAAGCTAAAATTTCAGGACCCGGTCGCCGCTTCAGGAACCGCCGCCAGCAACTCCCTGGTGTATTCGTTTGCCGGCTGCTTCAGAATTTGCTCTGCCTCTCCGATTTCGACAAATTGCCCGGCATTCATCACCGCAATCCGCGTGGCCATCTGCGCCACCACCGGCAAGCTATGCGAGATAAAGATGTACGTCAGTCCGAATTCGCTCTGTAATTCCTGCAGCAGGAGCAATACCTGTGCGCCGATCGAAACATCGAGCGCCGAGACTGGCTCATCCGCCACCACCAATTTGGGCCGCAGGATCAGGGCGCGGGCAATCCCGATGCGCTGCCTTTGCCCGCCCGAAAATTCATGCGGATACCGCCGCAACGCCTCGCCTTTCAATCCGACGCGCTCCAGCATCGCCACAGTGCGCGCCTGCCGCTCGCTTCGTGAAAGCTTTGCCTCGTGGATCGCCAGTGGCTCTCCCACAATCTCTCCGACGCGCATTCGGGGATTCAGCGAAGCGAACGGGTCCTGGAAGATCATTTGCATCCTGCGCCGTGCCGCGCGCAAATCCGCTTCCGACAATTTCAGCAAATCGCGCCCGCAAAAAAGAATCTCTCCCGCATCCGGCTCGATCAGCCTCAGCAGCATTCGCGCCAGCGTCGTCTTTCCGCATCCGCTTTCTCCGACAATCGCCAGCGTCTCGCCCTGCGCAACCGTCAGGCTCACTCCGTCCACCGCTGCAAAATTCTTGCCCTCCGCAGAATTGCTATTGCCCGCGAAGATGCCTCCTCCGCGACGAAAACTCTTTTTGAGTTTCTTCGCCTCAAGCAAAGCCTCCGTCGGCCTTTGTCTCTCGCTCAATCCGTCTCCGTCCTGCAACTCTTCGTCAGACTCTCCGCGCTCTCTGCTTTCCTCTTTTCCCTCTGCGTGAGCTTTTTCACCCCCTTATTTCACCAGAACGCATCGCGCCGCATGATCTTTTCCCGCCGCGCGCAAATCGGGAACGACCGCAGTGCATTCCTCCAACCGCACTCCACATCTCGGTTCAAACGCGCAGCCCGGCGGCAACGCCGTCAGTTGTGGCACCGTGCCGGGAATCGGCTTCAATTTTGCGCGTTCGAGCTTCGGTGAAGCCGCCAGCAATCCTTGCGTGTAAGGATGCCTCGGCGCTTGCAATACATCGCTTGCCGGTCCTTCTTCAACGATGCGTCCCGCGTACATCACCGCAACACGATTGGATATTTGCGCAGCTACACCCAAATCGTGTGTGATAAACAGCAATCCCAATCCGAGTTCTCTTCGCAGCGTGTCCAGCAAATCCAGAATCTGTTTCTGCACCGTCGCGTCCAGAGCCGTCGTCGGCTCGTCCGCAATCAGTAACCGCGGCCCGCTCACTTTTCCCTTTTCGCGCGAGTGCCCGCCGGCCAATGCCATCGCAATCATCACCCTCTGCCGCAAACCTCCGGAAAGCTGATGCGGATACTGATCCGCCCGCGTCTCCGGCTCCGGCACTGCCGCTTTCTCCAGTGCATCCAACATGTGCTTGCGCACTTCCCGCTTAGGCAATTCCGCTTCATGCGCCCGCACGGCCTCTTCAATTTGCGCTCCCACGCGCATCACCGGATTCAGCGAAGTCATCGGCTCCTGAAAAATCATCGCAATTTCCCGCCCTCGCGCTCTTTGCCATTCTTCTTCGCTGAGCCGTGTCAGATCCACTTTTCCTGCGAATCCGCCGTTTGTGTCTTGTCCATTTTCCAACCACGCTTTTCCCGCGACTTTCGCGCCCTCTGGCAACAATCCCATCAGCGCCAGCGAAAGCATCGTCTTGCCGCTTCCCGATTCGCCCACCAATCCCAATGATTCTCCTGCGGCAATGCGCAGCGAAACCTCATTCACGGGACGCACCCATCCGGCCGCTGTCGCCAGCTCGACCGTCAACCCCTCTACGCTGAGCAATTCGTCTTTCGACATTGTCCTGCCAAGAGCATCGCAAACTTCAATGCACCCGGTGTTGCAATTTATCGAACCGTTGCTGCCCACCAACCCTTCGGGAGACCGCGCCCAGTGTAATCTATCAGGATTCATGGCCGCCGCCGCTCCATCAAGAACTGATTGGTCGCTGATCTGGGCGCAGCGCGGCTTCCGCTATTTCTTCGTGGCCATGTTCGTGTCGCTCTTCGGCAGCGGCATGAATTTCGCCGGCGTGAGCTGGTACATCCTTTCCGCCACGCATTCCACCATTGCCGTCAGCCTGCAGGTCATTGTGATTACGCTGCCTGGACTGATCGTGCCGTTTCTCGGTGGCGTGCTGATTGACCGCTACGATCGCCGCTATCTCGGCGTCCTGCTGGACCTGCTCCGCGGCTTTGTCGTCCTCGCCACTTCGTATGTCGCCTGGAAGCACGATCTCCATCTCTGGCATCTCTATGCGATGACGCTCGTGACCGGCATGGGCTCGGCCATGTACTGGGCCACGGTGAATGCCCTCGTCCAGGAAATCATTCCTCCGAGCGAATTTGCCGGCGCCAATGCCGCCGTCCTGATCGGCATTCAGAGCGGCATGCTGATCGCGGGCTCCTTCGTGGGATTCTTCTACGACCGCGCGGGCATCGCCGGCATTCTTTGCATTGACGGGCTCACGTATTTCGTTTCCGCCTATTGCCTCTTTCAATTGCGCCGCGGCTATGTTTCCCCCCGCGATCACCTGGCAAAATATCCGCGCGAATATTCCGAAGCGACAGAAGCAACTGCCGAGGCCCTCGAAACCGCAGAAATTCCGGAAATCGCAGAGGCCGGCCTCGAGCTGGCCGTCTATGCCGACCTGAAAGAAGGATTCGCCTATTTGAAGCAGCAGCCTGCGGTGCGTGCGCTCGGCATCACTCATGCCGTGATGATGGCTGGCGTCGTCAGCGCCAACGTGGTTGTGGTAGCGCTGGTGAGCGACGTCCTGCACGCGGGCGCTCGGGGGCTAGGCTTTCTGGAGGCAGGCTGGGCCACCGGCGCGATCCTCGGGGGTTTGCTGGCAAGCCAGTTGCGCGGCCCGGCGCGCCTTACTTTTTATGCCGCTGCCCTGGCCGCCCTCGCTGCCGGGCACATGGCCGTGCCCTTCGTGGCCTTTATCACGGGGGCCGTGGCGCTTCAAATTTTCTTTGGTTTCTGCCGTGCCGTGGGCGGCGTCGTGGCCCAAACTTCGCTGATGCAAATCGTTCCCCGCCACTTCATGGGCCGCACGCAATCCGCCATCGCCATTCTCACCACCGCCATTCAGCTCTTGATGAGCTTTTCGCTGGGATGGGTCGCGCAGTCCGCGGGGATCGTCTCAGGTTATGCCCTGCTCGCCTTGCTCTATCTCTTCGCCGCCATGTCAGGTTTCCGCGCAAGGCAGCTTCTCAATTGTGCAGGCGCCGCGAATTGAGGGCCTGTAAGATTCTCGCCTGACTCAAGCCGCCGTTGGCGGCGCCATGGGTCTTCCGCCGAGAATATTGACGATCTCTTGGTAGATTTGCGCCCGCAGAATGTGCCGCTCGTTCGCGCGTGTGATGTATCGCACGGTGACTTCGATCCCGCCAGGGACGGGTTTCAGGCTGAGCGCAGGCGCCACACTGATCGTGCCCATGTCCCGTGAACGCACAGATCGCTTCCATTCTTCCTGGGCCTTCGCGGCGGTCGATTCCGTGGCTTGCTCGACCGTTTTCTGGATCGCGTCAATCAGAGGATAAGGATCCTCGCCGGAGGGCAATATCAGCTGAACTTCATCCCAAAGCCACTGGCCTGAAGTCGAGAAATTGAAATAGTGACCCGCCGTGGCAAAACTGTTCGTAAACGTGACGCGACGGCCGGTTGGATGCCCGCTGTCCGTCCAATTCCCCGTTTCGAGAAGCACGGTGTGAAAAAGGCCGATCTCGACGACCTCGCCGGTCACGCCGTTGATCTCCACCCAATCGCCCAACCGGATACCGTTCTTTCCCATGAGCACAAACCAGCCGATAAAGCTGACGATGAAATCTTTCAGCGCTACTGTAAGGCCCGCGCCCGCGAGGCCCAGCACCGTTCCCAGTTGGCTGGGCGGCCCGAAAATGATCAGCAGGACGAAAAGCACCGATACAACCTGCAAGGACACTCGCCCGATCGCCCGCAGCGTCTGGATTTGGCGCCGGTCGAGATGCAATTTCTCGAGAACCGATTCCAGCCAGGTATTGAAAAAGAGTCCGAGCAACGCGATGACGAGAATGATCAACAGCCTGAAGAGGATCCTGCGGCTGACATTGTTCTGTCGCGCTTCCACCAGCGATATCCATTGCGTGTATGTATCGGCAAGATCCTTTTGCGCGTCAATTCGCTTATCGAAACTCGCGAGGTTTTGCTGATTCGCGGCGATCCGCTTGGTTTGGGCAATCAGAGCCGCGGCCTCTTGCGGGTTCAGAGTGGAGGAAGCCGGTGTGCCGGGCGAAGCAGGCGGCTGGCCTCCTGACGCCGCGTCCTGCGTTTGCGCAAGCGAGGAATGTGAGGCCAGAACCGGCGAATTGTATTTCTCCGCGTCGGTTTCCGCTTCCAGATCGTCGTGTTGCTCGGAAAGCACCGCGGCAGCAGTCAGCGCGTCGGACTTTGCCTTGGTCAACAGTAGCGTTTTCGTGCGAAGCGCGGACCACTGCTGGAATCGATTGATCAACCCGCGCTCTTCTATGGCCGGCGCGGCCGTCCCTACGGAGACTGCGCGGGTCTCCTGTCTTTCCTGCTGCATCTGCTGAATGCGGCCGTGGGGGTCGCCGCCCGCGCGAATCAAGTCCTGCTGCGCGTCATTGACCTCGTCTTGATCCAGTTCGACCTGCGAATTCACCAGCGCGATCTCGTCGTCAATAGCGTCCTTGCGCGTTCCGGACGCTTTGGCCTCCGCCGCAGTAAGATTTTTGACGCGCTGCTGGTCCGTCTCCAGCGATTTCTGCGCCTGTTGCAGCCGCGCTTGAATCTGTTTGGCTTCGGCGGAGAGCGGCGGAGCATAGTACTTCGCTTGCCAAAGCGCCTGCGCAAAAGCCGCGTCCACTTCGCGATTTGCCTCCGCGAGCGCGTCCTTCGCAACCGCTTGCTCATCGGGCGTGTCGGCAAGCTGCGCCAACTGCTGCGCAGCCTGAAGCGGAGATTGATCCACGAGCGGCGCCGTCTGAGCGGTGCTCTTCTTCGTGTTTCCGGTGGAATTGGCAGACGCAGGCCGGCCGAGGCGAAAAATCCCATAGCCTGCGGCTCCCGCAGCTGCGAGCAGCACCAGCGCCGCGATCTTCTGGGAGCCTTTCATCGGTCGCCTTCGAGGTCAGGCGCTCGGTTGCTTTCTATAGATAATCCCGCGAAGGGCCTTCCAGGAAGGCCCGGAGCTTGCGCGAGCGAGAAGGATGCCGCAGCTTGCGCAGCGCCTTCGCTTCGATCTGACGGATGCGCTCGCGCGTGACCGCGAAGGATTGTCCGACCTCTTCCAGCGTGTGCTCGCTGCCATCGTCCAGCCCGAAGCGCATCTTGATGACTTTTTCCTCGCGAGGCGTCAGCGTCTTCAGCACCGAAGAAGTCTGCTCCTTCAAGTTCAAGTTGATTACGGCATCGGATGGCGAAACCACTGCCTTGTCTTCGATGAAGTCTCCCAGGTGCGAATCTTCCTCTTCTCCGATGGGCGTTTCCAGCGAAATAGGCTCCTGCGCGATCTTCAAAATCTTCCGCACCTTGGACACGGGAATGTCCATGCGCTTGGCGATCTCTTCGCTGGTCGGCTCGCGGCCCAGTTCCTGCACGAGCTGCCGACTGGTCCGCACCAGTTTGTTGATCGTTTCGATCATATGCACCGGAATGCGGATCGTCCGTGCCTGATCGGCAATCGCGCGGGTGATTGCCTGGCGAATCCACCACGTCGCATACGTCGAAAATTTATATCCGCGGCGCCACTCGAACTTGTCCACCGCTTTCATCAGGCCAATGTTCCCTTCCTGAATCAGGTCGAGAAACTGCAATCCGCGGTTCGTGTATTTCTTGGCGATGGAAACCACAAGTCGAAGGTTGGCTTCGATCAATTCCTTCTTAGCCTGCTCCGCTTCCGCTTCGCCGCGCTGAATCAAGGAAAGCGTGCGCTTCAGCTCCGTCAGGCCGACTTCGCTCGCTTCCTCGATGTCCTTCAGCTCCGACCGCCGCGTGCGCAATTCCTTCCGCGCTTCGGCGGCGACG
>DATIXL010000130.1:0-21906 GCA_035518615.1 Terriglobales bacterium | reverse complement strand
CGTGATTTGTATTTCCCCAAGTGGTCCCGCAAACGGCGACGCGGCCGGAATAACTTGGGGTATCCGGCCGCGCGCTCAAGGGGTGCTCCCGAGGTGATGTTGAAGATCACTGATTCGGGTGCGCTGTTCTTACGTTGCGTCACTTATAGTGGGAGCCGCAAAAGGGCGCAATAATGCAAATGCATTAGAACGAGTAAATACTTTCAATGCCTTTATTTTCTGTGATTTGGAAGGCATTTTCTGCCGCAAGGTTTTTGAATTCCTCTTTCGCTCCGCTCGGCCATTCAATTTCCGCGCGGTCTATCCTGTTTTGTGGTCCCAGCCCAAACGTCGCGGGCAACTCAGACTGCGAAAGATAGCTCGATCCGCCTCGCACCAATCGCATCTGGCTCTCGCCGCCGTAGTAGATTCGTACTGTTGCACCGATCGCATCGCGATTCGATTTCGTCCCTTTCAAATGAAACCGGATCGAATGGGCGTGCGCCTCTTCGTCGTTGCGGTACAAGTATGCGGGACCGTTATTCGTCGTCATCAGCAAATCGAGGTCCCCGTCCCGGTCAAAATCCCCGTACGCCAATCCTCGTCCCACCTTTACTTCCGCAAATTCTTTCCCCGCCTTCGCGGCCACGTCTTCAAACGTCCCTTTCCCGGAGTTCAGGAAGAGCAATGGTGGCTGCGCATACCCGACATTTCCCCGGATGTTCCGCACCGTTTCGTCAATGTGACCGTTGGCCACCACCAGGTCCAGCGCCCCGTCCAGATTCACGTCCACGAAGCAGCACCCGAAACCCAGAGTATATTTCGAAGGCCCGCCGATTCCCGCCGCCATGGACACATCGTCGTATGTTCCTGCGCCGCTCGCCCGGTAAAGCCCCACCATCTCGTTGTCAAAATTCGTTATGGCCACGCTCATTCGGCCGGAATCGTCAATGTCTCCGGTGTCCACTCCCATCCCCGCCCGCGCTTTTCCATCGGCGCTGAACGCCAATCCCGCTTCCACAGCCACATCCTTGAATTTTCCGTCGCGCAGATTCTTGTATAGTTTGTTCGGCTGTGTGTCGTTGGCCACGAGCAGATCGGGCCATCCATCGCCGTCATAATCAAACATCGCCACGCCCAGCGATTTCGAACTCGTGTCGAAAACCCCGCTCGTTGGCGTTACATCTTCAAACGTTCCGTTCCCCCGGTTGCGGAACAGCCAACACGTCTCTCCTCGATACGCCTCGGGCGTGCAATAGGACTTATGTTTCCCATCCAGGCTGCAAAAGACATCATGTTCCGGCGACCAGCTCACGTAGTTGCACACGAAAAGGTCCAACAGTCCGTCCCGGTCATAGTCAAGCCACAGCGCCGAAGTGCTGAACGCCTGCCTCCCAAAAAGCCCACTTCTTCGCGTCTCGTCCACAAAATGTCCCCGGCCCGTATTCCGGAAGAGCCGGTTCTGTCCTACGCACGTCACCAGAATGTCCGGAAACCCGTCGTTGTTGTAATCCCCCACCGCCACTCCCATTCCGTACATCTCGATGTCCAGCCCCGCGGCCCGCGTCACATCCGTGAAGGTCCCATTCCGGTTGTTCTTGTACAGCTTCATTGTCGTCCGCTGCCGCTTATGCCCCGGCCAGTCCATCGAGTTGATCAGCAGAATGTCTTGCCAGCCGTCCGCATCGTAGTCCAGAAACGCGCAACCGGATCCCAAAGTCTCCGGCAGCAGCTTGCCTCCGTACGCGCCGCTGTTGTGATGGAAGGAAATTCCCGCCCTCGAGGCGACGTCCGCTAGCCGGAAGCCGAGCCCCGTGTTTCCTTGCGCCCCGATTGAAGGGGGAAGATACGCCCCCGCCAGCCCTGCCCCCAGCGCTCCGTGGAGAAATTCCCGGCGGTTCACGGCAAATTCACCAGCCCCTTGCGAATTGCGTACACCACGAGCTCCGCCGTCTTGTGAATGCCCAGCCGGTCCATGATGTTTGCGCGGTGCACGGATACCGTGTTTACGCTCAGATTGAGCTCGACCGCAATCTCCTTGTTCGATTTTCCCGCCACGATGTGCTGCAAAATCTCGAGCTCGCGCGTCGTCAAACCCGCTTCACGCTCTCCCTTTAACTGCTCCTGCTTCTCAACCTGCGGATCGAGCACCGTCTTCCCCGCCGCCACGCTGCGGATCGCCGCAGCCAGGTTCAGGTCCATCGCGTTTTTCAATACATACCCGCGCGCCCCTGCCTCCAGCGCCTGCCGCACCAGCGTGTCCTCGGAGTGCATGCTCAGCATCAGGATCGCCGTCTGCGGTTTGTTCTCCAGGATGCGCCGCGTGGCCTCCAGCCCGTTCATGTTCGGCATCGCGCAATCCATCACGATCACGCCCGGCTGCAATTCCTTTGCGAGTTTCACCGCTTCTTCTCCGTCGCTCGCCTCGCCCACCACGGCGATCGCCGCGTCATCCTCCAATATTCGGCGGAACCCGCGCCGTACCAGCGCGTGATCGTCCACCAGCAGCACCGTGATCTTATTCGCCATGTGTCTCCAGTTTCTCTCGCGGAACTCGCAGCCGCACCCGCGTTCCGTGTTCCTCCGGCTGCCCGATCTCCAGCGTTCCACCCAGGATCTCCGCTCGTTCTCTCATCGCTACCATGCCGATCCCGTGCTGCCCTTTGTTTTCCGTGATGCCCTTGCCATGATCCTCGATCTCCAGAACCAATTCGCCGACAAGAAATTTCACTCGAATCCACGCCTCCTTCGCTCCGGCATGCCGGCTCACGTTATTCAGCGCTTCCTGCAGCACCCGGTAAACGTGCACGCCCGCTCCGCTCTCCACCGCGAACGGCAGTCCGGTTTTCTCATAATGAATCTTCAGCCCGGTCTGCCGCTCCACCGTCGGCACGTACCAGTCCAGCGTGCTCGCCAGCCCGCCTTCCTCCAATAGCACGGGATGCAGCGCCTGCGAAAGCGTTCGAATGTTGTTCAGTGTGCTCTGCGCAATCTCTCGAACTTCTTGCAAATCCTCATGGAGCCTCGAATCCTTGGGCACAGCGTCACCAGCTCGCCCCACCAGTGAACCGATCGCCGTCAACACTTGCCCGAACTCATCATGCAGCTCCCGTGAAATGTGCCTGAGCGTCGCCTCTTGCGTGGCGATCAGCTTTTGCGCCAGATCGCTGCGCTGCTCGGAAAGCGTCTCGATCCTCGCGAAAAGCCGCCGGTTTGATCGAATCAAATATAAGCTTGTCGCCACGATCACCAGCAGCGCCGCGCTCAGAAAAACGTAGAGTTGCCGTTGCACCCGGTCATAGATTTTTGCAATCTGCGCCGCCGCTTCTTCTTCCCCTTCGTTGTTCTGTACCAGCAGCCGTGATACCGCCGTGCTCAGCGCCGCTTCTCGCGCCTGCAGCGTCACCCGGATCTGTTCCCTCGCTTCTGCTTCCTTCCCGCTCGCCGCCAGGGCGAACATCCGGTCCACCGCGTCCCAAAATCCGCGCAATGATTGGTTCAGGTACTGCCGTTGTTCCGGCGTACGCCTTGCCGTCGCAAATTTGTCTTCGATGCGCAGCGCCGCGTCCAGGTCTTCCCGCATTCGTTGAAACTCTGCGGTCCACGCCGTCAACCCATAGGGCTCTCGTGTATCCAGCATGTCCCGCATCGCCAGTGCCACGGAGTTCAGATCGTTCTGCACGCGCAGCAGCTGCAACGAATCCTTGCGGTTCCGGTCCACCATGTCGCTTTGCAATCGTCGCAATCCCGCGAATTGCTCGCGCATGTAGTAACCGAACACCAGCACGGCGGTCAGCGTCAGCGCCAGGCCGATCAGCAGCCCCGTCGTCGGCGATCCCTGAACGTGAGAAGCTTTTTTCACCGCACGAGAATATACCCCAGGTGAGCGGCACTCCGCGCCGCCACCGCCCGGACGATATCAATCTCTCGATCTGCGATCGGGCTCCAGCAGGGTATTCCGCGATGCTCCATCTTGCCTAGAATAACGATTTTCTATAAGATTTCTCCCAACGTTTCTGGACACCCCTGGGGCGCCGCAGGGCGCCCCTGTTTTTGTCAGGAGGTTTTATGAAGTTCCGTCGAGGCGCGCTTTTCCTGCTTGCCGCATCCCTCCTTTTTCTCGCTCCGCGCGCCACCGCCGCGGATGATATTCCCAAGACCGCCTGGCGGCGTCCCATTGGCCTGCCGCTCGAGCATCCCGGAACAAAAAAGGCTACTCTCGAACCAACTCACATTGACGACGGCTATTATCAGGGCGCTCCGGTCGGCGGTTTCGGCGCTGGCACGTTTTCTCAGACGTATCGCGGCGATTTCGCCCGCTGGCATCTACAGGCCGGCGTCCACCGCTATGAAACGATTTATTCCAATCAATTCGCTATGTTCCAGAAGTCAGAGGGTGACGCTTCTGGCGTTGCCCGCGTCCTCTTCACCGGCCATCCTCAGGGATTTCAGTTGAGTAGTTGGAAGTGGGATTATCCTATTGGGGCCGGCGATTACGCTGCGCTTTATCCGAAATCCTGGTTCGAGTACCGCCTCGATCAATTTCCCGCAAGGGTCACCGTCGAGCAGTTCTCTCCGATCCTTCCCGATAATTACAAAGAGACCAGTTATCCCGTTGCCGTGTACCGCTGGCAAGCCGTAAATCCCACCAGCAAGAGAGTCACCGTCTCAATTCTTCTCTCTTGGACCAACATGCTTGGTTGGCTCCGCGGATATAACCGCAACTTTGATGCCGCTCTGAACGAAGGAAACTTCAATCGCTTTTCCTCCGAGCCGCTTTCGAACGGCACGATGAAGGGAATTATTTTCGAACGCAACCGCGCCGGCAAAATCCCCGATCCCTGGGATGGCCAGATCGCCGTTGCCGCTCTCGAATCTCCTGGCGTAGACGTCAGCTATGTAACAACTTATTCCCCCGAAGGCGATGGCAGCGAGGTGTGGTCTTCCTTCTCGAAAGACGGAACTCTCCCGGACACCAGCATTCCTTGGCTCAGTAGCGGCGAGCGCCTTGCCGGGGCGATTGCCGTCCGCTTCACTCTGGAGCCCGGCGAACAGAAAATCGTGCCGATCGTCATCTCCTGGGATTTTCCGGTCTTTGAATTCGGCCTGGGCCGCAAATGGTATCGCCATTACACCGATTTTTATGGCACCAGCGGAAACAATGCTTGGGCCATCGCTCGCGACGCCCTGCTGAACGCCAAAAAGTGGAGTGACGCGATTGACGCTTGGCAGGCGCCTTATGTCGACGACGAAAGCAAGCCTCTCTGGTATCGCGGCATGCTCTTTAACGAAATGTACGCACTCGCCGATCTCGGCTCCATGTGGGGCCGTCCGGTCGGCGCCGATCCAAAGACTCCGGAAACATATTCCTTCATGGAGTGCTTTGATTATCCGTTTTACGAAACCCTCGATGTCCGTTTCTACGGCTCCTTCCCGCTTCTCAGGTTTTGGCCCGATCTCGAGAAGCAAGTCATGCGCGACTTCGCCGATACCGTCCCCCGTGATTATGACGACCACATGATCTGGCTTTGGAAGTCCATCCAGGAGCGTAAGGCTGTCTTCCGCGAACGCAAAGTTAAAGGCGCCGTTCCCCACGATGTGGGCGTTCCGAAGGAAGATCCCTTCTTCAAGGTGAATCAATTCAGTTGGCAGGACACCAACGGCTGGAGGGATCTCAATCCCAAGTTCGTTCTCATGATCTACCGCGATTTTGTCTGGACCGGTTCGAACGACATCGCTTTCCTGAAATACACTTGGCCCGCGGTTCAGGAATCGCTCGCCTATCTGCAGAGATTTGACGCCGATGGCGACGGCATCCCCGACAATGGCGGCTATCCCGATCAAACCTACGATGAATGGGTCGTCCGCGGCGATAGCGCCTACTGCGGCAGTCTCTGGCTTGCGTCTTTACGCGCCGCCGAAGAGATCGCGAAGAAACTCGGTGATCCCTCTGCTGCCTCTCATTACCACGATCTTTTCCTCAAGGGCCAAGCCAGCTACATTAGCAAGCTCTGGAATGGAAAATACTTCCGCTACGACACGCAAAGCGCCTACAAAGACAGCATTCAGGCTGAACAGCTCGCCGGCCAGTGGTACGCCGATGTCACCGGACTCGGCGATATCGTGCCTCGCGATATGCGTCGCAAAGCTCTAACCACCATCTACGATTACAACGTGATGAAATTCGCCAACGGCGATATGGGCGCGGTCAGTGGTATCTCCCCGGATGGCTCCCTTATCACCACCAACCAGCAAGTCCAGGAAGTTTGGGGAGGCGCCACCTTTGGTCTCGCGGGATTTATGCTGGAGGAGAGCATGAAGGACGAAGCCTACCGCACCGCCTGGGGCATCTATCACGTCAGCTACGAAACAAAGGGGTATTGGTTCCGCACGCCCGAAGCTTGGGACATCACCGGCAACTATCGCGCTTCGATGTACATGCGCCCTGCGGGCATCTGGGCCATGGAAATGACTCATCCACCGGAGCCTGCGGCAAAAGTCAGCGCGAATTCCCCTGCTTCTTCAGCTTCGGCTCTGCGGGCGCAGTAGCGCCGTCACGCCAAGCATCGAAACGCATCCCACTACGGGCACGAGAAGACCGATCCGCAAGCTGCTCGTTTCTTTCGAGACAAATCCGACCAGCCATGGCAGCGACGCTCCGCCCAGCGCCGCCAACGAAAACATCACTCCGCCCATGCTCCGCGCTTTGCTTCCATACCATTTTGCCAACCATGCCACGAACACGGGATAAACGCCCGAGCATCCGAGTCCCGCGGCACACACTCCCGCAAACAGCGTGGATCGCGTTCTCGCGCTCAGCGTAATTACTGTTGCTGTGCCCGCAAGCATCAGTCCGCCATACACCACCCAAATCTCCTTCACCCGAAGCAAAATTAACGAAGCCAGCGCTCGCCCTCCCAGCAGCCCGAAAAAAAACAGCATCGGAGCCAGAGTCCAGCTCGGATCCCCGGGCGCCAGGACCCGCTTTGCGTGTGCCGCCGACCACTGCGAGATTCCGTTTTCCGTCCCCACGTAAACAAAAAACAAAAATGCCAGCCCCACCGCCACCCACAGCCCGGGAATCTTCCTCTCCGCGGATTCCCTCGCATCCTTCTGTCCTCGATGGTAAGGAAGAAATGGGCTCCATAAGATTCCCAGCGCCAGCACGAGCGCTGCCGCACCTACCACTCTCAATGTGCCCACAAGGTGCTGTCCGCGGATCGCATATAAAGCCAATGGCGGCCAGCCCATTGCACCGATGCCCCACGCCAGGTTCAGCAAATTCAGCGCGGATGCCCGCCGGGGCCCAGAATATTCCGCAACCCACAGATTTGTCGCCGGAACGAGCAGGCCGTATCCCACGCCATAAACGACCGTCGCCGTCAGCGCCATTTTGTAACTCGGTTGAATCAGAGCCGCCGTTCCGATCGCTGCGAGCCCGTAACCCAGTGCCAGCGTCGGTTTGTAACCTCTTCGTTCGATCACCACGCTTGAGATCAGCGTTCCCGTCAACGACCCGATATACATCGCCGTCAGAAAAAAACCCGCTGCGGAATCATTCAGCGACCAGCGCGCGATGAACGTCGGCAGGATCGGTCCGATCAACGTTCCGATGATTCCGGAAACCAGGAAACCGAAGGAGAGAATTTCAAATACGATTCGATAATTTCGGGAGGAATACTCTTCGGTTGAAATTGCGGCCATCAGTTCGTCCCACGATTCTGAAGGAGCCCGCGTGTTCTGGCAATCCCTGATTCCTGCATCGTTGAAGCGGATTTTCGGCTACTCTGTACCATCCTGGAGAATGGGATGGCGCCCCTGCCTGGCATTGATGTCGGTCTGATCGGCTTTGGAGTCGCAGGCCGCGCCTTTCACGCCCCGATCATTCACGCCGTTTCCGGCCTGCGCCTTGCGGCAATTCTTCAGCGTAGCGGCTCCTCTGCCGCGGAAGTCTATCCGCAAGCCCGCATCGTTCGTACTCTGGACGAACTTCTTGCCATCGAGTCCATCCGCCTCATTGCCATCGCCACGCCCAACACCTCCCATTTTCCGCTCGCAAAGAGATGTCTCGAAGCTGGCCGAGACGTCGTAGTGGATAAGCCCTTCACCATCACCGTCGAAGAAGCTCGCGAACTCATTGCGCTCGCCGAAAAGCTCAACCGCCTTATCAGCGTCTATCACGACCGGCGTTTTGACGGTGATTTTCACACCATTCGCCAGCTCATCGCCTCCGGCGATCTCGGCCGCATCGTGCGATTCGAATCCTACTACGACCGGTTCCGGCCGCGGCTTCGCCCCGGCGCCTGGCGCGAGCAGCCGGGACCTGGTTCCGGAATTCTGGTGGATCTTGGACCTCACCTGATTGATCAGGCCCTCGTTCTCTTCGGTCCGCCCGAGGCAATCGCCGCCGATGTCCGCCTTGAACGAGAAGTTTCGCTCACCGACGATTCTTTCGATCTTCTGCTTCACTATCCGCACGGAATGCGCGCGTCGCTGCATTCCACAATGCTCGCTGCCGCGCCACGCGCCCGCTTTGTGGTTTATGGCACGCGCGGTTCGTTCATCAAATTTGGCATGGACCCTCAGGAGGCGCCGCTGCGCGCGGGCCGGCCTCCGGGTGGGGAGAACTGGGGAATGGAACCGAAGGAAAACTGGGGAACGCTCACTCTTTCCGACGGCACAAACACAACAGAACGCGTGGTTCCCACGCTGCGCGGCGACTACCGCGCATTCTACGAAAACGTCCGCGACGCGATTCTTGGTGTTGCTCCGCTCATTGTCACACCTGCTGACGCTCTTCGCGTGATGCAAGTGCTGGACCTCGCGCGTCGCAGTAGCGACCAGCGCCGCACTCTCCCTTGGTCCTGGTAACTCGGCGTTTGCTTAGCGTTCTGTCAGTTTCACGTCGAACACCGCCTCGCACTTCTCCCCGGGATCATCGGTCACGGTAGACGACACGTTTCCGCTTTTGATCACAAACTCCAGCGGCTTCTTCACGCGCTCCGGCAAACCCGTAAACCGCGCTTTCCCCTCGCTGTTTGTTCCGGCTTCCAGTTGAGTCTTGCGCATGCTGAAAAATCCATATTTGATCAGCACGTTAATCTTGGCGTTGTAAATGGGCTTGCCTTCGCCGTCCTTCACCGTGAAATCCGCTTTGCATGCCCCCAGCCCTCCGTCCACCACCGGCACATCGGCATCGTTAGCCGTCTGCGCCGATCCGCCAATCGCCAAAAACACCGCGGCGCAGGCAATCCCCACCGGCAAGAACTTCCGCGTTTTCATATTTCGCCTCGTTTCTCCCTCCAGGGAAAACCATACGCGCTACCTTCGGTTCGCGCAATTCCGGAATAGGGCACCCCCCGTCGCACCGGAAAGAGTGCGCAAGCCCAAGAAACGAAAAGAGTTACGGGCGCGCCGTCGCGCGGTGAAGTGCGCAGAAACATGAAAACAAAGAAGTTGCGGACTCTCGACGACCGCGAAGGTAACGAAGCAAGTTAAGCGACCTGCCGTGAAGGCACGGAGCCGGGCGGGTATATCCCCCGTTGCTCTTGCGAGTGTGCGGCAAGGATTAGAGGAGCAGGGGTTGGAGGATGTCTTGAGGGGACGGTTTGTATGAGGTGCGGGTAAACAACGAAAAAGAAAGACATTAGCCATCGGGAAGGGATTGCACCATTTGCTGCGTAGCGCAAGCGAGAAACAGGTATGCTTTGCGAAGGTTTGGAAGGGAGCTGACATGATAGATCTTATCATGGAAAACTTACTCTGTAAATAGATAACGTAATGGTACTTACAATTGGGGAAGTGAGGCGCATCCGGCGGACGATCGCAGGAGACGATCCCACAAGCAAACTCAAGCCGGATAAGCCGCATGGCAAACCCATTCCGCGTATAATCGAAGGGAGAATGGATGCTGGGAGGAACTAGATTTGGCGAATCGAGTGGAACTGGCGCCTTCGATTTTGTCGGCGGATTTTGCGCGGCTGGGAGAGCAGGCGAAAGCGGCGCTTGAAGGCGGGGGAACGGTGCTGCACCTGGACGTGATGGACGGGCATTTCGTGCCGAACCTGACGATCGGGCCGCCTGTAGTGGCTTCGCTGAGGAAGACGATTGCGGATGCACCGTTCGATTGCCATTTGATGATTGAGAATCCCGACGCATTCATTCCCGCATTTGCCGAAGCGGGCGCGAACTGGATTTCCGTGCACCAGGAGGCGTGCGTGCACCTGGACCGTGTGCTGCACCACATCATGGACCACGGATGCAAAGCGGGAGTAGTGATCAATCCGGCGACGCCTGTGAGCACGCTGAGCGAGGTGCTCGATCTGGTGCATCACGTGCTGGTGATGAGCGTGAACCCGGGATTTGGGGCGCAGAAGTTCATTCCCAACTCTTTGAATAAAATTGAGGAACTGGCACGGATACGCGAAGAGCGGCACCTGGATTTCCGGATCGAAGTGGATGGCGGGATTGCGGCAGACACCATCGCCGACGTGGTGCGCGCGGGAGCGGAATTGTTGGTTGCGGGAAACGCGGTGTTCGGCCACGGCGACGTGAGGGAAAATGCGCGGAGTCTTCTTCAGGCCGCGCGGGGCGCGAAGATGGCGCGTGCGTGAAGGCCGCGGTTCGGAGGGAATCCGCAGAGGGACTCTTCGTCCCAGCATTCCATGCCGGGACTCACAATGACAGGTTTTTGGGGAGCATGATTCTTCGATAGACGACGCCGTCGGAATGACAGCGGTAGAGTGAGAAGCAAGAAAAAGCAGATTCCCCCGGCAGGAGATGCCGTCGGAATGACAGTTTCAGAGGGTTCCAGGCTGGCGCGGGCCTGGTTCCTCTACTGTTCTTGGTAATTCCACGTGAGTCCGCCATCAACGAAGTAGGTAGTCCCCGTCACATAGTCCGATTCGGAGCAGGCGAGAAAGGCCGCGAGTGATGCAACGTCTTCCGGTTTGCCGAGCCTTCGGAGCGGGATTTTGGAAAGAAGCGCGTTCAATTCCGAGGGACTGTTGAGGAGATTTTTGTTGATGGGAGTTTCGATGGCGCCGGGAGCGATGGAATTGATGGTGATGGCGAATGGCGCGAGCTCAATCGAGAGATCGCGCGTGAGCATTTTCACGCCGCCCTTGCTGGCGCAGTACGTGGCGAAATGCGGGAAGGGAAGATCTTCGTGGACGGAGCTGATGTTGACGATTTTTCCTCCGGTTTTGGCGTCCATGCGATGACGGACGAACGCCTGAGTGACGAAAAATAATCCCTTGAGATTCACATTGAGGACAAAATCGAAATCGGATTCAGCGACCTCCCAAAAAGGCGCGCGGCGCTCCACACCGGCATTGTTCACAAGGATGTCAATTTTGCCGAGCTGCGAGACCGAGTAGGAGATGAATTTCTGGCAATCGGAGACCTTGCTGAGGTCGCATTGCAACGCGGCGGATTTGCGGCCATTTCTGCGGATATCGCCAGTGACGGCATCAGCTTCCGGCTGATTGGAAACGTAGCAGAAAGCCACGTCGGCACCCTCGCTGGCGAGACGTTCGACGATCGCCCTTCCTATTCCTTGATTGCCTCCCGTGACCGCTGCGACTTTTCCTTCGAGCCGGTTTGGCACAATAGTTCTCCTTTGATTTGTAAAATCGAGCAGAGACAAAAACGCCGCGGAAGGGTGCCGTTCGGCTGTCTCCGGAAGCGCAATCCGCGGCGCGGTTTATTTCTCGGCGGCTGCCGCCAACTTCAGGCGACGGTGACTTCCGGGCTCAGATAGACATCCTGAATCGTGTTGAGCAGGCGCACGCCTTCGCTCATGGGCCGCTGGAACGCTTTGCGGCCGGAGATAAGTCCGGTGCCGCCGGCACGCTTGTTGATGACCGCTGTGGCCACGGCTTCCTCGAAATCATTGGCGCCGGAAGCGCCGCCGCTATTGATCAGGCCGGCGCGGCCCATATAGCAGTTGGCGACCTGATAGCGGCAGAGATCAATGGGGTGGTCGCTCGAGAGCTCGGTGTAAATGCGCTTATCAAATTTTCCGTAGCTGGAATCTCCCATGTTGAGGGCCTGGTAGCCGCCGTTATTTTCCGGCAATTTCTGCTTGATGATATCGGCCTCGATGGTGACGCCGAGATGATTGGCCTGGCCGGTGAGATCAGCGGAAACGTGATAGTCCTTGTCCTTCTTGAACGCGCTATTGCGGAGATAGCACCAGAGAACCGTGGCCATGCCGAGATCGTGGGCCTGTGCGAAAGCCTGGCTGACTTCGATGATCTGGCGATCGGACTGCTCGGAACCGAAATAGATGGTAGCGCCGACGGCGGCCGCGCCCATCTCATAGGCTTCTTTCACCGTGCCAAAAAAAATCTGATCGAACTTGTTGGGAAAAGTGAGCAGTTCATTGTGATTGATCTTCACGATGAAAGGAATTTTGTGGGCATATTTCCGTGCGACGGAGCCGAGGACGCCGAAGGTGGAAGCAACGGCGTTGCAGCCGCCTTCGATGGCGAGCTTGACAATATTCTCGCCGTCAAAATAATCGGGATTCTTGGCGAAGCTGGCGCCGCCGGAATGCTCAATGCCCTGATCCACGGGAAGGATCGAGAGGTAGCCGGTGCCGCTCAAGCGGCCGGTGCGAAAGAGGCGCTGAATGCTGGTGAGAGTTCGAATGTTGCGGTCGGAATGCGCCCAAATGCGGTCCACGAAATCGGGCCCGGGCAGATGGAGGCGATCTTTGGAAATCTTCGGGGACCTAAAGCCGAGCAAATAGTCGGCTTTGGCGCCAAGAAGGTTCTGAATGGGACTGACAGTCGTTGTTGCCATGATTTGTATTTCTCCTCGTTCACTCGCGAATTCCGGTGGTGAGCATTGCGCCAGCGGCGCGGTCCACCAGCCAAAAAAGTTTTCCGCTTACGGGCCGGATCATCTGCGAAGGGAGCTGATCGGGTTCCACCGGCCCTTCGAGAACGGCTTTGAGCGCCGGAGCTTTGTCCGCGCCGGCGATCATGAACATGACCGCGTCAGCATTGTTCGCCGTGGGCGCCGTCAGGGTGATGCGTTCCGTATAAAACTTGCCGACCCAATTTCGAGTCACGATGCGATGCGATTCGTGCAGAGCCTTGGTGCCCGGAAAGAGCGAGAGAGTGTGGCCATCATTGCCCATGCCCAGAAAGATCAGGTCGAACCGGGGGAATTCGCTGTCGCGCAACTGAAAATAGTCGCGGATTTCCTTTTCGTACTCGCGGGCGGCTTTGTCCGTGTCCTCGTATTCGCCCTTGATGCGCTTCACCTGTTCCGGTTTCAGCGGAGCCTTCGAGAGAAAGGCGTCCGAAGCCATTTGAAAGTTACTATCGGGATGGCCCGGACCGACGTGACGCTCGTCACCGAAGAACACCCCCATTTTATCCCAGGGGAGGCGCTCGCGGAGAGAAGGATCCTCGACGAGCGAGAGATAGAGCGGCTTCGGAGTGGAGCCACCGGCCAGAGCGACGGTGAAGCGGCCATGATCTGCGACGGCAGCGGCGGCAATTTGAACAAACTGCTCAGCAGCGCGCTTCGCGATGGCCGAGACGTCGGGCAAGATCCGGACTTCTCGAACGGACATAGCTTGAGCCTTCATGCTTTTGCGGCGTGGCCGGCGGTGGCCGTGGCACATTGGGCGCCGGGTTCGCCGTCATCAACGTCGTGCCACTCGCGGCCATCGCGAGCCAAGAGTTCGTCTGCCTCGGGAGGTCCCCAGGAGCCAGCGGCGTAATTGGGAAAGCCGCGCGCGGGAAGCGCCTTCCAGACATCGAGGACGGGCTGAATGACACTCCAGCCGGCTTCGACCATGTCCGCGCGCTGGAAGAGCGTGGCGTCGCCCATCATGCAGTCGTAGAGAAGGCGTTCGTAGCCGGTGCTATGCGAGGTGCCAAAATCGCGGGCGTAGTCGAAGTCCATATTCACGAGACCGAGCTTCATGACGGAGCCGGGAATCTTGGCGCCGAAACGGAGGGTGATGCCTTCATCCGGTTGGATGTGGATGACAAGACGGTTGGTGCGGGGGTCTTTCACCCTGGTTTTCCGGAAGAGCATGAATGGAGCACGGCGGAATTGGATGGCAATTTCCGTGACGCGCTTACAGAGGCGCTTTCCGGTGCGGAGATAAAAGGGAACGTCGGCCCATCGCCAGTTTTCGATTTTGAGTTTGAGGGCGACGAAAGTTTCCGTGTTGGAATCGGGAGCCACGTGCGGCTCGCCGCGATAGGCGGGGACATGCTCGCCGTCAATTTCTCCGGCGCCATACTGGCCACGAACCATGTTCTGAAGAACTTCCTCGGGTGTGGGAGGCTGAATGGCGTGGAGAATTTCGGCCTGCTTGTCGCGGACGGCGTCAGGCTCAAAAGAGATCGGAGGCTCCATGGCCGTGAGGGTGAGGAGCTGAAAGAGGTGGTTGGGGACCATATCGCGGAGAGCGCCGGCGGTTTCGTAGAATCCGCCGCGATGCTCGACCCCGACGGACTCGGCCGCGGTGATCTGGACGTAATCAATGTAGCGGCGATTCCAGAGGGGCTCAAAGATGCTGTTCGCGAAGCGGAAGACCATGACGTTCTGGACGGTTTCCTTGCCGAGATAGTGATCAATTCGGTAGATCTGCTTTTCGGTGAGGATTTCCTTGAGCTGGGCGTTCAACTGGATCGCGGAGTCGACGTCGTGGCCGAAAGGCTTTTCGACGATGACGCGGGTCCAGTGGCCGTTTTCTTCTTTCGTAAGGCCAAACTGGCCGAGCTTGCGGACGATGGGAGAAAAGAATTGGGGAGCGACGGCGAGGTAGTGGAAGAGATTGGCCCCAGTGGAATGCTCTTTTTGCGCGGCGGAAATCTGATCCTTCAGGCGCTGGAAAGCGGCATCGTCGCCGAAATCACCCTGAACGTAGTAGATGCGTTCGAGGAACCATTGCCAGACCTTCGCATCGAGGGGGTGAGAAGTGTAAGCGTTGATCTCTTCGCTCAGCAGGCTGCGGAACGATTCGGTGGTCAGCTGATCGAAGGCGAAACCGACGATGGCAAATTGCTGAGAGAGGAGGCCCTCCTGTGCGAGGTTGCAGAGAGCCGGAACGAGCTTGCGCTTGGTGAGATCGCCGCTCGCGCCAAAGATGACCATCAGACACGGCGGGCCAAGTTGGGGTACCTCAGTTTGGATGTCGTTATTCATCAGATCTTCTCATTCCCTTCAGGGTCGGGGATTGATCGCCCGTCTACGGCGCTGCTTTTTTCTCGACATGGCCGCCGAACTGAAAGCGAAGGGCGGAAAGAACTTTGGAAGCGAAGTCGCTTTCGCCGCGGGAGGTGAAGCGCTCGTAGAGCGCTTCCGTCAAGACGGGCGCGGGGGCGCCGGATTCGATGGCGGCGAGAATGGTCCAGCGGCCCTCGCCGGAATCAGAAACACGGCCCGAGTAGCGGTCGAGATTTGGCTGCTCGAGAAGAGAGATTGCAGCGAGATCGAGAAGCCACGAAGCGATAACGCTGCCGCGGCGCCAGACTTCCGCGACATCGGCGAGATTCAGGTCGTATTGGTAGTGTTCGGGATCGCGGAGAGGAGTGGTTTCCGCGTCAATTTCGTGAGTGCCTTTGCCAACGTCGGCGTGTTTGAGGATGTTGAGGCCTTCAGCGTAGGCAGCCATGATGCCGTATTCGATACCGTTGTGCACCATCTTGACGAAATGGCCAGCGCCAGAAGGGCCGCAATGCAAATAACCTTCTTCAGCGGTGCCGGCGACTTTCTCGCGGCCGGGAGTGCGAGGAATATCGCCGCGACCGGGGGCGAGGGTTCTGAAGATGGGATCGAGACGCTTGACGACGTCCGTTTCGCCGCCAATCATCTGGCAATAGCCACGTTCAAGGCCCCAGACGCCGCCGCTGGTGCCGACGTCAACGTAGTGGAGGTTCTTTGGGGCGAGTTCCTTGGCGCGGCGAATGTCGTCAATGTAATAGGAATTGCCGCCGTCAATCACGATATCGCCGGGTTCGAGTTTCCCGGAGAGATCGTGGAGCGTGGAGTCCACGACAGCGGCGGGGACCATGAGCCAGACGGCGCGAGGCTTCTGGAGTTTCTTGACGAAATCATCGAGCGAAGAGGCGCCGGTGGCACCCTCCGCAGCGAGTTGCTTCACCGAATCAGCACTGCGGTCGTAGACGACGCAGGTATGGCCGTTCTTCTGCAAGCGGCGCACCATATTGGCGCCCATTCTTCCGAGACCGATCATTCCTAGTTGCATGCTGCGCGCTCCTCTGAGAGGAAGATTTTGGCTGGACACAGAAGGCGAAATTACGAGAGCGCCTGCTGCACCGTTTTCGAAAGCGTATTCAGGCCGGACTTCAAATTTTTTCCGAGATGCACGCGCAGAGCGCGACGGCCGCGTTCCGCGAGAACGGCAAAATCGCCGCGAGCCTGCGCGGCTTTGACGACGCCGAACGTATATTTCTGGCCGGGAACCGGAATGTCAGAGGGATCGTCGTAGGTGATCTGGAGAAAGACGCCGGAATTGGGGCCGCCTTTATAGGCCTGGCCAGTGGAATGCAGAAAACGCGGGCCAAAACCGAGGCAGGTGGCGACCTTCTTTTGATCGCGGACGGCATGGCGAAACGTTTGGAGGATTTTTTCGTTTTCGGGATTCATGGGGATATAGCCGAGAACGGCGAAATAATCACCCGAACCGATGCGAGAGAGATGGGCGCGCAAAACATCCACGAGTTTCGAACCACCGCGGAGGGCCGAGGCGTTTTTTTCGTCGGCATAAAGCTTGACGCCATTGCCTTCAAAGAAGGGAGATTCGGGCGGGAGCTTGCCGGTGGCCTCATATTCGCTCGTAAGTTTACGGGTTTCCACTTTGCTGGCTTCGACGTCAGGCTGATTGAAAGCATCAATGCCGATGATGGAGCCGGCAACGGCGGTGGCAACTTCCCAGCGAAAAAATTCCTGGCCGAGCGCATAAACGTTCGGGAGCGTGATGCGGACGACGGGATGGCCGGCCTTTTCGAGAGCGGCGACAGCTGCATCCTGTTTTTTATCGGGTTTAGAGGCGAGACGCAAGTAGGCAAAGACGCGGTCGTTGCCGTAGACCGGGGGCTTGCCCGGTTTTTCGCGGTCCACGGGGATGATGCCTTTACCGATTTTTCCAGTGGATTCTGCGATCAACTGCTCGAGCCAAGCACCGAGATCGTAAATACCGGGGGAAGCGACGAAAGTGATTTTGTCGCGGCCATGATTTGCGGCGACTCCGAGGATGGCGCCGAGAATGACGCCGGGATTGGCGTCGGCGAGGGAAGAGGGACCGCAAGCGTCCACCATTTCCTTCGTGGATTTGAGGAACTTGCCGAGATTGAGACCCATGGCGGCGCCGGGAGCCATGCCGAAATTGGAGAGAGCCGAATAGCGCCCACCGATGCTGGGCACGCCGAAAAAGATTTTGCGGAAGCCGTCTGATTCGGCGACCTGCTGCATCTTGGAAGCAGGATCGGTGACGGCGACGAAGCGGCGTCCAACTTCCTTTTGGCCGACTTTGGCTTTGACGCGCTCGAAGAAGTACTGCTTGAAGATATTCGGTTCGAGGGTGCTGCCTGATTTGCTAGAGACGATGCAAAGCGTCTTCGCGAGATCCAGTTTCTTCTCGATGGATTTGATCTGGACCGGATCAGTGGAATCGAGGACATGAAGTTCGGGAAAGCCGGCGATTTTTCCAAAGGTCTTCCGAAAAACCTCGGGGCAGAGGCTGGAGCCGCCCATACCGAGAAGAAGGACGTGCTTGAATTTGGATTTCTTGATGTCTGCCGCAAATTGCTGGAGTTCGTCGAGATGCGTCAATTGTTCGCCGGTGATGGTGAGCCAGCCGAGCCAGCTGTTCTCGTCCGTGCCGGTCCAGAGCGCAGCGTCTTTCTGCCAAAGGCGGGCAACCTTGTTGCCGCGCTTCCAATCGTCAAGAGCGGCGGTGACGGCTGCCCCAAGATCCTTGGGGAGCTTGAAGGCCAGGCGATTGAGGCTCACGCGGCGACTCCCGTGTGCTTTTTGATGGCGGCGAGAAGCTGGAAGAAGGCGTCTTCAAAGAGCTTGACGCCATCCACGACCAGCTTTTCGGTAACTTCCTTCATCGAGATGCCGGCTTTGGCGAGATTGTTCATGGTGGTTTGCGCGCCGGAGAGATCCTCGGTGAGGCTGTTGCGGAGTTTGCCGTGATCGCGGAAGGCGTCGAAGGTGGCCGGAGGGATGGTGTCCACAGTATCGGCGCCAATCAACTCCTCGACGTAAAGAACGTCGCGATACTTTGGATTTTTTGTGCTCGTGCTGGCCCACAGGAGACGCTGGGTCTGCGCGCCTTTGGCGGCAAGTGCCTTCCAGCGCGAACCGCCAAAGAGTTCGCCATATTTTGCATAAGTGAGGCGAGCGTTGGCGATGGCGACCTTGCCTTCGATGCCGCCGAGGAGATCTTTCTGCTTGGCATCGGCGCCGGACTTGAGTTTAGCTTCGATTTGACTGTCCACGAGACTGTCAATGCGGCTGACGAAGAAGCTGGCGACACTGGCGATGCGGGAGAGGTCCTGGCCCTTGGCGGCGCGGGCCTCCAGGGCGGCGATGTAGGCTTCCGCGACCTGCTCATAAACGGATTGCGCGAAGAGTAGGGTGATGTTGATGTTGATGCCTTCTTCGAGCAACTGGCGGATGGCGGGCAAGCCGTCCCTGGTGCCGGGGACCTTGATCATGACGTTGGGGCGCGAGACGGCTTTCCAGAGGCGGCGAGCTTCCTCGATGGTGGCCTTGGTGTCGAAGGCAAGAGTGGGGGCGACTTCGAGGCTGACATAGCCGTCGCGGCCCTTGGATTCGTCATACACGGAGCGGAAAATGTCGGCGGCGTCCTGGACATCGCGAATGGCGATTTTTTCGTAGATGGTTTTCAAATCGAGTGATTTTGTAGCCGGCGCGTTGATGATGTCGGCGTAGTCGTCGCTGCCTGCGATGGCTTTTTCGAAGATCGCAGGATTCGAAGTCATGCCGCGAAGGCCATCGTCTTGAATCATTTTTTTCAATTCGCCATTGAGGAGAATGTTGCGACGAATGAAATCGAGCCAGGGAGACTGGCCGTAGGAGAGGAGACCCCTCAGGGGATTCGCGCCTTTCGGGACGGTGACATTGGGAATTGCGGTCGTTGTGGTCATCAGGATTCTCCTTACTTTAAGTTATTCTTTTCTATTGTACGCCAGAGAGCACAGCGCGCGAGGCACTGCATGAAATTGCGCGATGGCGTAAATCAGTGCGCACCGCTTACGATGTACTTTTCTTCGAGCGCATGAACCTTGGCGAGGCGACGCTTATGGCGCTCCTCGTTCGTGAACTGCGCATCCAAGAATGTTTTCAGCAGGTCTTCGGCGAGCTTGACGCCGATAATGCGCGAGCCGAGGACGAGGACGTTCATATCGTCATGCTCGACGCCCTGGTGAGCCGAATAACCATCGTGGCAGACGGCGGCGCGAATGCCGATGAGTTTGTTGCAGGCGACGCTGGCGCCGACACCGCTGCCGCAGATGAGCATGCCGCGATCTGCTTTGCCATCGAGGACGGCGCGGCCGACGGCTTCCGCGAAATCAGGATAATCCGAAGGATTTTCGTTGAAGGCGCCGACATCGAGAACGGTATGGCCGAGAGAACGAAGCACGTCGCCCATGGCGTTCTTCATGGCGAAGCCAGCGTGATCGGAGCCAATCACAACCCTCATCGGAGACTTACCTTCCCAACGCTTGCTTGACCGTGGCGGCAACGTTGCCGGGCTCGAAACCAAATTTTTTCAAGAGATCCTTGATCGGAGCGGAGGCGCCGAAGCTGTGCATGCCCACCATTTTGCCTTTTGGACCGATGTAGCGTTCCCAGCCGAAGGTGGAGCCCATTTCCACGGAGACTCGAGCGGTGACTGAGGAAGGCAGGACGCTTTCTTTGTACGCGGCGTCCTGGCGCTCAAAGAGATCCCAGGAGGGCATGCTGACGACGCGAGTCTGGATGCCTTCGGCGGCGAGCTGCTGCTGGACGGCAAGGCAAAGAGAAACTTCGCTGCCGGTGCCAATGAGGATGGCGTCGGGTTGGCCACCGGGCGCATCGGAAAGCGTGTAGCCGCCCTTGGTTGTATTCGAAGCGGCAGCGAACCTGGTGCGGTCCAGCGTGGGCATAGCCTGGCGGGTGAGGACGAGAGCCGTCGGGCCGTGGGTGTTTTGCAGAGCGAGCTTCCAGGCTTCCGTGACTTCGTTGGCATCGCCGGGACGCAGCACAAGAAGATTGGGAACGGCGCGAAGAGAAGCGAGCTGCTCGATGGGCTGATGCGTGGGGCCGTCCTCGCCGAGGCCGATGGAATCGTGGGTGAAGACGTAAATGACAGGAATTTCCATGAGAGCGGCAAGGCGGATGGTCGGCCGCATGTAATCACTGAAATTAAAGAACGTGCCACCAAAGGGACGAAGTTTCGAGAGGACCATTCCGCTCATGGCTGCTCCCATGGCGTGTTCGCGCACACCGAAATGGAGATTGCGGCCGGCGTATTGGTCAGGGAAATATTCACCCGCACCGGGGAAGACGAGATTGGTCTTGTTGGATTTGGCGAGATCGGCGGAGCCACCCACGAGCCAGGGAATATTCTTGGCGAGGACATTCAGGACTTTGCCGGAACTTTCGCGAGTAGCCATGCCTTTGGGGTCGGCTGGAAATTGCGGGAGATCCTTGTCCCAATCGGCGGGAAGTTCGCGGCGCTGCATTTTGTCGAGTTCGGTTGCCTGCTCGGGGAATTGTTTCGCGTACTCATCGAAGAGTTTGGTCCACTGCGCATGCAGGTCGGAGCCACGCTTGCCGACACCTTCGCGAAAATGCGCGAGAACACCGTCGGGAACGAGAAATTTGGCGTCCGGAGGCCAGCCGTAGTTTTCCTTAACCAGCCTGACTTCGGCTTCGCCGAGAGGCTCGCCATGAGCTTCGTAAGAATCCTGCTTGTGCGGGGATCCGTAACCGATGTGGCTGTCCACAACGATGAGCGTGGGCTTGTCGGTGGATTTGAGGAAGCTGTCGTAGGCGCGAGCGAGCCAATGCAGATCGTTGGCGTCGGCGACGCGCGTAACGTTCCAGCCATAGCCGATGAAACGCGTCATGACGTCCTCGCTGAAGGACCACGCGGCGGGGCCATCGAGCGTCACGTGATTGTTATCGTAGATCCAGCAGAGATTCGAGAGTTGCAGGTGCCCGGCGAGCGATGCGGCCTCGCCTGAAACGCCTTCCATGAGGTCGCCGTCCCCGCAGACCGCATAAACATTGAAATTGAAGAGGTCGAAGCCAGGACGATTGAAATGGGCGGCGAGCCATTTTCCGGCGATGGCTATACCCACGCTATTGCCAGCGCCCTGGCCGAGAGGTCCCGTGGTGGTTTCGACCCCAGTCGTCAGATGCGATTCGGGATGGCCTGGAGTGCGGCTTCCGAGCTGACGGAAACGCTTGATCTCGTCCATGGAGACGGCAAGTTGATCGGTGACATTGCCTTGCGGATCCAACTGGCGGACACCGCCGAGATAGAGAGTGGAATACAAGAGCATAGAAGCATGGCCGGCGGAGAGCACAAAGCGATCGCGATTGGGCCAGGCGGGAGCTTCGGGATCGTAGCGGAGAAATTTGTGCCAGAGTTCATAAACGACGGGGGCGAGACCCATAGGAGCGCCGGGATGGCCTGAGTTAGCCTGCTGCACCGCGTCAATGGAAAGCGTTCGAATGGTATTGATGCAGAGCTGGTCGAGATCAACGGCGGTACTTGGCTGGCTCACGTTCTCTCCTTCGCGACCGAAGGCCGTCCCAAATGCACGGTCAAATTATAGATGCTCTGCATTACAAATCGGCTAAAGCAATTTTAGGCTAATCCAGAGGGCAGGGGCAGGGCAAGGATTGTCC
>DATIXL010000129.1:0-29058 GCA_035518615.1 Terriglobales bacterium | reverse complement strand
CTGGTCGAACTACTTTAGATCCGCAGCTGCATGCGAAACAGGCAGCGAGAAGGGCAAGCACAACGAGCCAGCGGATTTTTGTTCTCATGACGGACAGATCTCAATCCTTTTTTTCTATTGTGCCTGTGTGTCTGCGAACTGGAAACCTGGGGACAGACGGGACGTTTTCCATCTTTTCCGTTTCATGTTGCAGTCGTGTCATCGGCGGTGAAATCCAGTTTACCTTGATCACGGCTCACGGAGCTTTTGCGAGGCCGACCGCCCTTCTGTGGTTCGAGCAGTCGCGATGTGCTTTCTTCCAGCTTGCGAACATACTCACGGCTCCCCAGAGGTCGTCCGGTGTGCGTGCAACTGCGAATCGCGCGCAATTCGTCGTCGTTCTCACCAGAAGACAGATACCTTCGCCAGGATTCGCGGGACCATCGCTTCCGCCACAGCGTTGTATCCAACCACGGCTCGGCGTCGAGGGTTTGAAAATGAGCTGTGGCGCTCGACCAAGGCCAACCTTCCGCTCGCGCGACCAATCCGGCGCGAACGGGATTGAGTTCAACATATCGCAGGGCAATCCAGAGGTGCGCGTCGTCCAGCGGACAAGAATAAAAGCGCCCTTGCCAGACGTGACCAGTCGAATGGCGCTGCGCGTTCCAGAATGTGGCGTAACGTCCATGGCAGTCCTTCAAGGCCAACGCCAGAGAGTCCTCTCGTTGCGGCACAACGAGCAAATGAACGTGGTTGGACATCAGGCAATAGCCCAGGAGCGTAAGGCCGCGGAGATGGGCGCAGTGCCGTAAGAGCTCCAGATACACCAGACGCTCGTTGTCAGATTCGAGGATGGACTGTCGCCCGTTCCCACGTTGTGTGACATGGTGTGGCGTATTTACGATAGCGATACGGGCCAGACGTGCCATCACGTCGGCACAATATCAGAAAACGTCCCGTCTGTCCCCAGGTTCCCAGGTTCGTCCCCAGGTTCCCCAGGTTCCCCAGGGCAGGCTCCGATGTAGGTGGGCGTGTTTCCTCCCTGGTAGTCCATGTTGTGGAAGAGATCGTAACGCGGAGGAGAAAAGGGAGGAAAGAGGAATCTCCGCACGCGGGCCGCGGAGAGGCGCGGACCGGATGCGGAGAACTAAGGTACACCGAGGGGCAGCCGTTTAATGTCGCGGCTGAAGCCGCGACCTCCTAAAGAGCGGAGTGGCCTCTCGAGTTCGCGCGGGGAGGGAGTGGGTGGGGGAGAACCTCCGCACGCGGGCCGAGGAGCATGGCCCGGATGCGGAGGACTAAGGAGAAGTTCGAAATGCTCAGCGAAGGGGGTGCGAGCGGTACGGGGGATTTAGGCCGGGCGCACGGAATTCCCGGAGGTGGGTTGGGGCACGGCGAGGATGGGCCGAAAACAACATAGAGTATTATAACATTGATGTCAATGGAGATTGTGGTATCGTTGGAGCGAGAGGTGTAAGCGAGCCCGGGTTAATGGGTTGCAGGGCTCTAGGGCAGAGTTTGCTGACGCACGATTCCGTGCGCGGGAGCGTGGGTAGATCCATTGAATGGGGTGAGGAAGGGAGAAAATCCGCACCCTTGAAAAGCGAAGGGTTGCGGCACCCAAGGCTTACTTCGTCGCCGAAAGCCTGCGCCACCCGGGATCGGTCTCTACCCCACCCGCCGTGTGATGGTACTTAGAGTGGGAAGCGCTTCTGGTGTGGCTGCCGCTACGAGTGGGCCGAATCCTAAGGCCAGGGATAACGCGTGCTCTTTCCACGATTCGTTCGCGACTGCGATTCGGCGCGGCTTGCCGATGATGCGGGAGTCCGTGGCCGCGTACTATTGGCCAGCGACGTTTCATGAATCAAATCTGGCTAACCGAGTGTGCGGCGGGAGGGAGCCCGCTCTTGAGGGCCACTCCAAATGATGCGGGTGATCACCAGGTGCCTATCCGGAGGACCGCTTCGGTGGTGATGCGAATCCCGTTTTGAGGATGAATCATGTTTACATCGCCCATCCAACTGTGCGTGTACTGCAGATCGATAATCCGCCAAGCAAAGGGACGAGTGATGACAACATCTACTCCTGCGCCTGCAGCCACGCTCACGCCGTTGCTTGACGTCTCCGCAGACCAGTCGCTCCGCTTTGGATAGTGCGACAAAGCGCCGTCTCCGTTGTTCCATTCCTTCAGGAGCTCCTCGCGCAAGGAATCATTGTCCACTTCATAAGTTACTTTTCTACCGCCGAACAAAAATCCTGCGTAGGGCGACAAGCGGTGCGAGGCCCGGGGCGTCCACCTTGGACCCACACCATAAAACAACGAATCGCCGCTCTGATTATCGGCGGGGAAATGCATGACCAGGCATCCATTGACCTCGGCAACAATCTGCACGCTGGGGCTCAGTCGCGCGGCACCTGATCCTCCGCCGCCGATGCAATTGCCGCCCCCCAGAAAATTCTCGTAGTACGGGTAGGCGGACAGCTCGATCGGAGCTTCCTTCGGATAGGTGTGGACAAATTGCACGGCTGCGGAATCGGAAGACTTGCGCACGTAAACGAACGGCTTTTCCCCGCTGCCATTCCGGTAATCCGCTACGAGCTCCTTGCGAATTTCAAAGTCATTTCCGGACAGTCCGAGCCGTGTGGGACGCCTCCAAGGCAACTGGAAGGCCATGAGGTTGGCGAAGGATCTTCCGGGATTCAAGAAACTCCTCGCCAGGATAATCACCATGCGATTGGAAGTGCGATTTTCCAGCCCCATGATCAAATAACGGTCGGCGGCGTCTTCCGCCATCATCGTCACGGCGCCGAGCGTAGGCGTATCCACGAGCGTGATGAAGCCTGGAGAGGCATGCAGCATCACGTTTCCAATCGAAGCCTCGCTGATCGGGCCGATCTTCCACTGCGTATGCCAGACTGCCGACCAGGCCATGGAACGCAGCACGCTGATGAAATAAATTCGTCCGTCGCCCCATTGCACATACACGTACTTCGGATCGTTTTGGCGGAAAATGTAGCCGAATATGGAGCCTTCCAGTGGATGTCCAACATAGGGTGCCATGAAGGTGTCGCTGTCGCTCCAGCCCCGAAGCTCGCTGACCGAATCAATATAGTTTTGGAACCAGTGACCATTCAGGGTGTCGCGGGTGCCGGGTTCCGTCCAGATGTTGAAGGTGTGCATGATCCCCGTGTAAAGAAGAGATTCCCTGAGGGCTGGTCCCCAGTGAACCGAAGTACGCGATGGAGGAGTCTCCACTGGGCGGATGAAGTAAGTTGCATTCGTTCCCGTGTCTCTCCGTCTGAGGATGTCCAAGGAGCTGTTGATAGGGAAGTCGCTAAACCGAGGGTAGCGGATTTCACTGGAGGCGATCGAAGAATTGGAGAGGACCTCGGGACTCTCCGGCGCAGCGGCTGCACTGGACGGCCCATCCAGGGCTTCACGCTGACCGCCATTGAAATCGAGGGATGACTGGGCTAAAGCCGAGAAGCACGGCATGCAAAGGCTCAATACCCCGAAGAGAACGTATTTTCTCACTGTCGTGATCCGCAATCCCTTTCCGACCGAGCCGTCACAACCCACTCTCCGCCGGGTCGAGGCTGGCTCGCTATGGCCGGTCACACTGGGCCTTCAGTGAGGGGCTGTCCCCCTTCCACAGAAAATTCTAAAAAGACGACGGTCCTGGAAAAGCTGCCAAAAGTACCAGTCATCGCAATTTGTATGGGTCAGGCAGATAGGAAGCTGAAACCTTCGGGATGGGGCGCCTTTAAGCACAATCCGGCCGCTCCACACCACTGCGAGGGCGGCAGCATTGCGTACGTCAAGGCGTAAGCCCCGACTTTCTGAAATGCATCTTTGAGTTGAACCCTACACCTGCTTGAAGAGGCGGAGGAGTTCGGCGGCGGCGTGAGGGAGGCGGGCGCCGCGGCGGTGGATCAGATACACGTGGCGGGGAAGATTGAGGCCGCGGACTTTCACTTCTTTCATCCAACCGTGGTCAATTTCCCAGGCGACACACATACGAGGGACGATAGCGACACCGACGCCCATCTGGACGAAGCGCTTGATGCTTTCGATGGTGGGCATTTCAATGGGCATGTTGAGGGCGGTGCGATTGCGGGCGAAAAGCTCGATGACGCGGCGGCGGAACGGGGATTCGACGATGTGGGCGACGAAATCCTCCTGGCCGAGCTCCGTGACTTCGACTTCGCGGCGCTTGGCGAGAGGGTGCCTGGGAGGGACGACGAGAGTAAGCTCGTCCTTGAGGATTTCGACGGCCTGGAGCTGGTCATCGCGGGGAATGAATGAGACGGCGCCGAGATCGAGGCGGTAGTTGAGGACTTCGTGAGGAATGTCGCGGGAAAAGAGGCGATGGACGCGGATCTGGATGCCGGGATGGGATTCGCGGAATTTGGCGAGAGCGGGGAGCAGGGCGTGGATGGAGCTTTCGTTGACGCCGAGGGCGAGCTCGCCGCGCTGGAGGGATTCGAGGTCGGAGAGACCCTTTTTGACTTCATCGCGTAGGTTGATGAGGCGCTCGGCGTATTCGCGGAGCATGGTGCCGGCATCGGTAAGGCGGACAGGGCGGGCGCCACGGACGAAGAGAGGCTGGCCGAGATCGTCTTCGAGCTTGCGAATGGCGAGGCTGATGGCGGGCTGGGTGCGGAAGAGTCTTTCGCCGGCACGGGAGAAGCTGCCTTCGCGGGCAACGGTAAGAAAGACCTGGAGTTCGCCGAGATCCATAGGATTGACCGGGGCATTATAAGGTAAGATTATCAAAAGCAGAACAAAGATAAATTTGACTGGGGGGTAGCGGGTTTGCGTTACTTGGAGGATGGGAGAGCCTATGGATTCGGTCAAAATCTTCGACACGACGCTGAGGGACGGAGAGCAATCACCCGGCTTCTCGATGAACACGGACGAGAAGATTCGCATGGGGCGGCAACTGGCGAAGCTGAAGGTGGACGTGATCGAGGCGGGATTCCCGATTTCGTCAAAGGGCGACTTGGAAGCGGTGCAGGCGGTGGCGCGGGAAGTGCGCGAAGTGCCGATTGCGGCGCTGGCGCGGGCGAAGAGGCAGGATATTGAAGCGGCGATCGAGTCGCTGAAGCCCGCGGCGGAAGCGCGGCTGCATGTGTTTCTGGCGACGTCCGACCTGCACTTGAACGTGAAGCTGAAGATGACGAGGGAGCAGGCGCTGGAAGCGATTGGGTCAATGGTGCGGCTGGGAAGGCAGCACGTGGCGGAAGTGGAGTTTTCGGCGGAGGATGCGGGACGGACGGAGATTGGGTATTTGTGCGAGGTCTGCCGCGTGGCAGTAGAAGCGGGAGCGACGGTTTTGAATTTGCCGGACACGGTGGGGTATGCGGTGCCGGAGGAGTACGGGGAGATGTTCCGGCGGGTGCGGGAGTATTTGGGAGACGATCCGCGGATCACGCTGAGCGCGCATTGCCATGACGATCTAGGGCTGGCGGTGGCGAACTCTCTGGCGGCGGTGCGGGCGGGCGTGCGGCAGATCGAGTGCACGGTGAACGGGATCGGCGAGCGGGCGGGGAACGCATCGCTGGAGGAAGTGGTGGTGGCGCTGGCGGTACGGAAGGAAAGTTTCGGCGTGGCGACGAGAATCAACATGGAGCAGCTGTTTCCTGCGAGCCGGTTGCTGACGGAAATCACGGGAGCGCAGGTGGCGCCGAACAAGGCGGTGGTGGGAGCGAACGCGTTCGCGCACGAGGCGGGGATTCACCAGGACGGGATCATCAAGAACCCGCTGACGTACGAGATTATTTCGCCTGAGACCGTGGGGGTGCCGTCGCGATCGCTGGTGGTGGGGAAGCATTCGGGACGGCACGCGTTGCGGGAGACGCTGCACAACCTGGGATATGAACCGAGCGACGCGGAATTGGCGGAAATTTACCGGCGCGTGACGACGTTGGCGGACCAAGCGAAGACGGTGCGGCCCCGCGATCTTGTGGGAATTGCGCACGAAGTGATCCGGCGGGGAGCCGGGGCCTACGCGGCGGAAGCTTCGTCGCTCGCGTAAACTCGCGTAAGCTACTCTTGCAGGCGCTGTGGAGCGCACTCTGGATATGCCTGAGAGCTTTGGTAAGGTCATGAAGAAAAATATCGTATTGCTGCCGGGAGATGGGATCGGGCCCGAGGTCACGCGGGCGGCGGCGGCGATGCTGCGCGAATGCGCGCACGAATTTCATCACCAATTTGATTTTCGCGAAATGCCCGTCGGCGGGGCGGCGATTGACGCGACGGGCACGCCTCTGCCTAAAGAAACGCTGGACGCGTGCAACAAGGCGGACGCGGTTTTTCTGGGTGCGGTGGGGGGGCCGAAGTGGGACGCGATGCCCGTCGGGAAGCGGCCGGAGAGCGGGCTGCTGGCATTGCGGCAGGGGATGGGGCTGTACGTCAATGTACGGCCGGTGAAGCTGCTCGAGCCGCTGCGGGGAATTTCTCCGTTGAAGCCGGAGGTTTTGCGGGAACTGGATCTGGAGATTATCCGCGAACTTGCGGGAGGGATTTATTTTGGAGAGCGGGGCCACGGAATCGAGCACGGAAAAGAACGGGCTTGGGACACGGAATCGTACTCGACTGCGGAAATTGAACGGATTGCGTCGTTTGCGTACGGGAGGGCGGAAGGCCGATCGCGGAGGCTGTGCTCGGTGGACAAAGCGAATGTTTTGTCCAGCTCGCAACTATGGAGGAAAACGGTTG
Organism: Terriglobales bacterium; assembly: GCA_035518615.1. Taxonomy (GTDB): domain Bacteria; phylum Acidobacteriota; class Terriglobia; order Acidiferrales; family UBA7541; genus Acidiferrum. The sequence goes on along the minus strand of DATIXL010000129.1, from coordinate 22,358 downwards.
CGGGGATGAATCATCTTTATCCGACGATCAAGCTCGAGCACATGTACGTGGACAACGCGGCGATGCAGCTGATTTTGCGACCTTCGCAGTTCGACGTGATCCTGACATCAAATATGTTTGGAGACATTTTGAGCGATGCGGCGGCGGCGCTGGTGGGATCCATCGGACTGATCCCTTCGGCGAGCTTCGGAACCGGAGCGCCGCTGTTCGAGCCGATTCATGGATCGGCGCCGACGTTGGCGGGGAAGGATGCGGCAAATCCAGTGGGATCTATCTTGAGCGCGACGATGATGTTGAGGGACGCGTTTGGGCTGAATCTCGAGGCGGATTGGGTCGAGCAATCGGTGGTGCGCGTACTGGCGGGAGGATTCCGTACACCGGACATTGGGGGGGCGGGAAGCAAGGTGGTCCCCGCATCGGGCTTCATGGAAATGCTGCGAGAGGAAATGCAACGCACCCTGGAACATGCGGAGCGCTACGGCTGGGGGGTATAGCCAGGCGGGCGGATCGCGCCTTGCGAGATGCCGCTGGGGATGCTAATTTAACCGTTTAGGTCTGGCCAATTGACGGCGGTTCGCTCAAAAAGGCCAGGTTTCTTGTCATGACCGGGGCGTTTTGGCCGGGGGTTCGCATGGGCGGACAGGCGCACCGGGTGACCTGCGTCGAAGACCGAGTGGAAAACGGTGCAATACAGAAATACTTGCGGAAACTGTGAAACTGAAATGACGCTTGCTGCGCGCCAGTAGACGCACAGGCCCGCCATGCCAGATTCGAACACCCACAGTCCCCGAAAAGCTGCCCCGAATCAGCCTGGAGGTGTGACCTACTGGCGAGCGGAGGGGTCGCTGTTGGACTTAAGCGCGCTGCGCCAAGCGGGGTTTTTTACCTGGAATGCGCAGAGCTTTGACGAACGGTGGAAGCGGCGCGCGGGAATGGGCTTGATGACGTTGTGGAGGCCTGTGGCGTATTTGGGAGGAAGGAAGTTCGCGACGCGGGTGCTGTATACGCTGCTGCGGGGGATCAGCCGCGACCGCCTGGATCTGCTGGGAGAAGAATATTTCGAGTACCAGCTCAAGACGCACTTACGAGAGGAGGCAGTCGAAAAGCTGCGGGAGGCGTCGAGGAACGGCGAACAAGTCGTGCTGGTGGGACAAACACTCGAGCATATTCTGCGGCCAATGGCCCGGCACCTTGGCATCGAGGCATTTGCCGCGAACCGGCTGGAATTTCGGGATGGGCGAGCTACGGGTAGGTTGCTCGATCCGGTGATCCGGCCGAGAGGGTTCCTGGGATGGCTGGGGAGCGGCGGGGCGGACGGGCGAATATCGCAATCGAAGCTGTTGAGACACCTGGGCTGGCGGGAGCCGGAAAAATTACAGGAGGCGACACAGAGGACAGATCGGCCAGCGATGCCATCGGCAAGATCGGTGGTGGTATTCGACGGTGTGCCACGGCTGAATTCGCTATCCGTGAGAGATGCCTTTGCAAACCGGCACGTCCTGCTGATTGGGGTAACTGGTTTCATCGGCAAGGTGTGGCTTGTGGATTTGCTGAAACAGGTTCCTGAGATCGGAAAGATCACGCTGCTCATACGGCGCAACCGCACGACGACGGGGCAGAGACGATTTGAAAAAATCGTGGAGGAATCGCCGGCAGTTGACCCGTTGCATGAGCAATACGGACGGGGGCTCGGGGCGTTTTTGAGAGAACGAATTGAGGTCGTCGAGGGAGACGTGTCCCAACCCGGATTGGGGTTGGAGGATGCGGTCCGAACGAGGTTGGCAAGCTCGCTGGACCTGATTGTGAACAGCGCAGGATTGACGGATTTCAATCCGGATTTGCGGGACGCAGTTGCTTCGAATGTGGATTCCGCGACCTATCTGACAGATTTTCTGCGGGAATGCGACCGCGCGGCGTTGATGCATCTTTCCACATGCTACGTGGTGGGAATGCGCGATATGCGCGTATCCGAGGAACTGGAGAGCAACTACAATCCCGCGGGAGATGCGGCATTCGATGCGGAACGGGAGATCGAGTCGCTGCGAACGATGGTTCGGAGAATCGAAGAGCGCGCGGAAGGGCCGGAGCTAACGAAAGCGCTGCGAAGGCAGGCCCTGGGGCGCGGTGCGGATGATTCCAAGGTTGAGGCGGGCCAGCTTGACGGGGTGGTCAAAAGGAACCGGGTGCGCTGGGAACGAAACAAGCTAGTGCGCGTGGGGATGAGGCGGGCGCAGCATCTGGGCTGGCCGAATACATACACGTTTACGAAAAGCCTCGGCGAATCGGTGCTGGCACGAAGAGGGAAGGACCTGCCGATCGCGATCGTTAGGCCGTCCATCGTTGAGAGTTCGACGCGAACTCCATTTCCGGGATGGAATGAGGGCATCAACACGTCGGGGCCGCTTTCTTATTTACTTGGGACGAATTTCCGGCAGCTTCCGACGAACGAGAAGAAATGCCTGGACGTGATCCCGGTAGACATGGTCACGCGCGGAATGACATTAATTGGCGCGGCCCTGATTCTGCGGAGGCACGCGCGGATGTATCAACTGGCGACTTCCGCGACGAACCCGTGCGACATGGGGAGAAGCATCGAGCTGACCGGGCTGGCGCACCGAAAGCATTACCGGACGCAGAAGGGGATTGAGCACTGGCTGAAAGTGAAGTTTGAGACGATTCCGGTGTCCAAGCAGCGGTACGAAAGGCTTTCGATCCCGATGCAGAAGGCGGTGGTCTCGGGCATCAATCGCGTGGCGGAAAAGCTGCGCATGAAAAAACCGCCGCTGGCAAAGGCCGAACGCGAACTGAACCGCGCAGAAAAGTTGATCGAACTTTATGAGCCGTTCATTCTCCACAACGAGCACGTCTTTGAATGCGAAAATGTGCGGCTGCTATCCGCGGCGCTGACCGAAGACGAGCGCCAACTGTTCGATTTCGAACCCGGGTCCATCGATTGGTGGGATTACTGGATTAACGTGCATATCCCGGCTTTGCGACGGTGGTGTTACCCGCTGATGGAGGGCCGGCCGCTGGAATCGCGGACTCCGCGGGAACTGGACTGGGGTGCGGAGCCACCGCCGGTTCAAGCGCTCACGAGTTCCGGAGGCGGTTAAAGCGCATGGCTATCTTCTTGACGGGCGCGACCGGCTACCTCGGGAGCTACATCGCAGCCGAAGTTCTCTCCGGGTATCGGGATTCTCTAAATCTTCTGGTGCGAGCGAATTCGGAACAGGAAGCTCGGGAGCGGCTCTGGCAATCGCTGCAACTGCATCTTGCCTTCCCGGAATTTCACGAATATCTGGCGACGCGGGTACGGATTTTTCGCGGGGACTTGACGAACGAGGGATTCGGGCTTTCCGAGGACGAGTACGGGACGCTGGTGGACACGACGGAATCGGTGATCCACTGTGCGGCATCGCTAAACCGCAAATCCGAGAAACAATGCCTGAATGTGAATTTGCGCGGCACGCTGGAAGTGATTCAACTGGCGCGGCGCGCGCAGGACCGGCACGGGTTGCGGCGGTATTCGCATGTTTCCACGGTCGCGGTAGCCGGCCACCGGCAGGACGAGACCGTACGCGAGGACGAGGCGATTGACTGGGCGAGATCGGATTACGATCCTTACGCGCGGACCAAGAAATTCTGTGAGCACATGGTCAAGAAACTTTTGCCGGACGTTCCGCGGACAATTTTTCGCCCTGCGATCGTACTGGGAGACAGCCGAAAACCGGAAACGACGCAATTCGACATGGTCCAAGCATTCAGCGTTCTTGCCGGTTTGCCGTTCCTGCCGCTGCGGCCCGAGGACAGGATTGATATCGTGCCGGCGGATTACGTCGGTAAAGCGATCATTACCATTCATCAGAAAGAACGGCCGGATTTTGGCATTTATCACCTGTCGTCAGGGAGCGACTCGCAAACCTACCGCGAACTCACCGACGCGCTTTCTTCCGCCGGCGGGTGGAGAAAGCCAAAATATGTGCCGGCGCTTGGTTCGACATTTTCGGGCACGGTGAACCGTCTGGCGCGGCGCAAGGGAAACCTCGGAAGAGGAGCTTCGCTCCTGAAGGTATTCTGGCCGTACCTGGTGTGGAACACGGTATTCGATAATGCGCGGGTCGTCTCGGAACTTGGGGGAGAGAAGCCGGCAAAATTTACGGAGTATGCGTACCCGCTCTTAAAATTCAGCCGGAATCACAAGTTCAAGTACCCGGCAAAGCCGTGGCCGGAAGAGAGCGCCGCAGCGGTAGCTGTGCCAGGGGGCGCAGGCGCATGACGGACTTTCTCCTGGTGGCGTGGGTCAGCGTGTTGATCGAGCTCACTCGACTGCAGTGGATGCTCGGACGAGGGAAGAAGTGGGCGCCGGGCGAGCCGCTGCGGCTTCTGTTCGCAGGATACAACGGAACGCGCAACACGGGCTCGGACGTGCGCGTGAATGAGATTTTGCGGCAGCTTCGCCACGTTCTTGGGGCAGGGAATGTGGACTTCAGCGTGATGACGCAGAGTTTCGACCGCACAAAGGGATACTTTGGAGGAACACAGCAAGTGCATCTTCCCGATGTTTTTCCACCGTTTCTGCATCGAGAGGCGAGGCAGAACCACGGGGTTGTCGCGTGCGAAGGTTCAATGTTCAAGAGCAAATTCGCGAATGCGTTGACGACGATGATGATCGGGTCGCTGGGGCTGGCATCATCGGAGAACAAGCTGTCTGTAGGCTACGGCGCCGAAGCGGGCTACATGGATAGCCTGATCGAGAAGATGTGCCGGCGCTATGTGCATGACTCGTTCATCATCACCAGGAATCGGGAATCGCAGAACGTGCTGGGAAATTTGGGAATCTCCACGGAGCTCGGGACCGACACCGCATGGACTTTCGAGCCGCAGCCGCAAGAATATGGCCGCAAAGTGCTGCGCGAGGCGGGATGGGATGAGAAAACGCCGGTGCTGATTCTCTGCCCGATCCATCCCTTTGTCTGGCCGGTGCAGGCTTCACTTGCGAAATATGTTGCGCGTGTCACGACCGGCGCGTTCAAGGAGAGCCAATACCGGACGGTTTATTTCCACCAGTCCGGAGCAGAAGTGGACCGGAAATTCGAAAACTACATTGGCGCGTTTGCCAGGGCGACGCGGGCATTCCAGCAGAAGCAATGCGTGTTTACCGTTTTGGTGGCCATGGAGAGGCTGGATGCGGTCGCATGCCGGGAGATCGCGGAACAAATTCCCGGGACACCGATTTTCACCTCAGACGATTACAACATGTTCGAGCTCGTTTCGATCTTGCGCGCGGGATCGTACATGGTTTCGTCGCGCTACCACGGTATCGTTACTTGCATGCCAAGCCTCGTGGCGTCTGCGGGAGTGACGATGGACGAGCGCATCCGCAACCTGATGCGCGAACGCGGCCACGAGCATCTCTTTCTTACGGTGGATGATCCCGAGCTCGAACCCAAGCTTCTGAGCATCATGGACACTCTGGTGCAGGAAGCCGATTCCGTTCGCGACGGAATTGCGCGCACGGTGGTGCGCAACCTCAAGGTTATGGCCCGCATGGGGGTCATTTTCGAGGATCTACTGAGACGGGAGTATCCAGAGTTTCCCTTGAAAACAGGGGTGCGCTCCTGGGAAGAGTATTTGCCGCCCTTGAGCAAGACGTTGCAGCAACTGGCGGACCGCCATGACGTGACGGAAGCGGCGATGACGGCGAAGAGCTGAATCTCCATGCCGAGCTTCCTCGAAAAGATTTTTGAAGGATTGGAACGTTCGAAGGACCGCGTGGTGCTTCGGGAAGTTCGAGGCAAGCAGTTCGTTTCCGTATCAGGGGGGGAGCTGCTCGAACTTGTGCAGCGCGCCCGCGCGTGGCTGCGTGCATGTGGCATTCATCCCGGAGAGCGCTGTGGAATGCTCGGGGCGAATTCGATTCGATGGGTGGCGATTGACCTGGCATTGATGGCCGAGAACATTCCGGTCGTGCCTCTTTATGCGCGGCAGATTTCCAAAGAAATTGCGGGAATGCTGAAGGATTGCCAACCGCGGCTCCTGCTGACGGACGACGCGGCGCTTTGCGACGGGGCTGCGGCAGCGTGGGCGGATGCGGGGACGGGAGACATTGAATTCCCGCAGCGCGCGTTATTCGACGAGGTAGCTCACGGGAGCCAGTTTGCCCTTGCGCCACTGAAGCCGCTGGCTCGCAGTGACGACGACTTGCTGACGGTCATCTACACGTCAGGAACATCGGGGGAGCCAAAGGGCGTCTGCCTGAACATTGGGAATGTGGACCACATGACCGGCTGCACGGGAGAACGGTTGAATCAGCTGATGGGAGCGAGTTCCGAGCCGGACAGGATTTTTCTATACGCGCCACTGAATTTTGCGGCTTCATGGATGCTGATGCTTTCCGCCCTTCTTCGCGAAAGCGTGCTCACTCTTTCCACGGACCTGAACAAGCTGGCGGATGAAATCCGTCTTTCGGCACCTCATTATTTCTTGAATGTCCCCACATTGCTCGAGCGTGTGAAACGTGGGGTGGAAGATGCCGTTGCCAAGCGCAACGCCGCGATTCGAGCCCTCTATGGGCGAGCCCGCAAAGCGTGGGAACACGAGCATGGCGGACAAAAGCGCGGGTTCGACGGTTTGTGGCTTGCGCTCGGCCGGAAGCTGATTTTTGACAGGGTCAAATCGCGATTTGGGCAGAATTTGCGTGCCTTGGTCTGCGGATCGGCGCCGCTCGCGCCAGAAACGCAACTTTTCTTTCTCATGCTCGGCATTCCCGTATTGCAGGCGTATGGGCTCACTGAAACAACGGCGCTCTGCACGCTGGACGATCCCCGAGTTCCGCCGGAGCCGGGTTATGTGGGAACGGCGATCGCAGGAGTGGAGATGAAACTTGGCGAGAATGATGAAATTCTCGTGCGCGGACCGAATATATTTCCGGGATATTGGAACCGGCCCGAAGAGACCGCGCGAGTCTTGCGCGACGGTTGGTTTCATACGGGTGATCAAGGAGAAGTAAACGCCCGGGGAAATTGGCGCATCATCGGGAGGATCAAAAACCTTCTGGTGCTGAATACGGGGCACAAGTTTGCGCCCGAGCCGATCGAGGACACGCTGGTACAACTTCTACCGGGAGCACAACAGGCGGTGCTCGTCGGCAATGCGCGCAGTTATGTCTGCGCTCTGGTCACGGGCCCGGTGAAGCCCTCGGCAGTTCAAGCAGCGATTGAAACGGTGAACCTCCAATTGCCGCACTACCGCCAGATTCGCAATTTTGCCGTCATCCCGACGGCGTTTTCGGCGGAGAACGGCCTGCTGACCGCAATGGGAAAGCTGCGCCGCGAAGCGATCAATGCGCAATGCGCCAGGGAAATTGAGGCCATGTACGAGAGGAAGGCGCACGCATGAAGAGTTTCAAGGGCAAGGCGCTGCGCTGGGAATGGCGCGAAGGAGTCATCGAGCTGACGCTCGATCATGCGCCCGCAAACGAAATCGGAACGGCGATGCTTGCGGAGCTGGAGGAGTTCGTCCGCGCGATGAAGGAAATCGAAAATGAGACCTCTGCGTGCATCATCAGCAGCGCGAGAAAACTCGGTTTCAGCGCGGGGGCGGATCTGCGCGAGCTGTACCATGGGGCCGTTGCGCTTGGCGAGAAGGAGCGGCTCGCCGGAGTGCGTGATTTTGTCGGTCGGACGCACGCCGTGGGAAATGCGATTGACGCAGCGCCGTTTATCACGATTGCTGCAGTGCACGGAGTTTGCTTCGGGGGCGGGCTGGAACTGGCTTTGCTCTGCGACATCATTGTGGCAGACAAGATGGCGCGATTTGCATTTCCGGAGCTGCGGCTTGGTCTGATTCCCGGCTTCGGAGGCATTCCACGGCTGAAACGAGATCTTGGCAACGGGATCGTACGTGATCTACTGTTCACCGGCCGCAGCATTAATGCCGCGCGAGCACACGCCGTCGGGCTCGTCTCGCAACTCGCCGGGGAAGGTGAAGCGCTGAAAGTGGCGCGCACTACGGCGGCCCAGATCACGAAGTTTGATGCGGCAACGCGAGCCGCTGCAAAGAAATTCATGAAGCCGATTCCCTATGAAGAGCTGAAACGCGAAGTTGACCTGTTTTGCGAGCTGTTCGCGCGGCCCACGGTGATGGCAGCACTGAAGAAGTTTGTGGAATCCTCGGATGCCATGCCTTATCTTCCCTGAAACCTGGAGCGACTGGTTCTGATTTTGCGCGCCCGCTTTGGGAATGATAGATTTACAACGAGATGCGTAACCTCGAACAAACAACTCAAGAAGTGCTGGAGCTTGCCACCAGCCATTTTCATGTGGCCACGGGATCACTCGCGCCGGGGGATGATTTTTTCAAGAAGCTCGGGATTGACAGTTTGCAAGCCCTGGAGTTGCTGTCGCGGCTGGAAAATCATTTTGGGATCGAGCTGCCCGACTACGAGGTGCAAGGCGTGAGCGACTTCAAGACTCTCGCGGAGCGCATTCAGTCCCGCCTGTAATGCTGGACCTTTCAAGATATCAATCCGTAGGCGCCGCGCTGCAGGACGCATTGGATGCGTTTGCGGAGGAATTGTGTCTGATCGAAGCGGACCGCGAACGGGAAAAAGAGAGGCTGACATACAAAGACTTCAAGGAGCGGGCGCTGCCACTGGCGCGCGCGTTGCAGGATTCCGGATTCAGTGCCGGCGAACGGGCCAGCATCATCATGACAAATCAGTCCAAGTGGCTGATTTCCGCCTATGCGGTCTTCTTTTGCGGCGGCGTGCTGGTCCCCATCGATTACAAATTGACGCCCGATGAGCAGTGGCAATTGCTGAAACACTCCGAAGCGAAGGTTTTGATCACGGAGTATCCGATTTGGAGGCAGCTCAGCGAAGCGGCAGGGCGAATCGAGGCGATAGAACTGAGAACCTTGCTGGTCACCGAAGTGCCGGCTAATGTGGAGCTTTCAGGAGCGCTGCGGTGGGAAGAATTTCGCGGAGCCGGGGAGCCAGATTTCGTATCCCGGGAGCGCAAAGACACGGCTTGCATCGTGTATTCCTCCGGCACGGGCGGGCGGCCGAAGGGCTGCATGATGACTCAGGAGAATTATCTCGAGCAGTGCGTGGCACTCACATCGCTCTACCCGTTCTGGCCCGGAGTACGCTATCTCAGCATTCTTCCGACAAATCACGCGATTGATTTCATGGTGGGATTCTTCGGGCCATTCATCTGCGGCGCGTGCGTGGTGCACCTGCGAACGCTGAGGCCGGAGTTCGTTCGCGAGGCGTTTCCAAAGTACAAGATTACGTACGTCAGCCTGGTACCGCTGGTGCTGAAGAACTTGCAAAAGGGATTGCAGGCGCGGTTCGATGCGCTTCCTTCGTCGAAGCGCAAAGTGTTCAATGCGCTTGTAACCATCAACAAATCGTTGACGAAAGGGCGGCCTCGGCTTGGGCTCAGCCGGAGGCTTTTGAAGCAGGTGCATGCCGCGTTTGGGGGTGAGCTGCGGGCCATTATTGTGGGAGGCGCGTTCACGGAGCCGCAAACTCTGCAATTTTTCTACGATCTCGGAATTCCGGTTGCGAACGGATACGGCCTGACCGAAGCAGGGACCGCGATCACTGTGAATAATCTAAAACCTTTTCGCGCGGATACCGTTGGCAAACCGCTACCGGGCATGGAAGTGAAGATCGTAGATCCTGATGCGGAGGGGATCGGTGAGGTCACGGTGCGAAGCAAAACGGTGATGGCGGGCTACCTTCACGATGAGGATCTCACTCGCGAAGTGATCGTGAACGGATGGCTGAAGACCGGAGACCTCGGAAGGTTCGATTCCAACGGCCACTTGCAACTTTTTGGCCGCAAGAAAAATATGATCGTCACCGAGGAAGGCAAAAATATCTATCCGGAAGACATCGAAACGGTCTTCGAGAGCCTGCCGGTGAAGGAATTTTGCGTTTTCGCCGCGAATTACATCTGGCCACAACGTTCGATGGTGGGCGAGCAATTGGTGCTCGCGATTCACCTCGAGGAGGGGCAAAGCTTTGCAGATGAACTTCGGACGGAGATCTCCGCGCGAAACAGCCGCCTCCTCAACTACAAGCGCATCCACGGTGTGATTGTGATGAACGAAGAGTTTCCGCGCACGGCTTCGCTTAAGATTAAGCGGAACGTTTTGGCGGAACGGCTTGCCAGGCTCGATCGCGCGGCGGCCGTCCTGCCGCTCTGACCCATGGCCGTTGAAAAAGAGCGATTCTTCGCGATCGTGAATCCGGCCGCTGGCGGAGGAAAATCCGCCAAGCTCGCGGGACCTGCGCTCACGCGACTGCGCGCGGCGGGGCTGAAGATTGACGTGTTTGCTTCGATGAGTGTTGGGCATCCGGTCCAATTGGCACGCGAGGCGTACGCGCAGGGCTACCGCAGTTTTCTCGCGGTCGGCGGCGACGGCACCGCGCACGAAATTCTGAACGGCGTATTTGGAGGAGGACAAGTCAAAGAAAGAATTGCCCTGGGATTTCTGCCGTTAGGCACCGGCAATTCGTTCTTGAGGGATTTCGCAAGCGACACGGCGGAGGCATCCCTTAAGGCCTTGCTCGAGGGTAAAACGCGCCCGGTGGATCTTGTCCGGCTGACGCACGCGCAGGGACAGAGCTACTCCATCAATATTCTTAGCATGGGATTCACAGCCGACGTGGGAGCGCTGACGAACCGGCTCTTCAAGCCGTTTGGACGCCTCGGTTATTTGCTGGGAGTCTTTGTCCGCGTGCTTCAGCTCAAACGGCGTGCCTTTGCCTTGCGATGCGACGACGACAAGGAATGGGACGAGCGCCGGGCGCTTTTTCTCTCTTTCAACAACAGCAAATACACCGGCGGCACGATGTTGATCGCCCCCGACGCCAATGCGACTGACGGCTATATCGAATTCATTCGCTGGGGGCCGATCGGCCGGTTCGGATTGCTCAAGACGTTGCCGAAGCTCTACGACGGGACGCACATCGCGCATCCGTTGGCCTCGCGAAGATCGGTGAAGCACGTGGAGTTCAACATTCACGTTCCCGTTGACGTGATGATTGACGGGGAGATTGCCAGGCTCGAGTGCCGCACTCTGGATGTGCTTCCCTCCGCGGTGGATGTGTATATATGAAGCGGATCTGGCTGGCCGTCCGCAGCGCGCTGCTTTGGGGAGTGAGCCTGCTGCATTTTGCGATTGCCGTTCCGACGCTGATTGGCCTGGCTATTTTTCTCGATCCGAAGAAGCATGACTGGCTGCAGCGCGCTTTTTGCCGGCGCATCATGTTTTTCTCGGGCGCCAAGACCCGCACGGAACGCGAGGCGCGCTTCGACGCGAAGCGCACGAGTTTCTTCGTCTCCAATCACGTGAACTTTTTTGATCCTTTCGTGCTGTATTGCGCCATCCCGCAATTTGCTCGAGGTTGGGAACTGGAATCGCATTTCGAGATTCCCATCTACGGATGGCTGATGAAACGGTTCGGCAACGTTCCCGTGCCGGACGTGCGCCGGCCCTCGGATTTGAAGCGTATGTGGCGGATGACGCAGGACGCGATTGATCAAGGCGTGAGCCTGATCGTTTTTCCCGAAGGCAAACGAACCCGCAACGGGAAAGTGGACGAGTTTCAGGACGGCGTTTTCCGGCTGGCACAACAGCTCGGTGCGCCGATCGTTCCGGTCAGCATCGTGGGTGCATTTCGCCATCATCGCACCGGGCATTGGATGTTTTGGCCCGCGACGATTACCGTGCATCTGCACGACACGATCAAGACGGAAGGCCTTTCGAAGGAAGATGTGCCGGCGCTTCGCGATCGCGTGCGAGGCATCATCGCAAGGCCCGTTGACGCGGATCTCGAGCTAGCATCCCCGGCGCAAAGCCCGCCTCATTAAATTCTGATTGCCCTCGGCGGATTTTCGCGGCTGCACGGGTTCGCGCAAAAATGGCTAGCAGAGGTTCGCTACTGCTTGACGATTTCTCCACCCTTCATCACGAAGGTGACATGTTCAAGGACGCCAGTGTCCTGCATGGGATCGCCCTGGACTGCGATGAGGTCGCCGTATTTTCCAGGCTCAAGCGTACCTACCAGGTCCGACCATCCAAGAAGATCCGCGGCATTCATGGTGGCAGCCTGAATCGCCTGGAGGTTCGTCAGGCCGAGACTAACCATCACCGGAAATTCGTGTGCGTTCAGGCCATGGGGATAAACCGCAGCGTCCGTGCCAAATGCGACCTTCACACCTTCCTTGAACGCGCGCGCGACATTCTCCCGCGCTGCAGGCATCACGACCTTGGCTTTGGCGATTACCCCTTCGCTCAAGCCAAGCGCGCGGTAATTTTCCATAAACCAGTCCATCAGGTACAACGTGGGAACCAGATACGTCCCATGCTGCTTCATTAACTGAATGTCTTCCTCGTTGATGAAGCTGCCGTGCTCAACGGAGTCCACTCCGGCAAGGACCGCGTTCTTGATGCCGAGTGCTCCGTGCGCATGGGCGGCCACCTTGCGGCCGAGACCGTGCGCGGTCTCGACGATGGCGCGCATCTCCTCCGGAGAATATTGTTCGAGCGCGGGATTGTCGCCTTCGGAAAGCACGCCGCCAGTGGCCATGAACTTGATCACGTCCGCACCGTACTTGATGTTTTCGCGAACTTTATGGATGACGGCATCCTGTCCGTCAGCTACGCCATCCGAGAACGCGTTGAACTGCGGCGCGAGGAAGTTTTCGTCCGCGTGACCTCCGGTGATGCTGAGCGGTGGGCCGGAAACAAGCATCCGCGGGCCTGGCACATCACCTGCGTTGATCGCGTCGCGCAAGGCTACGTCCGAATAGCCGCCGGCTCCGACGTTTCGCACGGTGGTGAAGCCCGCTTCGAGCGTGACGCGGGCATTGCGCGCTCCCAGCAAAGCCTGGCGAGGATAGGACATCCGCAACCCCGCGGGGCCGAGCGTCCACGGGGACATGGTGAGATGCGTGTGACAATCAATCAGCCCGGGAAGGACCGTGTCCTGAGAAAGGTCAACGACGCGCACGCCTTTCGGAAGTTTGGCGGCCAGTTCATTTGCTGCGCCAACCTCCTTGATCCGGCCGTTCTCGATCCAGATGATTTGATTCGCGGCGTACTGCCCCGTGCGGACGTCAAGCACGCGTCCTGCTTTTACTGCCACATCATCAGTTGTGGCCGCTGTCCCTGTGGTTTGCGCGTGCGCCGCCGAGGCCGCAAAAAGAATCAAGCCAAGAAAAACGGCCAGCGTTCCGAGTCGCTTCATTTCGTCACCCCTTTGCGATTGCCTTCGAGGAATATGGAAACTTGCCTGGGGGATTCTACCCGAAAGCTGTGGTATCTCCCCCGCCGACTTCGGGGATTCCGGTTGCGGATTCAAGGGCAACGGGAGGCCCAACACTTCAAACGAGACGCAGAAATTAGTGAATGGGCGGAGAAGTGGCGGAAGGCGCCGATGCCAGAGGCGCAAACTTCACTTCGTTGGCGATGAGGTCGGTGCCCTTCGGTGTGGCATGAATGACCACGCGTTGTCCGGGAGCGAGATCCGCAAGCTTGGCCGCCTTTCCATCCTTGTCTACGTACATGGTCGTTGGCGCCAACTTTACTTCGACGCTTTTCCCGTCTGTCGTCTTAACGACGACGGCATGAGCTGAAACTTTTTCCAAAGTGCCCATGACATGCTTTTTGTTACCGTGGGCAAAGGCAGGAACCACTGCGGCAAGCGCGAGCATGAGAGAAATGCAAAGAGTCTTCATACTCTCCCCGACATCTATCATACGAAAAATCCGGCCATTCGGACTACCAGGGAGGAGCTCCTGATAGAGCCGGAACAAATCCTGGGAGCGCGCAGAAATGCATTGCCTCGAGACTCTGCCGCACTTTTGCTGGCGGTTCAATGGTGATGATGCGGAGTTTTAGGTGATGGGTGCGGCGGCCCGCCATTCAGAAAATCCTGTTCGTCCTTTTCCTCCTCGCGATCCTCCGGCCCTTTGGGATTGTATCGCTCCATTTCGATCTGTTCCTGCGTGCTCAATTGCGGCAAATGGCGGATAAAACGCACGAGTTTCCAGGTGTCTTCCGCGTCGCCATGATCGGAAACCACTCCAAACGCGGGCATCCCGGTGAACCGAACTCCGTTCTGAATGATCCAGAAAAGCTCGCCGTCGGTAAGTTTCTGCGTTCGAGCGGCGCGCAAGTCCGGAGGTTTGGGATAAAGGCCCTTGCCAACGGGCGAATCGCCGCTCCCGTCATTCGCGTGGCAAAAAGCGCAGTGATCCGCGAAGTGCTTCATGGCTTCCTGTTGCACTTCGGCAGAATCGGCAATGGGATTGGTCATCGTCCGCGCCCCTGAGGGAAGGGCCAAATGCCGCACATTTCGAGCGAGAAAGACCTCCAGTGCGGTCGGAGTGGCCCGCGCGCTTAGGCCGCCATGGAGGATGCTGACAGCGGCTGCTATAACGAGGCCCACGGCCAGGACGGCCAAAAGGAGAATTATGTTTCCGCGTTTCATGCACGCGCCTCTTCGCCGCGCATTGGCAATACGTCACCCAGAGATTGCCCTCGCTTCATATTCTGGCTGTGCAATCGAGGGGCCGCCTATAGCCGCGCGGAAACGCGCGCGGCAAGTTGACCGTCGTGGGTAACCAAAAGAAACACAAGACTGTCCGTTAAAGATACGCCCTTGCTCGGAACTTCCAAAGAAAACTTCCACTCGTAGCGTTTCGGCAGTTCCTTGGCAAGGTCCGTCGCGTAAGGCGCGAGGGGCATAATCGTGATTTCCCCTCGTAAGTAATCTCGGATCAGATGCATCGTGACTCCCTTCTTCCAGAAGAGGCCAAGGCGTAGCGTGTTGATCATCTCGGGAGTAAGGGTGGGCTGCTCGGCCGCCGCATTCCCGCGGGGGTCGCACGCGATATCTCGAATGGAGAACGTGACGGAGAGTTGGTCGGGGAATTCCGTGATGATCTCAGTCCCGCGCTCGAAGAAGGTCTCGTCCAAATCGTCCACGCGCTTGAGCCCATCGAAAAATGCAGGCGCACTCACTCGGCCGGACATGCGGAAACATTCGCCGCCAGGCAGTCCACCGTCTGTCGAGAAAGGCATTCCGCCATCAAGATTCCACACAGCGCGCTTGCCGTGCTTCTGGTGTTCTTCTTTGATCGGTCGCTGCGCGCTTGAGCTGGAAGCCAGGAGCAGGACCGCCAAAGCGCATGCGAGTTGTGCCTCGGGTCGCATGGAACTGTGATCAGTGTACGACGCCACGCGGAAACTCAGCTATGTCGGGAGCCTCAGGGTGCCTATATTGAATTCTCTTTCGTAGGAAAGCGAGTCCTCATGGGTGGGTCATGTCTTCTGGCCTAACGAGGGCGTCGAATTCATCGGCGGTGACGAAACCGAGCTTCAGCGCGGCTTCACGGAGGCTGATTCCCGAGTGGTGCGCGGCTTTGGCAACCTGGGCGGCCTGGTCGTATCCGATCTTGGGCGCAAGAGCAGTGACGAGCATCAGGGAATTGTGAAGGTAGCTGTCAATCTGTTCGCGGTGGACCTCAATTCCCACGACGCAATGATCCACAAAGCTATTTGAGGAATCCGCGAGGAGTTCAACCGAATGCAGATAGTTGAAGATCATGACCGGCTTGAAGACGTTCAATTCAAAGTTCCCCTGCGAACCGGCAATTCCGATCGCCGCGTCGTTGCCCATCACTTGAACGGCAACCATGGTGAGCGCTTCGCACTGCGTCGGATTCACTTTGCCGGGCATGATGGACGACCCGGGCTCATTCTCCGGCAGCATGAGTTCGCCGAGGCCGCAGCGCGGGCCGGAAGCCAGCCAACGAATGTCGTTGGCGATTTTCATCAGCGAAACCGCGAGTGTTTTCAGAGCTCCGGAGGCAAAAACGATTTCATCGTGAGCAGAGAGAGCCGCGAATTTGTTCGGATGGGAACGAAACGGCAGGCCTGTCAGTTCGCCGATTTTACGAGCGGCGCGTTCCGCGAATTCAGGATGCGCGTTCAGGCCCGTGCCGACTGCGGTCCCTCCGATGGCCAGATCATACAGACCGTCGAGGGCCATGGCGATGCGGCCGCCATCCCGGTCCAGCATGCTCACCCAGCCGGAAAATTCCTGCCCAAACGTGAGTGGAGTGGCGTCCTGCAAGTGCGTACGGCCAATCTTGACAATGTCCGCGAACTCTTTGCCTTTTGCATCCAGAGCGTCGCGGAGTTTTTTCACCGCCGGCAAGAGCGTGCGCGCTGTCTCCGTCGCGGCCGCGATGTGCATGGCTGTGGGGAACGTGTCGTTCGACGACTGCGACATGTTCACGTCGTCGTTGGGGTGAATGGGTTTCTTGCTGCCCAACAGGCCGCCGGCGATCTCAATCGCGCGATTGGAGATCACTTCGTTCACGTTCATGTTCGTTTGTGTCCCGCTGCCGGTTTGCCAAATACGGAGGGGAAAGTGATCGTCGAGCTTTCCGGTGATGACCTCGTCTGCCGCCTGCACGATCAGGCTGCATTTTTCCGCGGAAAGTTTGCCGAGATCCTGATTGACCAGCGCGCAGGCCTTCTTCAGGATCCCAAACGCCCGGATCAGCTCCGGCGGCATGGTGTCCTTGCCGATGGCGAAATGGATCAGTGAACGGGCCGTTTGCGCGCCGTAGTAGCGGTCTACGGGGACTTCAATCTTACCCATACTGTCAGATTCCGTGCGCGTCGAAATGCGGGTGTCATTCGACAAAGCGGGTCTTGTGGCGTCGGACATATGTGGCTCCTGGCTGTCTTTTCGTAAGATATCATCAGCAAGGCTGAGTTGAAGCGGGAAAACATCGAAGAAAAGCATGGAAGTTCCAGCGCCGGAGATGCATTGGTGGTCATCGGAGCGATATATCGCTGCACGATAGATTAATTTCGCGTATCATAGTAATGTGAATTTTCGACGCCCGACTCGATGACTCCAGAGAAATCAGAAGCTACCTGTCCAGAATGTGGAAAACCACTGCCGTCGCCGGGGGCGGTGTGTCCCCGGTGCACTTCCGCATTCGTTGTCTGGGGACGCTCCCGGACGGTGTTTCTATCGATCTGCGGTCTGCTTTTGATCCCTATGTTTACAATTACCGGGGTAATCGTGCGCCTCTTTCATGAAAAACAGGCCAAAATCGCGCAGGACTGGCGTGCTGCGGGCGAAGTAAACCTGGCCGCGGCGCGCTCCGTCGTGGCCATCGAGGATTTTCGCAATGCGCTGCTCTACTCGCCGGATAGCACCCAGCTGCAGCTGGAATTGGCGCAGGCGCTCACCGAGCAGGGCCAGCTTGATGAGGCGCAGGACTATCTCTTCAACCTCCGCACGGCTGATCCGGAAAACTCGCTCATCAACCTTGAACTGGCGCGCATCGCGGTACGCCGGGGCGATGTGGATTCGGCCACAACTTATTTTCACGACGCGATGTACGGTCACTGGCCCAACAACCCTCACACCAACCAGCTCACCACACGAAAAGAGCTGATCGAATTTTTCCTGAGCCACAATCGTAGAGACGCCGCGCGCGCGGAGAGCCTATCCATGGCGGCGGACAATCCGGCGGATCCCGAAGTTCGAGTGCAGGCGGCGGACTTTCTGCTTCAGGCTGGAGATGCACAAAGCGCGCTGGCCGAGTATCAGCGCGTATTGCACATGGAACCCGAGAATGGGGACGCGCTGGCGGGCAGCGGCAAAGCGGCCCTGGCCGTGGGACAGTTTGGGCAAGCGGAACGCTACTTCACCCAAGCCATCCTTCGCGGGTCGAAGGATTCCTCGGTGGAACGAGATCGCGATATCTCCTCCGAAGCCGCGGAACTAAATCCCTACGATACGCAGCTGAACGATCGGGAGCGGCAGCGCCGCATTCTGCGCATGCTCGATGCAGCACAGGCGCGCGTTACGAGTTGCTTCCCTGCGCTTCTTGAGGGTTCTAAAGTGCCAGTGCCCGACAAGTTGAAGACGCTTGCCACAGATCGGGCCGCGCTGCCCAAGCAGCTTACCGGGCAAGTGTTTGCAATGCAGCCGGAATTGGAAAAAACGGCCCTCATCTGGGTGTTCGAAGTGGAAAGAAGCGCTGCTTCACAGTGCGGGACCGGTACCATCACGGACGCGGCCATCGAACTCATCGCCGGCCAGCACAAAGAGACTTGAGCATGCCGGAGAGTTTGCAATCACCAGCTGGCGTAACCTCCACAGCCGGGCCAAGCTGGTGGGAGGGACTGAAGCGTTCGGGGCGCGAGCTGACGCTGCGCGAAGACCGCCTGTTTCTCCTTCTTGCGGTAATGATCGGTATCTTCGCAGGCCTTTCCGTCGTCTGCTTCCGCATGGCCATTGAGTGGGTTCGCCTTTGGCTTCTGCGCTCGGAGGAAGCGCCGCCAGTGCTTCGGCTACTGCTTGTTCCATGCCTGACTGGTTTGCTCATCGGCATCATCGTGAAGCGATTTTTCCCGCGTGTTCGCGGCAGCGGAGTCAATCAAACCAAGACGGCGGTTTACGTCTCGGACGGCTATATTCCATTCCACACCGTCTTTGGAAAATTCTTCTGCTCGGCCGTCGTCATCGGTGGCGGGCACTCCCTTGGCCCGGAGGACCCTTCTCTCCAGATTGGCGCCGGAATCGCGTCGATCATCGGCCGCAAACTCCGGCTTTCTCGGGAAAATCTGCGGCTGATTGCGCCGGTGGGCGCCGCTGCAGGCCTTGCGGCAGCTTTCAACGCGCCCATCGCCGCGGTCATCTTCGTCATTGAAGAAATTGTCGGCAAATGGAGCTCCGGTATTCTCGGGGCCGTGGTTCTCTCGGCGGTTTCCTCGGTGGTGGTGATGCGCGGATTCCTGGGCGCCGAGCCTCTTTTCCGGATCCCTCCGTTTCGGTTGGCTCATCCCGCAGAATTGCTCGGTTACGCCTTGCTCGGCGTCGTTGGCGGGCTGTTCTCCCTGTTTTTCGTCAAGCTCGTCGCGAATCTCCGCATGTGGCTCCGCAAATGGCCGGATTGGACCGAATACGTCCAGCCGGCAATTGCTGGACTTCTTCTCGGGGTGATGGGGGTCTGGCTTCCACAAGTGCTAGGCGCGGGCTACGACGTCATGGACCAATCCATGCACGGAAGGTATATTTGGCAATTTCTTGCCATTCTCGCTCTTGCCAAGGTTGTTGCCACTTGTCTTTCTTTTTCGAGCGGCGCTCCTGGCGGAATGTTCGCACCCACGCTGTTCATCGGCGCGATGCTCGGCGGTTCCATCGGGGGGCTCGAACACCACTTTTTCCCAGTTCTCACGGGAAGCGTCGGCGCTTACGCCCTCGTCGGCATGGGCACGCTCTTCGCGGGATTCCTGCGCGTTCCTATGACTTCTGTCTTCATGGTTCTGGAAGTCAGCGGCAACTATTCCATCATTCTGCCGGTTATGATTTCCAACACCATCGCCTATCTGATTTCTCTGAAGTATCAGCCTGTTCCGGTGTTCGACTTGCTTTCGAAACAGGATGGGCTCGAGCTTCCGTCATTGGAAGAGGTCCGGGAGGAAGAACCGATTCGCGTGGAAAATGCCATGCGCCCTGTGAGTGTGCCACCCTTGCGCGCCGAAAAGACCGTCACGCAGGTTATGGCGGAGCTCGAAAGGAATCAGCAGGATTGGATCCTCATTCACGAGAAAGACAGCGGCTGGCACATGGTGAAGCGCGCGGTGCTTCTGGAAGAAATCTCTTCAACTCCGGGGCACCTTCGCCTCGCGGAAGTTTTTCCCCGGCATTGGGTGCCCACAGTTCACCCTGACAATTCTCTGGAGCTTCCGTTACGCAGGCTGGGTGATCTTCCCTACCTCCCGGTGGTCCACCGTGCCAATCCTGCGCGCCTGGTCGGTGTCGTCTCGAGAGAAGACATTTTGCGCACTTATGCAAAAATGGGCGAGGACGAATTCGATCTCCCAGGCCCTTCTTAATGCGAATTGAGCGGTCCTTGTGCCGCTCCAGGAACAACCTTCCGTGCAACACCCATGTCCAGGCCGACGCTTCGAAGATGCAGTCACTCTTTTCTCAAGGGTGAAGTAGCGAGGCTTGATGGGAAGCTGTCTACGATTGCGGAGAGCTCCGAGCCGGCTCAATGGCCGGGCTTGACAACGAGTCCGGGGCACGCAGAGCAATCCACGAAATCACGTATAGTAACGCGACAAGGACGAGCAAAGATCGAATCCCTGTCCAGAAAGAGAGCGACTCGAGCATTCCTCCCACCAGGGCACCCAAAAGATTCGAGCCCAGCGCTTGCCCGCTGAACCGCTCCGCCGAAAATACCTGAATGAACACAATGCCGGCGAAAAAAACTGGCAGGCATAGAACTGCCGTAGCCGTCAACATTTTCAAGGCGAGGGAGTGAAAGAAATATTTCTCCAGGGGAATGAAATAAGCCAGAAGCAGAGATCCGAAGATGCCTGCATATCCCAATCCGAGAGGAATTTGCGGCTTCCAATCGACCAACGTATTTGCGCCGACGATGAGCAGGAGCAGTCCCCCAATAACAATGGAGTTGACCACCCACGTGGTCCCAAACAGCAGCGCCATCTTGCTGACGATTTGCGCTTCAAGGAGCATGAAACCTGCGCCAAGGAAAAAGAACGTCCAGCGCATCGACCCCGAACCTGCGCCCGTCCGCCGTAAGAAAACCCACGAGAGTAGAACCAAAACCAGGGCTACCACAATGATGGAGGCTGGTACTCCGGGCTCATGCTGGTAAAAGTACGGCCAATCATCCGTGGTCAACGTTGCCGACTCCATTTTGAAATCGGAGTGTGTACGCAGGAAAGCCGCAAATTGCGGATCTGCAATGGCCTGACTCAGGCGCTTCTGAGAACCTACGACAAAAAAGCGCCCCCCCGTCGAGTACAGGTAGTCCGCCTGGAGCTGAACTGGCGTTTGGCCGAATACGTTCTGCACCAATCCATACAGTCTCCCCGCGATCCAAGGCGTGTTCACCTGGAACTTGATAATGAAGACTCCGTCCGGCCGGAGCCGCTTTTTGGCGGCTCGCAGCGCTTCAAGCGTGTATACGTAGTTGTCAATTCGGATGTTGGAGTAATGAGACGAGGTGGTGTGAGAATCGAGCAAAGAAAACACAATCAGGTCGAACTGGTCGGAGCTGTTCTGGAGATAGCTCCGGGCATCGTTCACCACCACGTGGACGAGCGGCGACTGGTATGGCTTCTCAAAATGGAGCTCCCGCCCGAGCTTGAGAATAAGAGGATCTATTTCGACCGCAACGACGCGTCCAGCACCATTCCGGAGTGCCGCCGCCACATCGTTCCCCATGCCAGCGCCCAGAACCAGGACGGAAGGTGGCTGAGGATAGAAGCGGTAGGGCAGGTTATAGGCGTTCCATTGAATCTCAGGATACGGAAACTTAAACATCGAGGGATGCGAATCCACAAATTTTGGAGAGAGGTCGAGGATCTGCTGATACCAACTTCCGTTAGTTTCCAGTTTATATGAGATGAGTTCGCCGTTTTGCATCACAGGGCTTATGGTCAGCTTCTGGTAGGGCGACCAGTAGACCTTCCAGCCTTTCCCGGGGCCGATCACTGCGAAGGCGACACACAATGTAAATACGACGGCTGTGCTCCAGCGAAGCTTTGGGGATTGCCAGAAGAGCACGAGCAGTATGAGCCCAGCGGCCAAGAACCATGTTGCGGGCGGCTGATAAAGAAAGCACGCGAGCGTGTACAGCATGATTCCGACCAGGCTTCCCAGTACGTTGATCGTGTATCCAAAAATACCCTTTCCTGCGTTTTCCAGATACCATCCCACCAGTTGGCCGAGAGGTATGAACACGAATGCAATGAAAGCAAAGATGGGAATGATTACTGCAACGGCGATCGCCAGGTCCGTCAAGCTGTTCCAGCCGAGCGGCAAATTCGGAACACCCCAGATTTGCACTTCGGAGGATGACCCCAGGTAGGTCGGCAACGAGTCAATCAGGACGCGCAACCCTTCCCAAGGGAGCTTAACCAGCATTACCAGGGACAGGAGTGGGATGAACATCGCCATCAGGTTCAGCCGCCGCCGCGACATATAGCATCCCAGTCCAAAACCCAGGAAGCATGCGATCAGAACAAAGTTTTTGAAGTAGGCAAAGATCCGGATCTCCGACGAAATCCACCGGATCATCAAAAGTTCCAAAAAGAGGCCCGCAATGCTCACCAGCGCCAACTGCTTGTAAGAAAACCCTCCGATCGCCTTGGGCGTAAAATCCCATCGGTCGATCCATCGGCTTTCGCCTTTGCGTCGGTTTTCGTCTGTTTGCTGCCGGTAAAATTGGAGCAGATAGAAATTGAGCAGCGCTCCCAGGAGGATTACGGCG
>DATIXL010000128.1:0-116180 GCA_035518615.1 Terriglobales bacterium | reverse complement strand
GAATTGGAGGCTCAAGCAGGGAGTGAGGAGTTTAATGGACTTTCAAAGTGACGGATTGGGACTGCGGGGGACCTGAGGCGCCCGCGATTGTAAGCGTGTATATCGTTGTTTTAGAAGGAGTTATATCGAGACAACGGGAATAGGAAGGCCAGACCGGACCGGGCGGAGGCTCGATGGAGATGGTTTTGGCGTTGGCGACGCCGTAGCAAAGCTGTGCGGACTGGCCGCGCCGGATGGCGGCAGGGGAAACGTAGAATATCTGGATGGCGAGGTCTGTGCCTCCCATTTGTTCGAGTGTGGCTTGATCCTGTTCGCGCTGACGTTCGAGCTGCTGCTGTTTTTCGCGGCGCTCGAAGGACCGAGAACTCTCCCATCGCGAGAGTATGACCCACGACACGGAAAGAGCGACGACGCCGACCACGACGTAGGAATAGAGAAGAGGGTTCTTGAAAATGGATTTGGGTTCTGGAGCAGGTTCCGGGAGCATGCGAGGCGCCTCAGGGAAAAGATAACGCGAGAGGAAAAAGTTATGCAAGTGGAGAGAGCGTTATGAACGCGGCAGAGCGGCATTGGGAAATGGATCCGCGAAGCTGGCGGAGACCGTGCGAGTTCGCCGCAGAGCGGGGCGAGATTCAGGAGTTCCAGGCGACGCGGGAGAGCTGCTCTTTGTGCGATTCCCACTCGGCAGTGGAAAGGACGCGAGGAGCGACCTCGACGAGGCGCGGCATGAGCTTGAAGACCCGTGCAGCATTCCAGAGGCGGCCATCGCGGGAGTGATAATCGCGCGCGTTGAGCGCATCCGCCATGCTGCGGAAGGAGACGTCCTGGACGATCATCTCGGTGAGGAATTTAAGCGTTTGCATTTCGAGAGGATCCTCTTCGAGGTGGCGGCAATCGGAAGCGATGCGCAGGCCGAAGGGAATTTCGTCGGCGGCAGAGTCTGCCTGGGCGGGGAGCGGCTCGCCAGAGACTTCGATTTCGCGCTCCCATTCGAGAGCGACGAGGGTCCAGCCGGCATCGTGCATTTTGGAAATATATTGGGCCGTGGGAAGAATGGTGATTTTTTCGCGGATGCGGTCAACCTTCTTCATGGAAGCCTCCTGGAAGGCGAGCCAGAAACGGACACCTATGCCTTTAGACGAGAAAGAGGCAATTCGGTGACCGGGCTGCGCAGTCATCCAAGTTGATGAAAATAGGGCAATTAACGATTGCCGGGATCGAAGGGTCGAAGGGAGAATGTCCGGTCATGGGATTGGGGTGTCGCGCGAGCGGACAGTGGCCAGGCTTAGAGCTTGCTGACGTTGATGTAGTAGAGGTCGGTGGCGACGTCGAAAGCGTCTTTTTTGAGGGGGGTTTGCATGGATTGCCATTGGGTCGCCGGATGGATGATTTCCCAATGGTCCTTTTCGCCGACGCGAACGGGCATAGCGAAGTCAGATTCATCGGCTAGCCAGCGGTAGGAGACCGTGCTATCGGCCTCGTGGAATTTCAGCTCGAGCGTGGGAATGGCTGTGTGGCGGAGATACTGATTGAAGATAGGCGTGAGATTCATGCCGGTCTGCTGGTTGAAATAGGCGACGACGTCTTCGGTCATGATGTTCTGATACTTGAAGTGCTGGTAGAAACCACGGATGAGCTTCCACCACTTTGCGTCGTTGTTGACGACACTGCGAAGCGTGTTCAGAAACAGCGCGCCCTTGAAGTACTGATCTTCGGGAGGAGTGGCGGCGATGCCGCGCTCAGTGATGATGGGGCGCTGATTTTTGACCTTGAGCTTGTAAGCGTTGGTGTACTTGAGAGCGTCGGCGCGGCCCCAGCGATACTCGACGTAAAGGCATTCGAGATACGTGGCCCAACCTTCGTGAATCCACATGTCGGAGCGGTCGGCGGCGCTGACGCTGTTGCCGAACCATTCGTGCGCGCTTTCGTGGACGATGATGAAATCGAATTTGGTGCTGATGCCGACGCCGGTCCAATCGCGATTGAGATAGCCGTTGGCGAAATGATTGCCGTAGGCGACGGCGCTTTGATGTTCCATACCGGCGTAGGGGACTTCGACGAGCTTGTAACCGTCTTTCCTGAAGGGATAGTCGCCGAAGTAATGCTCGAAGGCGGCGAGCATTCCTTTGACCTGCGTGAACTGGTTTTTGGCCTTTTCGAGGTCTTCCGGAAGAACGTAGTAGTCGAGTGGAAGGCCGCGGTAGGAGTCGGAGAAGTGAACGTAGTTGCCAATGTTGAGGGCGACGTCGTAATTGTTGATGGGATAGTGGACAAACCAATCCCAGCGGGTATAGCCGTCGCCGAGATCGGTTTTGCCCATGAATTTGCCGTTGGAGACGTCCACGAGGCCGTTGGGAATGGCGACGCTGATTTCCATGCTCTGGACTTCGTCGCGCCATTGATCCTTGTTCGGCCACCAGATACTGGCGCCATCGTCTTCGCATGAGGTGTAAATCCACGGATGGCCGGAGGGATCGGCGCCGAAGGTGAAACCGCCAAAGCGGCCAGTATGCTCGGGAGTTCCGGAATAGTAGAAATCAATCGAATAGGTGCGGCCAGCGCGAAGCGTTTCGGGAAAGTTCACGAAGACGGCGCCGGCATCGCGCTCGTATTTGAGCGGCGTGGAGCCGAGAAGAATTTTGTCCACGTTGAGATTGGGATAGAGGTCGAGCTGGATGCGCGTGCCGTCCTTGAGCATTTTGAAGCGGATGGTGTTCTTACCGGAGATCGATTTTGTGTCCGGATCCACGCGGATATCGAGATGGTAGAAGAGAAGATCGTTGTTGGCGCGGTAGGGACCGTAGGCGCCGCGGAGGATGTCGGTATGCGTTGGGAGGGCAGGAGGCCGTTGAGCAGCGCGTACTGGAACGGAAGACGGAGCGACGGCGTACAGCAGAAGAGAGAAAACGAAGAATCGGGATTTGGTGAGAAGACCGTGGATCATTACGCTCCTGAGACGAAGCTGGACAATGGATTCATCTCCCTTTGGAATTGTGCCACACAAGAAAGACCTCCCACAGAATTGAATGCAAGGCGAATGAAGCGGGGTGGATCAGTTGAAGATCACGACAATTCGAATTTTGCCAGTTTAAGTTTGCTTCGCACGTCAACCTGTGCCGCATAAATCATGACGGCATAAAGGTTCCCGTGGCCGACCATCGCACGACGTCAGTTGGCGAGCACCCTTCTTGGAGCCAGCGTGTAATTTCGGCGACTCGAGACTTGTGGCAATAGACCTTGTCCCGGCCAAGACCAACACGGGCAGCGACACTCTTGACGTTGCGTGACAAGCGGCCATTTGGATCTCCGCCCTCATTCGGGAAAATCAAATCGGTTGCCGTTTTGTTGTCCGATTTCCGCAGTTCAGCGATTTCCGCCGTCAAACTGGCACTGACAGGAGCGTCGCGCTGAGCTGTATCAGTCTTTGGCGTCCAATTCCGCCCGGGTTTCGCACACACACGCCAAATGGGATCGGCGAAGTCAATGTCACCATACGCTAGATGAGCCAGTTCGCCCTCCACATGGCGGAGAGCTAGAAGGATAGCAGGGTGAGCCGCTCCTCCTGGCCGGCGACCTTCAGCATTGCGTTAAGTTCTTCGTCGCTGTACTCCTATGGATCTGGCCCCGGCTTCTTTAGCGGCAAAGCGATCCCGAACTGAAAAGTGGAGGGCCGTTGGCAAGCTGACTCACAAGGGGGTGCCGCCGATACCTTCGTCTAATTGCTTCTCTTCTGCGCCGCTGGCCTAATCCCGAATGTTACAACAGATTGCCATTGTTCAATTCGGTCAATCGGGTGGCAGCATCTGCCTAGAAACGATTGTGAAGAAATGAGATAGATAGGAGTCAAGTGAGATCTATTGGGGCAAGAGGCGCAGCGGACGGAGAGCATTTTGCCTTGCGACCTAGACGCTGCTCGCGAATGAGAACGGAAATTCAAACTATTGCAATTGTTTTCGAGCTTGTAATGGGAGTAAGTTGTCAGGCCTCTAACCGGCCGACGGCTTGCGCCTGAGAGGGTTCCGCAGGAATGAGGGCCAGGTGGCTATGTGGAAGAAGAACAAGCTGGAGCTGAGAGCTGTCTTCAACCGGGTTACGAGAATACTCGTGACGTTAGCGGGGATATCTTTAAGTGCGGGGTTGTGCCTTGCAAACTCGCCGAATCACAGCCGCGTTTCCAGCATCTTTGATCCTCAGTCGTCGAATGCGGAAGTGCTTTATCACCTATCGAATTTCGTCCTTGCCATTACCGGCTTTATCTTTCTGGTGGTCTTCAGTCTGTTGGCCTATGTGGTGGTGAAATTCCGCAGCCGAGCAACGGATACCGGGCACGAACCGGCCCAGGTATACGGGAGCACACAGATTGAGCTCGCTTGGACGGTCATCCCGATACTGATCGTGATTGTGCTTTTTCTCGCGGCGGCCCGGGTGATTCACGCTATTCAGGACGCTCCAATGCCTCCGAAGGCTGTGGAAGTTACTGTCATCGGACACCAGTTCTGGTGGGAGTTTCGATATCCGAAACTTGGCGTCGTGACTGCGAACGAACTGCATATCCCCGTCAGCGACCCCGCCCATCCCAGGCCCACATACCTAAAGTTGCTTTCCGCGGACACGGACCACAGCTTCTGGATTCCGCAGCTCGGGGGGAAGACAGACCTAATCCCGAATCGCGTAAATGAGATGTGGTTGGCACCTCTACAAACGGGCATCTTTCTCGGCCAGTGCGCGCAGTATTGCGGCACGCAACACGCGAAGATGCTTTTGCGAGTATCGGTGGACAGCCCTGAGGATTTTGAGGCCTGGATTCGTGCACAAAAACGGCCCGCCATTCAAGACGAAAACGTAGCAGCCGGCAGGTACATTTTCGAGACGACAGCCTGCGTGAATTGTCACACTGTCAGCGGCACGGATGCAAAGGGGCAATTCGGCCCCGACCTGACGCACTTGATGAGCCGGACCACAATCGCCTCCGGCGCAGCCGAAAATACACCCGAAAACCTGCGCCTGTGGATCCAGAACCCGGACGCCATCAAGCCCGGCTCGCTGATGCCGGCCATGAAGTTGAGCGACGACGATCTAGACGAGCTCGTGCGGTATCTCGAGACGCTTCGTTAGTTGAAGGACTGGGAGACCAGCTATGTCATCGGATGCGATGGCCATCGGAACCGCGCAGGCAGCGGGGAGGCCATGGGCGGAGACGCTCCACAGCTGGGTGACCACGGTTGATCACAAGCGCTTGGGCATTCTCTACATTCTTTACGCACTGGTTTTTCTTGTTATCGGCGGGATCGAAGCTTTCATCATCCGCATCCAGTTGATTCGACCGCACAACGACTTTGTTTCGCCACAGGTATTCAACCGCATGTTCACGATGCATGGCACGACCATGATCTTCTTCGTCGCCATGCCTATTCTTTTCGGATTCGCCAACTACCTGGTTCCCTTGATGATCGGCGCAAGGGACATGGCGTTTCCCCGGCTGAACGCTTTCAGTTTTTGGCTGACGGCTTTCGGAGGAATTCTTCTCTATTTCAGTTTAGTTGGCGGAAACGGCCTCTATGGGGCAGGCGATGCGCCGGACGTGGGATGGTGGGCGTATGCCCCCTTGACGTCGCGCGCTTTTTCCCCCGGCCACAGCACGGACTACTGGACAATCGCAGTGCTGGTTTCCGGCTTCGGCAGCATTGGAACAGCAGTCAATCTCGTTGCTACGGTTCTTTGTATGCGGTGCCCGGGCATGAAGCTGAGCCGCATGCCGTTGCTTGCCTGGCTCAACCTGGTCATGGGTGGATTAGTATTGATTACGATCTCGCCGCTGACTGCCGCGCAAATCATGCTGCTCGTCGACCGTTTTTTGGGCGGCCATTTTTTCGACACGCAAGCGGGGGGCTCGGCAGCCATCTGGATGCATTTCTTCTGGATCTTTGGCCATCCCGAGGTTTACGTATTGATCATCCCCTGCTTCGCCTTCGTCTCCGAAATCATTCCGGTTTTTTCCCGCAAACCGATTTTCGGGTATCCCGTTATGGTCGGCGCCACTGTGTGTATCGGCTTCATAAGCATGAGCGTATGGGCGCACCACATGTTCACGATCGGGATGAGTTCGTACTCCAACGCTTTCTTCGTCTTCACAACCATGGTGATAGCGGTGCCAACGGGCATTAAGATTTTCAACTGGATAGGCACCATGTGGGGCGGCAAACTCATCTTCAAGACGCCCATGATTTTCTGCATCGGTTTTCTATTTCAGTTTCTCATCGCCGGGTTGACGGGCATTATGCTCGGTGCTGCGCCCTTCGACTGGCAGCTGAGCAATTCCTATTTTGTCGTCGCGCACTTCCACTACGTGATTGTTGGCGGAATCCTTTTCGCCCTTTTCGGCGCGTTCTACTACTGGTACCCCAAAATGACCGGAAGGATGCTGAACGAGAGGCTTGGCGTACTCCATTTCTGGCTCTTCTTGATCGGGTTTCATCTCACCTTTGACACCATGCACATTCCCGGCCTTCTGGGCATGCCGCGCCGAATCTACACCTACGAGCCCGGCCGCGGCTGGGAGACTCTGAACGTGATCATAACGATCGGCGCGTTTATTCAGGGCATCGCCACACTGGTGTTTGTCGCGAACCTGGTCTTTTCCTATTTTAGGGGAACCAAGGCAGGGAACGACCCTTGGGACGCTTGGACTCTGGAGTGGTCAGTGAGTTCGCCGCCGCCAGCGTATAACTTCGCTACCATTCCGACGGTCGCGAGCCGACGCCCGCTGTGGGACCTGAAACATCCGGAAGATCCGGACAGCCGCTATGAGTGAAGGGAACCAGCAATGAGCGCAATGACGGCTCCGATCACGCAAACACCTGCGGCGTGGAAGCTTCCTTATCGGGGAACCGTGGGGATGGCCTGCTTGATTATCGCTGAATCGGCTATCTTCACGATTTTCGTCGTGGCTTATCTCTTCTATCTAGGCAAGAGTCTCAGCGGGCCGACTCCCCGGGAAGTGCTGGAGACACCAATCTTCTTCACGATTTGCTTGTTATCCAGCAGTCTTACAATCCATCTAGCCGCAAAGTTTCTGGAGCGCGGCAAGCGAGGTGCATTCCTCGGATGGTGGTTCTTAACGATTGTACTTGGCGGGCTATTTCTGTTCGGGACCGGCCAGGAATGGCATCGGCTGATCTACGGGCACGGGCTGACGATCTCCACTAATCTTTTCGGGACGACCTACTACTCGTTGGTCGGGCTGCACGCGACGCATGTCACGGCGGGTCTGCTGATGCTCTGCGTCGTGCTGGTTTTTGGGCTAGCAGGGCGTGTTGGGCCGGAGCAGTCCGCTCGCATCGGAGTCCTTTCCATGTACTGGCATTTTGTGGATGCCGTTTGGGTCGTAGTCTTTACGGTGGTTTACGTGGTTGGGCGCTGAGGAACAGAAATGTCGATCCCCTCACCAGCGGAGCGTACGGGGCAAGGTCCCAGGACACCGAGCGAGATCGAACTTCCCGCGCCGACTGCGTGGCCGTTCGTTCTCGCGTTTGGTTTCGCGCTCCTGTTTGCGGGACTTTTGACGAGTGTCTCCGTAACGATCCTGGGCGCGGTGCTGTCCATTGCCGGTTGTATGGGGTGGTTCCGAGCATTGTTCCCGCATGAGAAGGAGGAAATTGTTCCAATTGTTCGTGAGGAGATCACGATCGCCACGAAGCGCCATCTGGTCGAGCGAGTTCCCCTCGCAGAGGAACAGGTCCGCGCCTGGCTGCCCGTGGAAACTTACCCAATTTCCGCAGGACTGAAAGGTGGACTTGCGGGCGGCGTAGCGATGGCAGTGATCGCGTGCACGTACGGGATCATCAGCCAGGGAAGCATTTGGTACCCCATCAATCTGCTCGCAGCGCTGGTGTATTCACGGCAGGAAGCGTATTCGTTGACTCCTGCGTGGTTGAATTCATTTCACCCCGTCATTTTTTTCATCGCCGTCATCCTGCATCTCACAGGATCCACGCTCGTGGGATTGCTCTACGGAGCGATGCTGCCCATGTTCGCGCGTCGTCCGATTCTCCTCGGCGGGCTTATCGTTCCCGTGCTTTGGTCCGGTCTTTTGTATTCGACGATGGATCTTCTGAATCCTGTGCTCGGAAGCCATATTCGCTGGAGCTGGTTCATCGCTTCGCAGGTAGCCTTTGGTGTGGTGGCGGGGATCGTGGTGTTGCGTCAGCATCGAGTGCGAACCCGCGAGAATATGCCGTTTGCTCTGCGCGCCGGAATTGAAGCTCCGGGAACGATGCCGCCGCGAAATCGCGGCGGGAGTGAGCTGTGAGGGCCTTTCGGGATCTATGTGCCTGCGGGGCGTTTGGCGCGATGCTGCTTTTGGGCTGCGGTTCGCCGCATGGGGAGCCGCGCGCCGGTTCCGAGATTTTGGCTCCGAATGAGGTTTTGGACTTTGGGGCATTGTACGGGGAAAACTGCGCCGGCTGCCATGGCAAGGAAGGGCGAGGAAGTGCCGCCATCTCGCTGGCGAATCCGGTTTATCTTGCCGTCGCGGACGACCCGGCGATCCGCAAAGTCATCGCCAACGGCGTGCGGGGAACGGCGATGCCGGCCTTCGCGCAGAGTGCAGGCGGAATGCTGACGGACAAACAAATTGATGCAATCACGAGCGGGATTCGATCCGACTGGAGCCGGCCGGGGATCCTCGACGGAGCCAATCCGCCTCCTTACAGGGCAAAGTCCCCAGGCAACGCCCAGCAGGGCGAAGTCGCCTACAAGACCTTTTGCGAATCCTGTCATGGCCCCGGTGGCCGTGGAGGATCGAAAGGCAGCGCCATTACAAATGGTTCGTATCTCGCCCTGGTCAGCGATCAGGAACTGCGGACCATAGTCCTCGTTGGACGACCCGAATTGAACGCGCCAGACTGGCGCGGAGATGTTCCCGGGAAGCCGATGTCCGACCAGGAAATCACGGACGTAGTGGCTTGGCTTGCATCATGGCGGGCTCAAAACCCGGTGCAACCGTATTCCGTTTCGAGCAATGCACAGCGCTAGGAGCTTGACGATGTCAGATGAAACTCTGCTTTCCCGCCGCGGGTTATTCACCAAGTTAGGAATCCTGTTCAACGGCCTGGTGGCTGCAGCGCTGGCGGTGCCGGTGGTAGGGTTTGTTCTGTCATCTATCACCCGAGGGCGAGAGAACGCCTACCTTGCGTGGGTGCCCTTAGGGCCGCTAAACGAATTTCCGGAGGGAGAGACGCGGCTGGCCACCTTTCGAAATCCCAACGTGATGCCGACAGATGGAAAGACAGTGGACACGGCATGTTGGGTGCGGCACGTCGAAGGCGATCAGTTCCAGGTTTTCGCGGTCAATTGCGCTCACTTGGGTTGCCCCGTGCGCTGGTTTCCGCAATCCGGATTATTCATGTGCCCCTGCCACGGCGGCGTTTACTACCGCGACGGGTCGCGTGCCTCCGGTCCGCCAGAGCGCGGGCTGTTTGAATATCCGTACAAAGTGGAGAACGGGCTGGTCACCATTCAGGCGGGCCAGCTGCCCACTCCGGGCACGCCAATCGCCGCCGTCATCGGAAAGAAACCGCCATGCGCTTGATCGCCCAAATAGGGGAATGGTTCGATCGGCGATTGCAGATCGCCGCCCCGATTCGAGAGACGGGGGAGCATCTCGTCCCTCGGAATACGGCGAGCTGGTTCTACGTGTTCGGAAGCGCGGCCCTCACTGTTTTCCTGCTCCAAATCGTCACTGGAATTCTTCTGGCTCTCATTTATGTTCCTTCAGCGGCTGAAGCGTGGAACAGTTTGCAGGCACTCAACCATGACGTGACTCTCGGCTGGTTCATCCGCGCGTTGCACGGTTGGGGATCGAACTTCATGATCGCCATCGTGCTGATTCACATGGTTCAGGTTTTCCTTTTTGGGGCGTACAAGTTTCCGCGGGAACTCACCTGGATCGTGGGCGTCTTTCTTTTGCTTATGACCCTGGGTATGGCGTTCACCGGGCAGGTGCTGCGCTTCGATCAAGACGCTTATTGGGGACTTGGGATCGGAGCATCGATCGCGAGTCGCGTCCCAATCTTAGGTCCGGCATCGGTGAAACTAATGCTCGGCGGTCCCATTATCGCAGGCGCCACGCTCTCGCGATTCTTTGCGCTTCATGTCTTCGTGATTCCAGGGTTGCTGATCGGGTTCGTTGGCCTTCATCTTTTGATGGTTTTGAAACTGGGTATCAACGAATGGCCGATGCCCGGACGCATCGTAAAAAGAGCGACCTACGAAGCCGAATACCATGAATTGACGAAAAGAGATGGTGTGCCATTCGTGCCTTACGCAATCTGGAAAGACCTTTTTTTTGCCGCGTTCATTCTGTTGGCGGTTGCCGCTTGTGCACTTTACTTCGGTCCGTTTGGGCCAACGGGGCGGCCCGATCCGACGATCATTCAGACGGTGCCGAAACCCGATTACTTTTTCCTGTGGCTCTATGCCTTGCTCTCTCTGCTGCCGCCTTCGATGGAAACTCCGGCGCTTCTCATCGGCCCGGTCATCGTAATCGGTGCTCTGATTCTTCTTCCGTTTCTGTCGGGGGAAGGAGAAAAGAGCTGGCGCCGTCGGCCTATCGCTGTCTTGACCGTGCTCCTCGTTGCGATAACGCTCGGAACATTCACGCATCTTGCCGGATACACTCCGTGGAGCCCGCACATGAACGCTTGGAGCAGCGACCCCGTCCCGGAGCAATTCCTCCGAGGCACCACCGCGCTTCAGCGGCAGGGTGCCCTCGTTTTTCAGGTCAAGCAATGCCGCAACTGCCATTCGCTTGGAGATTTGGGCGGCCAGCGTGGCCCTGCTTTGGATAGCGTCGCCGTTCGACTCACGCAGGATCAACTTATCCGCCAGGTGATCCAAGGGGGCGGCAACATGCCGGCGTACGGCAAGAATTTGAATCCCGCGGAAATAACGGCGCTGGTGTCATTTCTCGAGACCCTGCATCCCCCAGGTCAGCCTCCCGCGCGCGATGCGTCGCGCGACTTGGCAGCAGGCGAAAGCCCGGAGGGGCGCGCACCAGTGCATCCCTAAGGCGATCCATGGCCTCACCGCTTCAACTCGCGTTGGAATCGTGGGAATTTCCGTTGCCGCTGACCTTCATCTTGGGAGTCACCGCCTTCCTGTACTTGCGCGGCTGGCTTCATCTTCGCTCGGCCGGCGGAAGTTTGATTGCTGCCTGGAGGGTAGGCAGTTTTCTATTTGGGCTTTTCCTGATCTGGGCGGCGCTAGGCTCGCCTCTTGCCGCACTGGACGAGCAATTGCTGACCGTCCACATGATTCAGCATTTGTTGCTTATGGCCTTCGCTCCTCCCCTGATTTTGTTGGGCGCGCCAGAGATGCCGCTCTTGCACGGTCTACCGCAGCGTTTTGTGCGTGGAGTTGTGGGACCACTATTCCGCTGGCCGCCCGTGCAAGGGCTGGGGCACGCGCTTTCGCACCCGGCGGTTTGCTGGATGGCCGGCGCCGTCGCGTTGGTGGCGTGGCATATTCCGGCCGCGTTTACTCTAGGCTTGCGATCGGAACCTTGGCATGTGGTCGAACACGCATCCTTCTTCGCGTCCGGACTTCTTTTCTGGTGGCCCGTGGTTCAACCCTGGCCAAGCGTCGCGGTCTGGCCGCGGTGGTCGATGCTCCCCTATCTTTTTCTAGCTACGCTGCCATGCGACATACTTTCCGCATTTCTTGTTTTTTGCGGCCGCGTTGTTTATCCGGCTTACCTCTCCATCCCACGGCAATTCAACATTTCCGTTCTTCAAGACCAGCAGTGCGCGGGTGCCCTGATGTGGACTTGCATTACCCTAGTCTATATGGTGCCGGCACTGATTCTGACCATGCGGCTGCTTGCGGTGCGCGGTTTGGATGAGGGGACGTCAGGACAATCCCAATTGGGTGGCGCCGCTGCAGCACAAAGAGATCCACAGAACGTGGAACTGGCCTAAACTCTGTATGGTCTGCGTGGAGGGGATAGCTCAGCAATACCCTTCGCTGCGGATTGTGCTTATGAATATAGTGTTGGAACCAAGGCCACGCATCGCAGCTTGCGGAAGGCACGATCGATCCCCAGGCAGCAGGTAAACCATAAACGGTTAAGGCAGAGAGCCGACACGAAGGCGGCGGCGTGCATTCGTATAGCGGCTATGCGTCGGCCGCCAAAACCTCGGGAATCTGCATCGGAACGAGGAATTTGCTCGCGAGAACATAGTCATAAAGATGACCAAGCGGCGGCGCAAGACGAAGCTGATTGGCCGACACCCATCCGTTCGTATCGGTCCACTTCCAACTGGTCGCAGATAGGCTTTCGATTGATTGCCGGAGGTCTATGGAGGGCATTGGATAAGCGTAAATGCGGACGTTTTGCGCTAAGAGGCGGGATAAACCTTCAAGCAGGCTGCCTGCGAGCTGATTGTAGCGATATTCGAACACGCGAACCAGGAGTGACAAGCCCACGACGAAGCGGACATGCTCCGCGGTATAGCGATTGAGGAGAGCAGTCATACTGTAGAGTTCGCGTTCCCGGAACAGGAGAACCGCTCCGCCACGCGCGCGGAGTGCGTCGACGCGTCTTAACAGTTCCGGAACGTCTGGACGCGGATCGCCAGTTCCCAACGGCATCGCCGAAAGACAGAACAAGCCCAGTGGCGCCGGGATTTTCTCATCTGACTCCCCGCGGAGTTTTTGGATCGCTGCGGCCAACATGCGTTCATGAATCGCCGCATGAGTTGGATCTACGTGCTCGAAAGATCCCGGTGCGAGCACTACGGCTTTCTTATGGAGAACTTCGATGGGCGGCGCAGCCAAGCCGCCGGGCGGAAAATAGACAGCTTCAGCGAGGCCGGTGTGAATCAGGCGGACGAGTATCGCGCGCTGGTCCCATGCCTCGAATGCGGGTCCGCGCAGCTCCGCACAGTCGATTTCAACGCGCTTCTCGATGTCCTGAGCAACATTCTCGAAGAAAGACTCTTTTGTCTGCAATTGATAAAGGACTGCGTAGATCAGGTTCACGCCCAGGATACCGATACTCTCCTGTTGGAGGTGGTTGGAGGGATCCCGCAGGTTGATGTGGAGGATTACGTCGTTCGGCTGCCCACCAGGGAACAGTTGAAACCGGAGGCCGACCCAGCCGTGAGGCTCATTTGTCCCCGCATAATTGCGGGCGGAGATCGTATCAACGAAGGAAAAGAAGCGCGTATTGGACCCGCGACTTTCCTTCAATTGGTTGATCAGTTGAGCCCATTCGCTATCCAACATGGCGTTGAGACGTTCTTTGGAAACGTAACGCGCACCGGAACCATACAAATCATCGCTGATCTCTTTGTCGTACGCAGAAATGGATTTGGCGACGGTCCCGGAGGCTCCCCCAACGACCAAAAACCAACGCGCGACTTCTTGGCCGGCACCGATCTCGGCAAAGGATCCATAGCTGGCGGGATCCAAATTGATGGCCAGCGCTTTCTGGTGAGTGTTAAGCTTCTCCGCAGATGCCGACTGCCCGTCCAGACTTTGCATTGCTTGGTCTCCCCCTTCTCTGGTCTTTTCACCGTCAAACGCCCATCGCACCATTCCCAGATATCTTTGATTTTGGACCGTGAGAAAAAGATATAAGTTTTTGTGCAGATTGCGCGCCAGCCTTGATTCCTCCCAGGGATTTCCCGGCCGGACACACATGGGAAGCGGGCGTTTTTCAAGCTTGATCCGGAGTTGTCCCTTGAAGAACACCTCGGTATGCAGAACCAAGATGCCGGGAGTTCCTCCCCGCATACAATCACGTATTGCGCTGATTTCGCCGGAGCAGATTGCGTTCAACGGGCCAGTACGGGCAAGAACTCTTAGTTGCCGAAATCGTCTCCCAAACTTCATATACGCCAGCACGAAGAAGCCACAGGCGCAAACACCACCACGCGCAGGGCACGTCCTTGTCCCCGGGACAAAAACCCGACAACCTGTGGTGCACGGACTACAAGGGCGAGATCTGACTGGGCAACAAAAAATACTGCTACCCGTTGACGGCCACGGACCACGCTTCGCGCTATCTGCTGCTCTGCGAAGCGCCGGAATCCACCTGTGAATCTCTTGCTTTTACGGCCTTTGACCGGCTGTTGCAGGAGCACGGCCTGCCACAAAGTATCCGCTCCGACAATGGTGTGCCCTTCGCCTCGCCCGACTCCTTGTTCCAGCTCTCCAAACTTTCCGTGTGATGGTTACGTCTGGGCATCACCATCGAACGCATCCGGCCCGGTCATCCGCAACAGAACAGCCGCATGAGGCTCTGAATATGAAGTGTCCGGCTGAAATTTATGTTCCTTCCCCGCGTCGCTGTCGCGGCCTGCCCGAACTGGCCTATCCCTTTCACGACACCACTATCCGGGTCACCTGCTGCGGACGCATTTGCCTGCACCGCAAGAAAATCAATATCAGCAGGGTGTTCGCCTGTCAATCTGTGGGTCTCAAAGAAGTCGACGAGGGTATCTGGCTGGTCAGCTTTATGGACCAGGATCTCGGCTACGTCGAGCTGGAGGAAAGGACTCTGCAGCCCTTAAACAACCCTTTTGGCCCTAAAGTGTAAGCTATGTCTCAGGAACGTTCTGTAAAGCATCTGTCCGGACTGTACAGCGGAAATCTGGCGGAGAGGGGGGGATTCGAACCCCCGGTACAAGTTTTAGCTCGTACAACGGTTTAGCAAACCGCCGCCTTCAGCCTCTCGGCCACCTCTCCGGCGAGTTGCTTGCCTAGGTTAGCACGAAATCGCAAACTGGAAGGGGCCCATTTCCCGGCCGAACCCAGGCGCCCTGGAAATTTCTCTCTACTCCGGAGAACGTGATCGGAAAGGCGCACGACGTCCGGATTTGATTGACGGCAAAATGGATGTCCAGTAGATTGTGCACGTTGGGTGTTGGAGTTCACCCTGAACCGCCCGTCGGGCAGATGACTCCTACCAGGTTTTCCTGCTGGTGAGGCTGTTTGCTCAATTTGGAAATTTCCGCCGCGAGAAATCCTGGAATTCAATCGCCGGATTGAACAACCTTCGAGCATCAGCCGAGATGAAAGCGCTCGGGATACGGGGCGGCGTGACTTCTGAAAGCTACAATTCCCCCGGAAGGTCGAACACCACTTCGTCGTCGCAGCGCAGTACAACCCGCAATTTGATGGAAAAGGCCGCTGGCGGCATCGAGGGAATCCTAAATTCACCCAGCCAGGAAGCGATATTTGCGAAATTGGCAAAAGACATCAACCCTTCGCGTCGCTGGACGCGCGGGTTTTGCAGCTTGCCAGAAATGTGCCGAAGCAGATGAGCGCGACACGGCTTTCACTTGAGGCAGACGCCCCGCCCCTTCTCGGGCGGCAGAGCGAACTTGTGCGCCTGAATGAAGCAATCCGTAAGCGCGAGAGTTTGCTGGTCTGGGGTATTCCGGATTCCGGGAAGAGCGCGTTGGTGGCCGGAGCCATTCGCCAAATGCCGGAATCGTTCATGCGAAGATGTATTTGCGCCTCAGGTAAGGGAAGCCCGCAGGACATCCTTCGGGAAATTGCTCAAGGCTTTGGGGATGATCCCCTGTTCCGTTCGAAATTCCGCGCGGATGCACGCTCAGGTGCCTCCTTTTCAGCCTGGGTGAAGCAACAAACGAGCCTGCGCCTGCGCGGGCTGCTTTACCGCGCAGCCGGTGCGGCTCACTATTGGATTTTTCTTGAAGATCTTGCTCCCGTGACCCGCGTCCTGGCGCACATCGTGAACGAACTCATGTGGAACCAAAAAACCCCAGTCTATGCCATCGCCGGAGGGGGAACTTTCAACGAGATTGGATACGCTGCGCGCATCTACTGGAATGACCGGCAGAAGCTGCATGTTGGAGGATTGCCGGTGGCAGCCGCCAAAGAACTGCTTGAATTGTCCATCCGGCGCTATAGATTGGCGCGGCTCGATCTCCAAGGTTTCCGCAAGGACATCCTGGAATTCAGCGGCATGCTGCCGGGCGCGATCATCCGCATGTGTGCGGCGGCCGCGGACAGCCACTATCACTTCGAAGGCCGCATTAAGACAAAACTGTTGCATGTGGACTATCTCATGAATCACTGCCAGCCCATGTTACAGACGGAAAGTCACCCGCGTGGTGGAACAAAAAATTGCTGAAGAGCGCGTCCGGGGAAACATGAGCTCTGATTTGCAGAAAACCGACGACACTCGGGGGGCGATTCGGGCTGAAATTCCCGATATCGCCGGGCGTCTCATGCGGCTTGGAGAGCTGGCTTCCGGCCTGGGTTCACAACGCGCTTCTGAAGAAGCCGCCAATCTTGCCCAGAGGTTGCGCGAAGGCCGCTTTTACGTTGCCTGCATTGGACAGTTCAAACGAGGAAAGTCCACGCTGCTGAATGCTCTGGTTGAGGACCGTGTTCTGCCGACCGGAGTTGTCCCGGTCACCGCCGTTCCCACGGTTCTTCGCTTTGGCGAGACGCGGCACGCGCGGGTTCGTTTTCAAGGAGGCACTTGGACGGACGTCAGGCCTGATGAATTGACCCAATACGTTTCCGAAGAGCACAACCCCGAGAATGCAAAGGGCGTTGCGGGCGTGGAAGTATTCGTTCCCAGCCCGCTCTTAACGGACGGCATGTGCTTTGTGGATACTCCAGGTTTGGGTTCGGTCTTCCTGGGAAACACCGCCGCAACGCAAGCCTTCGTTCCCCATATTGATGCCGCCATTATCGTCGTCGGGGCCGACCCGCCCATCGCAGGGGAAGAGCTTGCGCTGGTGGAACAGGTGGGGAAGCAAGTACGCAAGCTGGTGGTCGTTCTCAACAAGGCTGACCGCACTTCGGACGCGGAGCGGCGGATCGCGGCGCCATTTACGAGGAATGTGCTGGAGAAACGCCTGGGCCGGCCGATTGGCCCCATTTTCGAGATCAGCGCCTACGAGCATTCACAAAAGAATAAAGCCCGGTGGGACTGGAATGAACTTGTTGCAGTGCTGCGGAAGCTTGTGGACGAATCAGGCCAAACGTTGGTACGCGCCGCAGGGGAGCGCGGTTTGCGGCGTCTTTCGGAAGAATTGCTCGCCGTGACGCTCGAAGAGCGTGAAGCTCTCGTACGTCCCATCGAGGAGTCGGAGCGGCGGATTGCCGCGATGGCGGAAACCATTGGCGGCGCAGAGCGCTCGCTGCGAGAGATTGGCGCCCTATTCACGGCGGAGCAGCATCGTCTCTCGGATCTTTTTCTGGAAAGGCGAAAGAAATTCCTGGAAGAAGTATCCGATGGGGCCCGGGCGGAGGCCCAGCGGGAGTGCGATACGGTCACGAGCCGCTATGGTCCGCGCTTCCGCAGGGTGGTCCTGGGCGCGGTGCAACGGATTGCGGCGCGCCGGGTGCTTCCATGGCTTTCCATGGAACAGGCTGCCGCGGAGGAGGAATACCGGCGGGTGGCAGGGCGCTTCGTGGGTATCGGGAATGACTACCTGCAGAAACTCGCGCAATCCAGAGTTCCCGAGCTCGCCAGATTGCCAAACGCCCTGAACTCTGAGAACGGATTCCGGGCCGCATCGCGGTTTCAGTTCGAGGACCTGATCCAAGTCGCTCGGCCCGCCTCGCCCCTGCGCTATCTGGCGGATGTATTTCTCGGATGTGTGGGTGCGCTTTTCGTAATCCGCCGGGACGCCATGGCCTTCTTCGACTACCTCCTCGAGATGAACAGCGCGCGTGTGCAGTCCGATGTGATGGACCGCGTTCAGCAAAGCCGCGGCCAGTTGGAAGCGGAGATCCGCAAATTGCTGCGTGAAGTGACGCGCATTGCGGCGAGCGCACTTGATCACGCGCGAACAGCCAAAGCCCAAGGCACGGCAACCGTGGAGACGGAGCTCGTTCGCATAGAGGCGGCAGAAGAAGAGATTCAGCTACTGCTCCGCAATTGAAGAATGGCATCCAGTCCGTCTGGCAAGAAAACTCAGCACCTGGACCGGCTCAGAAACGAAAGATCAGCGCGGCACCCAATTGGGATTGTGCGTGAAGAGCCCGTTCACGAAACCCATTTG
Organism: Terriglobales bacterium; assembly: GCA_035518615.1. Lineage (GTDB taxonomy): Bacteria > Acidobacteriota > Terriglobia > Acidiferrales > UBA7541 > Acidiferrum. The sequence continues at coordinate 98,130 of DATIXL010000128.1, read as the reverse complement.
ATAAACAATGAAAAGGCCGAAAACAAGACTGACGAGTCCTGAAGCAAGTCCCATCCCGCGATTTAGACGCGCAAAGCGGCTCTCGGAGAATTTAAATGGAACCGCGATGGCCGCCGTGATGAGCATCATACCGGCCACAGTGCCAAGCCCAAAGACCAGGAGATACACAACAGCCCAGGACGGAACGCGAATCGTCGTAAGCACCAAAAGGGCCACGGCTGCCGAGCCGGCAAGGCCATGAACAATGCCGACGGCCAAAGGCCTCATGGCGTGATAGAAGCCGATTCGGCCAAAATGGCGATCCATCCATCCAATTGGCGTGGCTTCCCCGGCATGGCCAAGTTTCTCTGGGGTTTGCCCATGGGGATGGCCATGAGTGCGGCCTCCATGTTTATTCAGGCGCAGGGAATGTCCGGAGTGCGAGGGCGTGAAGGTCTCCGTAATCCATCGCAGGATTCCGGAAAGATTCAGAATTCCCAAAAGAATCAGCATCAAGCCAACCGATAATTCCATCGTGAGCCCAACTCTTGCCGGGATAACGATTCCAAACAGAATGATTGCCGACCCAACGGCGAGAATTGTAAAGGTGTGGCCCAGACCCCAGAGAATTCCGATCAAAGCCGCTTGCCGGATGCTGCGCTGGCGGCTCACGATCGTGGTCACTGCAATCACATGATCCGGATCGGTCGCGTGGCGCATTCCAAGAAAAAATCCGAGAAGGATAATAGAGAGCAGGGTGATCATGAATTTTATTCTGACGCAAACGGCCGCTTGCGAGCCGGAGCGGGAGTTTACAACAGAGCTGAGTCATTCTGCCATCTCTTCCAAGGTCCTTGTGGACAATTTGCATGCATCTCTTACGCTCCTAGTGGAGGAATGCCTCGGTCAGCGGATTCGTGTCTGAAGGGGATAGGCCTGCCCTTCCAGCGGCTTGGCAGGTGTACGCACTACGTTTCAGCGATTTCTGTCTTGACGGGCAAAACGAGATCCTAGCAGCCGCGTCAAATAGGGTGGGTCGGTAGGCCTGCTCGAACCTTGGTGGGGTTGCGAGAAGTGGTTTATTTTGTGCGCATTTCGCCATAAAATGGGTACTTGGAGAAGTTCCGAGTAGCTCCCACGCCGCTTCAAAGTATTCCATGAACGGCCCTCCGAGCCACGCGGGCTAGCACTCCCAATCCAGGGCGTCGAGCTGCCGTTCGGCGAAACATTTCCGCTCGATTGGGCGTACTTAAAAGTAGAGAAGGTGGACGCACGGGGATTGTGTCCTTGTGCGGGTGGTTAGCCGGCCAGCAAGAAAAGGGGAAAGCAGCATGAAGACGTGGCACAAGGTGGCGATTATCGCCGGGGGGGTGATCGTCGCGGGCGGTATCGTACTCTACAGCGTCAAAGCGGCGAATCGCGATGTAATCACCGTACAAACGGCGAAAGTTGCGAAACAGGATAGCCTTGTTTCTCTGGTGACCGCCTCTGGAGAGATCAAGCCGACGACCTACACAAACGTGACGGCGCAAGGTTTCGGCAGGATTACAGATATTTTGGTCCAGGAAGGCGACCGTATCAAGAAAGGCCAGGTCCTCTTGCAGCAGGACGATGTGCAGCCGTCCGCCGACGTCCAGGCCCAGAAAGCGCAAATCAATGCCACGGAGTCCGGCGTGAGCGCCGCCGAGGAAACCTACAAAGCCTCGCAGGCGGATCTCGTCCAGCAAAAAGCAAATCTCGAAAAAACGAAGCTGGACTATCAGCGCGGCCAGGGCTTGTATAAGGATGGCTTGATAGCGAAACAGGATTTCGATCAGCGGGAAACAACGTATCAGGCGGCGGTGGCGGCGGTGGAAGCCTCCCAAGCGCGCATGGAATCGGCAAAAGCTCAGATGGACGAAGCTCGCTCCCAGCTGAACCAGAATAAAGCCGTGCTGGTGCGAACCAAGGATGTGCTCGAAAAAACGACGTACTTTTCTCCCATCAACGGCATTGTGAGTTATTTGCCCGTGCGCATGGGCGAGTATGTGGTTCCCGGGATTCAGAATTCCAACGGCAGTTTTCTGATGACTCTTTCCGATATGTCCGTGGTGACCGCGGAAGTGAAAGTGGACGAAACCGACATCATCAACGTCAAGATCGGACAGCCTGCGGACGTGACCATTGATGCCATTCCCGGGAAAACTTTCCACGGAAAAGTCACGGAGATCGGCTCCCAGGCCATCCTGCGGAGTTCCGGGCTCGCCACCACGCAATCAACCACGGGCACTCAGGAAGCAAAGGACTTCAAAGTTGTCGTGACGCTCGATAATCCCCCGGAGGATTTGCGTCCCGGACTCTCCACAACGGCGAAAATCCGCACCGCGGAGCGAAAGAATGTGATTGCCATCCCCATCCAGGCGCTGGCCGTACGAACGCGCAAAGAGCTCGAAGATGCCGCGAAGAAGAATAAAGGCGACTCTGGATCGAGCGTGACTCTGGCCGCTCCTCCCCCAGCCATGCCCGGCGACCCCAAAAAGGAGGAAGTGCAGGGCGTCTTTGTGGTGAATGCGGGGAAGGCGATATTCCGTCCCGTCGAGACGGGGATCATGGGCATTACCAACATCGAAGTGACCAAGGGCCTTCAGCCCGGCGACGAAATCGTCGTGGGCAGCTACAAAGCTCTGCGAACTTTGAAACCCTCAGGCAGGGTTAAGGTGGATAATTCCGCGCCCAAGAAATCCGACGATCAATCGAACTGATTAAGGTCGAACCACCAGGAGATCTGCATGGCTGTGGAGGCAACGTTGTCGGAATCCTATCGGGAAGACTTGGTGGCCGCCGGGAATGTAATCAAAACCGAGGCCCTGACCAAGGTTTACGAGATGGGCGCCGAGCAGGTGCATGCGCTCCGCGGCGTGGATCTCGAAATCCGGAAGGGCGAATATGTGGCTATCATGGGGCCCTCGGGTTCGGGAAAATCCACGCTGATGAATCTGATCGGCTGTCTCGACTCTCCCTCGGCGGGAAAATACTGGCTCGCGGGACGCCTCGTCAGCGAACTGGATGACGATGAGCTGGCGTATATCCGAAACAAGGAGATCGGGTTCGTCTTTCAGACGTTTAACCTGCTGCCCAGGGCCACAGCGCTGCATAATGTCGAACTCCCTCTGATCTATAACGGGACGTCAGCGGAAGAACGCATCGAAAAGGCCAAAAAAGCGCTTGAACGCGTGGACCTCGCACCCCGCATGCATCATAAACCCAACGAACTCTCCGGCGGCCAGCGGCAGCGCGTGGCCATCGCGAGAGCGCTGGTGAATTCGCCCTCGATCGTGCTCGCCGACGAACCGACGGGCAATTTGGATTCGAAGACTGGCGAGGAAATCATGGCCCTATTTTCAACTCTGCACCAGCAGGGAAACACCATCATCCTTGTCACCCATGAGCACGACATTGCCCAGCATGCTCACCGTGTGATCTTCATCCGCGACGGTAAGATCGCTTCCGACGAAGCGATCAGGAAATAGAACCCGGACGCCTCCTTCGGTCCTTCACTCGACCTCGCTGAATATCTCTTCTACAATCCCAGACGGTCATCCCGATTATGAGGATGTGTCCATGAGCCCGGAATTCCAGCAATCCCTGGGAATCCATTCGCTGGACGTAAAAGTGGACGATACCGGCGTGACTATGAACGGCGGGCCGTTCCAATATGCCGTTGCGTGGGACCGCATCACGGGCGCCTGCCTGATGCCCCCAAAGCACATGGGAGATTTGGAAGAGAAACAGGACCTGGAGCGTGCCAGCATTTTTCTTGGCGGCCCGGAGAACATCGCAAAGCTGCAGGCATTGGAACAGACGATGCGGCAGGTTTCGATCGCCTACCGGGACAAGAACAACCATCTCCGCAAAATTGAAGTTCCCATTCCCATTACCGACCCGGCTTTTCTTCGCGAATTGCAATCCCGCCTGGGGAAGCGCTGGCTCGGTGAAGCGGCCGATGAGCATGAAGCCGAAAAAAAGCTGCATACCGCGCCCGGAATCTTCAAGACCATTTTCATTCCTGCCGTCTTGTTCGGCGCCGTCGCAGTTGTTCTTGTCCTCGCCTTAATCGGCATGCTTGGCCCGTTCCTCAACCTGATCTCCATCCAGCAAATGCTGCTAGACCTTCAGGATGGAGATTACGGCCGGCTCGGATCGCGCGTGCTTTTGTACGCGGTTCTCTTTGTGATGGCGTTCTTTCTGCGCAGGACCTGGAATAGCCGGCTCCTAGCGATGAAAGCGCGCTTTCGCGGAACGCGCCTTCCACGTGGTTTGTGAAGCCCAACGTGCCATTGCGGCGGCGCCTAATGTTGGTGCAAAACCCCCTGTGTTTCTGGATCCGCGAATCTCTCCGCAACCGTGAGATACGTGCGGGACATGCGGTCATGCCAGGTCAAAGCATCTTCATCCCACAGCGCCCAGAAGAATCCCAGGAAGAAAGTGCCTGCGGAAAGGACATAACCTGCGGCCCGAAGAAGCAACTGCCGGGGCGATGGCTCATCGCCCGAGAGCGCTGTCACTCGAAGTCCGCGAAGCATCATGCCGGGTGTGGTACCGCCAAAAACCGTGAATAGAAAGAAATATTGCAAGTAAACGATAGCAAATGAAGCCGAGTAAACAGCCACGCTCAGCTTGCTCAGCGTGAATTGACCGCCAAGGGAGCCAAACAGGGCGAGAAAACCGCCGCAGGCGAACGCAAGGCAGGCACCATCAATCAAGGCGGCGAGTTTTCGTTCTTCCAGCGGGGCAATCGCGTGCAAACCCTCATGCATTGGAAGATAGGAGGGCGGCAGCGGATTCTGCCCCTTCTCGGCGGAATCCGCTGGAACCGAGACGTCTATCAACAGCTGGGAATCTTCCCCGGCACATTTGTTCGAGCAGCGGCCGATGGCAAGCGTGAAAGAAAATTCATCGTCCGGGCAGTTCTGCGCTTCCGGGGCCTCTTCAACTGCCAGAGAGCGGCCAGCCGGTCCGTCCTCTTCGAATGGCAAGTGCGTTTGCGATTGGTGCGGTGCCAGCTTCCGGCGCCTTGCGCGGTAAGATTCCAGACGCTGGGCCAATTCATTATGCCAAGCGGACGAAGCGCCTTCATTCAATCCCAGGCGCTTTGCTTCGCCGGGATCAGAACGAGTGCCGGCCTGGAAACGATCGGCCGCAAGCGAAGCATCACAGAAGCTGCAAGTATGTACTTCAGCGGGAAGAATCGCCCCGCAATGAGAGCATGTTTTTGTCACCGGTGCGTTTTGCGCTGCGGACGCTTCCACTCCGGTGAGGAGAGGATACCCGTGCAGAATACGACGAAACATTCAAGTCAAGCGGAAATTTGAAACGGAGGGTGTCGAATCGGATAGCAGAAATGGACAGAAACCGAAGGACCCTCGAACTACGTGTCCATCTGTTGGGCGATCAGGTTTCTGCTGAAGGCGATTCTTCGGCCAAGCACCACCGCGGCAAAGTGCGTGCATTGTCCTCGCTCGGAATCCGCCCACTTGTCCAGGCTGGGCATCACGCGCGCAAGGGTGCTTCGTAGTAATCCCAGGAACCGGAAGTACGCGCCAATCGCCTTGATTTCGCCGCGCTCTTCGGGACGTTCCGGGCAAAGATGGAGCAATTGCACAACGCGGAAGAAGTCGTCCGCGGAAGCGGTGCGTCCGATCCCGGTGACATCCTGAACTTCCGCGGGTAACGGTTCCTTCGCGGATGCCGCGATGAGCGAGCGACAGTAGGAAACGAAGAACTGCAGGAGGAAAGCGATGGAGCAAACGAGAATAATGGCAGCGATCATCTGGGTATTACCGCCAATCTTGCAGGAACCAGCCTGGCATCCTTCGGAATTCTCCAGAAAGCGTAAGCCCAAGCCACGGGGAGGAAGCACCCGAGGACTTGCAGCAGGGAGATGGATAACGAGCTAAATGGCGGGAACAGGTTGCGGACCGCATAGTTGACCGCAAAAAGGCTGAAGTACACTCCGAGCGAGAGCACGAGTTGTATCAATTGCGTGCGCGTTTCGCGCAGTTTCAGGATCGCGCCCCACAATACGTAAGTGAGAACAAGCCCGACGAAATAGAGGTTCTGGGACATCTCCACCACAAAATGTGTGAGCAGCCTATTAGAGGACTGCTGGACGACCAGGTAAGAGAACAGGGCCGTTCCGCCAAGTAGCAGGGTCGCGCCGTAAATCACATACCTTTCGGCGCTCATTTCGCGGAAAACGATGACAAACAGGCTTATCAGGGCGAGGAAAAGCGTTATGGTCAGCAGCGCGTCGGAATAGTAATAAAAATAGAAGTAGTTGGATGAAGTGAAGCCGTAATGATTCAGAATCCGGTATCGCAGCAGCTCAACCGTCGCCGACGCGGCCATGTAGAGATTCAGGGGGAGATAACGCTTGAACACCTTTGCGCGAATCGCGCACACCACAACTGCGACCTCTGAAGCGAAGCCAAGACACCAAACCATGAATTCAATTGGACCAGGCACGTGTGCTCCGTCCTCACGCCCTGGCCAGCTTGACCTGGTTTTGAATCTTCTACCGAGGTCTAGCTAAATCACTATCTCCAAGGCGATGGTGGCGCAGGAGCCGCACCATTTTTCCATGGAGAAGGGGGCGCTGGAGCTGCTCCATTCTTCCAAGGACTCGGTGGCGCGGGGGCTGCACCGTTTGCCATCATTACCGCGCCATCCGCATGCGTGGTAACGAGAGTCTTTAGACCCATCGCTCCCGTTAGAATTAACAGGACCAACAGGATGACCGTGAGTTTGCGTGACATTGTACCTCCGAGGTACACACAACGAACGGAGGTACTTTACTTCTTGGCACACCAATGTCAAGCAGCTCGCGGCATGGGCCTGTACCGAATCGGTACATGTCCTCCCGGCATCTAATTTCGCTTGGCCTTCGCCCGCGATAGATTCCGGGAGAACCGCGACCACGGGGACAATACGAATTGCGATTGTTCGCGGCAACAGTACGCCAGTACCAATTCTGGTAGTACGGGTGTTTCCTATTGGAACGTGCTCGTCGCATCGCTGTAGAAGCTGATCTCGAGATCGGCCGAGCTGTCTACCTCGCTTGACGGAATGCCGACTAAATTCGTAGCATACTGACTCACTCGCGTGCCGGCGTAGCTCAGTGGTAGAGCGAGGGTCTCATAATCCCTAGGCTGTGGGTTCGATTCCCCCCGCCGGCACCACTGATTCTAAAGAAGTTATCACGATGCTTTCCTCTTTTCTGAGTTCGCGTGCGACCCCACTTCTTGCAGAAACTGGGAACCATGCCGACGTTCCGTTTTCTTGAGCACCAGGCCTGTCTTCTACTGATTTTTGGAAAGTGTCTGAGCGCGCCGTAGTACAAGTGCTATTTTAGCTTCGCTGGAATCTCTTGATTTCATCGGGAGGAGTTCAAAGCGGTTGAACCCATGATCATACGTTCACTCAACATCGGCCCACATTTGAAGAAAGGCCAAAGAATCCCTCCATCCGGCAGCCAAATAAAATTGCAGGGCAAAATTGGTCATGTCTTTTGCCTTCTCCTTGCTTGTTTCGCCTACGCCTGGCCGATTGATGCGAATCCCGCCCTACCGCATTTGTTTAGCAATCACATGATTTTGCAGCGAGATGCTGCGATCCCCTTCTGGGGAAGTGCTGACCCGGGCGAAAAGATAACGGTATCTCTGCAGGACCATTCCGCTGAAACGATCGCCGATGAAAAAGGCCACTGGGAATTGTCGCTACCGCCTCTCCCCGCCGGCGGACCATTTTCTGTCCGGATTAACGGAAAAACATCAATCACTCTGAAAGACGTGATGGTGGGAGAAGTGTGGGTGGCATCGGGGCAATCGAACATGACGTATGCGCTCAGCGGCGCAACGGGAGCGGACGAGGAGATTTCAAAATCGAGCAATCCTGAAATCCGGTTCTTTACCGTGCCGCAAAGAGTTTCTCTGACTCCGAAGGAAGACACGCTCGAAGCCGCGTGGGAACTTTGCACGCCCGATACGGCAAAAAAGTTTTCCGCGGTGGCGTACTTTTTCGCGAAGGATCTGCAACAGAATCTGCACGTTCCGGTGGGGATCATTCTTAGCGCTTGGCCAGGAACCGAGGGGGAAGATTGGACAGATCCAAATTCATTGCGCAACGTTCCGGCGCTCCGGCCCGTTGTTGCGAAATGGGAGGCTTCTCCAGAAGGAATGAAAAACTCTGCGGTGCATGCGACGGAATTCTCGATGGAGTATGACGATTTTGAGCTGCTGCCCACGGAAGGCAAGGGATCAGCGATAAAGGTGCTGGCCAATTTTGATTCAGGGGAAGCGGACACATCTACGGGAGGATTTTGGTCCTATACCTGGCAGGATGGCCCCGAAACAGATTTCGAGCTCACACGGCCGGGACGAGGCAGCGAAGGATTTGCGGCGCGAGTCCACGGAATGCTGGATGGAGCAAGCTCCTCGCGCCTGCAGGCCAGCTTTGGCCGGGGCGGTTCAACCGTGGACCTGAGCGGCTATGCGGGAATCCGTTTCTGGATGCGCGGGAATGGGTTGGTGCAATTTCAAATGCTGCAGCCCACCATCACGGACTGGGACAACTACGCCTCGCCAACTTATCATGCGACGCCGGAGTGGAAGGAAACCACGGTGTGGTTCCGCGAATTGAAACAGGCGGGTTGGGGGGTGTCGGAACCGCTCACACCGAAAACGTTAAGCGGTTTTCTGCTTGTGAACATGACGCGTGAAGGAGATCCGGAGCTGCCGCCTTCGGGACTTTATGAGGCGATGATTGCTCCGCTTGAGAAATATCACATTCGAGGCGCCATCTGGTATCAAGGCGAGAGCAACACGTGGCACGCGCATCAGTATCAGGAATTGCTTCCGGCGCTGATCCGGGGATGGCGCAAAGGATGGAACGAAGGAGACTTTCCTTTTTTGATCGTGCAACTGCCGAACCAAGGCACCAGCCCGGAACTCGGGGATTCCATCTGGGCCGAACTGAGAGAAGCGCAATTCCTGACGGTGAAGAAAGTTCCGAATACAGGGCTTGCCGTGACCATTGACGTGGGCGAAGAAAAAAATCTTCATCCGCCGAATAAAGCTCCAGTGGGAAAGCGGCTGGCGCTGTGGGCGCTCGGGACGACTTACGGAAAGAAAATTGTTTATTCGGGGCCGTTGTACCAATCCATGGAAGTGGAAGGAAACCAAATCAGGATTCACTTTTCGCACACCGGATCCGGGTTGGAGGCAAAGGGCGGAAACGAATTGAAAGGATTCGCAGTTGCCGGAGCGGACCGCAAATTCCATTGGGCGCAAGCGCAGATCAGCGGCGACACGGTCGTCGTTTCCAGCGCAGAAGTTCCGGATCCCGTCGCAGTGCGTTACGCCTGGGCGGGAAGTCCAGAGTGCAATCTCTACAACAAAGAAAACTTACCGGCGTCGCCCTTCCGCACGGACGATTGGCCGGGAGCCAGCGACAAAGACCAGTGAGGCAAATCGGACCATGACCCGCGTTACGATACAAAAAGCAGCATCTCATGCTGCCATTCTTTCAAAACTATTTTCAGGAATTCAGGGACTCAAGTGGGGTACGGCTCTATTGTCCCTCGTCGCGTTTGCTCTGTTTGAGGGAATCATACCTGCCGCAAATACCCATCCCAGGCAAAATCCAGCGGCGCAAGAATGGGAGCCGTCGGAACTTGGCGCGCCGCTGCTCCGCGATCCTGTCTGGGTGTACAACGACTGGTCGGCATACGACGAACTTTCGGACAGGATTCCTCTCACGGAAGAGCTGGCGATGAAAGAGATGAAGGAGATCGTACGGCTGCGGAAGTTCGGCGTCCATTTCGATTATTACATGATGGATGCGTTCTGGTTCGATCCGGACGGGGGATACCGGACCTGGCGCAAACCGAACTGGCCGGATGGACCGGATCGCTGGATTGCAGCGTGCAAGGAGAACGGGCTGAAACCTGGCCTCTGGTTCGGCACGAACTCTTTGGTGAAGCTCAATGCGGCCCCGGCGTGGCGCGATTCGGTGAACAAAAACGGCGGCACGATGTCACTTTATGAAGGAGGCTTTCTGGCTGACTTCATGAACGTGCTGCAGTATTGGTACGACCGGGGAATCCGCATGTTTGAGTTTGATTTTGCGGATTTTACAGCCGCGACGCCTGCCGACGAAAAAAGCCAGACGCAGGAAGAAATCCGCTCCCGCAACGAGCAAGCGTTCCGGGAAGCGTTGAAGGCGTTTCGCCGCAGGAATCCGAATATTGCCCTGATTGCATTCAATGGATTTGGAGGAGATCTCGGATCCACTTCAGGACCTTTTCCCTTTCGGGATCCGATCGATCTCCGGTGGCTGGGGGTTTTCGATACCTTGTACGCGGGCGATCCGCGACCATCCGATGTACCGGAGACGAATTTCTGGCGTTCCATGGACATTTACAGCGATCACATGGTGCGCCGCTACGAACAGAGCTTCGTGCCGCTTGAACGCATCGATCCGACCAGCTTCATGATCGGCGACACGGGAACAATCTACTACCGCAAGACGCACGCATGGAAGGGGATGCTTTGGCTGATGGCCTCGCGGGGAGGTTGGATCAATACAATTCATGGCAACCTGGAATTTTTGAGCGATGCTGACGCGCGATGGTTTGCACGAGTCGAGAGGATTTATCAGCAAATGAAAGCAGAAGGGAGGACAAAAACATTCGGGGGAATTCCCGGCGACGTGCAACCTTACGGATTTGGATCTCTGGAGGGGGATGGCGCGATCTACACGGTCGTAAATCCTGCGCAGGCTGTCGAGGAGATCGAATTGCCGCGCCTGACGCGCATTCAAGAACCGCTGCGCAATGGACGGGTCATCTTCCGCGATGCCGGGTTCGTTCCGGTTCTGGAGGGAAACAAAGTGCGGCTCGGCCCGGGACAGCTTGCCGCGGTGGGTTTCGGGCGATATGCAAGCCCCGCGTTCGACCTGGGCGTTCAGGAAGACGTGGTCATTCCGAAGTCCATATCGCCGGTTCCAGCAAATTTCGTGGAGTTGCAACAGAACGCGATCGAAGCGAGCGTCCCCGCGCCAGAACGCGGCGACTTGAGAATCATTTTTCGGCAATTCGATACGAAGGGCGAGATTATGCGGAGTTGGCCGGGCGGGCCGCCGAATGGAACCCCCATGGGACAAGTTTTAAGGATCGAAGCAGAACAGGACGGCAAGGAGATCCCCGTGGAGATCCATTACGACGAGAAAATTTGGAGCGGACTTTCGTGGGGCGCAGGCGAAATCAAGCACGGGAGTTTCGTTTCCGGAAAGCCGATTCGGATTCGTTGCTCCTCGATGAAGAAAGACAAAGTAATTCTGAAAGGTGAACTCTACGTTGTAGGGTATTGAAACGCGGTTTTGCTGCAAGTAAGCGCTTACTTGATTCGGCAAGCTCCCTGAGAAGAGTTGGAGCAAGAGCCGGGAAGGCACGTTCTTGCCCGAGTCTGCACGTACTTTTGCGTTAAAGGGCTGGCATTTATGAGAATCAAAGAAAGGCGAAGAACTGAATTTGCAATGCAATCCCGCAAAAAGACTATTGACAGCAGGAGAGGAGATGGAGTAGTTTCTCGGTCGTTTGAGTAAACGTTTTCTCGCGTTAGCGGGGGTTCTAGCTGGCGAGGACGTTTATTCGGATCGGCAACCATGGATCGGCATTTCATGGAACTGATCCAGGTTTGCAACGAACGTATGCGTGTCATGCCTCGGGGTGGAGGCACACGTGTCAAGTATTTCCGCTGATAAGGAGTCTGGAAATGCGCAAGTCATTGATCTTGGTGTGTCTCTCTCTATTTCTCTCTGCAACAGCGATGAATGCTCAGTCGAACCGAGCGAGCATCACGGGAATCGTGACCGATGCGAGCGGCGCGGTGATTGCCGGTGTTAGCGTCACCGCGCGCAACCTCGGTACAGACGTGGAGACAACAACGGTCTCCAATGCGGAGGGAATCTATGTCCTGGGTAACCTGGCCCCTGGAACGTACGCGTTGACATTTCGCATGACTGGATTCAAAGAGATCGTACAACCGGCGGTGACGATCATTTCGACTCAGGTGGCGGAAATTAACAGGACGATGGAGGTCGGCGCGGCCACGGAAAATATTACGGTCACTGCGGAAGCGCCGGTGCTGGACAAGGAGACAGTTTCCATCGGCACCAACATGAATGGACAAGTCGCCACAGATCTGCCGCTCAGCATCTACGGCGGCGGCAGGTTCATCGAAGACTTCGCGGTTGCAATCACTCCTGGATATTCGCCGATCAGCAGTCCGTACGGGGCGGTGGTGAACGGCTCCCAGTGGTTCACCAAGGATTACACGATTGACGGTACGTCCGGGACCTCGTCGATTCGAGGCGATTCCATGGAGACAGGGCCCAGCATGGAGGCCGTACAGGAACTCCAGGCGCAAACCAGCGGTCTGGACTCCGCCACAGCGATCACCAACGGCGGAGTGATGAGCTTTACGCTGAAATCCGGCACGAATCAATTCCACGGTTCGGCTTTCGGATACGGGCACAACGAATTCCTGGACGCGAATACCTGGACCAACGATTTGACCGGTGCTCCGAAGGCAAAAGCGCGGGCGTGGGACTACGGAGGAAGTGTTGGGGGACCGATTCTAAAGGACAAACTGTTTTTCTTCGGGACGTTCGAACGATACACGCAAAACGATTTCACGCTGGGATCTTACAGCCAGTTTGTGCCGACGACCGCGATGCTGAATGGAGATTTCAGCGAGCTGCTGGACACGAACGTTGTCCTCGGGACCGATAGCGCAGGGAACACTATTTACCAGGGAGCGATCTTCAATCCGGCAACTGGCGACGTATTTCCGGGCAATGTGATCAACGTTCCTTTCAGCAGCGTGGCGCAAAAGATCCTCGCCATCTACAAGCAAGATTACGCGCCGGGGCAAGAGGGTCTTAATGGCAACAATCAGTTCCCCCTCAGCAATTCACCAAGCCAAACGCCGAATCAGGCCGTGGTGAAACTTGACTACGACCTGACTTCCAAAGACAAGCTCTCTGGATCCTGGATTTTTGACCACCGACCGCGAACCTTGGCCGATAGCGGAGGAGTATGGCAATACGGATCGTCCACCGGCGGGCCACTGGCGGATTCACGCATTCAGTTTGTCAAAGGTAACCAGTTCCGTGTCAGCGAAGCCCATACTTTTAGTCCCAACGTGGTCAACGTGTTCAACGAAACGTTCAACTGGTATTGGAATGGGAGTTCGCCGACAGAGACCGGAACTGATTGGAATTCGGAGCTTGGGTTCGGATCAACCGGGGCAGACAACTTCCCCGTGATCTCGTTCGGGAACGCTGTAAACGGTTACCAGATGACGTCTATCGGCAACCAATGGGCGGGGTATTTTACCGCAGGCACCCTTATTACTGGTGACACGGTGACCTGGACGAAAGGGAGGCATACGTTTTCGTTCGGAGGCGATTTCTGGGCGTATCAAGTGAATAGCCACAGCGGATCTGGCGTTAATAGTTTTAATTTCGTCCCCAACACCACGGATGGCGGGTATAGCGGGCAAGCGGGATTTGGTTTCGCGAGCTTTTTGCTCGGCGACGTATCCAGTGCCAGCCAGACCACGGCATTCGATCTATACGGGCGTCGGAAAACTTTGGCGCTGTTTGCCCAAGACAGCTACAAGATCACTCCAAAGCTGACTTTAACTGCTGGACTTCGTTGGCAGTATTCCTTGCGCTTCCATGAGAAGTACGGGCACTGGGCGAATTTTGATCTGAATCAGATTGATCCAAATTATGGGACTCCCGGAAAACTCGTCTTTGCAAACGGTCCTGGGGACAGCTTTGAGACCAAGGAATACTGGGATGGCCTGGGGCCGCAAATCGGTTTGGCCTATTCCCCAGCTAGGAAATGGGTCGTACGCGGTTCGTTCAGCTTGACGCTCCTGCCCCCCAATGCGCCGCAATTCGATGGAACCCCGGATGCTTTTGCTCCGCAGTATCGGGGGACAAACAGCGTGAACTCACCGTTTAACTGGGACAGCGGGTATCCAGGAGTATTCGTGCCCGGGAGCACCAGCATAGATCCCAGTTCATTTTTCGGACTAGTGTACACGGATCCACATTCGCTGATGCCGGGCTTCTCCGACACATTTAACATCGGCGTTCAGTACGAACTGACACCCAACATGCGACTGGAAGTCGCCTATGTAGGAAACCGGGGGCATCACCTGCCGGATACGGCGTTGGCATGGAATCAGCCGTCTGCTTCGACGTTCCTGAACGTGGAACAGCAGAACCCAGGACTCGTCCCGTACGGCGACTACAGCAGCTGGAATTTCTCCGGTGTTGGCTGCACCAAGGGAGGACCGGTGCTGAGCGGCTACGGTTATGGCGCGCCCTATGTCGGGATCACTTGTCCTTACACCGGATTTACCGGACCGGCCCTAGCAGCGCTTGCACCGAGCCCGCAACTGGCGAATTGGTCCACGGCGAATTGGTATTACTATGATCTGTCTTATGTTGGCTTACCGATCGGGCAGACCTCGTACAACTCGATGGTCGTGGATCTGGTGAAACGCACGGGCCGCGGATTGACTATGGATTTGAACTACACCTATTCGCGCTCACGCGGCGATACCTATACTTCGCAACAGGAATACAACGGCTATTACACTCCGGTGCAAGATTTCGGGAACTTATCCGCTGCAGCCAATTCGCTTACGAGTTATGACTTGACGCATATCGTCAAAGGCTATGTGACCTACCAACTGCCGTTCGGACAAGGCCAAAAATGGCTAACGGACAAGGGAAACTTCGTAAATAAACTGGTCGGCGGTTGGCAGGTTAGCGGACTCATTCTTTATACCAGCGGCCAGCCGTTCCATATCGGAGTCAACGAGCCGTTTTATCCGATTTGGGGCAACTTTTATCCGAATTTCAACACCAGCGGAGCGAAAGCCGCCGATCCGAGAGGTTTCTCCGGAGCAGCTGCGGCGGCGCCCGGTTCCACGTACTACTATCCATACTTTCCAACGTCGGTGGCCAGCGCACCGGTCAGCATTGATGGAACCGTGGTCAACCTGGGATCCGGAGAAGCATACGATGGCGCGCTGCGCTGCCCAGGCCAGGCCAACGAAAACGCCAGCGTGCTCAAATACCTATCGTTCGGCGAGGATGGAAAATATCAACTGTCCATGCGCGTCGAGTTCTATAACCTTTTCAACCGGCATACGTACAGCATCAACGGATGCGGCGGCTCCCAGACGAATGTCGGCAATCCAATAGTGAATACCGACGCCAACTTTGCCGCCGTAACGGGCGTTAATAGCGCCCCGCGGACCGGCCAGTTCGGCATCCGCTTTACGTTCTAACGCGAACGGTACTCGCGGGACAACACTGTACAGCGAATTGCACCGGTGCTACCAGACGAGCAGCCGATTGTAAATCCTGGTTAGCCGAGATGACTGATAAAAGTTGTTGTACCAGGGCGGGCTGCTTTCACCCGACCGATCCGATGAAGAGCAAATCCACCGCTGATCCAGCACGAACCGTTCGACTGATAACGTTGTTGTTCGCGATCGGCCGGCTGGGGGTAGCGGCTTATGCGGTGGCGGGGCCAATCCCCAAGCAATATTACGTTGATGCGAGGGGAGGGAATGACGCCAAAAGCGGCATGAGTCCGGCGGCGGCGTGGAAGACGCTGGAAAAAGTGAATGCGACGAAATTTCAGCCCGGGGACAAAATACTGTTGAAATCGAGCTCCGTGTGGCATGGGCAGTTGTGGCCCAAAGGTTCGGGCGCGGAAGGGCATCCCATCCTCGTGGACATGTACGGGGGCGGCGTAAAGCCGGTGATCAGCGGCGACGGCCTCGCGGAGGACGCAGTTCTTCTGAAGAACCAAGAGTATTGGGAGATTCAAAATCTGGAGATCACGAACCGGGGAAAAACGGCGGCGGTGCGGCGCGGGGTTCACGTGGATCTTGAGAATTACGGGGATGCTCATCATATCTATCTTCGATCGCTGACGGTTCACGACGTGAACGGGACGGACAAGGTAAAGCTCAACGGAGGAATTTTCTATACCTCGACAGGTGACAAGAAGCCGAGCCGGTTTATTGATTTGCGGATCGAGGACAACGAAATTTACCAGGTGGACCGGAGCGGAATTTTCAGTTGGGGGGATTCGTGGGTGCGGTCGAAGTGGAATCCGAGTCTTGGCGTTGTTGTGCGCGGGAATGAGCTTTATGACATCGGCGGGGACGGAATCGTGGTGGTGGCGACGGACGGAGCGATCGTGGAGTACAACGTCGTTCGGCATGCGAACCAGCGCTCGGAAGGCTACAACGTGGGAATTTGGGCCTGGAGCGCGGACAATACGCTGATCCAGTTCAATGAAGCTTACGGAACTAAAGGGCAGCGCGATGGAGAAGGCTTTGATTCGGATTGGAACAGCCGCAACACGGTGATTCAGTACAACTACAGCCACGACAATGACGGCGGTTTTCTGCTGATCTGCAACGACGGATCGCAAAGTCCCGCGAACAGCGCTGGGAATACGGGAACTATCGTTCGCTACAACATCAGCAGGAATGACCGGACGCGAGGCATTACGGTCACGGGACCCGTGAAGGACAGCTCGATTTACAACAACACGATTTATGTCGGCCCCGGGCACGATCTGAGCTTATTGTTGCAAGCCGATTGGCAAGGATGGGCGGACGGAACGTTTCTCTACAATAACATCTTCTACGTGGAGGGTTCGGCGCAGTTTGCGTACGGTGTTTCGCGGGACTCGGATGGCGCGTACCGTACCGCACCTGGCTTTGGCCCGAGCAGGCGCAATTCCTTCGATTCCAACGTTTATTTCGGAAACGTCGCTTCCGAAACGGATGCTAACGCGTCAACTGCCGATCCGCGCTTAGTATCGCCTGGAAGCGGAGGGACGGGCCGTACTTCACTTTCGGGTTACGAACTGCGACCGGATTCGCCGGACGCAAGTAACGGAAAACAGATCGAGAACAACGGCGAGCGCGATTTCTGGGGCAGACCGGTTCCTTCCTGCGGAGGAATCGCTCGAGGAGCTTCGCAACCGGAACGTTGCCAAAATGACGCGAAGTAGCGCGTTGCTGGGAGAGTCGAATGCGGACGAAGAGCAACGGGCATAACAGGACATATTGAGAAAATGCCACCGATGAATATTCGGGAGATCGCCAAGAAGGCCAAAGTTTCAACGGCCACGGTGTCGCGAACCATCAACCGTATTCCGACCGTGCATCCCCAACTGGCGAAACGCGTCTGGAAGGTTGTGGAAGAGCTGGGCTACGTGCCGAGCACCCAGGCCAGAGCGTTGGTTTCCGGCAAGAGCCGCATCTTCGGATTAATTGTTTCTGAAATTACGAACCCGTTCTTCCCGGAAATCGTACACGTGTTCGAGGACATCGCGGTCCGCCACAATTATGAAATTCTGATGACGTCCACAGTGCACGACCCGGAACGGATGAAAAACGCGGTGCGAAGGCTCCTGGAACATCGCGTGGAGGGAGTGGCCGTGCTGACCTTCGGCATGGAGGAATCGCTCCTCGATGATTTGAAATTGCGCAATGTGCCGCTGGTCTTCGTGGACGTCGGCCCCGCGCGCCCGCGAGTGAGCAATATCCGCATTGACTATCTCCACGGCATCCGGCAGGCGGTGCAGCATCTCGTGGCCTTGCGGCACGAAAGAATTTCGTTTATTACCGGCCCGTTGGAACTGAAGTCCGCCGTGGCCCGGCGGGATGCTTTCTTCCAGTCCATGAAGGAGTTGGGAATGCTGGTGGACACCGAACTCGTCGTGGAAGGCAATCACTCGCTCGAGGGCGGCGAAAGCGCACTCGCGAAGTTGCTGAAGCTCAAATCACCGCCGACCGCCGTTCTTTGTTCGAACGACTTAACCGCAATCGGAGTGATGCGCAAGAGCTATGCGGAGAGAATTTCGATTCCCGCGGAACTATCCGTAGTGGGCTTCGACAACACGCGCTTTTCGCAATATATTTTGCCGCCTTTGAGCACGGTAGAAATGTCGCAAGCGGAGATCGGCAGGCTGGCCTTCCAGGCTCTACTGAACGACGTTCAGCGCGAGCAGCCGAACGAGCAGGGGACGGAGTACCACCTGAAAACGCATTTTATCCTGCGCGACTCGACCGCCATGAATCCGCGGTTCGCCTCGCGCGCCGTCGTTGAAGCGACGGGGGAGTAGGGAAGTCCGGAGTTTTCGCAGCATCTATTGCGGTGACGCCGCACTGGGGACACTTCCATGAATCTTGTCAGGAATCGAGCGGGCCTTCGGATGAGGGGAAAAGCTTCAGCTTTTCTCCTCCGCATTCTGGGAATTCTGGCATTGGCTTTGTCGTTCTTGCTTTCGCCGCTCTCAGCCGATTCGCAGACTGCTCCGCCCTTCCGGCCGGATCAGATGGACACCATCCTCTATGGCGTTGCCTATTATCCGGAATACATGCCTTATGACCGGCTGGACGAGGACGTGCAGCTCATGCAGAAGGCCGACATCAATGTCGTTCGCATCGGCGAATCGAGCTGGGGTTTGTGGGAACCGCAAGACGGCCAATTTGAGTTTGCCTGGATGGACCGCGTGGTGGCGCGCCTGCATGCGGCGGGCATTCGCATCATCCTGGGGACGCCGACTTATTCCATTCCCGCGTGGATGTACAAGGAACATCCGGAAATCGTCGTTACGCGGCTTGGCGGGCAATCTCTGTATTACGGATTGCGGCAGAACACGGATCTGATGAATCCGACGTACCGGTTTTATTGCGAGCGCGTCATTCGCAAGATCCTGGAACACTACAAGGATAATCCTGCGATCATCGGCTACCAGATTGACAATGAAACTTCCTCGTCGGGCGCCGCGAATCATGACGTGCAAGTTGGCTTCGAGGAGTATTTGAAGACCAAGTTCAAGAGCGTGGACACGCTGAACAAGATTTGGGGATTGAATTACTGGGGCCAGCGGATGAATGACTGGACCGAACTGCCCCCGCGCGACGGCATTCTAAATCCGGGATGGAAGCTCGAATGGGAACGTTACTCGCAATGGGAAACGACGGACTTCCTGGCGTGGCAAGCGAGCATCGTCCGGGAGTACAAGCGTCCCGACCAGTTCATCACGCACGATTTTGCCGGTCCGCCCCGGCCGGAAGTCAACGAATCCGATGTTGCGAAAACGCTGGATATTGCAGCGGCAAATCCGTATCACGGCACGCAGGATCAGTTCGACGGCGAAACTTCCTCTTTCGTGGGCGATTACACGCGCTCGTTGAAGAAAACCAATTACCTGATTACGGAAACCAACGCGGAGGCCATCGGGTGGGACTCGAAGGATCAGTTCCCGCCGTACGATGGCCAGTTGCGGCTGGACGTTTACACGCACATTTCATCCGGCGCGAACATGGTCGAATATTGGCACTGGCACTCGATTCACTATGGACAAGAAACTTATTGGAAGGGCGTGCTTGGACATGATCTGGAGCCCGGACGTCCTTACCGGGAAGTCAGCCGAACGGCACACGAACTCGAAAAAATCGGGCTGGAGATCGTGGATCTCCAGAGAAAAAACCAGGTGGCCATTCTCTATAGCGACGATTCCTACTATGGGATCGAGTTCATGAAGTTCAGCGATCGCGAGAATTACCGCACGATCCTGCGGCAGATGTATTCCGCGCTTTACCATGCCAATATCGGGGTGGATTTCGTCTTTCCGGACAGCACCAATCTTTCGGACTACAGAGTCATCGTTGTTCCTCCGCTGTACATTGCAAGCGATGCGCTGCTGGAGCGCCTCTCGGATTACGTGCGCGCCGGAGGAAATCTCGTAGTCGCGTTTAAGAGTGGTTTTTGCAATGAATATTCCACGGTGCGCTGGCAGATGGCGCCCGGCCCTCTACGCGAAGCCGCCGGTTTCCACTACCAGGAGTTCTCAAGCCTTCGCCAGCCGGTTGCTCTGAAGGGGGATCCCTTCCACGTGGGCGCGGGGAATGAAGTTTCCGACTGGGCGGAAATGTTGATTCCGGATACGGCGGAACCGCTCGCCTATTATGACCATCCCTTTTTCGGCAAATATCCCGCCATCACCCGCAACTCCTTCGGCAAAGGTACATTTACGTACGAGGGGACCGTGCTCAGCGACAAATTGCAATCGGCGGTTCTCATGGATGTATTGCAAAGGGCGAGACTTACGGGACCTGATCAAAAACTGCCTTCCAGCGTGAGGGTGAAGCACAGCGTGAGCAGGACGGGCAAGAACGTGCACTTCTACCTGAATTATTCGAGCGATCCGCAATCCATGAGCTACGCCTACGCTGCGGGAACCAACTTGGTCACGGGCAGCGCGGTGGCTCACTCGCAGACCATTCTGTTGCAGCCGTGGGACGCCGCCATCGTCGAGGAGAACTAGAAAGGTATGCCTTCGCGAATTTCAATACGAAAGTCCGCTGCGTTTCCATTTTGGTTCTTCGCCATATTTCTGACGTTTTCCGTTCCCTCCTCACCCGCGCAGACGGAGAAGACTGCATCCGCGGAAGTGGAAAAACGGGTTGACGCTCTGCTCGCGAAAATGACGCTTGAAGAGAAAATCGGCCTCATCGGCGGCACAAAGACCTTCTATATCAAGGCGATCCCGCGACTTGGTCTGCCGGCTTTACGCATGTCCGACGGCCCCCTGGGTGTGCATGATTACGGCCCGACAACCGCTTATGCGGCTCCGATTGCGCTTGCCGCTTCCTGGGACACAGATTTGGCTCGGCGCGTGGGCGTCTCGATGGGCCGGGATGCTCGGGCGCGCGGCGTCAATTTCATTCTGGCGCCGGGGATGAATATCTATCGCGCTCCGATGAACGGACGCAATTTCGAGTATCTCGGCGAAGATCCCTATCTGGCTTCGCGCATGGCGGTTGGATTGATTGAAGGCATTCAGAGCCAGGGAGTGATCGCAACCGCGAAACATTTCGTGGCGAACAACGAAGAAAGCGGCCGTTGGGACCACAGTTCGGATGTGGATGAGCGCACACTTCGCGAAATCTACCTTCCGGCATTCGAGGCTTCCGTTCGCGAAGCTCACGTCGGCGCTTTGATGGATGGGTACAATCTGGTCAACGGCGTATACATGACGGAAAACAAACCTTTGAACATTGACGTCGCCGAGAAGGAATGGGGATTTGACGGGATCATCATGTCCGATTGGGGCGCCACTCACGACGGTATTGCCGCAGCCAATGGCGGGCTCGATTTGGAGATGCCGTCGGGCGTTTACATGAACGCCGCGACGCTCCTGCCCGCAATTCAGAAAGGCCTCGTTTCCGAAGCGACGATTGACGACAAGGTCCGCCGCATTCTGCGCAAGGCCATTCAATTCGGTTTTTATGACCGGCCTCAAGGCGAGCCCTCGATTGCGCTCTGCAGCCAAGAGGGCAGGGAGATCGCCTTAGAGGAAGCGCGGAGCGGCATGGTGCTGCTCAAGAACGAAAATCATCTTCTCCCTCTCGATAAGGACAAAATCAATACGGTGGCGGTATTTGGTCCCGATGCTTATCCCGCCGTGGTGGGCGGCGGCGGCAGCTCGCTCACCAAGCCGTTCAACGATGTCAGCTTCCTCGAGGGAATCAGTGATTACTTGGGTCTGAAGAAGCGCGTGCTCAACGTAATGCAAACGCCGGACGTGGGAGCGATCGCGAGCGCAACACAGTTCACCACATCACCTGGCGGTTCGCCCGGCCTCAGTGCCGAGTACTTCAACAACGAGGATCTCAAGGACGCTCCTGCGCTGACGCGCACGGACGAGCGCGTTGATTTCGAGTGGGGCGATGGAAGCTATGCCGCAAAGGGTCCTGTGGACCATTTCTCCGCACGATGGACGGGCTACTTTGTACCACCGAAGGAGGACGACTACACGTTCTACGTCTCCGCCGATGACGGGGCGCGGCTTTATATTGACGGCGAGCATGTCATCGAGGATTGGCAGCGTCATGGGGAAACGCTGGATACCTACTCGATGCATCTGGAAGCAGGCAAAGCGTACAAAGTCAGGCTTGAGTATTTCGAGAATGTAGGCACGGCCACAGTGCGCTTTGGAGTCGCCGCAGCATCGCAGCCCCTGGACGCGGAAACCAAGGAGGTTGCGCGCATGGCCGACGCCGTGATCGTGTGCGTGGGGTTCGATCCTTCCACCGAGAGCGAAGGGAGCGACCGAACATTTCGTTTGCCCGGCGGGCAGGATGATCTCATTGAGCAACTCGCAGCCATCAACAAAAACGTCGTTGTGGTACTGACGGCCGGCGGTAACGTTGACATGACCCGCTGGATTGATAAAGTCCCGGCGCTGCTTCACGCGTGGTACCCGGGACAGGAAGGCGGCACTGCGCTCGCGCAACTCCTGTTTGGAGATTATAGCCCGTCCGGCAAACTTCCCGCGTCTTTCGAGCGCCAGTGGCAAGATAGCGCCGCCTACGGAAGTTACGCGCCGGCGTCCGGCACAAAACGGATCGAATACAAGGAAGGCATTTTTCTTGGCTACCGGCATTTTGACCGGTCAGCCGTGAAGCCGCTTTTCCCTTTTGGCTTCGGCCTGTCGTACACCACGTTTCAGTACAGCAATCTGTGGGTCACGCCCGCGTCGGGCGATTTAAGTTCTCCTGTTACGGTATCGTTCGACATCAAGAACACGGGTTCCCGGGAAGGCGCGGAGGTTGCACAGATTTACGTCGGAGATGCACACGCAAACGTCCCGCGTCCGACGAAGGAACTGAAGGGTTTTGCAAAAGTGCTGCTGCGCCCCGGCGAGACCCGACAA
Source organism: Terriglobales bacterium (assembly GCA_035518615.1). Lineage (GTDB taxonomy): Bacteria > Acidobacteriota > Terriglobia > Acidiferrales > UBA7541 > Acidiferrum. The sequence goes on along the minus strand of DATIXL010000128.1, from coordinate 75,275 downwards.
GTGACCGTGCAATTGAACCGCAGGGCGTTTTCCTATTTCGACGTTGCGAAGGAAGACTGGAGGGCAGAAGCCGGAGAATTTTCGATTCTCGTCGGCACTTCGTCGGCGCGGATCGAGCTGCAAGGGAAATTCCGCCTGGCGCAAGATCAGGAAACCCGCTGATGCGCTAAGCAGATCTCCGACGAGAAAAATCAGGGAGAGGGATTCGGGAGACTTTTTCATGGGGGTTGTGATTGGCGTTGATTTCGGCACACTGAGTGTCCGCGTGACCGTTGTGGACACCGAGAGGGGCCGGCTTGGCTGCGGGCTTACGGACTATCCCCTGCATCGCCGCAAGGAAGATCCAGACTACGCAACACAGAGCCACGAGGACCATCTACGCGCCCTCATCGGAGCCACGGGCAAGGCGCTTGCCACCGCGAAGATTTCCGGCGATCAGGTCAGCGCTTTGGCGATGGACACAACGGGATCGAGCGTCATTCCGGTCGGAGAAAAACTGGAGCCACTCGGGGAATATTACATGTGGTGCGACCACCGTTCCTGGCGCGAAGCGGCGCTGATCACGAAGGTCGCGCGCGAACAGAATCTCCAGGCGATTCGCTGGTGCGGTGGCGTGTATTCTTCGGAATGGGGATTTTCGAAACTGCTGCATTGGCTGCGCCACAACCCCGGAGAGCGCGGACGGTTTGCTACGGCGTTCGAACACTGCGATATGATCGCCGCAGTTCTCTGCGGCGTCACTAACCTCGAGCAAGCTCCGCGTTCCGCCTGCGCCATGGGACACAAGTGGATGTGGAATCCCGCGTGGGGCGGGCTGCCGTCAGAGGATTTTTTCGTGGCGGTTGATCCGCTGCTTAAAGGCGTGCGCGAAAAAATTCGTGGCCGGTTCGCGACGAGCGATCATTTGGCAGGCGCCCTTTCCGCGGAGTGGGCTGCGAAGCTCGGATTGCGTCCGGGAATTCCCATCCCCGTCGGCGCCTTCGACGCGCATTGGGATGCGATCGGAGCCGGCGCGCGTACGGGCGACATCGTCAATGTGGTGGGCACTTCCACGTGCATCATCGCGATGAGTGATCAAACACAGCTTGTTCCGGGAGTTTGCGGCGTCGTTCCGGGCTCCGTGCATCCGCAAAAGACAGGCGTTGAAGCGGGACTCTCCGCCACGGGCGATATCTTCGAAGCGATCGCACGCCGGGCAGGAACCAGCGTCCCTGCACTCTCCGAGGGCCTAGAATCTTATCGCGCGGGGCAGACTGGCCTGCTGCGATTTGCTTGGGACAATGGTGACCGGACGGTGCTCGTCAATCCGGAGCTTGGCGGAATCACTTTTGGATGGAATCTTACGCACGCGCCACAGGACGAACTGTTCGCGTCGATGGAAGGCACGGCATTTCATACGCGTATCATCCTCGAACGAATGCAGCAACACGGGGTGCCGATTCGCCGCGTAATCAACGGCGGCGGAATTCCGCAGAGGAATGAAGTACTCAATCGGATCTACGCGAATGTTTTGAACAAACCGGTGCTCGTCCCTCAGGCTGACGTGACGAGTCTCGGATCGGCAATTTTCGCGGCTCTCGCCGCCGGTACGTTTCGAACGATCGAGGAAGCGCAAGGGGCGTTGTGTCCGGCGCACCGCGTCGTCGAGCCCGATCCCGAATCTGCCCGCGTTTATGAGGAACTTTACGGGCACTATCGCGAGCTTTATTTTGCTTTTGGAAATCCCGAATCGTCGGCAGTCTCCGCCGGAAGAGTTTTACCCACTCTTCGCCGCGTCGCAACTGCGTCACGAGGAACTGCATGAAACTTACCGGCCTTCGTAAGGAAGTTCTGGAAGCCAATCTGGAATTGGTGCGCCACGGACTGGTTCTTTATACGTTTGGGAACGCCAGCGGCATCTCACGAGGGGAAGGTCTCATAGTCATCAAGCCGAGCGGGGTTCCCTATGAATCCATGAAGGCCGATGATCTGGTGATAGTAGATCTCGATGGAAAGACCATCGAGGGAGTGAAGCGCCCTTCTTCGGATCTGGAAACTCATCTTCTTCTCTACAAAGCTTTTCCGGGGATCGGAGGCATCGCGCACACGCATGCGCGCTACGCAACTGCCTGGGCGCAGGCGGGGCGCGAAATTCCGTGTTTCGGCACTACGCACGCCGACTATTTCCACGGGCCGATTCCCATCACGCGGCCACTTCGGCCGTCCGAAATTCGATCTGCGTACGAAGCGAATACCGGCAAGGCCATCATTCGCCGATTTGCGAAGCTCGATCCGCTGCACTTTCCCGGAGTGCTTGTTGCCGGTCACGCGCCTTTTTGCTGGGGCAAAACGCCCGCGGAAGCTGCTCACAACGCGGTGATCGTCGAGGAAATCGCGGCGATGGCCTTCGTGACCATCACGGCAAATGCACGGGCGAAGGCCATCACCAAACCGCTGCTAGATAAGCACTTCTATCGCAAGCACGGCCCAACGGCCACCTATGGGCAAAAGAAATAGAGGTCAGATTTTGCGGAGTTCCAGAAACGCGAACATCCCCAGTCTCTTCATCTCGAACTCAAGCGCGCGCTCGAGTGCGGCCCAAGCAGAATGTGTAAATCCCGGCATCAGACTTCTCATTCCCACGCCGCCGGAAACAATGTAGCGAAAGGGCATGAAGGGCCTGTTCATTTCAATCGAGAACTCAGGAAATTCCTTTTCAAAGTCGTTTCGGTCTCTCTCAAAGATAATCCACGGAAGGGCGATATTCGCATCGGAAAGAGGACCGCTTGAATTGAATTCCCAAGTCGTTGCGTCCGGGTGAAAAGGCTCATGATGGAATCGCGCGTACACAAATCGCGACCAGGAGGTTACCCACGGCTCGATCATGAGGATTTTGCCCCCCGGCCGAACGCACCGCAAAGCCTCGGCAAAAAAGCGCCTTACTTGGGGCATGTGGTGCAGCACATCGGTCATTACGATCGCCCGCAGCGAATTTTTTGGGAAGGGCAGACGCACAGCATCTGCAACGACGCGTATGTCGGGACACACAAAGAGCTCGGAAGTGATCAGACCGGGGATGAAATCGCCGCAGTAACCCGCGCCGGAACCCAATTCAAGCACCGCCCCATCACCCGGAGGCAAGGCGCGACCAAGCATGGCGTACCATTCGTTATAAATGGCTTTGAGAAAAGGTTTCGACGAGATGACTTGTTTGCGGCGCCGCGTCGTTTCCGGCGAATCCAGATCCAGAGAAACCGTGAGCGGATGCGCAAGCAGACGACGAAGGAGAGGGGCGGACAAAATTGCTATCCTTCGAGCCGGAACCAGGCATGGAAGCAGATCTGCAGCATGCGCAGGCCATTGGAGAAAACTTTTGTCATTTTCGTGACGCCGTGGATTCGTTCCTGATAATGGACGGGAACTTCCACAATCTCGAGGTGCAACTTGCTGGCGCCGAAGAGAAGCTCGTAATCGCCCCAAAGATCACGTTTGCCCCAAGTCCCTAAGTTCGGTTCCATACGGAGCCAGTCCTTCCGCCACAGGACCTTCGTGCCGCAGAGCGTGTCCTTAATGCGCTGGTCCAGCAGAAACGAAAAAGCGAGCCCGAAGAATGTGTTTCCGGCAATGTTCGCGAGCTTCATTGCGCGTTCCTGCATGGGGTAAACGAGCCGGCTGCCATTGACGAAATCGCCCCGGGAAGAGACGAGGGCGCGCAAGAACACCGGAAGTTCTTCCGGCATGACGCTCAAGTCCGCATCCAGAATCATCAGCACGTCGCCACGCGCGGCGCGAAATCCCGCCCAGACGTTTTCCGCCTTGCAGATGCCTGGCCCGTCCACCAAGCGAATGTTTTTTTCGGGGAACTCCTGCTGCATGCGGAGGACTTCGTCGGGCGTTCCGTCCGTTGATTTGTCGTCACAGAAAAGTATTTCCGTGGCTCTGCCCATGGAGGGAATCCTGCGGACCGCGGGTTGGATATTGCCAACTTCGTTGCGACAGGGAACGACGACTGAGACGGTAACGTCTTCCTCTCGCCTGGGTTCTGTCATGGGACGCGCTACCATGACCTGCATGAGGCAAAGGCGGCGCAAACCGGGGAGCCTGGCCACAAAGCCATTCAGAAAATTGGAAAGGAGAGGAATCCATTTGGGAAAAAGAATTAAACGGTGTTTGCGCACCGGGCGAAACCCCGCCAGTTTCAAGAAGCCGCGAATGTCATTCTCGCCCACCCAGTTGGGCTCGACGAACCGGGCGCGCAGCCGGAGCTTGGAGGCCAGCTCGAGAACCGGTTCCCAAAAGTGGTTTGCATTGATAACCACGATCTGCGTTTCAGGGGTGCAATGCTTGCGGATGCATTCAAAAGCGGAAAGAATGTCCGCCGTATCGAATATGTGATTGAAGACGATGTAGTCAAACGTTGCGTTGAGTTCAAGCTCTTCGGGATCGCACTTCACGAAATTAAGTTCGGGATGAAGCTTCTGGGCGCAGAGAACCATGGCGTCGCTGATTTCCACACCGACGCCATAGGAGGCTTGTAGTTGAGAAAGGAGATGGCCCGTCTGGCAGCGAATATCCAGCACTTTTTTGTGGGGCTCGACGATGAACTTCAAGACACGAGCGAGACGGTCGTAATAGTAGCGATTCGCGTGGATCCAGCTTTCGCGATGATCAGCGACATCTTCCTGTTGTTTGCGCCGGGCGTCGCGAATTTCCTGAAGCGCTTCAAGACCGCGGCTTTGCGCTGCCTGGGATGGGGAATCCAAAGTGATCATTCCCGTTCCCCGCCGGCGTGGGCGAAAGAAATGCATTCGTTACCAGGCCTGGCTCGAGAGTTTCCGATCATCGCTTTCCTACCTTGTTCAACAGAGCTTCCAGGCGCGCGCGTGCCTGGCTCATTCCCGGATCCAAGCGCAAAGCACTCAAATAGGCGTTGGATGCACCGGCAGAATCGCCTTTCGCTTCAAACGCTTGCCCTAATTCAAAATAAACATCCGGACTGGGTGCGATTTGGAGGGCGCGCAAGAAATCCCCTGCTGCCGCGTCATAGTTCCAGGATTGCCGCTCGATTTTGCCGCGCAAGGTGTAGTTATTCCGAACGCCGGGGTTCAGAGCGATGGCCTTGTCGAGTTGCGTCAGGGCCATTCCGTATTTCTTCTGATTCGCGTAAATGACCGCGAGATTGTGGTGCGCGTGCTCCTCTTCGAACGGATCGGAAAACAAGGGAATCGCCTGTTCGTATTCGATGGCTGCCTCATTCCATCGGGATTGCAGCTGGAGCGCCAGCCCCAGGTTATAGTGCGCCGAGGCCTCGTCTGGAACAAGCTGCACCGCCGCCAGAAAGTGGGGTTCGGCCAGTTGCGGCTCTCCGCGGGCCATCAGTGCCGCACCGAAGTTATTCTCCGCGATTCCATTGTTTTTGGTAGCTGCAAGCGCGTGCGCGAAGAGCGTGTAACTGTTTTTCCAGTAGCCGATCTGGATTTCCGTGACGCATAAGTAAGAAAAAAGCACCACGGCAAACGCGACAAGGACAATTCCCTCCTTAAGTTTCATCCGGACGGCCGTTTCGCCAAGGAGCCAGATCACGGCGATAAAAATGCCGATCAGTGGAACGTAGGCATAGCGGTCCGCCATTCCCTGGCGACCCGATTGCACGACTCCGATCATGGGAAACATAGTTCCCAGAAACCAGAGCCATCCAAACACCAAATACTTTCTGGAGCGATAACGCCAAACAGCAGCGCTGATGGCCGCAAGGATGATCGCGGATATCGCCACTGCCGCCCAGGAAAGTCCATTTTCCGGGTGCGGATAGAACACCGCGAGGTTCGAGGGCCAGATCGCCTTTCCCAAATAAACCACATAGGAATAGACGGCGTTTTTCAGCCGCCACGGAAGCGGCATCCCCGCCGCGAGTGCTTTGTCCTTGTGGTGAATCAGGAGAGTGATCCAGCCCGCCAGAGCGGCCAGGAAGAAAAGAGGAATTTTCTCGGCAACGAGGCCGAACGCTCTTTTCCAGGGGAACGAGGACTCGCTAGACATCTCAGCCCCGGCGAATCGTTCCAGCGGCCAGTAGTCCAGCAGGAGCAAACAAAAAGGCAGGGTGATGACCATGACTTTCGACATCAACGCGCAAGCAAAGAGCAGGAGCACACAAGCGTAGCGCGCGACGCCCGGCTTTTTTGCATACCACACATAAGAAAGCATCGCGAACAGCATGAAGAAGACGCAGAGCACCGATTTTCGCTCGGCAATCCACGCGACGGCTTCGACATTCAGAGGATGAGCAGCAAAAAATGCGGCAACAGCCGCGCTGCGAAACGGCCGGCCGGTGACCCACTGGAGAAACAGGAAGAGAAGTCCGACGTCCACCGCCTGAAAAACGATGTTGGTGAAATGGTGTCCGGCAGGATTCAGGTGAAAGAGCTGGATGTCCAACATGTGAGAGATCCAGGTGAGAGGATGCCAGTTCGCGGCCGGATTGTTTGTGCCGAAAGCCCAAATGAGGTTGTGCCAGGTGATGCCTTGCAGGACATGCGCATTGGCGGTGACATAATCGGGGTCGTCATAATTCACAAAACCGTTTCGGACTGCGGGGGCGTAAAGAATTGCGGCGCCCAGCGTTAGGAGGATCGCGAGGGTCCATACCAAACGGAGATAGGAGGAGTCCGATTCCGGCGGCAAAGCAGGTGGTTGGTTGGGGAGGGTTGCCATGGATGCGAATTTCAGACAATCGCCAGCTCGAGCAAAACAGGATTCATCCCGGAAGGGGTCAACCTTGAACCGCCACGCTGCCGATTTGCCTCCGCGCGACGGGCGAAGCGGGGCAAAAATCCAACGGCAAGCCCTTCAATAGCCTTCATGGCGATGGGAAATGCCTCGACGATTAGCTTGGCCGCGCCGTGAGTTGGTTGCAAGCCTTGCAGAGCAGGGTGTGGCCAGCGTGGTACTATCGCGATGGGTGAGGCGCGCCAGCGAAGAACGTGCCGCGAAGCGCGCGAATTGGGCATTCCACCAGGAAAAGGAGCGGGAGTGGGGACTGATCGAGTTTCGCGTCGCGATTGGTTTCGCCGGGCCTCCACGTTTTCCCTCGGTCTGCCATTTGCCCTTTCTACCGTTGTCTCGAATTCAAGTTTCGCGGAATCCCTCTTTCCCGCCCGATTGTCGGAGAAGGCCGCATTGCCCCCTCAACTATTCCATTCGGATCCTACCCAGTACCGTCTAACCCGCGCAGATGACGCGTTTCTGGAGGAAGTGGAACGAGCGGGCTTTGCCTTTTTCTGGGAGCAGGCAAGCCCTGCGAGCGGGCAGATTGACGACCGCGGACCTGCCGACGGAGGCGAGCACAAGAAAGTTTCCAGCATCGCCTCGACCGGTTTCGGATTGACAGCGATGTGCATCGCGGATCGTCGCGGGTGGCTCAAACACGGCGCGATCCTCGACCGAGTGAAGACGATCCTGCAGTTCGCCTTTGAGAAACTCCCTCATGAGCACGGCTTTTTCTACCACTTCGTAGACCCGGATACCGGCGCGCGCGCGTGGAAGTGCGAAGTCTCCGATATTGATACCTGTCTCCTCCTGTGCGGAGTCATCACCTGCCGCGCGCATTTTGACGACGCAGAGGTCCGGTCGCTGGCCACCAAGATTTATGAGCGGACGGACTGGGCGTGGATGTTGAACGGCGGAAAAACCCTGGCCATGGGTTGGACTCCGGAAGATGGCTTCATCAAGTCCCGCTGGGATAGCTACAGCGAATTGATGATGATGTACCTGCTCGGCATGGCTTCGCCGACGCATCCTTTGCCCGAGGAGACGTGGGGAGCATGGGAGCGGCCGGATTTCGAATACCAAGGCGCGCACTATGTTGGCTCGCACGCACCACTCTTCGTGCACCAGTATTCGCACGCGTGGTTTGATTTCCGGGGAAAGCGCGATGCATTTTGCGATTATTTCCGGAATTCCATTATTGCGACCAAAGTGCACAAGCTCTGGTGCATCAGCCTGGCGAAGCGTTTCCCCGACTACAGCGAGAACCTGTGGGGCATCACGGCTTCGGATTCGGCGCACGGTTACACAGCCTGGGGCGGACCTCCGGAGATGGGCGACATTGATGGATCGATTGTTCCGTGCGCGGCGGGGGGGTCGCTGGCCTTCCTGCCGGAGGAGACGCTTGCGGTCTTGCGCACGATTCGGGAGAAAGACAGCGCACGCGCCTGGAAACGGTACGGATTCGTAGACGCATTCAATCCGCTGAACGATTGGACCGATACGGATGTGATCGGAATTGACGTGGGAATTACGCTGCTGATGGCCGAGAATGCGCGAACGCAGTTTGTCTGGAACACCTTCATGAAGGACCCCGCAGCCCAGAAGGGAATGGAACTGGCAGGGTTTAAAGCCGAATAGCGAGCCAGGGCTTCGCGTGAGACACTACGTGGCCGTGAGAATCCTCTGCTTGCGCATAAGGCCGGATCGGATTGCGTTACGTTCCGGGCGGTGCGCGTTGCTGCTTCTCAATCAAAACAATCAAAAGACTCCGCAACGCCGTGATGCGGGCAGCCGTGCGCATTCCTGACGCTCCCGCGATTGTGCTCGTCAATCCTGCGTCGGGACGAGGCCGGGCTAAGAAATCCCTCTTGCGCGTTCGCGAAACATTCGACGAGCGGAAGTATTCCGCAAGTTTTGCCGAGACGTCTTCCCGGCAGGAGATGCAGGAGCTTGCCCGAGGCGCGATCGCCGGCGGGACGCGACTGCTGATCGCCATGGGAGGAGACGGGACAGTCCAGGCGGTTGTTGAGGAGGCTATCGGACACGAGGTTGCGGTTGGAGTGATTCCTTGCGGCGGCGGAAACGATTTTGGCGCGGCGCTCGGAATTCCCACAGAACCTGCGGCCGCAGCAAATCTGCTGCTCGACGGAGAGGTCCGTGCGGTGGACGTTGCGCGGGCGACCACTGCTGATGGCAAAAGCCGCATTTTCCTCGGTGGCGGAGGAGTCGGCCTGGATGCAGAGACGACTCGCCACGCGAATGAACGTTATGGCGGCTGGCCGGGACGATTGCGATACGTGACTGCCGCACTGCATGCGTACATGCAGTTTCAACCCATCAGTGTGAAAGCGGAGTTTCCCGAAACTGGCCTGACGGTGGATGGCGGGGCTCTGCTCACTGCTAGCGTCCTGAACACACCAACCTTCGGCGCCGGGATCCGATTGGCGCCCGAGGCTCGCATGGATGACGGGATGCTCGATGTGGTGTTTCTCGACTATCTTCGATGGGGAGAGATCTTGAGATTGCTTCCGAGGCTGATGATCAACGGAACGATCCCCGATTCACGATTGAAGAGATTCCGCACGGCGAAGGTGCGGCTGAGTGCGGACCGGGCCTGCATGTTTCACGGCGACGGGGAGATATTCGGTCCGGCGCCCGTGGAGATCGAGGTGCTCCGCGGGGGGGTGAACGTGCTGGCCCCGAGAGCCGGAAAAGGATCCCGAGAGCAGCCCTGATTAATCCTTGCGCTTCTCGATTTTCAACGTAAGGACAATGTCCTTGCGGCTGTCAAAGCTCGATACGGTCTTCGTGGTGGATTTCGCTCCGTCCTTTTCCGCGTGAACCTCATAGTCCGCGTTAGGATCCAGACCGCTAAACCGATACCGCCCGTCGCTTTCAGAAATGTAGCTGCGAATCTGGTTTGTTCGCAGGTTTTTCAGATACACGATACCGCCGGAGACTGGTGAATCGGATTTGTCCACCACGAAACCGCGCACGGTGCGCAACTGCGATTCGTGCTTGTCGTCCTGGGCCTTCGCAGCTGTTGCCACCGCAATCAACAAGAGCATCGAGCCCAAAAAGATCGCCAGTTTTCTCATCATTTTTTGCCTTCCGCAGGTTCCATGCGAAAAACCAGATCGTCACTGCTGTTGCCCTGTGTTGCGTCAATCACTCTCGATTGTTCCTGGAATCCCTTTGCGCGAACAATCATTTCGTACTGGCTTCCTTGTTTGACGCGAACGGCGAAGTCTCCGCGGGAATTCGTATAGGTATCCCAGCGGAATTTCTTTTCGGTGGTTCTCCGAAGCCGCAATTCGGCACCGGGAAAAGAAAGACCTCCGGGCGTAAAGACGGTCCCGTGGACGAGATAATCGTTTGCGTGCTTCGATTTTTTGTTGTCGGTACTCTCTCCGGCCTGCGCGTCTTTGCCCGCGGGCGCTGCTGACGCTCGCGCAACTCGCCGGGGGGCGAGCAGCACAACCGCAATCAAAAAAGCGCCAAGAACACCGATCCGCCGAAAGTTTCCCACGAGGTTCCTCATTTGTTCGATGGGTGATGAAGGGAACGAAGATGCCTGATGCTTATTGCGGGCAGTCTATCCCTCCTCTTCTTCGACATCCTCTTCCTCATCTTCGATGAGGTCGCCGTCATCTGAAGCGTCCGAATCGCCCTCCTCGTCTTCTTCCTCATCTTCCTCTTCGTCAAGATCATCGGCGATCAGGATGAGGTGCACCGGATGGATTTGGGTCACCTCGAGCTCGGCCTCGCACTCGGGACAGCTGAGGATCTCCCCTTCTTCCACTTCGTCTTCGTCCACATCAATTTCGGCGGCGCATTCAGGGCAGCGAATCACGGCACTGTCCTCCGTATTGGATTCCGGGGTGCTTGTCGCAGGCAACGCGACCGGCACCGTCCGGCGTATTATATAACGCGTCGGCTCAAGTCAACCCCAGTGTGCGGCGGTGACCGACTGAGCGTAACCCGCGTCGAGCCCTGGATTCAAGCTATGGCTGCATCTCGCGAATATCCTGAGCGTCCGATTGTCGGTGTCGGCGGCGTGATCATTGAGGAAGGAAGAACACTGTTGATCCGCCGAGGCGGAGAGCCACTGCGGGGACGGTGGTCCATCCCCGGCGGCACGCTGGAGGTTGGAGAAACGCTGTTCGAAGGAGTCGAGCGCGAAATGCTCGAGGAGACTGGACTGACCGTCAAGGTGCTGGAGCTGATCGAGCTCTTCGAGCGCATCAGCCCCCAGGAGGCAGGGGATGAGCCGAAAAAAAACGGCCGGCCGAAATTTCATTTTGTGATTGCCGATTATCTTTGCGAGCGCATAGGTGGAAACATCCGAGCGGGAGGCGATGCCACGGATATCGTGCTTGCCGGGGAAGACGAACTCGAGAAATATCAGCTGACGGAGACCGCCACGCGAATTTTGCGCAAAGCTTTTGCCCTGAACCGCGCGCGGAGAACCGGGGAGTAACTTCACTTCGCGTTCTACGGAGCTTTGACGATATCAATGTTGCCGTTGGAATTGTTCAGGTCCAGCGTGCAGGCTCCGTTGCCGATGGTTCCATTCAGCGAATTCTGGCCCAAAGTGCCCGTGGAAGTTATGGGCAGCTCGGAGGAAATCTGGCCGAACGAAGTATGCGCGGTGACTTTGAACCCCGCAGAAGCTGGAACACGCACGAGGATGTGAGAGAAGGACGTTTTCAGGCTGATGTCGCGGCAGCCGGCGGTTTGCGCTGCGGTAACCTCGATGCCCCCATTCTGGTTATCCACGCGAATTTTTCCGCCAATATCCGTAAGCGTAACGCCGCTGAAAGATGTGTCCACACTCGCGTCGCCAGAGATTGAAGTTGCGGTTACAGATCCATTGGAATCCTGGGCCGTCAAGTTGCCTTTGATATTCTGCGCCTGGATCGAGCCAAAGCTGGTCTTCGCAAACAGATCGCCGTCCACGCCATTAACAACGAGGTTGCCGTTTCCGGTTTCCATACGGGCGCCCTGATGCAGGCCTCGCGCGTCCACCGTGCCGAATGAGGATTTCACGGCCGCAAAGCCGTGTACTTCGACGACCTTTACTTCGCCGTTGGAATCATTGACGGAAAGAGTGCCGCCGATTCGCTGAGCGTCAACGGAGCCAAAGCTCGTTGTCAGGTCCGTGTTGCCGGATACGTCCGATACTTCGACTCGGCCATTGTTGTCATGGACCGTCAACCCTCCGTTCAGGTTCCTGACCGTTACAGCGCCGAACGAATTGCTGATCTCCGCATTGCCGGACGAGTTCGTCAGTTCGATAGCGCCATTACCGCCAGAAATTGTGGCCGGGCCGCCGATTTGGGAGACTTTGATCTCTCCGAACCGGTTGTGGACCGTTAAACTGCCTTTGACGCCGGAAACTGATACGGCACCGTTGTTGTTTGTGACGTCACAGTTGCCAGAGGCTGTTGTCACGTCAATTCTTCCAAAGGAGTTGACGAGCTTAGCAGCACCCGCATCCTGGACGCGCATCGCGCCGTGGCCATTCTGCGCCTGCGACCAGCCATGGACGCCGGAAATGTCCGTGTCGCCGAAGTCATTGCGCAACCAAAGCGGAGCGTCAGCGGGCATCGAGATATCGTAATCCACGGAGAAGGAAACCCGGCCACCGGAGGAGAACCAGCGCCGCGTTTCTTCCGGATAGATGGTCTTGATGTGAACGCCGTCGCTCGATTGAGTTACATCAATCTGGATTTTGTCCGCAAAACTCTGGGAGTCAGATCGCGAGTTTGATTGCACGTGGATCGTGGCGGAAATTTTCGCGTCGTGCCCCGCCACACCTGTGATGTGTACGCGGCCGAGGCGGTGATCCAGGCTAAGACCCTGATTCCCGCTGAGAGTCACGCTCTTTTCAAAGTTCCGCGTGATCTCATCCTGTGGAGGGCCGCTCGCCGCAGCGTTGGGTACGGGCGCGATGGCAAGAATAGCCAGCGCGAGGGCTCCGAGCAGATTTCTCAAACTTTCGAATCGGCAAAATCGAGTCTGCAAGAACATTAAGGTTTCCTCTCCAAAATCTGTTCCAAAGTGTCCTGTTTATCCTGATACATCGCCAACAATTCGCGACGGAGATGCGCGTTCGCGGGATTCTGGCCCGCCTGCGCGCGCAACTCCGCGATGGCACTGTCCAGCACGAGGAGTTTTTCGCGGTAGCCCGCCATCAGCGGCGTGGCAGGATTTGCGAGTTGCGGCTGTGCTTCAGCGGCAAGCTTGTCGATCGCCGTCACGTATGCCGATTCCGCCCGATCGGCTTCCTCAACGGCACTGTGCCTGAGCAAAGCCTGATTGCTTGCGAATGGACCTTTAGGGCGATGCAAGACAAACCATGCCGTGGAAGCCGTGAGGGAAATCAAGACAAAGGCTGCGGCGGCGGTTTGCCAAGAGAGCGAGGAACTTTTCCAGGAGTCAATCCAATTGCGGAAAAGCGAGACCTTTTTCTCCTGTTGCCTTGCAAGCTCCCTGGCGATTCCAGGCCAGAGATCCGGTGAATTCCATTCTTCACGCAATTGCAGGGCAGCTGCCGAGAAATTTTTCCAGGCATGGATCTCGGCGGTACACTCGTGGCAATTCGCGGCGTGAAGTTCAAGCTGCCGCCATTCTTCCAGAGTGCCATCCGAGAAAATACGTTCGCGATCCGAGCAGGTGATGATCATGGGAATTACCTCACCTCTGCAGCACCGCTGCGTGGCGGTTCGAGCATGGCGCGGAGATTTTTCTTTGCCTGAAAAAGAGTGTTCTTGGAAGCCGTTTCGCTGATCTCCAGCATTCCCGCAATCTCCGCATGGCGAAAACCTTCCACTTCGTAGAGGAGAAAAACGTCGCGCTGGTGCCGAGTCAGTGTGGCGAGCGCCCGCTCGAGAGCGAGGCGGAGAGAGGGATGCCCTCCGGAAGCGCGCGGCTCCGGAAAAGAAGCGTCGTCGTCCCGATCGCTGCTCGATTCCTTTTTCCGTAGGCGAGAACGACGCGCGTCGTGGCAGGTGTTGATCAGGATGCGAAACGTCCAGGTAACAAAGCTCGATTGTCCACGAAAGGTTGCGATGGCGCGCTGCATCTTGAGAAAAGTGTCCTGCACGGCGTCCTCGGCGTCGCTGTGGTTGCCAAGGAGATTCCACGCAAGGCTTTTCATACGGGTGCCGTAGATTTTATAAAAGCGCTCATATCCGGCGAGATTGCCCGCCAGGCACGCGGCAGCCAGGGCCGCATCCTGACTTGAAGCGTCGAAAGACGTGCCTGTTGCGATAACTGGGTTTTCGGAAGGCTCCACTCGCCTCTCCTGTGGGTGCTGGTGAACGGAGATTGTAGCCTCCCACGGCAACGCAAGTCCCATGCTGCCCATTTGGCTCCTCGTGGGTATAGACGACGGCGGATAGGCAAACGTCAGGGTGGGTGCTTCGCGCCGAAAGAATAGTTAAGATGTGTTTTTTCAGAGAATTACACTGGCACAGTGAAATTCTGTGCGGTTCCCACTGAAGACACCTCTGTGGGCAGCTGCAAAAGGCACACCCGCGGAGTCACAGGTTTTCTTTGAATTTGCGTACAGCAAAGCCTTTAACCAGCGAGCTCCTGCGGAAGGGCTCCGCGCGTGCGCTCCCGACGGTCCAATTCGTTCAAGGCAGAGCGAAGATCGGAGACCGTGAAGTCTGGCCAGCGCTTTTCGAGAAACACGAACTCGGCAAAAGCGCTTTCCCAGAGCAGAAAATCCGAAATGCGTTGCTCTCCCCCAGTCCGGATGAGCAAATCCACTTCCGTCGAGCCGCCGCTCTGGACCTCCGAAAGCACCTGGGTAAATGTATTGAGAGAGAGTTCGGTCGCTTTGTAGTAGCGGCATGCCGCGCGGTAAATCGCTTCGCGGGCGGAATAATCAATCGCCAGCCGGAGATGCAGCCGGGTTCCGCGCACGGTCACTGCCTCAGCATCCTGAATAGCTTGTCGCAGCGCTCCCGGGATGCGGTCGCGCCGCCCGAGAATGCTCAGGCGCACGCCTTCGTCCACGCAGTGCATGGTTTCTGTGAGCAGATACTCGTGGAGCAGCCGGAGAATGGAGTTTACCTCGGCAGCCGGCCGCTTCCAGTTCGCGGAAGAGAGTGCGAAGAGCGTGAGCGTATGGATGCTCATGTGCGCAGCGGCCTCGATGATCTTGCGCGCGGCTTCCGCTCCGGCCCGATGGCCGGCGCAGCGGGGCAAACCGCGTGAACTGGCCCACCGGCCATTGCCGTCGGTAATGATGGCGACATGTAGACGCTGGGCCGGAGGCGCGAACAACGACTTGATGAGATCTTGAGTTACCGCCGTTTGAGTGGACATAACGAGTGTTCCTTCTCCGCCGCAAACCTGATATTGGTAAATAACTTTGCCTTGCAAAGTATCGGGGCAAAAAATTTTTCATCCTTCGCGTGTGGCGCGAATCAAGGCCTCCATGTGGTTCAGGTAGCGCTCCAGCGCCTTGCGTCCCGCCGGCGCAAGGCGGTATTCCGTCTTGGGCAGCCGGCCGTCGAATGATTTCGCGCAAACGATATAGTCAGCCTCCTCGAGCTTTCGCGCGTGAACACTCAGATTGCCGTCCGTGGTTTTCAAGAGTGCCTTGAGCTCATTGAACGTCAGGGAACGATTGACCGCCAGTGCGCTCACAATCCCCAGCCGAATGCGCTCGTGAATCAGCCGGTCCAACTCTCCGGGCATGGCTCCGCGCGCCTGCCCCCGGACAGCGCTGAGCGACGTTTGACGTTCCCGAGCGGGCTGCTCCTGACGTGCTGTAGCCTGTTTTGCCATTCCCTATTCCTTCATCCTCCGTAACGTAATGCAATCCAGAAGCCGAAGCCCATCTGAACAAAGCCGAATCCTGCACCCATGAACAGATCTCCCCACGCCGCAGGCATGAACAACGCCACCGCTCCGAGAACCATGAGGCAAAGTCCCATCACTGGAACGACGCGCACGGAAAAAGCTCCCCCCGTGACGATGGCAGTCCCATAAAGCAGCAACCACATCCCGGGCAGAAGACCGAAGTGGCCAGCATGGGCGAGGGCAAAAGTCAGAAGCCCGCCGACCAGGACGGGCGGCGCAAAACTTAATACGAATTTTCGGCCGGGGCCCGAGAACAATTTGGAGTTGACGCGATGCGCCTTTGTGGCAGCTGCGGGAGCGGCAATGGCCACGGCGACAAACACTTCAATGAGCCAAACGGTCAGCCAGCGCGTCGGCGTCGCCTGCTGCGAGGCGATATAGGCGGCTACAATGGCGGTCAATCCCATAGCGACGCCGCCCCAGCCAGGCACGGCGGTAAACTCGCCGGCCCGCTCCATGGTTTCGCGAATGTAACGGAGATGGTCCGCGGCGCGCGCGTCAATCGGGATGGGCTGGCGCGAAGGAGAGCGCAAGGGATGAGAAGAAGACATAAACTGCAAGCTAGCAGGCGGCGAGCGATCTGTCAAGTACTTTGTGATATAAAGCTAAAAGCCCCCGGCGCTTACTTGCTCTTGGGATACCTTCCCCGAAGGGCGTTCCAACGGATCGTGAAGATGTCCAGGAACATCTGCACGCTATCGCGCAACATATTCACCTTGGTGGCCGGCGAGTGCGACCAGCGCACGGGAATCTCCGCCGCCTTCAACCCGTGATGCCGCGCTAGATAGAGAAGCTCGGGATCGAACCCGAATCGCTCGATCCGCTGCTGCTCGAAGATGATTCCGCAGCGTTCCCTGCGGAATGCCTTGAATCCGCACTGCGTATCCACGAAAGGAAGGCGCAGCACGATTCGGACGATCTTGTTAAAAACGATCCCTGCGAATTCCCGGAAAGCAGATTCGTGCACGGCGATCAGGCTGCGGTCCAACGCACGCGAACCGATGGCGACGTCGCAGTTTTCCAGGGCGGCAATGAGTTTGTCGGCCTCCTCGATCGGAGCAGAAAGGTCCGCATCGGAGAACAGCACGAGTTCCTTGCGGGCCTCCTGCATTCCATGCCGGACGCTGTAGCCCTTGCCACGATTTAGACCGTTGCTGACGATGCGCAATTCGGGGATTTGCTCTCGGAACGACTCCGCCACCGCAGCCGTCTGGTCCTGCGAACCGTCGTCCACGATGATGACTTCCACCGCGCGCGGGGATCGCTGGACATAGTCCGCTATTTTTCTGAGCGAATCGGGCAGGCGCAGCTCTTCATTGAACGCGGGAATCACGATCGAGAGTCCTGGAAGCGCACCTTTAGGCGGCATTTTCAGATTGTCCGCGGAGCCAGAGATTTGAGCCAGTTAAAGTAACACAGCGTCGCGAATCTCAACCAACGGTTGCTACAGGAGAGATGTTTCGTCTCCGCGGTGTCGTTTTTCATCGGCGGTTGCGGCGGTACGCAAAGCCGCGCAGACTATCTGCCAAATGACTCGCGTACCGCATCGAAAAACTGCTGCGGCAATGGCTGTCGTCGGCTCCTTGGTCATTCTCTTCGCTTATGCCCAGTGGCCAGCAGCCGACCCTACCGCGGAATCGGCCAATCGCATCCTGGTCGTGAAACATGAGCACAAGCTGGTGTTGCTGCGTGACGGACGCATTCTCAGGACGTACAGGGTTTCTTTGGCACGGAATCCTGTCGGCCCCAAGATGCATACCGGAGACCATCGAACACCCGAAGGTTTATATGTCATTGATTGGCGCAATCCACAAAGCAAATTTCATCTTTCACTCCATATTTCCTATCCCAATGCCAATGATATTCAGCGCGCACGGACACTCCACGAGGATCCCGGTGGCGACATCATGATTCACGGACTTCAGAACGGGCTTGGCTGGATCGGCAGATTCCATCGCTGGATGGATTGGACGGATGGTTGCATCGCCGTGACGGACCCCGAGATGAACCAGATTTGGCGCGCCGTTCCCGATGGCACGCCTATCGAAATCCGGCCCTAAACTCGCCGTGAACGTGAGCCTCCTGTCCGGACGGACAGTCACCGCTCAAGCACGACTGTCCCTCGCAAAGGACTCCGACAATCCGTCCATCTCCTAGAATCTTTTTCGTGGCGGCCGACTCGATCGCAACCGCCGCGGAGGAAGTCATGAAGGCCGTTGTAGCTTTGATTCTCATCTATGTCGGAGCGTTTTTCGTCGCCATCCAGGGAGCGTCGAATTCCCCAGTCCAGGCCGCTCAGGAAGCTGGGGCGAACGCCGCTCAGACGAGCCCCGCCAAAGCCATTGATCCCGCCAAGGAAGCCGACATCAGTGCTCTTCTGGAGTTGATAGGCGCGAAGGACATGATTCAGGACGCCGCGAATAATTCCGTGGACCAATTCAAAGAGAAAATCGCCGTGGCCTTGCCCAACAACGAGCGCGCGCAGACTCTCGCTAACTCGTTTGCCGCGTCCTTTCAGAAGGATTACGACCCAGATGTGCTGCTCAATCAATTAGTCGTCATCTATGACAAGCATTACACGGATGAAGACATCAAAGGCCTGCTGCAATTCTACGGGTCGCCGCTCGGACAAAAGTCCGCCGCGGAAATGCCTAAAATCACGAAGGAAGTCCAGGCTGCCGTGCGCACCGTCAGCAATCAGGCCGCCCGGGAAGCATGGCAGCAGCTCAGAGCGGAAAATCCCGGCGCCACGCAGGGCGCGAGGCCGTTCGCCGGACGCCGCAGGTGGCAGCAAGGACAAACGCAGCCACCCGCGGACAATTCCCAGCAGTCACAATCCGATTCTTCCCAGCCCTAAGGCATTTCTCCACGAGGGTAGCGGGCAAGTCAGGGAAAACGCTTCTTGATTTTGATATCAATTCCGAAAGTGCCGTTGTAATCTCTAAGCGCGACGATCGAGACATTCCGGCTTAAGTTGTACTCAACCTGAATCACCTGCTGCTGCGTCGAACTTACGTTGGAGACGTACGTGATGGTCAGGTCGCGTGCAATTTGTTGCTGAACGGTGACACGCGCCGCTGCGTTTTGCTCTGAGCCCGTTGACCCCACTCCCGTAAGTCCCGGATCGACGCGTAGTTTAGTGATTCCGAACAGCCGTTCCAGCCGGCCACCCAACTGGCTTGAGATGGCTTCGGAAAGTAGCGCCGAGGCGCCCGCCGAGGTGCTTTGTGTCGAACCCGTTCCACCGCCGCGCAGTTCCGCTTCCGAGCTGGTCTGCCCCAAAGCGAGCAGTGTAATGATGTCGTTGCCCGGCAGAGGTGGATCGGAACGGTAGGAAAGCGCAAGTTTGTTGGCGGGTCCCGAAAAATTCAGCGTAATTTCATACTGTTGAATGGTTGTTGTCGCCTCAACGTTCACTTCTGGGTTCAACTGGAAGGGATTGGCAAAGTTCAAGTCTCCGCGCGAGACTCGATAGCGGTTTCCACGAAATGTCAAATCACCGGAAAGAACATGAATGTGGCCAAGCATAATGGGGTGCTGCCAGGTGCCGCGCACGCGCAGATTCGCATCTCCTTCAAATTCCGCGCTGGGCCACTCCATCCGGGCATCAGGGGAAGATACGGCTTCGAGGTCGAATTGCAGATTGCTCAAATATTTTGAATTGCTGGACGGTCCGCCTGCACCTTCTTTCGCGGCGAGGAGTGCGCTGGCCACGTCTACCCCCGACGTCAGAGTCACCCGGTCAATGGTTACGCGGCCCGTCACGAGCCCCGCGTCCGGCGTTCCTGTCAGCCGTAGTGAACCTCCTGCAAGCCAACTTATTCCTTCCGGATAGCGAATGCGGACCTGATTCGTTCGCGCGGTAATGTCATAGCGCAAGGGCGAATCGGAGTAGTTCACGCTGCCGGAGAGTTGCAGTGTTCCTCCGCCTGCCTGCGCAGTCACGTTGTCGAAAAAAAGGCGCGTCGCGTCAAAAATGAAATCTCCTTTGATGGCGCTCAATCCCAAGGGTTGATCAAGCATGTGCAAGGAGGTGTTTTCAATGTGGACCCTGCCCGTAATCCGCGGCCGGTCCAGGGTACCCTCGACGGAAGCGTTGACCTGTGCAGAGCCTCGCGATTCCAAATCCGGCACAAATCCGCTCAAGAGCCGCAAGTCGACGGCTCCATTCATTCCCAGGTCCACGGCGCGACGGCCATTGAAGCGTACATTTCCTTGAATCTTCAGATTCGTGTCCGTCCCTCGAAATGTTGCCGGCTCGATGTTGAACTCTTCCTTGGAGGATCTGATATGGACCGGTCCCTCATTCTGGAGCTGCACATTCGCATAATTAACCGCAAGTCGCGTGAATTTTGCATCCAGGACTACGGTCTCGAGGTGCTTCAAATTTCCTTCAGCGGAGATTTCGCCGTCTGCGACGCCGTGTCCGCTAAAGTGTTCGAGATGCATGGCGGTTTGCAGAAATGGATCCAGATTGATGTTTAGGATGCTGATTGTTCCGGTGATCGGATAGGGATCTTCCAATCCGATGGTATATCCCCCGGAGATGCTTCCGTTTGTCATGGCCGAAGTCAACTGGAACTTGGCTTGCTTGCCGTCCGAGTTCAGAGTGCCTTCAAAGCTGCCGATCACATCCTGCCCTATCTTCAAGTCCACCACGCGAAATGACCCATCGCCCGTGGGCGCCATGGCCGGACCGCTGGCTTTCAGCCGGAAGGTTAGCTGCCCCGCAACCGGGAGGCGGGCTGTCTGCAATTTCTCGAAATTCTCAAGCGGAAGTCCCGCTCCCACCAGATCCACGGAAATGTCTTGATCTGGGAAGCGGTACGTTACATTGCCGGTCACAATACCTGCTCCGTGGCCTGCTTCCTTGCCCAGGGGAAAAATGCGCAACTCCGCATTATTGATCCGCGCCTCATCTGGCAACAGGTTCAATTGCCCTCGTAAGTGGTCAAAAGAGAGGCCGTATACCTTTCCGCTTGCCAGATCGAACAAGCCCGTGACGGAAGGTTCCTCACGGGTTCCTCGGCCGTGAAACTGTCCGGTGAGAAAACCTTCGACCGGATAATTCATTCCCACGAGTTTTTGCAGGCTATCCACCGGCACCTTCTCCAAATCCACGTCCGCCGACCACTCACTGGCAGGCAAGAAGCTCCAGTCGTTGAGCGCCAGCTGTCCTTCGATCTCCGCCTGCATCGCCCCGCGCTGCGCCTTGCCTCGGGAGACCGTAAGCTCCGACGAAGAATAGGTGATATCGCCTTCCAAGGAATCGAATTCCATCGGCCCGTATGCAATTCGTTCCCCACGGCCGTGCCCTACGAAGGTCGGCGAGTTCCACGAACCAGAAATCTTTCCATCCCACCAGGCACTTCCCTGGACCCGGCGGGCTTCCTCCGAAGTCGGCTTGCTCTTTTCAATGGCCAGAATGAGGTCGTTATAACGCTCGAGTGCCCCTGTTTCGAAATGCACGTCCAGGGTCGAATTGCTTCGGCCGAGAGTGCCGCTTGCCTGGACGCGACTCGTGGCGGAGCTAAATAGGGCCCGGTCGATGGTGATTACGGCCGGGTCATGTTGGTAACGGATTTTCCAGGATCCACTAATCGGAGTGTGCCCGGGCGCCACCTGGCTTGGCGCCGACCACTGAGATTCTCCGCTGACCTCAAATCTCTTGAATTCCCCTGACCATGTCTCCACTGTGTCGGCGGAAATTACCGAATCCCAGTGAAGCTCGTCAATCGGGAACCTGCGCTCTTCCAGACTCGGAAACAACTGCGCAATCCGCACTCCTTCGATGTGCGTCTGCGCCTTGAACCCCAGTCCGGCAAATCGCAGCCTCACTGTTCCAGACACCTTCCCCCCGAAAGCTTCCGCCACAAGATCGGGAATCAGAAGTCCCTGATTGTCCATGCGGTAGCTGCCGCGCCCACCTAGTCCCTTGGCATGGAAAATCGAATAGTTCATGACCAGCTCGGAAGCTGCGAAATTCCCCGTGCCTCGCACGAGACCTGCGGAGACGGTTCCTTCCCCGTGCACGTCCACCTTTCCGGCTGGCGTATTGGGTGATCTGAGCGTTTTCCGGAAATCCAGCAAATTTACCCAGCCTCGGTAGCGGTAGGTCCAGGCGGGATTTGCGAAGTTGGTCATTTCCGCCTGCAGATCGAAATGCGACCTGTCGATTCCGATCTGCGCTTGTTCCACGGTGAGACCTTCTCTCCAGATCGTAAATCTCGTGGTGATGTTTACATCGATCGGAACATCGCGCCCAATAGCCACTTGCAGGGCCTTACCCTGGAACGTACCGAAATACAACGGACGTTCCAAGTTGCCCCCTGCATCCACTTCCAGGCGTAAATCGTCCCCTTGAACCGCCAGAGGCTTCTTCACATCGTTGTAGAGGATCCAGCCGTCTTTTGCGGCGAATCTACTGACATGCAAATCATAGAGCGTCTCCTGGAGGGGTTTGCCAGGGCTCGCGTGCGGGAGAGAGGGTAAATTTGTGGCGCCGTTCCTCTCAATGCGAATGTGCACCTGGGGCCGATCCAGCTCCAGATCGTCGAGGGAAGCCTTTCGGCCCCAGAACGAATCGATCCTCACTCCGGCTTTGATTTGCTCGGCTGCAAACAGCGGTGCTGTCCCTTCAGGTTCCTTGCCGTGCACCACCACCCCGCGCAGAGTTGCTTCCATTCTCAGCCAGTGGATCGAAAGACCCTGCACCTCTACTTTTGCTCCGGTCATTTTCTCCATTCGGCGGACCAGCAACCGCCGAAGCAGCGGATTTCCCGCCCCGCTTCCGAAGAAGAAGATTGCCACCCCGATCGCCAGCACGGCGTTCGCGCCCAGCACCCACGCGACGTGCCACAGCCACCTCCACTTCCGCCGGCGCGTCTCCTGGTTCATTTTTGACCTTCGTTCAGAAACTCTTCGACATTGAGCCGGTCCCGGCTCTCTTTCAACCAACGGTCCGATTGCTCATTGATCCCCTGTTGCACTAATGCTTCCTGAATGTAATCGCTGGCGGATTCGATGGTCGGGGGAGCCTGTCCTCGCGCCTTCGCCCTAGGGACCACGCGGTCTTCATAAAATTTCTCAATCGCTTTTTGGTCCACGTGGATCAGTGGCCGGAAGCGCGAATCCAGGTAGTTGCTCAGGTAAAGCTGTAAGGTCACGAAGTGCCGGACCTCCGCCTCCGTCAGTCCCGCCTGATTTCGGCGTTCTTCGTAATCTTCCTCTGTCGCAAAGGATTTCTTCAGCCGCTGCAGGCTTCGATTGATATCGGCTTCAGAAGGCTGCGGAAAACGTGCCGTTTCCGCTTCTTTCCTCACAATCCACTGATCTATGAGTCTCTCGAGCAGCTCCTGATCGCTCTCGGCTTTTCCTTCGATGAGCTTCTGATAGTCAGCGAGTTCCTGGATATCACTCCAGAGAATGATGTCGTCCTCGACCTTGGCAACGATCCGGTCAATCACCTTTTGAGGCCGGGCAAAGGGCGCACACAAGGAAACACTTATCGCTAAAATCAAAATCCCGCTGAGAATGCGCAAGCTGCTCATTAGAATGTGGACCCCAAATTGAAAAACACCTGGAATCGTGGAAGTTGCGTGGACCGAAAACCCAGGGAACCCGGGGTGCAATTGGGCGTAAAGCTCGGGCACGGGATCGGCACCACAAAATAGGGCCGGTTGATCTCGTAGCCAACATCCACCCGGATCGGACCGACC
Source organism: Terriglobales bacterium (assembly GCA_035518615.1). Taxonomy (GTDB): domain Bacteria; phylum Acidobacteriota; class Terriglobia; order Acidiferrales; family UBA7541; genus Acidiferrum. Next base: position 51,933 of record DATIXL010000128.1, on the reverse strand, counting down.
GGCGTTGCATACCGGACTCCTAAACCCACCGTGTGCGAGAAGTAATTCAGCTCGTTAGTACAGTTGTATAAGCACTTTCTCGGGTCCGACGGGTCAAACACGGGCTTGGGAGAGGACCAGCGAAAAGTTATGCGGCTCAACTTGCTATAGACGTTCCCTCCGTCATAAAACAGCGTGCCTCCCAACCGGGATCCAATAAAAGGCAGCCGCATGGGAAACCGGAACTCCTGGTTCAGGATCAGCAGTGCCTGGCCTCCCACCGGAAATCCCGTTACAGAATCGCGCGGCCCCGCCTGATTCAGTGCAAATCCGCGCAGGGACGTTCCGCCACCGGCAAAAAACCTCTCGGGGAGCGGGATGAGTTGCAGCAAGGGCGTGGCTGTCTCCGCCGGAAAACTCAGGGAGACCGTGTCCTTGTAAGGTTCGAGAATTCCGAGGCGAATCGAGCGAGCGAAGCTGAACCGCCTCTTGATCGGATAATAGGAGGCATTTTGGTAGAGAAAACGCAGAAAGCTCGCGCTCGATCCGATGCTGGTGTCCGCCACCCCAAAATCCGCCGTGTTCAGCGTACCTCTGGAGGCATCCGCGGGATTGTCCCGCGTATCTCTCACCCAAGTAGCCCCAAATTGGGAAACAAGTGTCGGCTGTTGGAAAAGGGGGATCTCCTGAGAAGGGATTTTGAGGTTGGAGACGAGTATCTTCCGAAAGCTGTAGTGGTAGAGCAGAGTCGTACGGCTCGAATACTGGTCCGTGAGTTGCACGGAGGCTTCATATCGCGACTCGGAAAAGGTGTTAATGTCCTGAGTCTTTTCAACATAAATCGTAGATTGAAAGCTTAAGTGGGGGTTCGTGAATGTATTTGGCGCCGAATAGGCGAGCAGAGCCCGGCCCTGCAGAGTGCTTCCACGCACCTTCAGTGAAAGTGAATCGGCTCTTCCCGTTAAGTTCAGCTTGGAGAGTTCCAGGATTCCTCTCGGCGCAGCTTGCACTTCTCCGCCTGTGGGATTCGTCGTACTCGCAAGGCGCTGAACTTCAAATCCGCCTCCATACGCTAGCGTATAGCGTTTTGCCTCTTCCACTTGAACCACAACATCTTTCTTTGCGTCGGTCCCGTTGGGATTCTGCGGCGCAATTGTCACCCGGTTGAAAATTCCCAGGTTGTAGAGTCTTCTCTGCGTATCCACCACATCACCGGCGCGCAACGGTTCGTCCGGTTTCACCGTGACCTGCCGCCGGATGATCCCGGGCCGTGTATGGACGTAACCCGAAATCAAGATGCGGCGCACGCGAGTCTGCGGCCCCTCTTCGATGCGATAGGTTAGCCGCACTTCCTGGCGAACTCCCCCGGCACTTTTTTCGCCGGACGCTGGAGCTTCTATGGTTTCCGAAGTGGCCAGAACGCTCGCTTCGGGAAATCCCTCATTGAAGTACAGGGCCAGAATATTTGCCCGGTCGGACGCCACATTGAAATCGGAATACGGCTGGCCGGGAGAGGAGGCAACCACATTAAGGATTTCGCTCTTCGAGAACGAATGATTGCCGTCGATCGTCAGTGATGCAACCCTCGTCTGCTCTCCCTCCTGCACCACAAATCGAATGTAGATGTCCCCTTCCTTCCGTTCGTAGTTGTCCTGGATCTGTGCCTCTACCTTCGCATCCAGAAAACCATTCGAACGGTAGAGGTTTTCCATGGATTGCCGGTCAGCTTCGACCATCCTGCGGCTAAATTTCCCTCTTGACCCGAACGCTGCCGGATAAATCTGCAGGCGGCTCTTCAGTAATTCCGTACCGAAATATTTGTTGCCCGTGATGCCGATGCCCACGAGTTTGTGCCGGACCCCACGCTCCACCTTATAGCTGATCACTTCCTCCGGCTCTTGCGCCTTGCTGCCCTCGGGCTGAACTTCGCGGTTCGCCGTTTCGTAAGACACCTTGGCGTCAAAATATCCTTCCCGTTCCAGCCGCTCCTGCAAATTCCGTTTCCCCTCGTCCAGAAGATCCGTGTCTACCGCGCCTTCCTCGTAGATTGGCAACAACTTTCTGAAGTCTCCTTCGGAGATCTTGGCACCTTCAATTTTCACCCGGACCAGCGGCCCCGCGGATACTTCCAAGTTTAGCGGAATGCTGTGATTTGAGGCGTCATACTCCCCTCTCCTCACCGCCGCGCGCCCGCTCAGGTGGCCTTTTTTCACCAGGAACTTCCGAATCCGATCCGTTCCCCGCTGGATGCGCGCGGCAGTCAGTTCCGTCCCCGGACTGATCTTCAGCCGCGAGAGAATCTCCGCGTCGCGATATTCCGTATTATTCGTCAGGCGCACCACGCCCGCCTGCGCGCGGGGCCCGGGCGTCACATGAACGACGATGTCCATCTGATGTGTCTCAGGATGGGGAAATGTCTCCGGGCGCAGTTGCGCCTGGTAAAGCCCTTCTTCCTCTAAGATGCCGTCGAGCCGTGTCAATGCTTCTTTGAGTGTCTCGGAACGGTAAATCTCGCCAAGCCCGATTTGCATGGCCGCAACCGCTGACGCATCGCTCGGCGGTGGCGTCTGCCCCTCGATCTGAATCAGGTTGAAAAACAGGTTCTCCTGGACCACAAAGTCCAGCCGAATGCCTCCCGTGACGCTCTCTTCCACGGCGCGAATGTCAGCATAGTCTCCCGTGCCGTAAAGCGCGCGAACGCTTGCAGCTACCTCATCCCGGTCTACAGGCTTACCGATTTCAACTTTGATTCCTTTGGGCGATTCGTTCAGAAGCCGTCCATCCTCCGTTACAATGCGCACCCGCTCCACCAGCGGAGCATTCGCTGCCGATTGTTCCCCGATTTGGCTCGGCTCCTTCCTTCCCGGCTCTTGGGAGTAGAGTGACGCGGGCACGATTCCCGCCAAAAGCGCCACCATCACCGCCCCGCGTAATTCATTGACCCGGTTCGCTTTCATGCGCACAATTCGCTCAGACGAAGGGTAGCACACGGGCGTTGCCCGCCCTCCCGCCTCTTTGGGGCTATCATTGTGGAGTGAGAAACTAATCTGGGGCACGGAAGGTCTGACCCAACATGGGAGATTCGTGGAAGGAAAGGTATTCTCGGCAGGTGCTTTTCGCTGGCATCGGCGAAGAGGGGCAGCAGAGGCTTCTCCGCTCCCGAGCCGCAATCGTCGGCTGCGGCGCCATCGGAGGAGCCACGGCAAATCTTCTCGCGCGCGCCGGCGTGGGTTCCCTTCGCATCATTGACCGAGATTTCGTCGAATCCTCCAATCTTCAGCGCCAAACATTGTTTGACGAGGACGACGCGCGTGCCGCTCTTCCCAAAGCCGTTGCCGCCGAGCGCAAACTCCGTTCCATCAACGCCGATATCGCTGTCGAAGGCGTCGTCGCTGATCTCACGCCTCGCAATGCTGAAGATCTTCTTGCGGACTTTGATCTTATCCTTGACGGCTCCGACAACTTTGAAACCCGCTTTCTGATCAACGATGCCGCCCTTAAGTCGTGCCGTCCCTGGATTTATGCCGCTGCCGTCGGAAGCTATGGCCTCACGATGGCCATTCTCCCTGAGAAGACTCCTTGTCTCGCCTGTCTTCTGGATTCGGCTGAAACCGGCCGCGGAGCGGCGGAGACTTGCGACACTGTCGGCGTTCTTGGCTCCATCGTAAACGTGGTTGCATCCCTCGAGTCCACGGAAGCCATCAAGATCCTCTCCGGCCGCCTCGAAACTCTTCATGGCCAGCTTATGTCCTGTGACGTTTGGAGCGGCCGTTTTCAATCCGTCTCCTTCTCCCGAAATCCCGATTGCCGGGCTTGCGTCCGCCGCAAATTCTCTTTTCTCGAAGGAGCCGCCCATCCTCACGTGACCATGTGCGGACGCGATTCCGTGCAAATTCACGAACGCAATCGCGCATTGGATCTGCAGGATCTGCGCCGCCGTCTGGCTCCCGCTGTCTCGGACGTCCACCAGAACGATTTCCTTCTCTGTTTTCGTGTCCCACCTTACGAAATGACCGTCTTTGCCGACGGTCGCGCCATCCTCAAGGGCACCAAAGACCCCGCGGTAGCGCGCTCTCTTTACGCCCGCTACATTGGCGCCTGATTCCTTCTGGATTGAACGTTTCGAGGACTGGTTTACCGCAGCACGCCGCGGCCGTGTGATGTCCGCATCGAAGCCCGGTCCAGGTTTTCCCGTAGATTCATCAGCGTCAAAAACGTGCTCAGGATGCGTGCTTTCAGGTCATCGGTCAGCGGCAACCCGCTGGTGGCCACACGTGCTAGCCGCTCTCCGCTTTCCGTCAGAAACTTCATGATCTCGCGCTGCCGGTCCTGCGGTGCATTTCCAAGAGCAGTCTCGCGCCGCATCTCCCCGCACGTGCCTTCGAGCGCCAGCGTGTAGTGCAGAACGCACAGCTGTTGCTCTTCAAGCGCGGGCGGCGCTGTGCCCTTGCATCCCGGAGCTTTGCATTGCGTTGCCATGTGAACCTTTTTCGCTGTTGAATAGGTAACCTCATCCCGCCGGGAAAAGCCAGAACAGAGAGAGCTGATGGTGCGCATCGTGCACAGTCGGCCTGGAGCGCCCCGGCCCAAAAAATGCAAAAAACCGTTTGACAGAAATATGCATCTAAATGTATAAAAATACAGCGGCGATTTCGCCGCATTTTTATGGCTCTCGGAAAAACATTTCGCCACGGACAGATCCTTCGCCTCGTCAGCGGCCAGCACATTGGCAATCAGGAAGAACTCCGCCGGCGCCTCGCACAGCAGCGCCTCCGCGTCACCCAGGCCACCCTCTCTCGCGATTTGCAGGAGCTCAAACTCATCAAAACGCGCGATGGCTACAAGCAAGCCGCAGCCCTGCCCGAAGAGGCCGCTTCGATGCCGCCTTTGGCGCGAGCCCTCGGCGAATTTCTCCTCGATATTCGTCCAGCGGAAAATCTTCTCGTCCTCAAGACGCCTCCGAGCGGCGCTCAGCCCCTGGCCGCCGCCATGGACGCTTCTAAATTTCCGGAAATCGCGGGCACCATCGCGGGGGACGACACCGTCCTGATCATCACTGCTAACAAGAAATCCCGCACATCGCTCCAGCGCAGAATCGAAGCGCTCGTGGGCTCTCCGTTGCGAGCGCACTCATAAAATGAAAGACCCGCGCCATGTCGCCGTGGTAGGTGTCTCCGGCTATACGGGCTTGGAGCTTGCCAAGCTGCTTGTCCGTCATCCGGATACGTTGTCCCTCACCTTCTATGTCCGCGAACCGAACGGCGCGCGCTGCCTCTCGGAACTCTTCCCACAGTTCCGTGGCTGGGGAGAAGCCCCGGTTCGTCCGCTTTCCCTGGATACCATTCTCGCGAGCGGTGCAGGCTTGGCTTTTCTCGCCACGCCCCACGAAGCCTCCGCCGAACTTGCGCCGAAGCTGCTTGATGTGGGTCTGCGTGTCGTGGATTTGAGCGGCGCATTTCGCTTCCGCCATCCCGAAACCTTTTCTTCCTGGTACAAGCTGCCTGCTCCTCATGCCGCGTGGCTCGATCAGGCTGTTTACGGGTTGCCCGAGTTTTATTCCGATTCCATTCGCCAAGCCAATCTCGTCGCCAATCCCGGCTGCTATGCCACCGGCGTGATTCTTGTTCTGCGCCCGCTCGTGGAAGCGGGCTGGATTGATTCTTGCTGCAGCATCGTCTGTGATTGCAAATCAGGCGCGACGGGTGCCGGCAAGGAACCTCGCCGCGATCTTCATTTCGCGGAGCTCGACGGAAATTTCAAGGCCTACAATCTTTTCTCTCACCGCCACACGCCGGAAATTCTGGAACAGACGGGCATCTGCGGGGATCGCCTGATTTTCTCGACCCATCTTCTCCCGCTTGCGCGCGGAATTCTTTCAACGATCTACGTCTCACTCGCGGAACCGAAAACGCCCGAAGGGCTCGAAGCTCTTTTCCGCAAGGCGTATGCGGGCCGTCCCATGGTGCGCATCTGGAAAGCAGGAGCGCTTCCCGAACTGCAGCACGTCGCTCACACCAATTTCTGCGACATCGGTTTCGCGTTGGACCCGTCCGGGCGCCGCCTGATCGTCGTCTCGTGCCTGGACAATCTGGGCAAAGGCGCGGCGGGCCAGGCGGTACAGAATTTCAATTTAATGCTGGGTATCGAGGAGCAGACTGCACTTCAATGAAAATCGTCGTCAAATTTGCTGGTGCTTTGCTGGAAGACGCGTCCATCATCAGTGGCCTCGCGGCGCAGGTTGCCGCGCTCGCCCGGGAAGGGCACCAACTGCTCGTGGTCCACGGCGGCGGGCGCATCTTTACCGCTACGCTCCAGCAACTCGGCATTGAAAGTAAATTTGTCGCCGGTCTTCGTGTGACCGACCGCCAAACGCGCGACGTAGCGGTCATGGTTTTCGCCGGCTTGCTCAACCAGCGTGTCGTCGCCGCCATTTCCGCCAAAGGCCAACCCGCCGTGGGCGTTTCCGCCGCCGACAGTCATTGCTTCCTCGCCGAGCCGCTGGTACACAACGAAGTTGCGGGCGGCCTCGGCTATGTCGGCTATCTCACCGGCGTGAATGCCGATCTGATCGCCTCTTTTTGGCGCAGCGGCCTCGTTCCTGTCGCGCCTTGCCTCGGCATCGGGCCGGACAACGAACTCTACAACATCAATGCCGACCACATGGCCGCCGCTTGTGCTGAATATCTCACTGCGGATCAGTTGATCTATCTCACGGATGTGGCCGGCGTCCTGGACGGGGAAAAAGTCATCTCCGCGATCACTTTTGAGGAGGCCGAGCGCCTCGTCCAGTGCCGCGTCGTCTCGGGCGGAATGGTCCTGAAGCTGGAAGCAGCCAAGCGTGCCCTCGAAGGCGGTGTTCGCGCCGTGCACATCCTCGGCGGTACTGCCCCCGACGGATTGCTTCATGCCGTACACGCGACCGAGTCCAAAAGCCAATCTGCCTTATCCGGAGTACCCGGAACGCGTGTCTTGCGCGAAACTCTCTCCGCTCCGCAAGCCATATTCACAGCCGCCTGATGCCAATACGCTCCAAAAGTCGAAGGACCCGGAAGCCTCGCGTCAAAGCGACGTCGGCTGCCGACCTGGCGTTGCAGGAAGCGGATTTGTATCTTCTTCCGACGTACAAGCGCGCCCCGGTTCTATTCACGCACGGCCGTGGCGCATACATTTTTGACTCGAGCGGAAAGCGCTATCTCGACTTTCTCGGCGGAATTGCCGTCAACGCGCTCGGTCATGCGCATCCTCGCATTATCAAGACCATCCGCAGGGAATCGGCGCGCGCCATTCATCTCTCCAATCTGTATCACAATGCGTTTCAGGGTCCGCTCGCCCGCAAGCTGGCGGAGATATCCGGCCTCGACCGCGTTTTCTTCGCCAATAGCGGCACGGAAGCGATTGACGGCGCGCTGAAGCTCGCTCGGCTCTGCGGCCAGCCTCAGCCTGGCGCGGCTCCTGGCTCCAAGCCTAAGACTCGCATCCTGGCCATGGATAATTCCTTTCATGGCCGCACCTTCGGCGCGCTCAGCGTGACGGCCACGGAAAAATACCGCGCTCCTTTCGCCCCGCTGGTTCCCGGAGTGGAATTCGTTCACTTCAACGATGTCGCCGATCTCGAAAGAAAATTCGACGATTCAGTTTGCGCAGTCATTCTCGAAACCATCCAAGGTGAAGGCGGCATCTACCCGGTCACCGAGCCATTCTGGAGTCGCGCCCGCGAGTTGGCTTCGCTGCATGGTGCCCTTCTCATCGCCGATGAAATCCAATGCGGCCTCGGCCGCACCGGCCGTTATTTCGCATATCAGAAATTCGCTTCGGAGCCGGATATCGTCGTCATCGCCAAGCCGCTCGCAGCCGGCCTTCCCCTCGGCGCCATCCTCACCACCGCAGAGGTCGCTTCCCGTCTTTCGCCCGGCTTGCATGGAACGACGTTTGGCGGCGGACCAATGATCTGCGCCGTCGCCCTCGAATTTCTCACCCTTCTCGAAAAGGAAAAGCTTCTGCAAAACATCCGGGATCGCGGCGCCGAACTTCTGGATGGCCTCGTCGCGCTCGCGCCGAACTACGAGTTCATCCGGCACATTCGTGGCGAAGGCTTGATGCTCGGCATCGAATTGTCCGTCGAAGGCGGCCCGTTCGTCGTCGAGGCGATGAAGCGCGGTCTGCTGATCAATTGCACTCACGATTACACCCTGCGCCTTCTTCCCCCTTTTATCGTCAGCAAAGCTCAGGTGCGCGATTTTCTTCGTCTCTTCGAGTCTGTTTTGAAGGAAGTTTCAAAAAAGGCCCCAGCAACTGAACTTTCCGGTCCAGCGCCTTCCGCGCGCGCGGCCCACTTTGCAACGAGGTGAACATGGCAACCACTACCTTGGCAACTCCCAGTATTGTTTTGAACGATCTCCTGACCGGGGCGGAATGGAACCCCGCGCACACGCGCGAGCTCCTGCACCTGACCGCCGACATCAAGAGAACGCCGGAGGCGTACTCTGAAACTTTGCGCGGCAAATTTATCGCGCTTATTTTTGAAAAGCCTTCCTTGCGCACGCGCGTCACGTTCGAAGTCGGCATTCAAAGTATGGGCGGCCACGTCGTCTTTCTCGATCACACCCAGGCCCGCCTCGGCGAGCGCGAGTCCATCGCGGATGTCGCCCGCAACCTCGAACGCTGGGTTCAAGGCATCGTCGCCCGGGTGTATGAGCAGCGCGTGCTCGACGAAATGGCCGCAAATGCGAACATTCCGGTCATCAACGCTCTCTCTGACAAATTCCATCCCTGCCAGGCCCTGGCCGATTTTTTCACCCTCGAGGAAAAATTCGGCCCCTTGAAAGGCTTCAAACTCGCGTACGTCGGCGACGGCAACAACGTTTGCCATTCGCTGATCCATCTCGCCGCTCGCCTCGGCGTTCATCTCAGAATCGCCACACCCCCGAACTATACGCCCGATGCAGATGTCGTGGCCGATTCGAAGCGAGTTGCTCGTGAAACAAGATCAAAGATCGAGCTCTTCACCGATCCCGAAGAAGCTGTTGACGGAGTTCAGGCCGTCTATACCGACGCGTGGATCAGCATGGGCTTCGAAGCTGAATCGAAGGTTCGCAATGAAGTCTTCCGCTCCTACCAGGTCAACGATAAGCTGATGTCGCTTGCGGAGCCGGACGCTGTCTTTATGCACTGCCTGCCCGCGCACCGCGGCTACGAGGTAACTCCTGAAATTCTCGACGGGCCTCAGTCCGTCGTTCTCGACCAATCGGAAAATCGCATGTACGTGCAAAAAGCCATTCTGCACTCGTTGTACCAATGAGCGCGCCCCGGCATTCTCAAAAATCTGGCTTGAGAATATTCTTTGTGGACGGCCCCGGCGTGTCCCGAATCCTTCACGCATCGGCGTGATCAAGAAAGAGGAACAGTGAATAAGTCTGTGAACAAACCGAACAAAGTTGTGCTTGCCTATTCCGGAGGTCTGGATACCTCCATCATCATTCCCTGGCTCAAGGAGCACTACGGCTGCGAAGTCATCGCCATGATCGGCGACGTCGGGCAGCAGGAAGATCTTGAAGCCGCCCGCAAAAAAGCTCTCGTTACCGGAGCTTCCGCCGCGCATGTCGAGGATCTTCGCGAAGAATTCGTGCGCGATTACATCTGGCCGACGCTGCGCGCCGGAGCAGTTTACGAGCACACCTATCTTCTGGGCACATCCATGGCGCGCCCCGTTCTCGCCAAGCGCCAGGCGGAACTCGCCTTACAAATCGGCGCTGACGGCCTTTCGCATGGCTGCACCGGGAAAGGAAACGATCAGGTGCGTTTCGAACTGGCGTACAAAGCGATTGCTCCGAATCTCCAGATCATTGCTCCCTGGCGCGAGTGGGATATTGACTCCCGCGAGGACGCCATCGCCTATGCCGACAAACATCATGTTCCTATTGAGCAAAGCAAAAAGAACATCTACAGCCGCGACCGCAACATCTGGCATCTGAGTCACGAAGGCGGTGAGCTTGAAGATCCGGCAAACGCCCCGAGCGAAGCGATGTGGCAGTGGACCGTCTCTCCGGAAAAAGCACCGGATAGAGCGGAAGAAGTCGAAATCGGATTCGAAGCGGGAACTCCGGTTTCCGTGAATGGTTCGAAACTTGGCCCCGTGGATCTTCTCAACTTGCTGAACGAAATCGCCGCGCGTCATGGAATTGGTCGCACCGATCTGGTCGAAAACCGTCTGGTCGGCATGAAATCCCGTGGCGCGTACGAAACTCCAGGTGGCACCTTGCTTGTCACCGCCCATCGCGAACTCGAGCGCCTCACTGTGGACCGCGACACGGCACATCTGCAACAAATGCTCGCGATTCGCTACGCCGAACTCGTCTACAACGGCGTGTGGTTTTCCGCGCAGCGGCAGGCGCTCGATGGATTCTTCAATATTTCGCAGCAGCGCGTCACCGGCTCCGTCGGCTTGAAACTTTGGAAGGCCACACTTACCGTTACCAGCCGCAAATCGCCTTTCTCACTCTATCGTGCGGACCTCGCCAGTTTCACCATGGGCCGCTACAACCCGAAAGACGCCGAAGGTTTCATCAATCTCTTCGCGCTGCCAGTTACGGTTCGTCCCAAAGCGAAAGCCGAGGGCAATTCCTGAATCTCTCCTGCAGTGGTCGCCTCCGAGGCGGGCACTGCGAGAACTCCGTCTGCGATTTTGAAAAAGTTGCCGGCATGAACGAACGAAAAGACAACAAACTCTGGGGAGGACGGTTCGAACGCGGGCCGGACGCGCACTTCGACGCCTTTCAGCGCTCCTTTGCGTTCGACCGTCGCCTTCTACCTTACGAAATTGCCGTGGATCGCGCGTGGGCCAAGGCGCTCGAACCGATCGGCATCTTCTCCGCGGCGGAAGTGAAGCGGATACTCGCGGCGCTCGATAAGATCGCCGAGCGCGCCCAAAACGATTCAGCATGGTTCGAACAAATGGGCGCGGATGTGGAGGACGTGCACCACTTCGTCGAAAAAGCCCTGGTTGAAGAACTCGGTCCTCTCGGCTGGAAATTGCACACGGGCCGCAGCCGCAACGAATTGGTCGCTACGGATTTTCGCCTGTTTGTCATGGATGCGGTTGCAGAAACGAAATGCGGTGTTCTGGCTTTGGTCAAAGCCCTCCTGATGCAAGCGAAAGCGAAGCTCGGCGTGCCCATGGCCGGCATGACGCACATGCAGCACGCGCAACCTATTTTGCTTTCGCATTTCCTTCTGGCGCACGCGGAAGCGCTTAGGCGCGATACCGAGCGCCTTTCCAATGCATCCGACAGCGCCGATGCGTGTCCCATGGGATCGGGCGCAATTGCGGGAAATGCCTTCGGGATCGACCGCGCGGCAATCGCCCGCGATCTTGGATTTTCCCGCGTGACAGCGAATAGCCTCGACGCGGTGAGCGACCGGGATTTTGCGCTGGATTATCTTTTCGCACTGGCGGGAATTGCGGCGCATCTCTCGCGCCTTGCGGAGGATTTTGTTCTCTTCGCGTCGCAGGAATTTGCCTACGTCATTCTCCCCGATGAATATTCAACCGGCAGCAGCCTGATGCCCCAGAAAAAAAATCCCGATTGCTGGGAACTCATCCGCGGAAAATCCGGCCGCATCATCGGCGCTCTCATGAGTTTGTTAACGACCCTGAAGGGATTGCCAACGAGCTATCAGCGCGATCTTCAGGAGGATAAAGAAGCGCTGTTTCTTGCGCACGGTCAAGTTGCTTCCATGCTGGCCATTGCCGCCGGGGCAATGGCAATGACAGAGTTTCGCGATGATCGTCTGCGGACGGTGGCCGCAAATCCTGCGCTGCTGGCGACAGAAGCTGCGGACTATCTTGTTCACAAGGGCATTCCTTTCCGTCAAGCACACGACCTTGTGGGAAAAGTTCTTCGTGAAGCGGAGCGGCAGAAAAGAAAGTGGATCGAGCTATCTCTCGCCGAGCTGCAAAAGATTTCGCCGGCGTTTGGCACCGATTTCCACAAAGGCCTGAACGTTGACGCAGCGCTTGCATCGAAAAATGTTCCCGGCGGAACTTCTCTGGAATCCGTGCGCGCCGCGATCGCAGAACTCGAGAAGCGCATTGGCGGCGCAGGAGCCGGGAAATGACACAACTGCCTTCGGAAGCGGCGCTGCCCAAGGGATTCCGCTTCGCCGCAACGGCTTGCGGATTGAAAAAAACCGGTGCGCTCGATCTGGCAATCATTTCGAGTGATATTCCTGCCTCGGCCGCCGCGGTATTTACGCAGAATCTTGTCGTCGCGGCTCCCGTCACTCTATGCAAGAAGAATCTGCACATTTCGAGAGGAAGAATGCGCGCCGTTGTGGTGAACGCGGGAAACGCCAACTGTGCCACGGGTCAGCAGGGCCAGATTGCCGCGCAACGTGCGGGAGAGGAAGCAGCGCGGCGGCTCGGCATCTCGCCCGAAGAGCTTTTTGTCTGCTCGACGGGCGTGATTGGCGTGCAGCTTCCCGTGGAAAAAATCCTTCGCGCGCTGCCATCGCTCGCGCGGAACCGGCGGCCCTCCGCTCGCTCGTTTGCGGAACTCTCGCTCGCGATTTGCACCACGGATACGCGATCAAAAACCGCTTCGGCCTCGTTCAGAATGGGTGGGAAGCGCGTGCATCTGATCGGTTGCGCCAAAGGCGCGGGAATGATCCATCCGAACATGGCCACCACGCTGGCATTCGTGGTGACGGATGCGGCGCTTGCGCCAGGACTTCTGCAAAAAACGCTGCGGGATGTAGCATCGCGCACGTTCAATGCGATCAGCGTGGACGGCGATACCTCCACGAACGATACGCTGTTGGTACTTGCCAACGGCGCTTCGGGGGCGCCCCAAATCAAAAACGGAAGCAAGGCATTTCGTGATTTTTCGGGGGCTCTCGAGGAAGTGTGCGGCGCGCTGGCCCGGCAGATTGTCGCGGACGGCGAAGGCGCGCAGCGCGTGGTCGAGATCGAAGTGCGGGGCGCGAAAACGGAAGCAGCGGCGAAACGCATCGCGGAAACGATTGCAACTTCGCCGCTCGTGAAAACCGCCTTCGCCGGGGGAGATCCAAACTGGGGCCGCATTTTCGCCGCGGCAGGACGCGCCGGCGTGAAATTCAATCCTGCCCTTGTGGACATCACCATGGCGGGCATCAAAGTGCTTCATCGTGGGCAGCCGCTCGATTTCAACGAACGCGCGGCATCGAAGAAATTGCTCGCGGATCACGTGCAGATCCTGCTTGACGTTCATACGGGACCAGCGAAAGCGAAGTACTGGACTTGCGACTTCACTGCGGAGTACGTGCGGATCAACGCGAGCTACCGGACCTAAAATCGCTGCCGTTTGGTTAAAAAAAGCCCAAGGACCCCCACCCCCCGTTGTTTTGGCAATTGTGCGCAATTACTTACCAGGAAAGGACTTACAGGATTCTCGAGACGCACATATCGGCATCAAGTGTGCGCAACACACAGATAAGAAAGAAGTTAGCTTTAGGGCTCCCCTCCCCGGTTTGCGCACTACGCGTCGGACGGGCTGTTCCCCAAGTCTCACGGGACATAATACAACAAATCCATATCCGTAGTCAAGTGGTAAATATGGAGATAAGTCATTTAGAATGATGGTGCCCAAGAGAGGACTCGAACCTCCACGACCTTGCGGCCACTAGCTCCTGAAGCTAGCGCGTCTGCCAGTTCCGCCACTTGGGCACGATAGCACGGGGCAGCTGGATCCAGCCGCCCGGACCAACGAGGCCTTTCCATTGTGCCCGGCTCTGAGTGCGGCTGTCAACGACGCACGTCTTCGATATTGTTTCGGCGGCGGTTCAATAGCCGTCCCCCTCAAGTAATAGAACTACGGCGTACTTGTACCATGCGGTTATCTAATGAAATTGGTTGATATTTTGCTTGAATTCTATATTACCACTCCGTATAGTGCCCTTCCGCGAATCACTTGTGGGACCAATTTCGCTGTTCAGAAGGTCGGCAGAACGGAGGTTCTCGATGGTCATGAAAACGGGCGAACACTGGCACTGCATGAATCCGGATTGCCGTTGTGCGATTACCGTTGAAACCGGCGGAGAGTTTGACGGCGCGAATCCCATTTGTGCGTGCGGCACACAAATGAAGAAGGACTACAAGCCGCCGGTCTTTCATTACCTTGATTTCCTTCGCCCGGAAAGCGGCGAGCTGGTTTCCGGCGATCGGCACGAGAAGTGACCGATGGAAGGATCCCGCCATTCATCACGAACGCACAGCCATGCGCACAGGTCCCTGCGCTTGCGGGGCGACGTGGTGCACACATTTGGCACGTTGTTGACGCCTCTGGCGATCGCGCTGGTCGCTCTGGGGTTCTATTTATTGGGCAACGCGGTGGCCAATCCTCTCTCTTCTAACGCTGCATCTTTGCTATTCGCGTCCATCATTCTAGCTCTCGGCTTTGTACTCGTGAGCTATTTACTGCGGACGGCAATGGCGTCGCACCAGCGGCCACATGAAAAGCGAATTCGCATCAGCCATGCATACGGTGCGACTCCCGAGCCTTCGCAGACGATCGTGGTGACACATGCACAGCCTTCCGGTTCATTGCCCTTCCAGCGATCGTACGTGGACTCCGCGCGCATCCGCCGATGAACTGCCCGCAATCCGGCTCTAAACCAGCAGCGATGTCAGGCGCGAGGGATGGCCGGGAAATACTGGTCTTCGAGGATGCGGCGATGGTGAAGTTCGTGGCCGGCGCAGATAAACGCAAGGGCCCGCACGCTGACTTCGTTCTTGTTGGCGGTCCCGCAACGCTGCCAGGCTTCCTCGGTTAGAGTCCTGAGGAGCGAAAGGGTGGAATTCCGGACCACGTCGAACTCCAGAGCAAGATCCGAGAGCGATCTATCCCCGAACCCACCGTTCCTGACGTAATCATCCTGCTCGAACCCCTCAATCGGAGTGCGATCACCCCGTGAAAAGCGGAGCGCTCGATAAGCAAAAATCCTTTCGCAATCCGCAATGTGGCCGATCACTTCCTTGACGGTCCATTTGTCCGCTGCATAGCGAAAATTACCATCACGTTCGCTGCGTCCCGCGAGGAGCAAGGCCATCTGAAGGCGCTGTGTCTCCAGAGTTCCGAGAATGTCGGCTCCGGAGATGAGGGAAATGTACTTCTCGTAATAAGATGCATATTCGCCAGATTGGGGCCGGTTTTGAGGAGCACGTTTAGGAATCATGCGGGGATTATACGCTTCTCCAGCATGAGTTTGGTTACTCGGGCATAGGAGAGAGGGAGGCCAGCTTGGCCGTTGATTTGAGCAAGGCACGCATCGCGTTTCAAGGTGAACCAGGAGCATTCAGCGAAGCGGCCGCCATCCAATTGCTCGGAGAAGAAATTGTGGCGGTGCCGCGAGCGACATTTGATGCTGCATTTCGGGCGATTCCGGAGGGGGCGGCAGATGCGTTGCTCGCACCGGTGGAAAACACGCTGGCCGGCTCCGTGGTCCGGGTTTTCGATCTGCTCCTCGAGAGCCGACTTTCAATTGTCTCGGAGACGATCCTGGCGATTGAACACCATGTGATCGGATGCCCCGGGGCGAGCCTAGCGGACCTTCGGTCCGTGGCTTCGCACCCAATGGCGCTGGCGCAATGCGAAAAGTTCTTCTCCGCGTATCCCCAGCTGAAGCGCATTGCCGCGGAAGATACTGCGGGAAGCGTTCGCGATGTCCTTTCTCGCGGCGAGAAGTCTGCCGCTGCCATTGCCGGGAGTCGCGCCGCCACGCTCTATCACGGCGCGATCCTTGCCAAGAACATCCAGGACAATGCTGAGAACTTCACGCGGTTTGTTCTACTGGTGTCTTTGGAGGACGCCGAAAAGCATCAGAGGCCCGATTCCCGCAAGATGTCGCTTGCGATGCGGCTGGCGCACCGGCCCGGCGCGCTGCTCGCTTCACTTGAACCCTTCGCGAAGCACCGAGTGAACTTGCTAAAGATCGAGAGTCGGCCGATCCACGGGCGGCCATGGGAATATCAGTTTTTTCTGGACGTGGAGGCCGAGTCGCACGAGCGGCTGGATGCCGCGCTTGCGGAAGTGCGCAAAGCAACGAGCGAGCTCCGAGTTTTGGGATTGTATCCCGCGGCGCGGTTCAATTTATGATGGAAAAGGGGAAGGCCGGCGCGCTGGCCGACCTTTTTTGTTCATTTCCCTTCCAGGGAAGCATGCGCACTCGATGTGATTTTACCGGAGGCCTGCTCAGCAATAGCTGCATTCGGGATCGCCCATTCCGCCAGCCATGTCGTCTTTCATCCGGCGCAAACGACGACCGAGACGCTCAGCGAGCTGGTGCCTGGCACGCCACAACCTGGCCTTCAGCGTATTCTCGGTGACACCGAGCTTCCTGGCCGCTTCTCCGGTGGAATAGCCGTGTACTTCGCGAAGCACGAAAGCGGAGCGCAAGAGCGGCGAGAGCTCGTCGAGATTCTCGTTAATCATCTCGCGCAGCTCCGTGCTCGCGTAGACCTGCTCCGGATCCGGACCGTCATCGGCGAATTTCTCCGTGGCGGGAAGATCATCTTCACGCGGCGGTTCGTCCAGTGAAATCGCGGGGCGCGATTTGGCGCTTCGGCGCTTCATCAACGCAGCATTGATGACGATGCGCGTGAGCCAGGTGGAAAATTGCGACCTGCCCTCGAAGCGCTTCAGGTTGCGATAGGCGGAAAGCAAGCCGTCCTGTAGAGCGTCCTCAGCGTCCTCGCTGTTGCCGAGTACCCGAAGAGCCGTCTGGAAGAGCGGCCGCTGGTAGCGGCGAAACAAAGTCTCGACCGCTTCCGCGTTTCCTCTCTGGCCCGCGCGGATCAGTTTAGTTTCATTCAGTTCAGTCCCCACTAACGCTTGTGTCGCCATTGTCTCCCCCATGTACTACGAAATTCGTTGCTTCGGTGTTTCAGCCGGCCACTTTCCCATAACGGTTCAGTGCACCGGCACATCTCCGCGTCCCGGTTTTGGCTTCCGCAGCAGCACCATAAACGGAATAACCAGCAGGAAAACGACGCCGAGCATCTTGAAGTTGTCTACAAAGGCGAGCATTGCAGCCTGGCGCTCGACGGTGCTGTAAACCATTCCGGACGCTTGCGAAGCGGCCTCGGCGACGGAAGAACCCGCGGCCACCAAGCGGAGCTGAGCCCCGTTGACGAAATTGTGATACGCGGCGCTGTAGGTATTCACATGCTCGACTAACTGGGCTTGGTGAAACTGGGCCCGCCGGTCCAGCATGGTGGTCACCGTGGCGATGCCCACGCTTGCGCCGATATTTCGCGCGAGATTGATGATGCCCGTGCCCATGTTGGTCTTTTCCTTGGGCACGTAAGCGAACGCGGCCACATTGATTGGAATGAAGAGAAACGCCAGTCCAAAGGTCTGTAGCATGCGCGCCTCGACCGCGTGCCGGTAATCAATGGTCAGATTCCAGCCGGCCATGACAAAGAGCGCCAGGGCGGAAACCGTACAACCAAATGCAATCAGAATGCGGATATCCGCTTTTGAAACCAGGATGCCAACAACCGGCATCATGAACATGATCACCGCACCGCCGGGCGAGAGCGCCAGGCCGGCCAGCTCCGCCGTGTAACCCATCATCTGCTGCAAGAACTGCGGAATAAGCACGGTGCTGGAATAGAGCACAAAGCCCAGGAAAAACATGGCCAGCGTGGCGACCGCGAAATTGCGTTCCTTCAGCATTTTCAAGTCAACGACTGGGTCCTTCTGCTTCCACTCCCAGATAATTCCGGCGATGATGCCAATCAGCATCATCACGAAGAAGATTTGAATGAAGCCACTGGAGAGCCAATCGTCGCGCTGGCTCTTGTCTAAAATCACCTGCATGCTGCCGAGGCCGAGGCTGATCAGGCCGATCCCGATGTAATCAATGCGGAAGCCCTGCGCAAACTTCACGCGTTTCATATAAGGCGGGTCGCTGACCAAGAATGAGGTCAGAAGGATCGAGAGAATTCCCACCGGCACATTGACATAGAAAATCCAGCGCCAGGAGAAGTTGTCCGTGATCCAACCGCCGAGCCAGGGGCCAATGGTGGGCGCGACTACCACGGCGACACCATAAACGGCAAAGGCCATTCCACGCTGGCTGAGCGGAAACGTGTCGTTCAAGATGGCCTGCTCGCTCGGCTGCAAGCCACCTCCGCCCGCGCCTTGCAGAATGCGGAAGAGGACCAGGACGCCCAGGCTGGGGGCCAGGCCGCAAAGAAACGAACTCACCGTAAACAGAGCGACACACGACATGTAGAAGCGCTTGCGGCCCAACACGGAGGAAAGCCAGCCGGAAAGCGGAAGCACAATGGCGTTCGACACCAAATACGAAGTAAGCACCCAAGTGGATTCGTCCGCGCCCGCGGATAGGTTCCCGGCAATGTGGGGAAGCGCGACGTTGGCGATGGAAGTGTCAAGAACCTCCATGAACGTGGCAAGCGTCACGGTCAGAGCGATCACCCAGGGGTTGATCGTCCCGTCCGGCATCCTGAGTTTGGCAAGTAGCCTGTTTCGCATACGCTCTCTGGCTCTTTCGCGTTTGCAGAACCCTTTACTTGGTGATGACGGTCGCGTCCACGTTCATTCCGGGCCGCAGAATCGCTTCCTTGGGAGGAATCGGGTCGAGTACGATCTTCACGGGAATGCGCTGCACGACCTTGACGTAATTTCCCGTGGCATTTTCGGGCGGAAGCAGACTCAAGACCGCGCCGGAAGCTCCGGCGATAGAATCCACGTGACCCGGGAACGTTTTTCCGTAAGCGTCTACTTCGACGTACGCCTTTTGCCCTGGCCTCATCTTGCGAAGCTGGGTCTCCTTGAAATTCGCCGTCACCCAAACATCCTGGAGTGGCACGACCACCATCAGTCCTTGTCCGGCTTGCACGATTTGGCCGACTTCGACGGACTTGTGCGTGGCCTCGCCATCTACGGGCGCCCGAATGATGGTGTATTCGAGGTTGAGTTCTGCGGCGTCCACGGCGGCCCTCGCTTCTTCCACCTTGCCGATCTTTGCCTGCGCATCCGCTGTCCGCATCTGGACCTGCTTCGTGTTCGCTTTGGCCTCCGCGACCCCGGCCTGCGCTCCCAGAACGCGGGCTTTTGCCGCGTCCACCTGCGCTTTGGTGATTTCGATATTTCTTTCGGCCTGTGCAAGGCGGTCCTGATCTGCCTTGAGCGCGCTGGCGGTGGCGTCGGCATTCGCTTTCGCGGCGTCGTATTGCTGTTGCGAAATTTCGCCCTTGGCAAGAAGGGGCGTGTAGCGCGCCAGGTCGGCCCGCGCGAGTTCGGCATTTGCACGGCTCTTGGCAATGTTTGCCTCCGCATAAGAGAGGTCCGCCGTGCGTGCCTGCTCATAAGTGGCCTGCGCTTTCATCAGATCAGCTTGAGCACCCAAGAGCTGCGCATCGGCACTTGAAGTGCCACTGGCGACGTTTTCGGCAGTTCTCGGGACGTCCACGCCTGCCGACTTCGCTTCGCTTTCCGCAAGAGCCAGTTGGCCTTTGGCCTGGTCGAGAGCGGCCTGATAGTCGCGAGGATCGAGCTTCACCAGAATTTGTCCCGCTTTGACGTGTTCGTTGTCCTTGACCAGAACTTCTGCAACGCGCCCGTAAACCTTCGCCGCGATCGGAGTGATATGCGCGTCCACCTGGGCGTCGTCAGTGCTCTCGCGGTTGTGGTAGTAAATGATCAGGCCGATCAGCGCCCCGAGCAGAAGCGCGCCGCCAGCGAACAGCAATCTCCTCATTCTCGGATTCGCCAATCCTTTTGGCGGTTCCTCATTGTTCAGAGGCAACTCTTCCTTCGGTATGACCTTTTCCGTGTTTTCGAGTCCGATTTCGACATCAATGCTCATTCCCGGGTCCTCACTTGGCGTAAAGCGTTTCCATTTGGCCGACCGACCTTGCGTAGTCGGCGCGTGCCTGGTTGAAGCGATATAGGGCGGAGATTTGGTTGTCGTTCGCCCGCGCCAGCGAATCCTGTGCTTGAATCACTTCGATGTTATTCGCGACCCCGGCCTTGAAACGGTCGCGCGCTTGATCCACTTCCTGTTGCGCCAGCTTCACACCGAGGTCGGCAACTTGGACTTCGTTACGGGCCGAATCGAGATTCAGCAGCGCCGTTTTCACATCGAGCGCAATTTGATTCTTCAGATCGGCCTGCTGTTCTTCGAGTTTCTTGATTTGGAGATCCGCTTTGACTACCTCGGCCTTGATCTTTCCCCCGGTAAACAGCGGAACGTCAAAAGTGGCCTGGTAGTTGTAAACAGGGATCCCGTTGTTCGTGCTCGTGCCCTGGTAGGCCCAGTCCCCGTCGAAGCGCAGAGAAGGGAGACGCGAATCTTGAGCCGATTTCTTTGAGGCCTCCGCGGATGTGATTTGCGACTCGAGAGATTTCCATTCCTGACGGTCCTCCAGCGCTTTCGTGATGCTGGCCTGAACATCGGGCTGCGGCGTTTCGTAAAAGCTGAGCGAATCCGCCAGCTCAATTTTGAGGCGTGGATCCAGATTGAGCAGACGGCTCAAAGCAAAGAGAGAAGTTTCGCGGTCGTTGACGGCCTCGATGAGGCGCTGCTTCTCGTTCTGGAGTTCGACGTTGGCTCGCAAAGTGTCAATGCCAGTGCCGACGCCTTCTTTTTGGAGGTCCCCAGCCTGGTCGAAAAGCGCCTGCGCGAGGTCAACACGAGACCTCGACGCCTCGACATCAGCTTCCGCCCGCAACGAGCCAATATATTGCGAAACGACGAGAAGGATCACCTGTTCTCGTGTAGAAAGGCTGTCGGCCTTACCGACGAGGGCCGTGGCACGCGCCGCTTGCAGTCTTTTCCAAAGCGACAAATCGAACACGGGCATTCCAAAGATGGGTCCGGCGTTGAAAATCTGGAGCGGGCCGATGTGCTGTGGAACTCCGGGTATCCTGGCGCCAAACTGCGCTTCGATGTTCGAGCGGCGCGCGGCGTCATAGACCTGGAAGTCGGCCTGGGGCAAAAGGTCAGCTCTCGTGATGTTCTTGTCTTGTTCGGCCTGGGCCGCCTGCAGGACGGCGATTTGCGCGGTCGGGTTCTGTCTTAATGCCAGTTTCACGGCCGCTTCCAGAGTCAGTCTCAGCGGTTGGTCCAGTGAGGCGCTGACGCTTTGTGCGCCATCCGATGAAGAATCTTGAGCTTGCGCGACCGTGGCGCCGCTTACCAGGCTGAACAGAGCCAGGTAAAAGATAATGTGCGAGCCTTTTGTACTTTTGCCCCGGCGCTCGCCCGAATTCTTGGCCTCTACCTTTTCGCGGCGCATAATCTCGTTGACAATGGCCTGATTCAAGCAGCCTTCCGCTGTGAGATGCGCGCCCTGGCTGTGCAACTCCTTGAGGAGCATTCTTCCGGATTCGTCAATGAAGCTGACTTCACACAAATTCACGCCAAACTTGGCGTCAGGCTGTGCGGCGCGAAGCTCGCGCCAGCATTGCTCGAGGGTTGCTACCGCCGCTCCTGTGAGCCTGCCTTCAACATTAAGGACGGTCTTACCGCGTCTCACTTCAGTTGAAATCCGAAGCATTATCGACACTGTCTCCATGAGAATTACAGCATCATTGCGACCACAGTATGTTTGGACGGCCTAGATTGTATCTGATGTTATTTCATCAACTTAAGCCATGTTGTTGAGGTGGAAAGTTGCTGACAAGCCGAAACAATGACATATGCCCATATACGGGCATATTATCAGTGACCATATATTGACGTAACACTTCGGGACGGAACTTTCAGGGGACAGGGAGAGGTCTCGCCTTCGAGGTTGTCGTTCGGTTTAGAACAGAGCCGGCCAAAGAGATTTGATCTTGCCGATGCTGAACTACTTTTTTACGGCAATGGCCTGGAGTTCGAAGTGAGCTCCGCGCAGCAGTGAACCAGCGCCGATGAAGGCCCGAGCTGGAAAATCTTTGGAAAAGTAAGTCCGGTAAACGTTGTTGAACTTGTCGTAAAGAGACAGGTCGGAGCAGTAGACCTGGACGTAAACGACGTCGTCCATCGTCATCCCGGCCTGGGCCAGCACGGCTTTGTCGCCATCAAGTATGATCTTGACCTCGTCCTCAATGCTTTCGGGAACTTTACCCGTTTTCGGATCCAGCCCAATGCGGCCCGCAAGATAGAGCGTATTGCCGGAAAGAATTGCGTCACTAAACGGCGCCAGCACTGTTTTATCCGGGAGATTGACCGCCTTGTGATCAACTCCTGGAGCCGACTCGGAAAAGGCACCGCGCACGGTCAGCACACCGGCCACAATTAAGGCCCCCAACAAGGTCCCCACTCGCCTGTCCATATCCTCGCCCCCCTCGTCTTGCGTTAGACACTCTTGTGACTGGGCCGCGAGTGTAGTCCGATTAAGCTGCCCGCTGCAAGCCGGCTTCCTGGCCTGACCGCGCGGTTTACTCTTTGCAAGGGTGAAATTTCTAGTGTGTTCGAATCTAAAGCCGTATCCGCCCAATATGGATGAAGTAGAGCGAGGTAAGCGCGACAAGCAGCCAGAGCAGCACGCCCTGGACCAGAGGGCGCCAGCCCACGCGCGCGAGCGTTTCGCGCGAAATTCCGGTTCCGATGAGAAACAGCGTTGCGGTGAGACCCAATTGGCCAAGCCGAAAAAAAGATTGCGACAAGTGTGCGTCTTGTGGTCCGTAGGTATTGATCACTGCCGCAAGGCAGAAGAGGAAAATGAACCAGGGAATTTGAATCTTGGCGCGGCTGTGTTTCACTGCCGCAGTAGCCAAAGAAAGGGGCACGATCCAAAGGGCCCGTGCAAGCTTTACCGTCGTGGCGATGACCAGGGCATCTGCGCCATAGCGCGCCGCAGCTCCCACGACGGAACTTGTATCGTGAATGGCCAGGGCGGACCACAATCCAAACTGAACTTGAGTCATGTGCAAGAGAAAACCGATGGGCGGGAAAATGAGGAGGGCAATAGAGTTGAGGATAAACACCGCCCCAAGAGACACGGCCATTTCCTCTTCGTCGGCGTGCAGGATAGGCCCAATGGCTGCGATGGCGCTGCCGCCACAGATTGCCGTCCCCGTCGCGATCAGGTAGGAAGTTGTCCCGCGCACTCGAAAAAGCTTTCCGAGCGCAAGCCCAGTGAGCATGGCGAAGCTGATTCCCAGCGCGGTGTAAACGAATCCGCTGCGGCCGGCCTTGAGTACCTGGTGAAGATTCATTCCGAAACCTAGCGCGACCACGGAAGCTTGCAAAAGAAACTTCGACAGGATTCTCCCATCGGAGTGGTAAGGATGCGCGAAAGTGAGTCCGAATCCGATCCCCAGCGCGAGAGCGAGTGACGGAGAAACAAAACCGCTTGCAGAAAGAATCAGCAGCACGAAAAAAAGGGTCTTCGTGTTCATGAAAAGGAATTGAAGCTCCGTCCTAGGATTTGCACGTTACGTCTTTGGTCCAATCTCGGCTCCAATCACGGGTATGCTGTGGTAGAGTGCGGCGCACGGGACGCAAACAGGCTGATGTCAATCAATCCAAGGCCTTCGCTCGGACCTCGAACAAGCCCGCAACGAAGGAAGCTAGGATGCTTCGGCAACCTGAGCGTGCTCATTGCATTCGTTATTGCCCTGTTCTTGCTTCTGAACCCCTGGGCAACGCACATCGGCGATCGCTGGACTCCCGCCTTAATGTGGCACGGCACGGGCACGCTGCATTCCACGACCGGAGCGCACTATCCTGTGTACCTGGAAATCTGGTTTGATCCACACGGTTCCGGTTATCGCCGGGCAAACCTCCGCGGCAAAAGCCTTCTCTGTACTCAGAACGGGCAGCGCTATAACTTCACTGTCTACGGCTACCTGCAGCACGCCTGGCTCGACACGAATGGCAAGAAGATGATGCTGCTTCTGTTTTCTCCAAAGAACACAAAGCCGTTGATCAAGCTCGACCTGAGTGGCACGTGGAACGGGCAAGAGCTTTTTCTCGACGACAAGGGAAACATGGCAATGTCCTTCCGGCCCGACGGCAGTGCCAAAGGATATCTGATCGGCACGAATTCGCCAAAGGAAGACACCACCGGCTCGTTGCACTATGCCCCACAGAGTGAATTCGATTCAGCCTGCCCGGCCAGCGCGACAACTTTCTAGACAAGTCATATTTTTGAACTTCCTGCTTCGCTTTTTGCCGGCGAGGGTTTTTCTTTTGTGTTTCTGTTGCGGATCTCCGAAACAATTTTCTCCGTCAATCCCTTGCTCACGGCGCAATCCGAATCGTTAATGCGGCACTGCGCCAGCGTCATGCCGCAACCGCAAGTGCATCTTTCGGAATTGAACCTGCGCAATGCGATTTTCTTCTGCTCGGGCGAAAGTTTGCTCATGTCCACTCCCGGCAGTTCCGTAGCTCTGTCTGCATTCGCAAGGAAGACCTGACCGGTGTCTTCAAAGTATTCCACCGTGGCATTTACTGGTTGGCCCAAAAGGGAACGAACTTCCAACTCGTAAAGGGAAGGATCGTTCAGCCCGACGTGCTTCTGCACCACGCGTCCTTGCGGATCAATCACGAAGGAAGTCGGGAGCGCGGCAATGCCACCGAACTTTTCGGTGAGTTCATCCGGAGCCATGGCCACGCGGTAATTGATGCCGCTTTCGGCTACAAACTTCTTTACTTCCTCCGCATCGTCTTCTTGGGTTGCCAGACCGATGATCTCGAGCTGATCTTTATACGTTTTCTGGAGCTCGATCAGATCGGGGATCTCCGCGCGGCAGGGACCGCACCAGGTTGCCCAAAAATTTAAAAGGACAACTTTTCCCCTGGCCTCGCTCAGCGACAGCGGATTGCCGTTCAAGTCCTTGATCGTAAAGGGAGGAGCTAAATCGGGATTTTTTACAAACTGCAGGATGGTGGGTTTCGAGCTGTCCTGCCGGGGTGCGGAAGCGGGCGCGGCGCCGGGCAGCAGGATACTCACAATCATGAGAACGATTTGGACAATGTTGCCGATCATCTTTTCCTCGACCGTAATAGTGTAGCGCAATGCGCGGTGGAGATGGACAGCGGGTGCCTCAGAGGACCCCGGAAGCCCAAGAGAAGATTCAAATGGCGAGAGTCCACTTCGAAACGATGGAATGCGAAGAGGCGGGAAGGTCAGCCCGCATCGGCGGGGCTCATGATTCAGCGTAGGCCGCGCCATATCGGAAAAGTCCAGATTCATGGACCTGCTCGAACCGCTTGATCTGGGCGCGAACAAAGATCTTAGGCGAGCCCGGTTCGTATGGGGCAGCGATTTCAACGAGCGCTTCTTCCGGATAACGTTTCTTGCTGAGAAAGCAGAGCCCGCCTTTTGACACATTTTCGCATTTCACCAATTCTTCCCCCATGAGCGGGAAGCGGATACAAGCCGTGAATGAGACTCCGGTTCGGACGTGTTTCCGGCGGTTCTCTCTTTTAACGGGAGCCCGCGGCGAAAGAAGGGGGGAAGAGCCTGGTTGCGTCGCTTGGAGAACGGTTGTCGCCTTTGGGGAAGCATCAACTATCGCGCTTCGAAGCACTCCTGTTTGCAAGGCCGGCGTGGCCGCTCCAGTTGCTCGAAGAAAGAGCGTCGCGCCGGGTGGCGAGCCGCCTTGTGCCGCGGCGAGGGCCGGTTTCCATTTGCGCCATGCCGTTGTCTGACCACACTGTTCGCAGGGCCGAAAGACGCTGCCCGTCGTCAGAAAAACGTCGACTTCAACCTCGCTTTGCTCAACGACCATTTTTTCGTGGCAAATCGTGCATTCTAGCGATACGCCACTGGATACTTCCGAATAATCCTCCGGCGGGGGAAAGTCCAGCCCCCAGTAGTTGATGGCAGCATCGAGAAATTCCACGCCATAGATGAAACCTCCGGGGGTATCTCCCATGCGGCCTACAAGGCGAACGTCCGCCTCTCGGCTCGATTCGGGGAAACGCAAAGTCAAAACTTCTTCGGGAGCGAACGTATTGCGGGACACGATTCCCGCGCCGTGGCGGCTCAGCACAACGGTACTGGTCTCTTCGGAGAAAACCCTGCCTGTGCTGTCCGTGCCCAGCAAGACGATGGGCACGTGTTTCCTGATTCGGGCGCTGCGTCGTACATCAGTCATGGGCGAGCCGCGCATTCGATGGCAGCTGCTTGTTATATCGGCGGTTCTGTTAGAGGCCTTTATTTTCTATGGTTACAGTACCCAGGTACTGATCCTTTTTGGCGAGAGTACTCCTGGAATTGGCCCATAAGAGCTATCGACGTTGAGCGGCCTCGCAGTGACAATTGGTCCTGTTAGTGATCGTTGCTTCTTCTTTGAACTTCAGAAGAGCCCTCCATCCCCACGCCCGAGCCGCCGGGACCCCCACCGGCGGCTCACTTTTTTTGCGGATCGTGTGCCAAGCAAAAAAATAGGGCGAACCGAAGTCCGCCCCATCAAAACCACTCAGATGACTCACCCGCGGGAATGCGGGCTAATGACCCGCTCGGCTGTGCATCAGCTTCAACAGGCTCTTACCAAGCCAAACAAAAAGGGGGCTGGTGCAAGCCCCCTTTGTTAATCGACCCCCCATAACCAGAACTCAGTCGAGGTTGAGTTCCGGCCACCCCGGGAAGCCAATCTCATTGTGTTGCGTCTATAGAGAGCAAATGGGATTCCAGCAGGACGCAGATAGCCCCGAAAAACGTAACTCAATATGTGTAAACAACTTAGCGAACAAATCTAAACTCCTTTGGGCGAAGAAGGGGGCAATGGTCTACAGAATCCCACAGAGTTAAGATTGTAGGTCTCCAATCTTTGGGAGATAGGACCGCAAGTCGGGGCATTGGAGCCTCGGTACTGCCGTGAAGAGAATCGGGGTTCGCTACACGCCAATCGAAGCTCGGACGGCGGCCGCTATGGATGCGGCAAATCGCAGCACATCAGACTCGCTTTCGGCTTCTACCATGACGCGCACAAGAGGTTCGGTCCCGGAATAGCGCAAGACGATGCGGCCGTTGTCTTCGAGAGCGGATTGGGCTTCCTTCAGCGCATGAGCCACTTCGGGAATCCCCTCGAGGGGCGGCTTGACTTTCACTTTTACGTTCAGGATCGTCTGCGGATATTCCTTCATGCCGGCGATCAATGCTTCCAGGCTCCCCCTTTTCGCCACGAGTGAAGCGATTTTCACGGCCGTGAGCAGCCCGTCTCCTGCCGGGGAATCGTCCAAAAAGATAATGTGGCCGGATTGCTCTCCGCCGAGAGTGCTTTGGCCCCTCAGCATTTCTTCCAGTACGTAGCGATCCCCTACGTTGGTCCGCGCGAGAATCATCCCCTCACGAGTCAAGGCGCGTTCCAGACCCAAGTTGGACATGGTGGTGGCTACAATCCTGTTCCCCGGCAGTTTTCCTAGAGACTTCAAGTATCTGGCGGCAGCAAGCAAAACGGCATCACCATTCACGATGTCACCCTTACTTGAAACAAACAGCGCCCGGTCGGCATCGCCGTCAAACGCAACGCCGAACGCGGCGGATTCCGCTACGACTCGCTTCTGCAGGCATTCCAGGTGGAGTGAACCGCAACCATCATTGATGTTGCGACCATCTGGAGCTACTCCGATTGCCACCACATCGCAGCCCAAAGACTCAAAAAGTTCCGGACCTAGCCGGTATGCCGCGCCATTCGCACAGTCCAGCACGATCCTCATGCCCCTCAAGTTCGCCCCCGGAATCAGCCGGCCGCGAAGAAACTCCAGATACTCCGCGTGCAAGGATTCGTCCGCCGCCAATTGAGGCAGCGCGCCATGCACAGACCCCGGCGCGTGCTTCAGAATATCCGCCTCGATCTCTTCTTCCACCGCGTCTGGAAACTTCATTCCAGCGTGGGAAAACAGCTTGACGCCATTGTCGTGATACGGATTGTGCGATGCGGAGATGACCACGCCGACGTGATAATCATTTTGGCGGACGAGGCAGGCAACGCCAGGCGTCGTGAGAACTCCCGCAAAGCTGACCAGCGCGCCGCCCCATTCGAGACCAGCGGCCAAAACGCGCGCAATGTGTTCGCCGGATTCGCGGGTATCAAGACCGATCATTGCATGGGGCGCTTTGTGGCCGCGATGAAGATAAGCCGCAATGGCCTGGCCCGTGGCGAAAAGGGTCGCATCATCCAACGGAGGGGTTCCGGGAACGCCGCGAATTCCGTCCGTTCCAAAGAGAGTTTTCGCCATATGTTCTCGCCCGGCTTTCGCCGCTTGGGAAGAATAGAAAAATTTTAGCACAGGGGCCGAAATGGCCCGTTTACGAAACCCGGCTCCTTTTCACTGTAAGAAACACGGTCACGGCCCGCGGACGCATCTGTGCTAACGTGTGGAGAACGGAGATCCCTGTGCCCTTGACCGAGGCGCCTGAAAAGCGCGAATACGTGCGGCTGAAGGCTTCAACCTTCAGCATGCGTGTGATCGCCGCTGCCATCATTCTGCTGTTTTGTTACTACGCCCAGGGCGTGGTCATCACCCTTCTACTTTCCGTTCTTCTCGCATACTGTCTCGATCCCATCGTAGAGCTTCTGGAGCGCCTCCGGGTTCCTCGCACCATCGGCGCGCTCGTGAGCGTGCTTCTTTTGGCCGCGCTGCTGGGTGGCCTGGGCTATTCTCTCTGGGCGCGGGCGGCGGAGTTCGCCTCCAATTGGCCCAAATATAGCGACGTGTTGAAGAAGGCGGTTGACTCCATCGAGACCAGGATTAGCGGAATCGAAAACCGCGTGACCGGCAATCCGCCCGGCGCGCCAACTGTTCCGCCGCCGATTGGCACGGTGCGGGACGCCGGATTCGAGCGCGCTCTGATCCTGCGAGGCATTGGTTCGCTGTATGCCGTCTTCCTCGAAATCACCTTTCTTCCTTTCCTGGTTTTCTTTATGCTTGCCGGCAAACGCCAATCCTGGCATGCCACTTTGCAGCTATTTCCCGCTTCCCGCCGCACTCAGGTGAAGGAAACTCTGGATGATCTCCGCATGGTCTTGCGAGATTATTTGTTGGGGATGACCGTGGTGACCCTGCTGGTGATCACCATCAGCAGTCTTTTCTTCTGGATCCTCGGGCTGGATTATCCAGTCCTTATCGGTTTGGCCTCAGGCATTCTGAACATGGTCCCCTACATCGGCGCCGTCATGGCCTGGTTCCCGGCGTTCCTGCTGGCGCTTGCCAAGTGGAACAACGTGAGCATCTTTGTTGTGATTGCTGCGGTGCTGACTGGCATCCACGTCCTCGCGCAAAATTTTGTGGCGCCACATCTGGTAGGCCGCCGCGTGCAGCTCAATGCCGTCGCCATCACGATTTCTCTCCTTTTCTGGGGATGGGTATGGGGAGGCATGGGCCTGCTTCTGGCCATCCCGATTACGGCTTCTCTGCGCGTCGTGTGCGACCACACCGAATCCTGGAAGCCCATTGCGCGCTGGCTCAGCGCCTGACTCGGCGTTCTGGTTGCTCAGATTTTCCTCGGGCGTCCTGCAGTTCTAGCGCTCTCTCAGCTGTGCCTCTCCTCATGTGGAATCGGCGAGCTGTATCAGGGAGACTCATGAAGAATCGACACGAATAGATCCGAACGGCGCTAGGAGGCACCCCCAGCCTCGTAGTATCGGGCCAAGTGGACAACACGGTTGGCGCACCGGAGCCAGATTCACAATCCGTCACCGTCCGCAACGTCGCCGTCGTTCACACCTTTCCGCCTGCTTCCGTCAATTCCTTCGCCATTCGTTTGGAGTAACTTCCGGCCGGGCTGTCATGTAATTACTCATATCGCAGGCACGTGATGGGGTCGAGATTGGCCGCTACTTTTGCCGGGTAGTATCCAAAGAACAATCCCACCGCTACGGAGATCACAAAGCCAATCGTCACCCAGAGGTAGGACAGCGTCGCCGGTACCGACGGGACGAGCGTCCGCACCAGCAGCGAGATAATCGCGCCTCCCAGGATCCCCATGGTCCCACCCACAAGTGTCAGCACCACCGCCTCGAGCAAAAATTGCAGACGGATGTCCGATCGCCGCGCTCCGATCGCTTTTCGCACGCCGATCTCCTGCGTCCGCTCGGTCACCGAAATTAGCATGATGTTCATCACTCCGATCCCGCCCACTAACAGGCCGATCGAGCTGATGACCGTCGTGAGTATCACCAGCGCGCCCGTCAACTGGCCCCACAAGTCGCTCAAGAAATCCGGCGAACTCAGCTCGAAGTCGTTCTCTTGTCCCGCGGACAGACGTCTCAGCCGCCGCATAGCCTGGATCACTTCGCCCTGCGCGGTTTCCACATTCACGTCTTCGGGCACAGTGAACGCCATCATCAACTCCTTCGAATCCGGATAGCATTTGCGGAAATTGCTCAGCGGAATCACCGCAAAAATGTCCACTCCCGGCCCCAAAAACAATCCCTGGTCGTGCTCGAACACCCCGATCACCTCGTAGGTCCAGCCATTCAGCCGCACTGTCTTCCCGATCGGGTCTGTGTTGGGAAAGAGCGATTCGCTGATCGCCGCTCCCAGCACCACGACGGCCCTTGCATGTTGCTCATCGAACTCCGTAATGAACCTCCCTTTGTTAACGGAGAAAAGGGGTATCGCGTCCGAATACTCGGGTTCCACGCCGCGGATGATCACCTTCTCCACGCTTTTGTCCGCGTAAGTGATCAGATTCGATTCCCCCAGGAAAAATCCGCGCGTCCCGAACGTCGTTACGACATCCACATCGGGCGATGCCGACCGTATGAACGGCGCGTAGTCGTAGTCGAAGAACTTTCGCATGCGAATTTTCGCCGGCCAGTGTGCCGGGTCCGTCCCCGGCGGAAATCGCAGAAGAAAATACGTGCGTGATCCCAACGATTCGACCCGATCCTGCACGAACTTGTTCAACCCCTGGATGATTGAGGCCATCGCGATCACCGACGACACTCCAATTACGATCCCCAACACCGTCAGCGCGGTCCGCACCTTCGACGACCGCAGCGTCTCCATCGCCGCCAAGAAGTTCTCCCGAGTTTGTGCGGGCGTCATCCCCATTACTCGCTCCTCAGAGCAACAATGGGGTCTACTCTCGAAGCTCGCGTTGCGGGATAAATCCCAAAAAACAGCCCCACCGCTGAGCTCAGCATCACTCCCAGAATTGCCACCCAGGTTTGCACCGCGGCGGGAAACGGCGTGAAAGTCCGCAACAGCAGGGCCACCAGAAATCCGATGAGGATTCCCACGAGTCCTCCAGCGATGCACTGCAGCACGCTCTCCACCATGAATTGCCCCAGGATGTCCCGCTTTGTCGCCCCGACGGCACGCCGCACCCCGATCTCTCTTCTCCGCAGCGTCACGCTCATCAGCATTACGTTCATGATCACGATCCCGCCGATGATGACCGAAATCGCGCTCACCAGGATGAACACGCCGAAAAACGCAGTGCTGATGCTCCTCCACAACGCCATGTAACTGTCCTTGGTTCCAATGAAGAAATCGTCCTCCATCGCAGCGCTCCGGTGCCGCCTCGCCCGCAGAATTTGCCGCGCCTGGTCCTGCGCCTTTTGAAAGTTTTGTCTGTTTGTCTTCACATTGATGGTCACACTCGATTGCGCCCCTTCCATTTTCAAGTACACCGTCAGCGGCACAATCACGAAATTGTCCTGATCCTGTCCCAGCACGCTTCCAGTCTTCTCCATCACGCCGATCACCATGCACTCACTCTCGTCCACGCGGATCGTTCGCCCGAGCGGATCCATCCCCGAAAACACTCGCTGCACGATGGTGTCCCCGATCAGGCAGACGTTCGCATGGCGTTCCGACTCCGCTTCGATAAAGTACCGACCCAGCTGCACTGTCCTCGTATCAATGTCCGCCATGTCCGGCGTCTCCCCGTAAAGGGTTACGTCCGTCACTTCTTTATCGCCCGACCGCACTTTTACCCCTGCGCTTGCGGTTGCTCCCACCACCCCGCACGCCGGGCAGCGCTCCGCAACCGCTTCCATATCCTCGATTTGGATCTTCTTGTATTTCAGTGCCTTGACGATCACGTCGAAATCCGTCACGGCAAACGGAGTGCGCGCAATCTGAAACACGTCGGTCCCCATGTTCGCGATCTTGTTTTCTACGTAGAGATTCGCGCCCTGCACGATGGTCATCACTGTGATGAGGGTGGCCACGCCCATCGTCAGTCCAAGCATCGTCAACGAGGTCCGCAGCTTATGCGCCTGCAGGGCACTCCAGCACTGCGCCAGGTTGTCCCGTATCGCCAGCATCGATGAATGGAACGCCCTTTGGCGCTATCTTACCGGAAGAGCTGCTTACCGCGCTGCAGGTTCGGGGTGCACCTACGGGTCCCCGGAAACACCGCCGAAGAACCCTGGAATTGCGCGCTTTGAGGAACATTCCGAAGAACATCGTCTTGCTGCGCAATGTACGTGACTATATAAAGCCTGCCTATGCTTCTCAAACGAACCATCGCATTCACCGAAGTGCTCCTCGCCCTTCCCGGATCTCTGTTTATGGCCGCGTTCTTTGCCTGCAGCATCCAACCGGCGCCTTTTGAACCCGCGGAGCGCGCCACGCCTGGTGGATTGGTGCGCCGCCCGGCCGTGCCTGGCTCTCGAAATTTTCCTGATCGCGCTGCCGTTTGCAGTGTTCGTGATAGGTTGCACGCTGGCGCTGCACATTTGGAAAGGCGACGCCGACTTCCGCGGGGCCGCTGTACATGCGCTTGCCGCGGCTTGCTCACACTTCGCGACCCTTCTGATCGCTCTGGCAACGTTGAGTGAGGGATGTGTCCTGGCCATCGTCGCCCTGCACGTCATCGCGGACTGAAGCGGGAGCATTCATCCGTGCGCGGGCATTTCGCGCTCGCCACTTTTTGGCTCTTCCTGTTATCCTCTCTCCTTCCCAAGGAGCCCCAATGATCCGGACGCATCGTCTTATTCTCGCCGCACTTTTTTTCTTCCCGACGTTTGGGCTTACCTTCCTGGTTCCCTCCGCCCAGGCCTGGGGTTGCAAAGGCCATCAGACCGTCGCCTATCTAGCCGAAAAGCATCTTTCCCCGGAGGCTCTGAAGATGGCCAGTGACCTTCTAAAAGCAAATCCCACTGATCCGAGCCTCCGGCGCTGGTGTGGAAATGCCATATACGATTTGCTGGCAGACGCTTCGACATGGGCTGACGACGTTCGCGGCCAGCGCAAGAACGGCGCCTGGCACTACATTGACATTCCGCGCCAGGCTGCCAGAGGCCCCCTTTCTCCCTTTTGCGGGAATCAAGGCTGCGTCACCGAAGCCATCACCGAACAGGTTGCCATTCTCAAGGACAAAACCGCAGATCCCGCCAAACGCGCCGATGCGCTCCGCTACATCATTCATTTTGTTGGAGATCTCCACCAGCCCATGCATGGTGTGGACAACGACGACCACGGCGGCAATTGCGTTCCTCTTCAGTATTTTCATTCCGATCCCCGCCTCAATCCGCATCATCCGGAAGCGGAGGACTATTCGCCGAATCTTCACGGCATCTGGGACACGGATATTGTCGAACGCGACATGGAAGTCGGGAACCCTCAACGCTATGCCGATGACCTGGACCAGCGTTTCGCCAAGGAATTTGCCGGATGGGAGAGAGCCGGGATTCACGTGGACGATTGGGCCTGGGAGAGCCACGACTTCGCCAACAAAGTCGCCTATGGCGACTTGCCCGTTGCGATCGCCATGGAAACTCCCGTGAAAACGCCCAGCTGCCATGATGACAATGACATTGCCGGACGCATGCTCAAGCTGCATATCGCTGTTGGCGAGCCGTACCAGGCTTCTGCCGCCGAGGTGGTGGAGTTGCGCCTGGCGCAGGCCGGCGTTCGGCTCGCCATGATTCTTAACGACGCCGCAAAAACCTTTCAATGATTCCGAAAGTTTCATGTCTCTCGAACCTTCACTGCTCTTTTTGTGTCTCTGGCGCCTTTCCTCCTCATTGAGCGTTATCAATACTTCGCAACTTCCCGGTTAGTCCTTGCCAGTTGTTCGCGGGATGGTAAACTTTCAGGCAGAAAGAGCGCAAATCTCTTTCTTACCGGCGTCGCATTCCAGCCCTCTCACCTGGCGCCGTCAATAAATCACCAGCGGCGAACGCCTTCCCCGTTTCTGTCCGTCAGGATACGCATTGCTCGATATTGCACAGCCGCAACGCGTCTTGGCAGCATTGTTGGAGTCCTCGGAAGACGCCACTCTCAGTGTGTCTCCGAGCGGCACGATTCTCAGTTGGAGCCTGGGTGCGGAATGTCTTTACGGTTATGCGGAAAATGAAGTCCTGGGCCACTCCATGTCCATGCTGATGCCAATCTACGAAGCGTCGGGGCTGGATGCGCTTCTGAAAAACTCGAGCAGCGGAGATCTCCCTCCAAACGGCAGAGCAGAGCGCATGCGAAAGGACGGAAAGAAAATCACCGTATCCGTGCGGAGGAAGGTCGTCCGCGATGACCGGGGTGACATGATTCTGATCCTCGAAAACAGCCGGGAAATGGATCTGCAGGAATGCGGCGGCCCGGCGGAACAACTCATGCGCATGATCATGGAGCAAACTCCAGTCCTCGTTTGGTCCACCGACGAGAGCTTGAAGATCACCTCCCACTGGGGAACGGGCGCCCTTTTTTCGGACCCGCATCCCTGTGATCTGGTCGGCCGCACCGTCTTTGATCTTTTCCGTGGCAATGAAGCTTCGGCCATGCCGATCGCGCAGCATCACAAAGCGCTTCGCGGATTGGCATCGCGCTTCGAATACGGCAGGGGAAATAAGGCGCTTGATATTCAGCTTGGCCCGCTGCGGTCCTGTGATGGGGAGATTATCGGATGCGTGGGCGTCGGCTTGGACATCACTGAGCGCAAGAAACTCGAGGAGGATATTCGGTTTCAGGCCACACACGATCATTTGACGGGCCTTGCAAACTACGGCGTGTTTGCGGATACGCTGGACCGCGAAATTCGCCGAGCCAGCCGCACCCATCGCCCCTTTGCATTGCTGTTCCTGGATCTGGACGGGCTCAAGACCATCAACGATTGCCTGGGCCATCTTGCGGGCAACCGTGCCCTGAAGCGCCTGGGTAGATTAATGACGAAGCATTGCCGGGCCACGGACCTGGCGGCGAGATACGGCGGCGACGAGTTTGCTTTGATTCTGTTCGAAGCGGACCCAGGCATGGCGGGGCACGTGGCGCAGAGAATTGAATCCTGCCTGGCGAAAGACCCGGAGCCGCCGATTCTAAGCGTAAGTATCGGCACAGCAAACTTCCCGTCGGATGGCAGAACCGCTCAAGAGTTGCTCGAATCCGCGGACCGAAGACTCTACCAGCGGAAGCAATCGGGAAGAAGCCGCACAACGATCGCGAAATAACCGCGATCCAAAACCCACGCAAAAAGCCGGAACGGTTGACAGCCGAGGCCGCCCGCGCGAAGCTTGCGGAGTTCACATACCTCCGGAGGTGAAATGAAAACCGCAGCGGCGATGCTGGCGATCCTGGAGGAAGGCTACCAGAAAAAGGCATGGCACGGGCCGAACCTGAAACAGTCGCTGAAGGGCGTGTCCGCGGAACATGCGGCGTGGCGGCCGCATGAAGGAAGGCACAACATTTGGGAATTGACTTTGCATGCAGCGTACTGGAAATACGACGTGCGAAGAATTTTGGAGGGTGGGAAGCGCAGTTCATTCGTATTGAAGGGACACAATTTTTTCCATCGGCCGGAAGAAGGCAACTTCACTGAAGCTGCGTGGAAAGCAGACATGGAGATTCTGGAGAAGGAACATCGCGCTTTGCGCAGCGCGGCCGCGAAAGCCCTCAAAAGATCGCCGAATATGAAAATCCTGCACTTACTCTATGGCGTGGCGTTCCACGACATTTACCACGCGGGGCAGATCCGCCTGCTCCGCCGCCTGGGGGAAAAAACGGACTGAGGAATTATTGGTAGCGGAGCGCCTCCATCGGATCGACTTTGCTGGCGCGGCGCGCGGGGATGTAGCACGCGAGCAGCGCGACTGCAACTAATCCCAAAGCAACAAGTAGAAATGTCAGCGGATCGGTCGGCTTCACACCGTAAAGGAAGCTGGAAATCAAGCGCGCCAAAGCCAGCGCCAGACATCCTCCCAGAATCACGCCAATCACCGCCAGCAGGAGCCCGAGCCGGCTCACCATGCGGAGAATATCTTTGGGGAGGGCGCCGAGCGCAACGCGAATGCCGATTTCCTGCGTGCGTTCGTTGACGGAATAAGACATCACACCATAAATTCCCACAGCCGCAAGCAGCACGGCCAGGACTGCGAAGATCCCCAGGAGTTGCATATAGAACTGCCATTCTCCGATGGATTCTGCCAGGACGTGGTCCATGGTCATCAGGTTCGTCACTGGTTGGTCTGGATCAATCTCAGCGACCGCTTTTTTCATGTCCAGAGCCAATGTGCTCGAGCTTCCAGCCAACCCCGGAGCGGTGCGCACTAGCACTTCCTGTTGGATATTGGCAATCACTTCACCGCCAGGAAACGCGGCTGGCTGCTGGAGATAGGATTCGTACACGAAGGTAGGGGCAGGCCGGCTCAGTCCAAAATGATTCACGTCGCCGACGACACCCACGATTTGGCGCGGATGATCTTCATCCACCTCGTAGCCCCCATAGCGCAAGAGCAACTGCTGCCCGATCGGATCTTCGTTAGGGAAATAGCGACGCACAAATGCCTGGTTGACGTCTATGGCCCAGGGAGAGGCGGCGTTATCCCGATCGTCAAGAAAGCGGCCCTTTTTCAGGGGAATTCTCAGTGTGCTGAAAAGTCCCGGGCTTACTTCGATAGAGCTGGTTTCGGGCCTCTGGTCAGGAGGAGGCGTTGGGCGGCCCAGAATTGAAAAGGTGAATCCGTTTGCTCCCCGCAAAGGAAGGTTGCTCATCAATCCCGCAGACTCTACTCCCGGCAGTGCCCTCAGCTTTTCAAGGAGTAGCTGATAAAAGGCCGCGACGCTCGGCAATGGCTTTTCGATGTCCGTTCCGGGCACGCGAGTCAAATATTTGCCGCCTTCCGGGAGCGGGATTCCCATCGTCAGGACGTCACGGGAATCGAAGCCGGGATTGACTCTCTGCAAACGGAGAATGGTATTGATCATCAGCCCTGCGCCCACGAGTAGAACCATCGCGAGGGCGACTTCGGAAACCACCAAGGAATGTCGCGCGATGCGGCGTGAAGAAGAGGTGGTTCCGCGTTCCGATTCACGCAGGACAAGATTCAAATCAGCTCGGGAAGCCTGGATCGCTGGAGCGAGGCCAAACAGAATCGCGGTAAGAAGAGAAACGCCCAGCGTGAAGAGTAAAACGCGGGAATCAATTTTGATTTCCCGGGAATCCGGGATATCTCCCGCAAAATGGAGAAAAAGCCAGATCCCCACAAAGGTCAGCAGAACACCCAACGCACCGCCGACAAGGGCGAGGAGCCCACTTTCCGTTAGCAATTGTTGAATCAGACGGCGGCGGCCGGCGCCAAACGAGGCGCGAAGCGCGTACTCCTTGCGGCGCGTGTCCATGCGAAATTGCATGAGATTGGCGACGTTGAGACATGCGATCAGCAGAACGAAAGCGACGGCTCCGAGAAGCGGATAAAGCGCCGAACGGGCCCAGCCAAATAATTCCTTTTGCAACGCGACAATCTTCACGCCAACACCTTTGTTCGTTTTCGGGTACTCCGCTTCGAGATTCTTGGCGATCACGTCCATTTCGGCCTGCGCTTGGACAAGGGTCACGCCCGGCTTGAGGCGTCCCACGGGCATGAGCCAATGATCGATGCGCTGAGCGTAGCGAGTGCTGGAAGGATTGATCGGGATCCAGAGGTCAATAGGAAATCCGTAAAAGGGAGCGAAGCCCGGAGGCATGACGCCAACGATTGTGGATTCAATGGCTGCAACCTGAAATGTTTTGCCGATCACGTTAGGATCGCGACTGAATTTGCGGTTCCAAAAACCGTCGCTGATCACCACGGTCTGAGAGAGGTCCTGCTGCTCTTGCGGCAAAAAGACCCGCCCCAAAATGGGCTTCGCACCGAGGATGGAGAAGAAGTTGGGGGAAACATACTGGACGCGAATGGAATCAGGATCGCCTAGGCCAGACATGGTGGTGGTGTCGTTGAAGCTGGAGAGCGCGATGTCCTCGAAGACGTGATTTTGTTTCTTCCAATCCACGGATTCCGCAATGGGTGGCGGCTCCGTATCACC
The DNA here is from genome assembly GCA_035518615.1 of Terriglobales bacterium. Lineage (GTDB taxonomy): Bacteria > Acidobacteriota > Terriglobia > Acidiferrales > UBA7541 > Acidiferrum. Next base: position 13,761 of record DATIXL010000128.1, on the reverse strand, counting down.
TGGGTGGCCTTCTTCCGTCTCCCAGATCGCCACGAGACGATCGGGGTGTGGGTAAGGCAAGGGGCGGTAGAGAAGGACATCCAGAACGCTGAAGATCGTGCTGTTGGCGGCAATCCCCAAAGCCAGGGAGAGGATCACGACAGCGAGAAAGCCGGGACTTTTCAGGAGGCCGCGGGCGCCAATGCGAACATCCGTCCAGAGACTATGCAAGGATTCGACGATTGCCATGGGCCACCAATCTCTGCGCTAAACGGGACCCAAGTCCGGCGCCCAGATAACAGGGCGAACGACATGCTTACTTCTGCTTTGTATTGACGCAAACAGGAGGAAAAAAGTTCTCCGCTCGAACCAGAAAAACGAGAAGTTTCATCGCGCCCTTGCTGGGCATAGTACTTGCCCTTCGCGGTGAAAGAGTACAATCGTGACCTGACGAAATGAATCGAGGGGACTAACGGCGCCGGCCGTCGAAATCCGTGCCGGGGGTGAAGGCGACGCCCCGGAGGACCTCGTCGAATCGCGCGACGCGCAGCGTCCAAAATCTCTCGTAAGCCGCGACGCTGGGATCGGTGTTTGCGAGCGAATCGGTAATGAAAACCAGTTTGTTGGGATCAGCACCCGGATCTCCGTTGCCACTGACCGTGGAAGTGATGGCCCAGATAAGCGCGTGGCCGAACCGATCCACCTGGCCGGTGATATTGCGGAGGCCGTCGGTTGCGGGAGCCCAGGGCAAGCCGGTGGCGGGATTATTGCCGGTGGGATAATCGCGAATTGTATATGGTGTGCCGAGTTCCAGACCATTGCGTAAAGTGTAAGCCAGGTTCCACGTACCGCTGGTCGAGTCGAAGACCCACTTCTGAAGTCCAGCAGTCGTTTGCGCGGCGGCGTGAGTATAGAGGGTATTGTCAGACGTAAAACCGTCGCCTTCGTCCGCGACATAAATGGTGTTCGCGCTGGCGAACCAGATGCCGAACGGAGCGGAGGTGGTTGTAGCAGATTTATTTGGTGTGGAGGGAAAGCCGGAGAGGATGCACATATTGTTTGGAAGGCCGTTCTTCTGAAAGTCGGCGGAATTGGGATCAAATGAGAGGCCCGCCGTCGGGAGAATAGCGCCAGGAACCGGAAGGCCTACGCCATTGGGGCACGCCGTTCCAGTGGTGTCCACAAAATAGACGGTGTTGACTCCGTTGCTCCCACTTCCCTTCGTATAGTAGAGAACGTTGTTAAAGATGGTGATACCGCGGAAATTGTCGTCCTTGCCGAGTTTGTCCGCTTTAGCTCCAAGCTGGGTAACCGAGAAGCTCGCCACAGGAGTGGGATCGCCGGGAGCTTGGGCAGACTCTGGAAGACGAGACAGAGTCAAGATTTGGGCGCCGGCGCCGATGATGATTCCCGTGGGCTGTGGATTACTTCCGTTGCCGGCATTTCCGGCAAGATAGAAAACTTTGGCGCCGTTTGCATCGTTCAGAATCGCCGCGCGTCCGTTGTTCCCGCTGTAGGCGTTTGTTTCGGTGAAATGGAAGTCGCCGTCGCTGTCCACCTGGGCGACCCCACGATAGAAGCTTTCGCCTACGGGATCCGTTGGATCATTCGCGGAAGGCGTGTTCGAATTGGATGTGTCAATGGTATCCACGGGCGCAATATATCCCATGAAAGTCAGGTAACGGCCCGAAGTAGAGAGGTGGAGCGCGAGTTCGGATTTCGAGCTGAAACTCGTAACTAATTGATCGTTCGAATCGGCGACATGCCGCTCCAGGCTATTGGGCACTTCGAGAGAGTTGATATAGGAACCGAAGGGCGTGAGCTGATCCAGGAAGATCGTCGAAGTAATTCCAAAACTTGCGTCGTAAATATCATTGTTCCAGACGGAGGGATAGGTGCCGTCATACGGCGCGCCGCTGGCCGCGGAGCAGCCTCCCTGTGTGTTCGCGCAGCCGGGCGGAAGAATTGTGCCAATCTGAACGTTCTTAGGGTCATTGTGATACACGCTGCGGCTGACCACCAGATTGCCGGGGAAGAAGTGAAAGTCGCGGGAAGAAAAATCTTCATCCGCGGAAGCTCCGAATGACCCGAGGAGAATCGCGAAGGGAAGAATCAATGCACATACGAAACCAAGTGCGCGCCAGCGCGCTGACATTGCGGAAGATTTTCTCTTCATGAGTTTGCGCCTCGAGGTATGCAGGCGAGGCCTGGATCGCCCGAAGGATTCGTCAACGGACGCCCTGATTTAACGCCTCGATGTTACGGGTTCGTGAGTGCAGGATGGAATGTCCGTGAATGACGCGCCGCAAGGGTGGAAGCCGGAAGCGAGATCGCACTGAGCGGAACTCAGCCAGTTTTTGATGGCACAGGACTGTTATATTGAAAGACAAACGCAATAACGATATGGGAGGCGACCGGCCGTCCCCGGAATGCCGCGGGGCTGAAAGCAAAACTTCTCGTTGCCGAGATGGCCGCGGAAGTGAGCGGAGGAACGCCACGTATTGCGTGGATTGTTTCCATTGCGCCGCTGCTCGTCAAGCTCACCGCCAGCACGACCGTCCCCGCCTCCAGGACTTTGACGGGGTATCTCGCGAAGGACGCGGACAGAAGTTGCGGAGGAGTGAATTGCTCGGCGTCAGGAGTGGTAGGGGCAGGAGGTGGAAGCTTCAAGCCGAAGAATTTGAGACCATTGGGGTCGAAGACATTGAAAATCACGTTCACGGCGACGCTGGAAGGAACCGTTTTGCCATCCAAGGTTGCGGAACTGAAGGTCCACGTCCGGACGGCGGCCTCCGCCGGAGCCATAAACGGCGCGAAGTCGCGGGTCACCTGCAGGCTTTCGACGTGTCCATGCTGATCAAGATGGGCAACGAACGAAACGGCGCCCGCCGCCAACGTATTGGGAGGGTATGGAACATCGTCTGCCGCGACAATCCCCGGTGGCACAAAATGGGGAGCTTGAGCAAGGGACGGCAACACCCTGGCGAAGGGCAGGCAGGCCAGAACAATCACACCAACGCTGGCGGGAAACCTCCGATGGATGTTCACGTCGCGTCTCCTTTCAGCCACTCGCGCGTGGCCGCCGTTCCCCGCCGGGCCACAAACCACCAAAGAACAGCGACACAATCAGAATACACCTCCGAGCGGCTCCGGAAGCAACCGGGAAGCAAATCTCTTCATGACGGGAGGGAGGAGTGGAGGTGCTCGACGACGGAAGAGAGATTGGCGGAATCCTGGAACAGCCGGATCGCGGCAATCCCCGCAGCGCCCGCAGCGAAGCATTGCGACGCATTTTGAGCGTTCACCCCGCCGATCGCAAGGACGGGAATATCAACGGCATGGCAAATGTGCGCGAGGCGCTCGACTCCCTGGGGAGGACCGTAAACTTCCTTGGAAGGCGTGGAAAAAATCGGACTGAAGTAGATGTAATCGGCGCCGCCGCGCGCCGCTCCCAGAGCGGAACCGAGGGAGTGGCAGGAGACTCCGATTAGGAAATCGGGCGGGACGGAACGGCGTGCGAAAAAATCATCGCGCACCCGGCTTGCGTCCTGAACCGTCAAACTGTTTTCGCTGAGATGCACGCCTCCGGCGCCCGCGGAAAGAGCCACGTCGAGACGATCATTGACCAGGAGGCGCGTGGCAGTTCCGCGAATCTGGATGCGCTGGAGGGCCCGGCGGGCCAGCTCGAAACATTCGCGTCCTGAAAGATCCTTTTCCCGCAGCTGAATCCAGTCCGTCCCAGCTGCGGCGACGGCTTCGATCGTGTCCAGCAAGAGTCCCATCGCGTCCGAGGAAGTGGCCAGCGGCAAGCTGCGTCTGTGCGTGACGTAGCACAGTATCGGCGAGCCGCGATCAGGGGTGGGGGGCACGGGAAGGATCCGGACGCGGTTGGATGAGGCTCAGAGCGGCAAAGAAGTCGAGGATGCCGAGCCCGCTGATGATTCCCCGGAAAGACGGATGGAGGAGGATGGGCATCAGGGAGGGAAAATGCATGAGGAAGTAATTCTGCTCCCAAAACGCGGACCACGGGAGGAAGAGGAGCAGGGCACCCATCTCAAAACACAAAACGATCAGAATTGCGCGTAAGACTTTGTTCATGAAGAGAAGACCAATGCGGCCAATGGAAAATATTGTCAGCGGGCCGTTTTTTGAAGAGCGGCAATGCGCTCCGCAACGTCGCGATAGTCAATATTGACGGCGTAGACCTGGGAGAAACTCTTCAGGGCAGCATCCGAATCGCCCGCCGATTCCTGAGCCACTCCCAAATCATACCGCAAGGCGAGCGTACTTTCCGAGTCAACGCCGGGAGTGTGGAGCGCGCGTTCGTACCAAATGGCGGCAATCGATGGCTGGCCCTTCTCCATGAACGCGAGGCCGAGAAGCGTGCAGCATTGCATGGCGTAGCGGAAAGCCTTGCCGTGATCATTGGCCTTGGCGACTTTCTGGAATTCGCTGATCGCTTCTTCCAGAAGCCCCATTTCGCGGAACGCGATGCCCAGATTGTAATGGGTCTCCAGATCCTCGTCCTCGGCGCCCATCTCCCCAAGCTCCGCGCGGAATTCGTCGAATACTTCCTTCAGGGGAGCGTGTTCGGCCGGACCCGCAGGCTTGGCTTCCGCCGCCGGAGCAAGTGCCTTTTTTTCGGGTGGAGGAGCAGGTTCGGAGAACGCCGGAGCCAGCTCCCCAATCCCCAGCTGATCTATTTCGTTGGCGAGATCGGCAAGAAATTGATCGGAGGAAATGGCGGCTGGCGCTGCTGTGCCGGGAGCAGGCTCCGGCGGTTTCTGATCGTAGGCAGGAACGAGAGGTTCCGGAGAAAGTACCAGCTCATATTCCTGCTCAAGCTCAAATTCAGGCTCAGACTTGGCTGCCGGGGGCGGTTGATCCACGTCAAGAGCGGGATCCTCGGCGGGAACGGCATCAAGATCTATGGCGGCGGGTTCTTCCTCCTCAACAGGAGAAGGAACGGGAGTCGGTGGAGCCGCGGTGACCCCCGCGGCGGGCATTTCATCATCCTCGGTAGAGACCACCTCAAATGGAATCTCAAATTCCTCGACGTCGGGCTTCGGGGGAGGAGGAGGCGCGGAGACCTTTGGCGGCGCCGCAGAGGGCTTCGGCGGCGGTGGAGTTGCGGATACTTTTGCGGGAGGAGCGGCAGCCTCCTTAGGCTCGAGAGCGGTGGACCACTCCTCAGAAAGATCCACCTCGTGAACTTCCTCGGAAGCAGGTGCAGCTTCTTCCACAATCTCGACTTCGGGAACAGATTCCTCGGCGGCCGGTTCCGGTTCGGCGGGTAAGACGGGAACATGGTCTTTCGAAGGAGGCGCAGCCGCCGCGGATACTCCCGGTGCCGCTGCGGCCGGGGAAGTCATCGCTGCGAGGTCAGCGTCGGTAAGACCGGCAGCACGCTGGAAGCGGCGGCGGAGTTCTCCGAAGCGTTCGGCCCCACGGTCGTCGCCCCGGTCCAGATGGATCTGCTCTAACTGGGCCGCAAGTTCGGCAGTGCGGCGGTCGTCTCCGGCGCCAAGGACAAAGTCAAGCAGCTTTTCAAGAGTGGGAACATGACGCGGAGACCGGCGAAGAATGGCCTCCAGAAGGCCGATGGCTTTCTGCGTTAAGCCATAACTCGCAAAGAGATCCACATCCGTGAGCGACTGGGCAATGAATTTTTGAGTTTCCTCGTCTAGGTGCTCTTCCGCGGCAACTGCGGGAAGAGGGGGAGGAGGCACAGGCTCGGCAGCCACTGGTGAGGCATGCAATTCCACGCCCGGCCGGACTTTGGGGGCTTCGGGCTTCGGAAGTTCCGCCTGCAGCGGCTCGGGTGGAAGTTCGGGAGCGGCCTCGGCCCCCCTCAAGCCCATTTTGCGAAGAACATCGTTGAGCTTGCGTTTGGCGGAATCGCTCTCCGGCTCGCGGTCCACGAGCTTCTCAAGAACTTCCTTGGCCTTGTCGTATTTTCCGGCCGCGGAAAGAGCGTCGCCGAGTCTCGCGAGCGCGTCCGACAGGCGGAAAGGATCGCTGGTGCGGCCATAGGTGTCCACTAGCCATTCCAGGGGCTCGAGACGCCCGGGCGTGCGCTCGGCGAGATCAGAGAGCAGCTTGCCGATGGCTTCGTGTTCACCTGCATCAATCATGGGAATGCGCAACTGGGAGATCAGCCCCATGGCGCGGTCGGTCTGGCCGGATTCAAGAAGAGCTTCCGCAACGCGCTGGGCCAGACCAAAATTTTTCTCATCCGCCTCGAAGATTCCGAGGGCCAGCTTGCAGGCGTCATCCCAATTCGCAGCCTTCAGGTAGAGATCCAGGAGGAATTCGCTTTGTTCGCCGCCTTTGTCCAAACCGGGAAGATTCTTGAGGAGCTTTGCGGCGTCAACAATATTGCCTTGCGCGGATTGTGAGCGAGCCTTGACCGTGATCGCTGGGAGATTCGCGGAATCCAGCTTAAGGGCTTTGTCGGCGAGCTTTTCACATTCTGCATGGTCGCCGCGCGCGAGGGCCCGCTGTGCCGCGGAGACGTAGGTCTCTATTGCCTCGGCGTTCTGGTTCATCGCCTGATAAAGGTCGGCAAGGCGAATCTGGATGCGGAGATTATCGGGCTCGGCTAGAAGGAGCTTTTTGAGAAGCGAAACGGCATCCGCCTGCCGATTGTTCTTCAGATGAATTTCGGCCAGCTGCAGAAACAGCGGCCGGGCTTCACTCATCACCCCCTGCTGAACATAAAGATCAGCGAGGCGCTCCAGCGGGCGAATTTCTTCCGGAGCAAGCTTGGCAATGCGCTTGTATACGGCGATGGCCTTGGTGAGGAAGCCGTCACCCACGAAAATCTGCGCGAGGCGCTCAAAATAATCAATGGCCTGAAAGGTCTCGCCCTGGCGAATGTACAACTCGCCGATGGTCATGAGGGTGACCTGGTCCTTGGGCTCGTGCTTTAGGATTTGCTGATATTCCGCGATGGCCTGGGGAACCTTGCCCTGGTTCAGCAGCTTCTGCGCGGCTTCGACATGTTTGCTCTTGTTGTAGGCCATGCGTGCACTCGGACGCGGTACTCCGCTAGCGCGTCCGAGAGATTCTCCTCGATCTCAGCGCGGCAAAACGAAACAGCAATACTCAAGTTACGCTAACAGGCGGGAGAAGAGGGGTCAACGAAGGCAAGACGCTTTGTGAACAGGCAGTAATCCCCTTGGCGAACAGGAAACTTAACGGCGAAAGACAGGCGAACGGAAAGCAGGGCTCAGAGGATGAGGAATTGGGAACAAAATCTCTAGAACATCGGGAGAGAAGTTTGCGTCGCCCCGGAAGACCAGCAAGCCGCCTCGCGGACGGGCGCGAAGGAGTGTCGGTGCAAGGGACTCGGACCAAGGCGGCGCAGGGCTTCAAGATGCTCGGGCGTCGAATAGCCTTTGTGTTGGGCGAGGCCATAACCCGGATAAACGGCGTCCCATTCCAACAATCGAGTGTCGCGGTGCGTTTTTGCGAGGATGGAAGCGGCAGCGATGGAAACGCTGCGCGCATCGCCTTTGATCAACGATTTTTGTTCGATCAGAACGTCCAGCTCCATCGCGTCAATAAGAAGATAATCGGGAGAGATGGAGAGCTGCTGCAACGCCGCGGTCATGGCCTGGCGGCTGGCTTGATAAATATTCCAGGCGTCAATGCGTGAAGCATCCACTTCGGCCACGGCAAACGCGAAAGCGTGGTCGCGAATGCGTGCCGCAAGTTCGACGCGGCGCTCGGCGGTGAGTTTTTTGGAATCGTCAAGGCCCACAATGCGGCGCTTGGGATTGAGAATAACGGCAGCGGCGACGACGGGACCAAAAAGCGCCCCTCGGCCGGCTTCGTCGAGTCCAGCGATGCGGGTCCAGCCGAGCTTGCGCGCCGCTCGCTCGAAACGGGATGAGCAGAGGCGGGACATTTTTGCGACAGGATTCTAGCACGCGCAGAAGCGAATTCCTCGTTGCGCCTCCCAGCCGCGGCCAGATTTTTACTCCAGGCGCAGCACGTTGATGGGGTCCACGCGCATGGCCCTCCTTGCGGGAACATAGCACGCCAGCAGCGTAACGATGATGAGCAAGAGCGACACGCCCGCGTAAGTTGCGGGGTCTGCCGGACTGACGCCGTACAGCTCACTTGCGAGCAGGCGCGATAGGCCGAACGACACAATCAAGCCGAGCGCAATGCCTGTAAGCGCGAATTTCAATCCCTCCCTGATCACCAGCCAAAAAATATCTCCGCGCCGTGCGCCCAGCGCCACGCGAATGCCGATTTCTCGGGTGCGCCGGGAGACCAGATAGGAAAGCACGCCGTAGATGCCGATGATACCCAACGCCAGTGCCAGTCCGGCGAACGCAACAAACAACGGGGTCGTCGAAGTCGGCGCAGAAATTGCTTGAGAAACGATCGTCTGCATCGGCTTGATTTCGCTCACGGGGACTTCGGGGCTCAGCGCGGCCACCGTCCGGCGCAACACGGGAGCGAATTGCGCCTCATCCGTCGTCGTGCGAAGCGTAAGTGTCATTTCGGCCGGAACACGCCAGTCTTCAAGCGTTGCCGTGGAGTTAAAAGGAATATATGCGGTGCCGTGAACCCAGGCGGGCGCGTTTCTCTGCAGATTGTACGCACGTACATCCCTGGCGACCCCGACGATGGTGCGCCAGTCCTTGTCGTTCAGCAGCCGAACATGCTTTCCAATCGGATCCTGGTTCGGCCAAAAGCGTTGGGCCGTATCCGCCGCGATGATCGCCACAGGCGCGCCAGCTTCGTCGGATTCCGTGAAGCCCCTGCCGGATAGAATCGGAATCCCCATGACCGGGAAGTAGTCGGGCGTAACAATGTCGAGCCAGAAAAGCGGCGAATCTTCGCCGGCGGCAACGACGTGATTCTCGAGATCGAGCGAGCGCTTGGCAACTCTTCCGTCGAGGGGTAGCGTGTTGACGAGCGCCGCACTGCTGACACCGGGAAGACCGCTCGTTTGCTGCAGCAGGTTACGATAGAAAGTGAGGCATCGGGCAGTGCCATTGCAAAACGATTCGTTTGGCGTGATGCGCGCGGTCAACACACGCTCGGATTGAAAGCCGGGGTCCACATGGGAGAGCGCCCAGAAGCTGCGGATCAGCAGGCCGGCACCGATAACCAGGAGCACGGCAAACGCTACTTCAGCGACGACGAGGCCCCCGCGCAATCGCTTTGAAACGGAACCACTCGTGCCGCGCCCGCTCGACTTGAGCGATTCGACGAGGCTCGTGCGCGAAGAACCCAAGGCGGGGGTGAGTCCGAAGACGAATCCCGTAACGAGAGCGATAACGCCGGTAAACGTGAGGACGCGCCAATCCATGTGCACGTTGGCAAGTCGTGGCGTGTCCGCCGGAAGCATGACGCGGAGAAGCTCAACGACTTTGTACGCCAGGAGCAATCCAAGTAAACCGCCGAATGCCGCCAGGAGGACGCTCTCTGTCAGCAGCTGCCTCACCATTCGCAATCGTGCCGCTCCCAGCGAGCAACGAAGTGCGATCTCCTTCTCGCGCATGGCGGCACGCGAAAGCGTGAGATTGGCCACGTTGGCGCACGCAATCAGCAGAACGAAAACCACTGCTCCAAGCAACATCAGCAAACGCAAGCGCACGTCCGCCACCATACCGCTCTGCAAAGGAACCACACTGATATCCGCGTTCCAATCCGTCGGCATGGGCCACGGAAACAGCGAGAAAACGCGCTTTTGAAACAGCCTGACTTCCGCGCGCGCTTGTGAAATTGTTGATCCTGCCCGCAGCCGGCCGATCACTGGCATGAAATCGCTCGCCCAGTAGGAGGTGGCGTCACGCGCATCATTATGCAGTGGGATCCACACTTGCGTTTTGGCGGATGGAAACCGAAAATCCGCCGGCATCACGCCCACCACCTCGCGGCTCTTCCCGTCCAGGTCAATCGGCCTCCCGATGATTCCGGGGTCACTTCCAAATCGTTCCCGCCACAAATCGCGACTCAGGATGACGTACTGATCTTGCCCAGCGAGATCTTCTCCCGGAAGGAACGCACGCCCCAATTCGGGTTTCGCGCCGAGAACCGAAAACAATTCCGCGGACACCAGAGTTCCCGTCAGACGAACGGGGTCGCCGCGTCCACTAAGGTTGAAGTCGTGCCCTTCGGCATAGGCCGCGACGTCCAGGCTATGCACCTGTTCTCTCATCGCCACGAACGCGCCTCGCGGATAAGAGCCTGTGACGCTGACCAATTTATCCGCTTGGGGATAGGGCAGGGGTTCGAGGAGAATCCCGTTCACCAGGCTGAAGATGGCAGTGTTAGCGCCGATGCCGAGAGCCAGGGTGAGGACGGCGACAGTGGTGTAGCTGGGATTTTTCGCCAGCAGCCGGGCTCCGAACCGCAGATCCTGTAGAAGCGTTTCGAAAAAGGGCAGCCCGCGCTGTTTGCGGTACAGTTCCTTGGTTTGCTCGATCCCTCCGAATTCGCGCCGTGCCGCGTAGCGGGCTTCTTCAGGAGTCATGCCCCGCCGGATGTTTTCCTCCATCAACGCGTCAACATGCGCGCGAAGCTCTTCGTCGAGTTGCGCGTCGCTGCGATTCTTATGAAGAAGCGACGCGAGGCGCTTCCAGAAGATCCGGAGTGCATCCATGACGATTCATTCCCCCTGCGAGTGGCAATTTTCGCGCTAAGAACTTTCCGCCACCGCGAGTAGCCGCGATATAAGCGAGGACATGCGCTCCCAGCTTTCCTTCTCTGTCGCGAGCTGCTTCTTCCCTCGCTTCGTGAGCGAGTAGAACCTCGCCCGGCGATTGTTTTCCGAAACTCCCCATTTTGAAGCGACCCAGCCGCGCTGTTCCAGGCGAAGAAGAGCGGGATACAGCGTGCCCTGGTTGAGCTTGAGCAGATTTTTCGAGACTTGACCGATGCGCACGGCGATACCGTACCCGTGCAACGGGCCGACGGTGTCGAGCGTTTTCAAAACAATCAGATCGAGGGTGCCCTGAAGAACTTCACCGCGCGGAGGCGACATTGTCCTTCTCCTTTAGACCATCAACAGGAACTTACGCTCGCTCCTGTAGATTGTCAACAGGACAGTCGGATGCTCACGGGGGCGGTGGAAGTTCTTCGGGCCACGCCGTCACGAAGACCTTGCCGTCCGGCCCGCGCTCCAGCGCCGGCGCATAGAGTCCCTTGTCTTCGCGCCGCCACCACATGCCTGTCTCGCGCTTGGTCTTCAGATCGGTGAACCAGTATTGCCACAGCACCGCGCGGATCTGCTTTGGGGGCGCGTGCGGAAAAGGATTTCCCGCAAAGAGCGCTAGCACATCGCGATCGTTCTCGAGAAGGAGCTCTTCGGTGTGAATCACGAAGGGATTTTCACGCCAGTAGCCGAGCGACGCGAACCACAAATTCCATTCGAATCGCGGTTGATAGGGAGCGTAAATGCCCGGAGCCTTTGCGGGATCCTGCGGCTTGAACCGGAATGGGTAAGCGGTCCAGTTCACGCCATCGTTCGAACCCTGAAACTCGATTTCGTACCGCCTCCACGTCATCCGGCCGAAGAGTCCGTACTGGTTAGCGATGCGAAATGGATCGAGCGCGCCGACCGGCTCCGCAGGAAGCGGCACGCCTCGAAACACTTGCGCGAGGAGCAGAAAACTTGTCGCGTAAAGCACCCACGCAAGCAGGATGCCCGTGAGCCAAATCCACACAGCGGAACTAAATCTCCGCGTGCGTTCGACCCACAAGGTAAGGAATGAATCCCCCGCGCGATTCGAAAATTGTTCCTCTGCCGAAGCCCGTGGCTCGATCTCCGAACCCGTGAGATCCAACTCCACAAGTTCCTCTTTCCTATCCTCAGGTTTTCCCTCGAGATTCTTTCGCACCGGCAAAACCCAGGCCCATTTCTCGGGCAAAAACTTCAGCGCGAACCGGTCGTCGAGCAGCAACACCCCGAGAAACAGCACAAGATGGTTTAGGAACGCGTAGTTCGCCGTCAGGATGATACTGATCTGCATGGGCGTCACGATGAAGAAGCAGATGATGCGAAAGCGCCGGGGAAGGAACAGCATCCAGACGATCAGCAATTCCACAAGCAGCGTGTAGAACGCGGACGAGGCGTGAAACCAGTGCGGCAATTGCTGCACGTACCAGCCGATCCACGTGGGCAGCGGGCCATTTTGATAATACTGGTCCATCGCCGTGAGATTCCGCCATGAGGGATCCCCGCCGAAATATTTCGCGATGCCCGACTCGAAATAGATGCGGAACCACAGCCACTGCAAAAGAAAAAGTGACGCGCGTGAAGGTGGCTCCGCTGCTCCCCGGCCGGGTCGCCATCCTCTCGGCGCAAAGAAGAACGAAATGAACCCGGCCGCAAGGAGCATCCCATCGGACTGGTATCCGGAAAAATCCTGCGCCGCCGTCACAAACGACAAAAACAATACAAAGCAGATCGCCAGCATCCCGCGCGGCCACAGATTCAGCGTGAGCAGGATCGAGGCAATCATTCCCACCCAGCAAAGCGCTGTCAGCCCCTGCCCGCTGCTGTTGATCCACAAAAGCGTTGGCGCATACCAAAAGCGCAGGTGGCCAAGCATCTTGGCGACTTCTTCGAGATACAGATTAGCGGGAAGCAGCCCGTCCGGCGCCATCAACCCGCGAATCTGAAAAACCAGCGAAAAGAATGCGGAAAAGTAGATTAGTCCGAGCGCGCGAAGAAAGATCCAGCGAGGGATGAGATGGCCCGGCGGGCCCGCGGGATGTGGCGCGGCAAACCAGCGGAGAAAAAACGGCTTCCCGGCATTTTGGGATTCCAGGCCCATGGGGGGAAATGATAACTCGGGATGGGCCGGTATCTGTCCGCTGCGGCGTCTGCCGTATTCCTACTTCGCGCCAGTAGGAAGATGAAGTGAGCAGGTGCCGTCCGCGCACGCTTCGCGGTTCCACCGATAGCGGTTGCGCGCAATCCAGGCATAGATTTTGCCCGCGATCCAGCGAACGCCCGGAACAAACAAAATCCAGGCAAGCAGATTCCAACCCGGTAAAAGAAGGCCTATTCGCGCCCAGGCCTCCACGCCGCTGAAAACTCGCCCTCGACCGTCCACGGCTTGCATCCACCTCATCGCAATCTCCAGATCCATTTGCGGGAAACGTTGCAGTGCGGATGGCTCGTGAAGATCCAGAAATTCGATGCGGCCGCGCGCATCGAATGGCCGCACACGCGCAACGCTAGCGCGGCACAGGCTGCAGGAACCGTCGTAGAGAACAGTCAGTTCGGGCATAGCTTTCGGCGCGGGCGAGAACGCCTCCATATTGGATTCTATCCCTGAACCATTGGATTCAATCTGGCGATCGTTCGGTTTTGCGGGCTGGAAAAGTAACGGCCCCGGATGACCGGGGCCGGAAAAGAAAAGTCACGCGGTGGCCAAAAAACGGCGGATTCAGGATTGAGAATCAACGCCCGCCGAAGCAGCCACTGCCTCTTCGTGCCGGTCTCGTGTGGAGCGCTTGATGCGCGCCGCCTTGCCGCGCAAATCGCGCAAATAATAGAGCCGTGCGCGGCGAACCTTGCCCTTGCCGGTCACTTCAATCGAAGCGATCGTCGGCGAATGCAGGGGGAAAATGCGTTCGACGCCAGTCCCGAAACTGACTCGGCGTACCGTAAACGTCGCGCTCGCGGCACGGCCCTTCTTCGAGATCACCACGCCCTCGAAAGCCTGGATGCGTTCCTTCACCTTTTCGCCTTCGCCCTCCTGGAGGCGCACATTGACGCGCACGCTGTCGCCGGGGCGGAATTCGGGC
>DATIXL010000127.1:0-2294 GCA_035518615.1 Terriglobales bacterium | reverse complement strand
TCGAGAATTGTCTTCATCGCGCCCTTGCTCACCACCGGCCCCATGAAGTTGCTGGGATCCTCCGCCGGCCCGACCTTGATCTTCTTCGTCCGCTCCACAACCTTCTTCACAAAATCGTCGTAAATCTTTTCCGACACAATCGCCCGTGAACACGCCGAACACTTCTGCCCCTGATACCCAAACGCCGAAAGCACCACGCCTTCTACCGCCGCATCGACGTCCGCCTCTTCATCCACGATAATCGAATCCTTGCCGCCCATCTCCAGCACGGTGCGCTTGATCCAGATCTGTCCCGGCACTGTCTTTCCGGCAAACTCGCTGATCCGCAAACCCACTTCTTTCGAACCGGTAAACGCGATGTACCGCGTTTTCGGATGCTGAACCAGCACGTCGCCGATCTCTGCGCCCGGGCCGGTCAAAAATGTCAGCGCCTCTTTCGGAATGCCCGCCTCGTACGCAATTTCCACAAATTTCGCGGCCACCGTCGGTGTATCGCCCGCCGGCTTGAGTATCACGGTATTTCCCGTCACCAGCGATGCCATCGTCATTCCCGCCGCAATCGCCGCCGGAAAATTCCACGGTGGAATCACCGCGCCCACGCCCAACGGAATGTACTTCAAATAATTCTTCTCGCCCTTTATTGGCGAAACTTTTTGCGGCCCGGCCAGGCGCAGCATCTCCCGCCCGTAAAACTCGCAGAAATCAATCGTCTCCGCCGTATCCGCGTCTGCTTCAGGCCAGGTTTTTCCCGCTTCGTAGCAAATCAGCGCGTTCATCTCGAATTTGCGTTCGCGCAAAATCTTCGCCGCGCGGAACAGACACTCCGCGCGCTGCTCTGCCGGCACCCGTTTCCACGTTTCAAAGGCTTTGCTCGCCGCTTCCACCGCTTCGAGCGCCATCTTGGCGTCCGCGTGCTGAAACACTCCAATCACCTGCTCCGGATGCGAGGGATTCGTCGACGTCTTCTTGTCCTTCGTCGTGACCGTTTTCCCGCCGATGTACATCGGATACTCGCGCCCAAACTCCGACGCCACTTTCTTCAGCGCCTCTTCCATCGCCTTCCGGTTTTCCGGCTTCGTAAAATCCACGAACGGCTCGTTCGCAAACTCCGGCACGTGCATCTTCACTTCCGCGGTCGCCATAGCAGTTCCCCTCCTCGCAGCGCAAACACACAATTCTACTTCTCCCCCGGAACGCTCGACAAGCCACCGCGCCCGTAGCTGCTGCCTTGCGCAGTCTGCATAGCACATTCGAATTTGTGTGATGCCTAACCGACTTACAATTTGCCGTCGCAAGAGCCCGCCCCGCGGCACAGCCCCCGGTTCGCGAACGCCAGCCGGAAATGATCCTGCGTCTCATACGCCACGTACGCCCGCCCAATCCACTTGAACCACCGGTGCCGCGACTTCTCCGCAAAATACAGCGCCGCCGCATCCCCAGCAAACCACGCCGATCCATAAGCTGCAATTCTCGCGTTGCTCGGGAAATGCCCGATGGCCCAACTGCTTGCCGCTTCCTGGCACCCCCGCTGCTGGCACTGCGCCGTGGTCGTCCAATCAAAACCCGCGCTCGCCGCCAGCACTCCCGTCTCCGCCCAAAATAGTTTGCGATGCAGCGGCCCCGGTTCCTTCCGCGGCTCTTCCTTCGTTTCTATTTTCGGCTTTGGCGCCTCAATCTCGTCCGCGCGCGCCAATTCCGCGCACGCCACTAACGCACCCACGCCAAAAAACGCAACGCGCACCACTGCGAAGACAGTCGTCTTCCTCATGACTTGCCAGCATCCATCGCTTGGATTCGAAAGGATCAGCCCATCACGCTATGAGCTGACATTCATCACCGGCGCTCCGCCGAACTCCGAGCGGCCGCTAGTTGCTTCCACTTTATGCGCCCGTTTCGCTGACCGCCGCTCTTCTCTCCGCGTCGCGTTCTCCCCCGCTATTAACCTTCACGCGCCGCACCTCCGTCCAGTCCCTCGCGCGTTTCGCTGGCCCGTCGATCAGGCACCCGTAATGATGTTGACGTCCACGCATCTGCTCTTTTTCCTGCTGTTCCTTTTCTTCTTGTCTTCTCTGCGTACTCTGCGTCTCTGCGTTTAGCAATCTGCATCTGTCGCTTATCGCTTTTCTTTCCTTCCCCTCTTTTCTGCGCACTCTGTTCCTCTGCGTTTAGCAATCTGTCGGGTGCCGCATCTACGCTTTTCAGTGATTGTTTTGCTTCGACTTTCAACTTTCAACTTTCGACTTTCAACCTCGCCTCCCACACGTGTCCGCTGCCACCTGTGCTACATCTAATGT
>DATIXL010000126.1:0-20875 GCA_035518615.1 Terriglobales bacterium | reverse complement strand
GAACTCGCCGTAATCGAAATAACTCCTGATGGCTTGCTGCTTCGCGAACTCGCGCCCGACGCCACTTTCGAGCAGGTCCAATCACTGACCGAACCGAAGCTCCTGCTTCCTCCGGGAGGTCCGGCGGCCATGCCGCTCTAGAATGTGCGATACTTGGAACGCGAAACGCCGCTAAAATTATGGATCCCCATTCCATCGTCGTCGTGAGCTTGCACTCCCCCAAGGAAAAAATCTGGGGCGAGCTGGTTTCCCTCAATTCTTCCGGAGTCACGCTGCGCGGCATTGACCTGAATTCCTTCGACCATTTCGTAAATCAGATCAACGATCCCGACGGCGACCACATCGGCTTGCCCACGCTTTTTTTTCCCATGATTCGCGTCGAGCGCATCGCGCTGGACGAGCCTTCCGGTTCGATTCCTTCGATGTCCGAAGTTTTTGCGCGCAAGGTCGGGCGTTCGCTCGCCGATTATCTGGAGAATTTCGCCTGAATCCCTCAGACAGAAGCGTTCGAACTGCGCTATCCTTCCTGCAATGAAAGCCCGCATCTGGACCGTTCCCAATCAAATCACGCTGCTGCGTCTCGGCTTTCTGCCGTTTTTTCTGATCCTGATTTCCTACGAGAAATACCGCTGGGCGCTGCTGATTCTGGTGATCGCGGCTCTATCCGATGCGATTGATGGAATGCTCGCGCGCAGGCTGCACCAGCGATCCGCGCTAGGCGCGTATCTCGATCCGATCGCGGACAAGCTCCTGCTTTCTTCCTCCTTCGTGATTCTAGCCATGGAAAAGCAGCTTCCGTGGTGGCTGACGATCATGGTGCTGAGCCGAGACGTCCTGCTTCTGATGGTGGCGGCGGTGATAATTCTGATCTCGGGGTACAGGCCGTTTCCGCCGAGTTTACTTGGAAAGGCAACAACATTTTTTCAAATCATCCTGGTTTTCGTTGCAGTGCTGACCGCGGCGTATCCGGATGCGTATTTGGTGGATTTGCGGCGGGTGCTGATGTATCTCGTGGCGGCCGTGACGACGATTTCCGGATTTCAATATTCCTTCATCACCGCGCGAAAACTCAGCGCGTGAAAATTCGATGCCGGATCGAACAGCGGTTGAACGAGAAAAGCGCTAGGAGCTGAAGAAGGGATACTGATCGCGATAGTGCATGAACATCAGAACGAAGCTGGCGATGACCACGAGGGCGGCAAGCCAGCCCAGAAGTTGCGCAACTTGTTTTTCGCCCGGGGAGATTGGTTCGCGATCCGGCGTGAATTTTCCAAGCAGGAATCCCGAAGCCAGGCCGCCAAAGTGCGCCCAATTGTCCACGATGCCCATGAAAAAGCCGAGCGCGAAGAGAATCACAATCGAGTAGATCAACTGGGTTCGCAACTGGCGCATATAGGAGCCGCCGCGCTTGGAAGTGACGGCAAGCAGCAGACCGATCAGACCGAGGATCGCGCCGCTGGCTCCGATGGAAAAATGCCCCACGCCGGCGCTGAGAAGGAAACCGACCGCGCCGGTAAAAATGTAAAAGAAGAAAAATTTGGCTGAGCCGTAGAGCTCCTCAATGGGCGGACCGAAATCCCAGAGGACCATGAGATTGAACCCGATGTGGATCAAGCCGCCATGAAGAAACATGGCCGTGATAAGGCGCCACCACTGGTGCTGGACAAAAATCAGATAGGGGAAGCTGGCGCCGAGGCGAATCAGAATTACCGAATTCATGCCCCAGAGAATGCTCAGGCCGCCGGCTTCGTGCTGCGCGACCATGGCGAGATAGGTGACGCCGAACATGGCGAGATTGGCGACGAGCAGAGCAGTCGTAACGGGAGCGCGGCCGCCGAAACTGATGGAGAGACTCTTGCTTAGGGCCGCGAGCGAAAATCGCAGGTTTGTCCCACACTCGTGGCATTTTGTGGCGTGAATGCCGACGAGAGCGCCACAAGCGGGGCAAAGTTTCGGGCGAGGCTGCTCTTGCTCGCCCCCACCGAACATGCCACGCAAGGAATTTTTCCAGCGCTCGACGCGCCATTGCCAACGATACGGAAGAGCCAACACGCCTCCTTGCGGTGCACCCGAAGCGTTTCTATAATACCGGAATTGCTCCGAAAGACTGTTTCGGAATTGAATTCTCGCGGGATGCAGGAATATGGATAATTTTGAGGAAATGGGACAGCGGCTGGACAAAGAGCTCTCACGACTCCGTAAGTTCGTCGAGGAAGAACTGGCGCCCGAAAGCGAAAAGCGCACGGCGCAGTTTCTGCGCGAAGTTTCCGAAAAACTGACGGAAGCCGCAGGCTGGCTGGAGGAACGCCGAGCCGCGCGCGACAGCAAAACGCAAGAAACAAATCCGAGATAACCCGGGAGAAAAGTTACGCGACTGCCCAAGAGCCTGCCAACATTCCTAATGATTGCGGCAGCGGCTCTGGCGATTGCGGGCTGTGCGGGACGCCGCCCCGTTGCGGGAAGCCAGCCGCCTCCGCTCACGCCATCCCCCACGCCCGCCGGAACCGAGGCCGGAGCAAAAGCAAGCACAAGCGCCGAACCCGGTGCTGCGCCCTCGAGACCGGGGCGAAGCAAGCCCGGGGAAAATCCGGCACCAGCCGGATATATGGAAGAAGGGAATGCTTCCTGGTATGGAGAGCCGTTCCACGGGAGGCGCGCTTCAAACGGTGAAATCTACGACATGCATAAACTGACGGCGGCCCACCGAACGCTGCCGTTCAATTCGATGGTGCGGGTGACGAACCTGGACAATGGAAAATCCACAGTGGTGCGGATCACAGATCGAGGACCGTTTGTGGCGAACCGGATTATTGATTTATCGGAGGCGGCAGCGGAACAGATCGGCGCGATCGGGCCAGGGGTGGTTCCGGTGCGGCTGGAAGTGCTTTCAGGAGGCGATCCGACGGCGGGATTCTTCACCGTACAAGTGGGAGCTTTCCGGGATGAAAATAACGCAGACCGATTGCGGGACCGATTGAGCGCGACGTATTCACCGGTTTTCATTCAACAGGTGCAGCTTGCCGACGGGGAGTTTTACCGGGTGCGGGTGGGAAAGTTATCCGGGGAACAGGCGGCGCAGCAGCTGGGAGACGAGCTGCGCGCGAAGGAAGGATTCACGCCTTTTGTGGTGCGGCTGGATGACACTTCGACGGGAGGCGGGACTCCATGAGCGCGGATTGCCTGTTCTGCAAAATAGCGGCGAAGAAGATTCCGGCAAAGCTGGTTTATGAAGACGATGAAATCTTCGCGTTCGAAGACATCAATCCGCAGGCGCCGACGCATCTGCTGATTTGCCCGAAAAAACATTTTGCTTCGCTGCACCATGCCACGCCGGACGATCAGGCGGTGATCGGCAAAATGGCGCTGGTCGCGGCGGAACTGGCGAGAAACCGCAAATTGAGCGACGGATACAGGACGGTGATCAATTCGGGGGCGGGAGCGGGGCAGACGGTATTTCATCTGCACATGCATTTGCTGGGGGGGCGGGGTTTCCGGTGGCCGCCGGGATGATGGGCAAGACCTGAGAGAATTGTTTCGGCGGGAGGAGAGAAGAGAAGAAAGAAGCCAATGCAGAGACGCAGAGAGAGCGCGGAGGAGCGCGGAGACGAGCAGGAAGCGGAGGACAGGATGGCGTTAAAGATGAAGAAGATTGCGGCGATGGCGGGTGCGGCTTTTGTGCTAGCAGCGATTGGTCCCGTAGCAAAAGCGGCGCCTCCGCGAGCGGAGCGTGGAAAGGAATTGACCGTAGCTCGAATCTATGGGGGACCGAGTTTGAGCGGGCACCTGGCGCATGCGCTGGAGTGGTCGCCGGATGGAAAGGAATTGACCTTCCTGGAGGCGGAGCGAAGCAGCGCGGGTTGGCGACCAGCACTTTGGGCCATGAATGCAAGCAATGGTGAGAAGGCGGTGCTTGTCTCCGGAGAAAAACTGGGACAGGTGCTTCCGGCAAATCCTGGGCCGGCTTCGCAAGCGACGGGACTGGGAAGACATCCTCCGGCGCAGTATGAATGGGCGCCGGATGGTTCGGCGCTGCTGTTTGCCGATCCGACTTCACTTTCGTGGTTTGACCTGAAGACGCAAACGCCGAGAACGCTAGTTTCCGGGAAAGAGCCGATCGGCGACCCAAAAATCTCGCCGAATGGCCGCTACGTGAGTTTCATCCGGGACCACAATTTGTATTCCGTAGATGTGAAAGATGGAAAAGAGCACGCGCTGACGACCGGAGGGACGGAAGCAATTCGAAAGGGCGAGCTGGATTGGGTCTATCCCGAAGAACTGGATTTGACAACGGCATACTGGTGGGCGCCGGATTCTTCGGCGGTGGCATTTCTGGAGATGGACGAGCGGAACGTGAACCAGTATCCGCTGGTGGATTTTGCGTCATACACGGGAGAGGCAGAAGAGGAACGGTACCCCGTGGCGGGAGGAATCAATCCGACGGTGCACGTGTACGTTGTACCGGCGAACGGCGGGACGCCCCAGCCGATGGATACCGGAGAAAACACGGATATATACCTGCCGAGGGTCAACTGGATGAGGGATTCAAGACATCTGGCGATCCAAAGGCTGAACCGGGCGCAGACAGAACTTGATTTGCTGGATGCGGACATAGCGACGGGGAAAACGCAAGTGCTGCTGTCGGAGAGGGATCCTTATTGGATCAATCTCGGAGACGAACTGTACTTCTTCAAGGACGGAAAGCGGTTTTTGTGGTCGAGCGAGAGAACGGGCTACCGGCATTTGTATCTCTACGACCTGGATGGCAGGGAACTCGGGCAGATCACCAAGGGCGAGTGGGAAGTGACGGCACTCGACGGTGTGGATGAAGCGAGAGGCGAGGTGTACTTCACGGCGACGGCAAAATCGCCGATGGAACGGCAAGTGTACCGGGTGAAGCTGGATGGGACAGGATTCATGCAGGTGACAAAGGAAGAGGGAATGCACGGCGCAAGGTTCGCGCCGGATGCTTCGGCGTTTGCGGATACGTTTTCGAAAACCGGAATGCCGCCACGGCAGGAACTTGCACGCGCCGATGGAACGGAGATCGCGCCAATCGAAGAAAATAAGGTTCCCGGCTTGGCGGAATATCAGCTGTCGCCTGTGGAGTTTGTGAAGATCAAGGCGGATGACGGGACGGAGCTGAACGCTTATTTGATCAAGCCGGTGGACTTCGATCCGGCAAAGAAGTACCCCGTGCTGGTGTACACGTACGGAGGGCCGCACGCGCAAGTGGTGCTGGACGGATGGGGCGGGACGACGTACCTGTGGCACGAGATGCTGGCGCAGAAAGGAATCGCGATCTTTGCGCTGGATAATCGGGGATCGGCGGGACGCGGGCACGTGTTCGAGGAGCCGATCCATTACCACTTCGGCAAAATCGAGCTTGCCGATCAGCGGGATGGAGTGAAATGGCTGAAGTCGCAACCGTGGGTGGACGGAAACCGGATTGGAATCTGGGGCTGGAGCTACGGCGGGCACATGACGCTGCATGCGATGTTCGAAGCGGGGGATTTATTCAAAGTGGGATTCGCGGGAGGGCCGGTCACGGACTGGCACTTCTACGACACGATCTATACAGAACGCTACATGGGATTGCCGCAGGATCACGAAAAGGATTACGAAGCATCTTCGCCGATACTGCATGCCGGCGGCCTAACAGGGAAATTGCTCATCGCCCACGGAACAGGGGACGATAACGTCCACTTCGCAAATACGCTTTCGCTGATCAACACGCTGATCGAAAACGGGAAATACGTCGAAGTGATGCCGTTTCCCGGGCGAGGACACGGAGTGAGCGACGAGGCGGCGCGGATCGTGCTGATGGACCATGTTACGGCGTTTTTCCTGAAGAACCTCGGCGCAGGCGAATAGGAACTGGCGCGCGTTTGCCGTCCCTCCGGACGAAGCAGGAATTTCCTGCCGCGCAATCCTGCGCAAAAGACGAGTAGAAATGCCGAGGCCGCGCGAAGCGCGCGGCCTCAAGATGACAATTAAAGCAGTTACTGAAGAGTGTGCATTGAAAGATGCGGATTAATGGACGCCGGCGAATTCGACGTGGACGTACGCGCCGAGCCGGGCGTTGAAGAGCAGATACCAGCCTGGATCGTGATCGTCCGCATAGACAAAAACGCGGTCGCGGCCCCAATCCCAACCACTGCAACGGGGAGCATCATAGGCGGCCACCACCCAGTTGGAGTTATCCGCGAGGATGACGCGGCGAGTGTGAACGTCGAACGTGTGGACGACGAATTCCGAGCGGACGTGATCGTAGTGGCCGTACGGATAGAGGTGGCCGGGACGGTAATGATCGTGCGAATAGTCGTGGTGGACAACAACCACATCCCGGCGCACGACGGTCCTGTGAGCGACGGTCTCATGATGGACGACAGCGTCGTGATGTTCAACGGCGTCGTGATGTTCAACGGCCTCCTGATGCTTGACCTGGCCATTTTGCTTGCCGTTGTCGTGATGGTCGTCGCGGTCCTGTGGACGCTGCGCCGCAACGAGAGTGCCTGCTAAAGCAAGAAAGAGAAGACCTGAAAAGAACTGCTTCATCATTGCCCTCCGAGAAAAAGTGACATCGCAAAACAGCCGAACTGGGTTGTATTTCGCCGAGATTTTGGCCGGCTTGGGCGGGATACACCAAGCACATGATGTAATTGTCCCCGCATTGCATTCCAAGGATGCAAACTTCGGCGGAAGCGGTATGGAAAATGGAACTGTCCTAAGGGGCAAGTGCGTCGCGGAGGCGAGGCTTGACCTGGAGGGCGGCGATGCTGGAAGCGTCCCAACCGCCGCCAAGAGCCTTTACCAGGAGAACGCTGGCGACCAGTTTTTGCCCCTGAATGACGGCCATTTCATTCTGATTGTTGAGGAGATTCTGCTGGGCGCTGACGACATCGAGATAGCTGACGAGGCCGCCGACGTAGCGGCTGTTGGCAAGGTCCAGCGTGCGGCGAGCGGCATCCACGGCTTGCTGCTGGGAGGTTTGCGCTTCGGAGAGGACCGAAATTCCCGTGAGGCTATCCTGAACTTCCTGAAGGGCGCCGAGAACAGTGCCGCGATAGTTGGCGACAGCCGCGTCGTAGCCGGCCTGCGCAAATTGCTGCTGCGCGCGTCGAGCGCCGCCGGTGAAGATGCTTTGCGCCACATCGGCGCCGATCGCCCAGAACGTGCTGGAGACATTGGCGAGCTTGGCAATGTCCGCGGCCTGCCAGCCGCCGTTGGCGAAAAGATTGAGGGAAGGGAAAAAGGCGGCCCGGGCGATGCCGATTTGCGCGTTGGCAGCAGCCATCTGGCGCTCGGATTCGGCGATATCGGGGCGGCGCTCGAGAAGATCGGAGGGAAGGCCGGCGTTGATGGGAGGAGGCTCGGCATCCAGCTCCCGGGGCAAGAGGTGAAAGTCAGGAGCGGGATGATTGGTAAGAGCGGCGATGGCATCTTCGTATTGTTTGCGCTGCTGACGAAGAAGGATGGATTGGGTGCGCGTCGTATCGAGAAGCGTTTCTTCCTGAGCGACATCGAGACCGGAGGCGACACCGCCAGCGTGGCGAGCTTGCACGAGACGAAGCCCCTCATTGAGCGCAGCGACGGTGCGATTGAGGATGCCAATCTGGGTGTCAAGCTGTCGGAGCGAAAAATAGTCACCGGCGAGCTCGGCAGCGATGAGAAGGCGGACATTCTCGAGATCCGCTGCGGAGGCCTGGTAGGAAGCTTGCGCGGCTTCGATGCTGCGGCGGCGGGAACCGAAGAGATCGGCTTCGTAGCTAACGGTGAAGGGGATGGTGAAGGTGTTTTGCGTGGCGGGGCTGAGCTGAATCGGAACACCATTGGTGGGACGATTGCCGGAAAGGCGCTGCCGCTCAGCGGTAGGAGTCGTGCCGAATTGGGGGAATTCCGTGGAGACCTGGAGTGCCGCGAGAGAGCGGGCTTGTTCGAGACGCCCTACGGAAACTTTGATGGTCTGGTTTTCGGCGAGAGCCTGTTGCTCGAGCGAGTTGAGTTGATCGTCGTTGAAGATGGTCCACCACTGGCCCTTAGGCAGGGAATCGCGAGGCGCGCTTTCGCGCCAGGGCTGGGCGACATCCCAGTGAGCGGGGACAGGAGCAGCGACGCGCTGATAATTCGGGCCGACCGTGCAGCCGGAAAAGCAAGTAAGAACAATCAGGCCGAAGAGCGCGGCGAATGATTTCGCGCAACGAATCACTTCGAGGCTCCGCCTGTGGGTTTGGATTGCGGTACAGGTGCGGGAGAAGCCGGCGGGGGCTGCATGACGTTGACCTGCTGGTTTTCGTAGATGGAGTCTGGCGGGTTGAGGACGATCCAATCGTCGGGCTTCAGGCCTTGCAGGACTTCGAGCGAGGTGCCGTAGTCGCGGCCGATGGAGAGAGCCTGCAAATGAGCCTTGTGAGAAGAATCAATGAGAACCGCGCGGAGGCCTTCGGAGCGAAACAACAAAGCGTTTACGGGAACCTGCAAACGGGCGCCAGTGACTTTGACTTCAAGATGGACCTGAGCATAACCGCCGGGGAGGAGTTCGCCAGCGGAGTTGGGAACGTCCACCTCGGTGAGGAGCGTGCGCGTGGAGGGATCAATGGCGTCGGCGGTGCGCACGACTTTGCCTTCAAATATTCTTCCTGGAAACTGAGTGAGATTGAGGTAAGCACCCAAGCCGAAATGGATGGAGGCTGCGTCGGCTTCCGGAACAGAAACGTAGACCCGGATAGGATCGGTTTGGGCAAGAGTGAAGAGAAGCTGAGAAGCCCCATTGTTGCCTGCGTTGATGAGAGTGCCGATGTCCACGTTTCTGCGGGTGATGACACCGCGGAAGGGAGCGTAAATGTGCTTGAAAGATTCAAGCTCCTTGAGGCGGCGGAGGTTGGCCTCAGAAGAATCCACGATGGCCTGCTTCGCGGCGAGATCGCCAACGGCGTTATCCACTTCCTGCTTGGAGACGCCATCGGTCTTGATGAGCTCCTGGTATCGTTGCGCAGTGATGTTGGAAAGCTTGGCGTTAGCCTGGGCGGTTGCGAGATCGGCCTGGGCTTGCGAAAGTTCCTGGTCCACTTCAGGTGTATCAATATCGGCGAGCAGTTCGCCTTTGCCGACGCGGGTGCCGATGTCCGTGTACCACTTCTTGAGATAGCCAGTGGTGCGGGCGTAGATCGGAGATTCGACGTAGGCTTGCATCGTGCCGGGGAGGACAAGATCTTCCTGCGAGCTTTCGAGAGTGGGATGGATAACGGCCACGGTGGGGACCGCGAGGGTTTCGGTTTCTTCCGCCAGAGCCTGATATTGGGAGCGGCGCTGCAGGATCGTCAGGCCTCCGATGACGACGAGGGCCGCGACGAAAATGATGAGGAAGAGAAAGAGGCGGCTCTTCTTTTGAGGAGGCTGTCCTGGATCAGCGCTTTCCATTCAATCTTTCCCTTTCCCTTCCGGGCGAAAAAACCATTATCCCATTCCGCAGGGCTCAGGCGAACTCTTCTGCGGTAGTCGCACGATGGCGGCGGCGCTCCCGGCGGCCATGAATTATGGAAAAAACGGACGGAACAAAAAAGAGCGTAGCAAAAGTGGCAAAAATCAGACCACCAATGACGGCGCGGCCTAGAGGTGCGTTCTGCTCTCCACCTTCGCCCAGGCCGATGGCCATGGGCATCATGCCGATGATCATGGCCAAAGCGGTCATAAGCACGGGCCGGATACGGACAAAGCCGGCCTGCAGGGCGGCTTCGCGTGCGTTCTTCCCCTCGTCCATCTGCTCGCGGGCGAACGAAACCATCAAGATGCTGTTCGCCGTGGCAACACCCATGCACATGATGGCGCCGGTGAGCGAAGGAACATTCAGAGTGGTGTGCGTGAAGAGGAGGATCCAGCAGATTCCTGCGAGCGCGCCGGGGAGGGCGCAGATGATGATGAAAGGGTCGAGCCAGGATTGAAAGTTGACGACGATGAGGAGGTAGGCGAGGGCAATGGCTCCGATCAGGCCGAATCCCAATCCGATGAAGGAGTTATTCATCGTCTGTACTTGACCACGAACAAAAATATGGCTGCCCCGTGGAAGCTCGCCTTCGACAGCTTTCACGCGCTTTTCGACTTCAGAGGCGACGCTGCCCAAATCGCGCCCGTCCACGGAGGCGTAAACGTTGATCATCGGCTGGACGTTGTAATGCGAGATTTCAGCGGGGCGCGCCACGGTTTGCAGGCTCACGAGGTTGCCGAGAATCTGAGGGTCCGCGCCAGGAAGACTGCCGCTCACAGGGGTGTTTTCCAGCGCCTGCAGAGTATCCATACGGTATTGAGGCTCCTGGACGGCTACGTTGTAGCTCACGCCGTTTTTCGGATCGAGCCAGAAGGAAGGGGAGGTCTGAAAGCTGGAGCTTAAGGAGACAAGGACATTTTGAGCGACATCGCGAGTTTGCATGCCCACGGATTGCACGCGTGAGCGGTCAATGTCCAGGAAAAGCGCCGGCTCGTCAAAGGATTGCTGAACGTGAACGTCCACGGCCCCGGGAATGTGGCGGATTTCGTTGGAAAGCTTCTGGGCAATGACGTAGTTGCCTTCCTGATTCATTCCCGTGACAGCGACATCTATCGGCGCGGGAGTGCCGAAGTTGAGGATTTGCGTGACGATGTCGGCCGGCTGGAAAAAGAACTGCACACCGGGAAAGCGCTGCGGCAATCTCCGGCGAAGCTCGTTGATGTAGTCGGCAGTGGCTCGAGAGCGATTGCCTTTGAGCTGGACCAGGACTTCCGCATCAGCGGTGCCGAAGGTGCCGGAATTGCTGTAGCTGAGGTTGATGCCGCTGTAGGGAAGGCCGATGTTATCAAGAATGGTCTGAACTTCACGGGCGGGGATGGTTTGCCGGATCACTCCATCCACTTCGTCGGCGAGCCGTGCAGTTTCCTCGATCCGGAGTCCCGTGCGCGCGCGCATGTGAAGGCGGATCTGACCGGCATCCACGGAAGGGAAAAAATCCTTTCCAAGGAAGATAGTAAGGCAGCCGGAGAGGGCACAGAAAACCAGGAAGCAGGCGGCGAAGACAGTTGCATGATCGAGAACCGCAGCTAGTGCCGAGTGATAAGCATCCCGAAAGCGACCGAACGCGCGATCGAAGGACTGCTGATAGCGGCGGAAGAAGCCCTGTTTCTCACCGACATGTTCTTCTGCATGATATTCATCCTCGGCACTGAGGAGATACATGGCCAAGGTCGGAACGATGGTTCTCGACCAGAAATAGGAGGCGAGCATGGCAAAAATCACCGCCTCCGCGAGAGGGACAAAAAGATACTTGGCGACGCCGGAGAGGAAGAACATCGGCAGAAATACGATGCAGATGCTGAGAGTTGAAACGAGGGCGGGGATGGCGATCTGCTGTGCGCCATCGAGAATCGCCTGCACGGTATCCTTCCCCATGGCCAGATTGCGGTTGATATTTTCGACTTCGACCGTGGCGTCGTCCACCAGGATTCCGACGGCGAGCGCAAGGCCACCGAGGGTCATGATATTGATGGTTTCGCCGAGCGCGCTGAGCAAGAGGATGCTGACAAGGATGGAGAGCGGGATGGAGATGGCGATGATGAAGGTGCTTTTCCAGTTTCCGAGGAATAAAAGAATCATGATGGCGGTGAGGCAGGCGGCGATGAGGGCCTCTCTCAAAACGCCTTGTATGGCCGCGCGGACAAAAAGCGACTGATCGAAGAACAGGCTCATGTGCAAGCTTGGAGGCAAGGAACTGGAGTAATCCTGAAGCACCTGTTTGACGCGGTCCACGATGTCGAGAGTGGAAGCCGATCCGCTCTTGTAGACGCTCATTAAAACGCCGCGCCGGCCATTCACGCGGACGATGTTGGTCTGCGGCGAAAAACCATCACGAACGTGGGCGACTTCCTTCATGTAGATGGTCGCGCCATTTGCGGTCTTCACCGGAAGGTTATTCAGCTCATCGATTGTCTGAGGACTTCCGTTCATTTCGACGGCAAATTCCAGCGGACCGAGCTTGATCGTGCCGGTGGGAAGGATGAGGTTCTGATCTCCTACCGCATTCACGATATCCACCGGAGAAAGTCCCTTGGCCTGCAGGGCCTTGGCATTGATATCCACGGAGATGAGGCGCTGCTTGCCGCCATAGGGATAGGGCATTGAAGCGCCCTGAACGGTGGCCAACTGGGTACGAATGAAATTGTTGCCAAAGTCAAAGAGCTGCTGTTCGCTGAGCTGTTCACTGGTCAGACCGACCTGAAGCACCGGAACGGTCGAGGCTGAATAGATGAGGACGAGAGGCGGCGTGGTGCCCGGGGGAAGGGTCCGGAGGATGGTCTGCACGATCGCTGTAGTTTGAGCGACGGCGGTCTGAATGTTTGCGCGGGGCTGGAAATAAATCTTGACGATCGAGATGCCGTAAAGCGATTGAGATTCAATGTGTTCAACGTCGTTGACGAGGACCGTGACGGCGCGCTCGGAATTGGAAGTGATCCTCCGCTCCATCTCCTGCGGTTCGAGGCCCTGGTAGTTCCAGATCAAGCTGATTACCGGGATATTGATGTCCGGGAAGATGTCCGTGGGAGTGCGAAAAAGGGTGACGGGCGTGAGCAGTATGATGACGATCGCTAACACGATAAACGTGTAGGGACGCTTCAACGCTAATCGGACGATCCACATAGAATCTTATGACGATCCCTTGGCGGGTCACACGCCGATCAGGGGACCCGGCTATCAGGCGATTGCGGTCATCTTTGTTAGACCCCTGATTAAGCGGAACGGTTACGCCAAGCCGAATACCCCCGGACGATGTATCGTGACAACTGGCATTCCTCAAAGATACGCGGCGCCAATGCCATCTTCGCGGAAAGAGACTTCGATGCCGGATCAAACGGAAATGGTGCGACAAGCATACACAAATCCTGAAATAGAGGGTATTTCCACCGATGCGAGGAATTCAGGTATAGTGCGGGCGCTGACTTTTCTCTTCTTGAACCGTATAGAACAACACGAGCGCGCCACAGGCGCGGGGAGTGCACCTTGCTAACGATCAAAGGGCTGGAGAAAACATATCCGGGAGGGGTGCGCGCCCTGCGCGGCATCAGCCTGGAAATCCCCGCGGGGATGTTCGGCCTGCTGGGCCCGAACGGCGCGGGGAAGTCCACACTGATGAAGGTTTTGGCAACGCTGCTGGAGCCGGATACGGGGACAGCAACACTCGATGGCCTGGACCTTGTCGCAAAAAAGGACGATACGCGGAGGCTGCTCGGCTACCTGCCGCAGGAATTCGGGGTGTACCCGAAGATGACGGCGCAAGACCTGCTGAGCCATCTGGCGGTGATGAAGGGCGTAATGAAGGCCAGCGAACGGAAAGAAATGGTGGAAGCCCTGCTTCAGCAAACGAACCTTTGGGATGCGCGGAAAAAAGCGCTGGGAGGATTTTCCGGAGGAATGAAGCAGAGATTCGGAATTGCGCAGGCACTGCTGGCAAATCCAAAGCTGATCATCGTAGATGAGCCGACGGCCGGGCTCGATCCGGCGGAGCGGAACCGTTTCTTGAACCTGCTGAGCTCCATCGGAAGAAACGTGGTGGTTATCCTGTCCACGCATATTGTCGAAGATGTGCGCGAACTATGCTCGAAGATGGCCATCATCAATAACGGAGAGCTGCTGCTCGAAGGGGCGCCGCAGGAAACGATCGAAAGAATGAGGGGAAAAACGTGGAAGAAGATCGTAGCAACAGACACAGAACGGGAAGCGATTGAGAAGGCGTTTCCCGTCATTTCCACGCATCTTGTGGGCGGGCTGCACGAAGTGCGCGTTTATTCGGAATCCTCGCCGGGGGAAGGATTCACGCCCACGGAAGCTGACCTGGAAGACGTCTATTTCCACGAGCTGGCGCGGCACGAAAAGAACTGAGCCGAGCCATGTTCAAGCACTTTTTTCTATTCGAGTTAAAGCTCAGATTTCGAAGCGTTTCGACGTACGTCTTTTTCTTGATTCCTTTCCTGATGGCGCTCTTCACGGTTTCGGTACGAGATTTCGGCCCTATTGGAACAGGGAAAGTGCTGCTGAACGGGCCATACGCTCTAACGGAAATCTTCGTGCAACTGACGGCGTTTGGGGCGATCCTGTTCTCCGCGATTTTCGGTCCCGCGATCCTGCGCGATTTTCAGCAAGACACCTATCAGATCCTTTTCACGAAACCGATCTCCAAATTCGCGTATTTGGGCGGGCGATGGGCAGGGTCATTTGTCATTACGGTGCTTATTTTCTCCGGCTTGATGTGGGGCGCGATGGCCGGAACGCTGATGCCCTGGGCCGACCGGACGCGCCTTGCTCCCGTGCATTTCTGGTGGCATTTGCAGCCATTCCTATCCGTCACAGTCGTGCAAATCTTTTTCCTGGGAAGTTTGTTTTTCTGCGTCGCAGCACTTTCGCGGCGGATCGTGGTGGTCTATCTGCAAGGAGTCGCACTTTTTGCGCTGTATCTGATCCAACTGGTCAGCGTAATCACGGCGAACAAGCTGGACAGGTTCTGGCCGTCGGTGTTCGATTCGCTGGGAATCCTGGTCATCGGAAGCACGACGCGATACTGGACCGTGGCGGACCGAAATGCGCAGTTGGTGCACTGGACGGGAGCATTCCTTTACAACCGGCTGCTGTGGATAGGTGTGGGCCTGGTTTCATTGGCGGCAGTGATGGTGCTCTTCCCGATGTCGGCGGAGGTGCTTGGCTCACGGCGTTCGACGAAGCATGCTCTGGCCGCGAAGGAAGAGGAAGAGGCAGAGAAGAAACAACGTCGAATGCATTGGGCGGAACTTCCCTACGTGAAGCAGATCTTCGGCGCACGGACGACCTGGACCCAGCTCAAATCGCTGACGTGGTTGCGATTCCTCAATATCGTCAAGGAAGTGCCGTTCTGGGCGATCACGTTGATCATGATCGTCTTCGTCCTGATCAACGGACACTTTGCCGGAAACACAAATGGAGTGGAAGTCTGGCCGGTGACGTATCTGATGCTGGAGGCGGTTTCCGGGCAGGCGGGCCTGTTCCTGATCATCATCGGGGCGCTTTATGCGGGTGAGGTAATCTGGCGAGAGCGGGACGTGCGGTTCGACCAGATTCACGAGTCCTTGCCGTTGCGGGACTGGACGGATTTTGCGAGCAAATTCTTTGCGCTGGCACTGGTGGAAGCGTTGCTGATCGCCGTGGTCATGGTTTGCGGAGTCTTTTCGCAGGCGATCACGGGTTATTTTCATTTTGAGCTTTTGCACTATTTCAAGGAACTGTATCTGGTCTATTGGCCGCAGATTCTGATGGTGTTGCTGCTGGCGTTGTTCCTACAGACCGTCATCGGCAACAAGTTCGTCGGGCATGCGCTGGTGATCGGATTCTTCATCCTCATCCCCGTGCTGTACCGGTACGGAATCGAAAACCGGCTGTATCTGTTCGGCGAGATCACGCCCTACACCTACTCGGACATGAACGGGTACGGTCACTTCGTGCAGGGACTTTTGTGGTCCATTACCTACTGGCTGTGGATCGGCGCGCTGCTGGGAGTGATCTCGATTGCCTTTGCGAGAAGAGGAACGGATCAGACGCTCGGATGGAGAATGAAGGTTGCCGGGGCGAGGATGCGGCAGTTGTGGCCCGCGGCCCTGGTATTCGCGGTGTTGGCAGCGGCGACCGGAGGATGGTTTTACTACAACACCCACGTCCTGAACGAGTATCGCACCACGAAAGAGAGTCGCGACCGGTTGGCGGACTACGAGAAGCTGTACAAAAAGTACGAAAGATTGCTGCAACCGAAGGTGACGGCGGTGGACGTGGCGGTGGATATATTCCCGGAACGCCGGTCTTTCTCCGGGACGGGTTCGTATGTACTCGAAAACCGGAGCAGCCAGCCGATTGAAGACGTGCACATCACTGACGCCAGGGATTCGATTGATTCCATCACGTTCGATCGGAGCGCAAAAGCTGTTCTGATGGACAAGAAGCACTTTTACTCGATTTATAAGCTGGATCAACCATTGCAGCCGGGCGAGTCCATGAAGATGAGTTTTCGGGTGTCGCACAGGTCGCGGGGCTTCAAAGACGGAAACGAGTTGCCCGAATTCGCGTACAACGGGACGTTTTTCGATCGCGATTATTTTCCGTTCATCGGCTACAACCAGGGAATGGAGATTGACGATCCGGTGCGGCGCAAGGAGGAAAAACTGGGGCCGCTTGAGGAGATGGCGCCGCGGGGAGATCCGTATTATTCGAATGTGGATCTGTTCACCTCGGACTCGGGCTGGGTGAAGTTTCACGCGACCGTGAGCACCGCGGCAGACCAGATTGCGGTTGCACCGGGTTATCTGCAGAAAGAATGGACGGCAAACGGGCGGCGCTATTTTGAATACGACATGGGTGACACGCCGATTGCGGACTTCTTTTCGTTCATATCGGGAAAATTTGCCGTAAGGCGCGACAACTGGAAGAACGTGAAGCTGGAGATTTACTACAACCCGGGTCACCAGTACGATCTGGACAAGATGATCCTGGCCTGCAAGGACGGGCTGGATTACTACGGGAGGGAATATGGCCCGTACCAATTCCAGCAGTTTCGCGTGCTGGAATATCCGCGGTACCGGCAATTCGCGCAGTCGTTTCCCAATACCGTGCCGTATGCCGAGAGCATGGGGTTTATCGAGCGACTGAAAAAGAAAGATGACATTGACTTTCTTTACTTTGTCACGGCGCACGAGCTGGCGCACCAATGGTGGGGCCACCAACTGATCGGCAGCGCGACGCAAGGTTCGAACATGTTGTCCGAGACGCTGGCCGAATATTCGGCGATGAAGCTGCTCGAACACCGGTATGGCATAGATATGCTGCGAAAGAATCTGAAATACGAACTGGACCGGTACTTGCGAGGACGGAGCGGCGAAGTGCGGCAGGAGCCGCCGCTTGCATTGGTGCAGCGCGAACCGTACGTCTGGTATTACAAAGGCGCGCTGGTGATGTATGCGATGAGCGATTACATCGGAGAAGAAAAGCTGAATGGCGCGTTGCGAGATTTTCTGCAGAAGAACCGCTATGCGCAGGGTCCGTACCCGGACACGCGCGGATTTGTAGAAGCGATTCGCGCTGCCACTCCGGCGGAACTGCAGTATATGGTTACCGACATGTTCGACTCGATCGTGCTTTACGAAAACAAGGCGGTGAGCGCTACGTACGAACAAACTCCGGATCACAAGTATAGAGTGACGCTGAAGGTTAGAGTGCAAAAACACAAAGCCGACGGACAGGGCAACGAAACTCCGATGCCGCTGAAGGATCTGATCGAAGTGGGGGTGTTCAGCGGAACGAAAGAGCACTTGAAGGAACTTCACCTGGAAAAGAAATGGTTCACGCTGGAGTTGAACACGCTTGAATTTGTGGTGGATGAAAAACCGACCTTTGCGGGAATCGATCCTTACAACGTGTTGATTGACCGGGAACCGGACGACAACCTGACAGATGTCGAGAAGAGGTAGTTTTCGAAATTTGGGGAGTCCGACTGAAGATCGGCCCGCGAGGGTGTCCGGCCTATTTGTGAGTCATAGTGTAGACGCCGTCCCAGCCGGAGGGCGGCTCGTCAAAGAGATATTCCTGGCAGCGTTTCCAGTAGGCGCGCGAAGGGCCGTCTTCGGGCCATTTGTCCAACACCTGCTGGAAGATTTTTTGCGCTTGGGCCCAACGGCGTTCCACGTAGAGTGCGCGGCCCTCGGAATACGCATCGAGCAATGATTGAAGATCGGGAGAAAGCTCCGACTTACGCGAAATGAGTTCGTAAATTGTGACCGGCTGAGCTTTGCCTTTCACGCGGATGAGGTCCAGCTCACGAAAGACGAAGTCCGGACCCTTTACGGCTTCGTACGTGGATTCATTCACGATGATGTGGGTGCCGTATTCCTTGTTCAAGCCCTCGAGGCGCGAGGAAAGGTTTACGGAGTCACCGAGGGCCGTGTACCCGTAGCGGAGCGACGAGCCCATGTTGCCGACGCTTGCGACGCCGGTATTCAGGCCGATGCCGATATCCAAGTGCGGCTTGCCTTGCGCCGCCCACTGCTTTTGCAGTTCACGAACACGATCCATCATTTCCAACGCTGAATCGCAGGCGCGTTCAGCGTGCCCGGCTTCCTCAAACGGTGCGCCCCAGAAAGCCATCACCGCGTCGCCAATGTACTTGTCCAGCGTGCCATGTCGCGCGAAGACGATGCGGGTCATATCCGAGAGATATTGATTTAGAAACAGAGCGAGTTCCTGGGCGTCGAGTTTTTCGGAGATGGAAGTAAAGCCGCGGATGTCGCTGAACATGATCGTAATTTCGGTTTTGCGCGGTTCGACGAGCTGCGGATTCAGCAACAAGCGGCGAATGACTTCCGGACTTAGATATTGGCCAAAAGCCGTGCGCACGCGGCGTTTTTCTTTTTCTTCGAAGAGGGCACGGTAGAGCGAGACGAGCAAGACGTTGGAAGTGAGCGTCATTGCCGGGACGGTGAAGTTTAGCCACCAGTCGTGCAAGAAAGCGGCGTAATCCACCGCAATCAGCGGCGCCAGGAGTGCAATGCCAAACCACATCCAGCGGGGCGGAACGAGGGCCATGGCGATGCCCAGTGGAATTCCGAAGAGCAAAATCAGGATCGCGTCACAAAGTTGCTGCTTCGCGCCGCGAAGAAGAAAATCGCCGTGGAGCATGTTGTCAATGACGTTGGCGTGGATTTCGACGCCCGGAAAATCCAGCCCGCCGTAAGGTGTGGTGCGCAAATCGCCGATTCCCGTGGCCGTCGCGCCCACGAGGACGATTTTGTCGCGGAAGCCCGCGGGTGGGAGCTTGCCATTCACTACGTCCGCAAAGGAAAAGTGCGGATAGGTGTAGCCTGGACCGTGATAATTAATCACCACGCGGCCGAGGGCATCCGTTCGCACTTGCGCATCTTTGCCAAAGACGACGCGGTACGCGCCCACGGGCCCGTATTCCAGAACCACCTGATCGTTCGGCAAGCGAAAGTAGGAACGCACGGTTTGTACATCGAGCGACGGGTAGATATCCCAATCGTTGAAGTCCTTGGAGCGTCCGTAAGGAACGATGAGATTGGATTCACGGACGACTCCGTCCACATCAGGATAAATATTGAAGAAACCGGTGGAAGAAGACTCTTCGCTCAAAGCGCTGGTAAAGAGATCCAGGTTCGCGACGGCACCGCGGGGCAGCAGGCGGTCTGGTTCAAACATTTTGATGAGACTGATGCGGTCCGCTTTCCCAGTTGCCGGTTGCAGCGGGCGAACGCTTGGGAAAGAGAAAAAGGCAATTTGATCCGCATACGTATCGAGAGTCTTTTGGCTGATGCCGCGGAGATCGGATTCGGTGTACAGAAAGAAATTCCCAAGCACGACGCCGCCGAAGCGCTGAATTGCGGCGGCGAACTGTTTGTCCGAATCATATTCCGCCGAGAGTTTTTGGACTTCTTCTTCCAGCTTTGGATCAATCGCTTCGCCCCCTTTTTTCCGTGCTTCCAAGTCAGTCCAGAGAGCGCGGATGGGGGCAGCCGTCTCATCGGGCTTGCTGAAGACGATGTCGAACGAGGCGACTCTTGCCCCGTCCTGGTGGAGGACATCGAGGAGTTTCGCAAAGTACGTCCGCGAAAAGGGCCACTTGCCAAGGAGTTCTTGTGAATGCTGGTCAATGTCCACGATGACGATGCGGGGATCTACAGGAGTTCTCGAAACCGGCCGGTAACGGAAGCGCGTATCGAGCGAGTTAAATTCCAGACGTTGAAGAAATTGAAAAAATGGGGTGGTGCGTTCGCCAAAAAAGGTGAAGTAATACAGCGTGAAGGCGAGAAGAGTGATCGCCAGGCTAATGAAAAACGAGGCCCGGTGACGCCACCAGGATAAAAACAAGGCATAGGCGCCAAAGCCGCGCCGTTGCCACCCATTCGATGACGGAGCGGCCATCGGAAAGATCGGCTATTCGCGGAAAACGAAGCTCATGCGCACGCCGCAGACTTCGATCTGATCGCCGTCGTTGAGCCGCGTAGGGCCCGGAATCGGTGAGCCGTTGACCGTGGGAATCTTGGCGCCTGGGCCGATGTAGTAGCCGTCGTCGCGCTGATTGATCTGCGCGGCCATTTGGGGCTTGAACCAGCCTTTCAGACGAACGGTGGCCATCGCCGACTTGCCTATGGTGGTGAGCTTGTTCGCGAGAACGTATTCCTTGCTATCCGTCTTTCCGCCGATAATGAGCAGTGTGGGAAGCTTGAAGCGGCCCGAGGAGAATTGAGAGCGCTCGCCCATGGCAGCAGCCTGAGAAAGCATTTCGCGGCGGGCCTTAGTGTCGAGCACCATGGTTTCGTTGATGCGCGGCGCATTGGTTTTCCGCGCGGACTCCCAGGGCACCGGGGCATCGCCGAAAGTATCCACTTTAATGCGATGTTTGCCGATCCAGATCGAATCACCATCGTGGAGGGTGGCGCGCTCGACGCGCAGATCGTTCACAAACGTCCCGTTGAGGCTGTCGAGATCCTCAACCACAAGGCGTCCTGCTTCGTAGTAGACGCGCGCGTGATAATTGGAGACCGCCAGATTGTCCACGGCCAGATCGTTGTCTGGTGAACGCCCGATACTCACCGGGCGGCTGCCAACCGGCACTTCCTTCACCAGTTTGTCCTCAAACAACAGGCTGAGCTTCGCCATTCTAGATTCCTCCTGCTGCTCCGTTTTTCCGAGCAGGGTCTTTAGGCCCTGAGCGCAACCACGAGAACCAACCCTTGGATTCTTTCTCGAGGCGAATCACGATGACGGTGATATTGTCCGCGCCGCCGCTGTCATTCGCGAGTTCGACTAGTTTTTCCGCGGCGGTTTGGG